>JAJAPZ010000002.1 GCA_020523905.1 Candidatus Obscuribacterium magneticum
CAATCGATTCGCCGTTGGCCTTCGTCGGCCAGTTTTATGGATTTGATGTCATATTTCATGAGAGAGATCCTTTTAGCACGCTTTTTGCAGGTCTTTGATTTTGTTGGTTTTTTCCCACGTAAACGTCGGTTCAAGCCGTCCAAAATGCCCGTACGCCGCCGTTTTCTGGAAGATGGGGCGCCTCAACTGCAAATAGTTGATGATACCCAGGGGTGTCAGGTCGAAGACCTTTTGGACGGCCTTTCCCAAGGACCGGTCCGGCACGACCCCGGTCCCATCGGTGTCGATCATGACCGAGACGGGTTCGGCCACGCCGATCGCGTACGCCAGCTGTATCAGGCATTCTCTGGCCAGTTTCGCCGCCACGATGTTTTTGGCGATGTGGCGAGCCATGTAAGCGGCGGAGCGGTCCACCTTCGTCGGGTCTTTTCCGGAGAAGGCGCCCCCCCCGTGTTGGGCCCAGCCGCCGTAGGTGTCGACGATGATTTTCCGGCCGGTCATGCCGGTGTCCGATTGAGGGCCCCCGACGACGAATTTACCAGTGGGATTGATGTGAAAGAGGGTCTTTTGATCAACCAGGTTTTTGGGAAGAACCGCCAGGGCGACTTTATTGATGATCTCTTCGCGGGCGGCGCGTGATATTTTCATTCCCGTTCGATCGAGGATATCGGCCGTGTGCTGGGAGGAGATGACCACGGTGTTGATGCGATAGGGTTTCCCTTCCCGGTACTCAACGGTCACTTGAGATTTCCCATCGGGTCCCAAATAGGGCAGGATCCCTTTTTTCCGCACCTCGGCCAGGCGGCGCGTCAAGGTGTGCGCCAATTGGATCGGCGTTGGCATCAGATCCTCCGTTTCATCGCAGGCGAAGCCGACCATGAGGCCTTGGTCGCCGGCCCCTCCGCGATCCACGCCCTGAGATATATCGGGGGACTGTTGGTGGATGGCATTCAGGATGGCGCAGGTTTCGAAGTTAAATCCGTATTTTGAGTCGGTATAGCCGATGTCTTTCACCACACCCCGGACCAATTCACCGATGTCCACATAAGTGGTGGTGGAGATTTCCCCCCCAATGATGATAAGGCCGACGGTGACAAAGGTTTCGCAGGCCACACGGCCTTTGGGATCATTTTTTAGAACCGCATCCAACACGGCATCGGAAACCTGGTCGCAAAGTTTATCGGGATGACCTTCCGTCACCGATTCCGACGTAAACAGAAACGAATCTTTTTTCACCTAAGTCTTTCCTCCTTTGATTAATCTGAAAAAAGGCTAGCGGGACGCCCGGATTTTGACCTTCCGCCCGCGCCGTTTCAATGATTTTGCTTCTGCCGGGGGACGGGGCGGCGGCAAATGAACGAGTCGATCAGCCTCTTTCAAGAGATGGTTCACAATATCTATTTTTGGCCCTTCGGCATAGGTGCGGACCAATGGTTCGGTCCCGCTGGGCCGCATCAGGACCCAGGCCTCATCCTGTTGAATGATTTTAACGCCGTCGATCAGCCGGACCTCCTTGATGGGAAGACCGGTCCAGCCGTTCATGAGATGGGTTTTGATGTTTTCGGTCCAGGCGTTTTTATCAACAGGGTGGGAGAGGGCGAAATCCACCCGTTTAAAAGTAGACGCGCCAAACCTTTTTTCCAGATCCGTCACAAGTTCCGAGAGCGACTTTTTCGTCAACGACATCAATTCCAATATGAGCAAAGCGCAGAGGACGCCGTCGCGCTCCGGAAACCAAAGGCCGACGCCGAATCCACCGGATTCCTCCCCCCCTAAAAGGACTTTTTCGCGCATCATTTTTTGGGAGATGTGTTTGAAACCGACGGCGACCTCTTCAAAGGGCAGGTTGTGATGGCGAGCAATGCGTTCAGGCAGGTAGCCCATGGAGACAGTTTGAATGACTTTTCCCCGAAGTTTCTTGTTTTCGATGAGATGGAGGAGAAGCAAGGGCATCACCGTATGGGGCGGGAGAAATCGCCCTTTTTCATCGATGAGACCGATCCGGTCAGCATCGCCGTCGACGGCGATGCCGACGGCGGCTTTCTTTTGAATGACGTTTTTTTTCAGGTCACTGAGGTTGACCTCGATCGGCTCGGGATTGACGCCTCCGAAGAGAGGGTCGATTTCGTTGTGGAGGATGATGACGGAACCGTTTTTGGGAACGACCTTGGCGAACAAATCGCCTCCCGGTCCATGCATGGCGTCGAAGATGACGGGTCCGGAAAGATGGGAGAGTCGAATGTTGTGGGCCTGTTTTTTAAGAAAGGCGACGTGGGCGATGGAAAAATCCTTTTTTGTGGTCGGCACCTCTCCAAATCGGATGTCGCCCATGTCGAGCCGGTCCTCAATGCTGGTGGTGAGGGTTTCATCAGCGGAGCCTCCGTGAGGCCCTTTCAGCTTGAATCCGTTGAAATGGGGCGGGTTGTGGCTGGCGGTGATCATAAATCCCATGGCGGCTTTTCTTTCTTTGACGTTAAGGGCCAGGGTGGGGGAACCAATGGGAGCCGCAGAAAATTCGACTTTAAAGCCGTTTCCCGAAGCGACTCGGGCGGCCATCTCGGCAAAGAGTTGAGAAGAAAAGCGGCGGTCGTAACCGATCAAAATCAATCGGCTTTTTGACGTCTTCCGAATAACGTCGCACGCCGCCTGGGCGACCCGCCGAACGTTGTGCATGGTAAACCCCTCGGCGATGACCGCCCGCCAGCCGTCGGTGCCGAATTTAATCGTGTTGTTACCATTGTTGATCATAAAAATTAGACCTTGGAGTAGGCTGTGATATGCGACCCGTCGCCGATGACAGAGCCCGCCTGAAGTTCAACCTTGGGACCCAATCGAGCGTTGTGCCCGACAATCGAGCCTGAGATTTTCGAGCCCCTCCCGATCGTCGCATGATCCAGAATCACCGCGTCTTTAATCATGCAAGAATCACCAATCGAGACATGAGATCCGACGGAAACCATTCCCTCCAAATGAACCTTCTTACCGATTCCTGATTTTTCTTCAACAAGAATTTGTTGCCGGCGGGATAGGAACTTTTTCCCGTAAATTTCTCCCCCCCGTGGGAGGCCCCTTTTACGCAATAATGACATTTCTGTCCAGTATTTTTTGTCACGGCAGAGATCGAGGTGAGCTTTCAGATAGCTGGCGGGCGTTCCGATGTCATTCCAATAACCTTTGAAAGAATAGCCATAGAGTCGCTTCCCTTCTTTCAGCCAGCGTGGATATAAATCATTCTCGATTGAAAGGGTTCGTCCGGGAAGAATATCCTCCAGCAGATGAGGTTGAAGAAGATAAGCGCCGGCGTTGATAAAACTTTTCTTCGGATGGCTTTTCGGTTTTTCAATAAACCGTCTTATCCGGCTTTTTGGATCCCGAATGACCAAACCGAAGCGGGACGGATCCTTGACGGCCGTTAGAGCAACGGACCCCTCGGCCCCCCTTTTTTTATGGAATCGGATGAACTTCCGCACGTCGAGATCAAAGAGGATGTCGCCGTTAAAAATAATGATTGGTTCGTCGGCCGACTCTTGATATTTTTTTAGGTGATCGTAGGCAAAGCGGATGGCGCCGCCGGTTCCGCGGGGGGTTGGTTCCTTGATGACATTAATCGTCATCTTGCCAAAGGGATGACGCCGAAAATGGTCCTTGAATTTTTCGGCCAGATGACCCCCGGCGAGGACCGCCTTTTTGACGCCGGCTTTTTCAAGGCGATGGAGTTGAAAATAGAGAAAAGGAATATTGAGAATCGGCAAAAGGCCCTTGGGACGATGAAGGGTCAGAGGACGAAGGCGTGTGGCGAGTCCGCCGACAAGAAGGATGGCTTTCATCGGGGGTGTCCGGTTTTGAGTTTTTCTTTGAAGTAAATCAGGGTCCGCTCAAGGCCGTCCCTGAGATCGGTTTGCGGAGCCCAGCCCAGGTCCCGCTTCGCTTTTTGGCAATTGAGAAAGCTGCGGCTCAATTCGCCCGAACGAGCTCTCTTATAAATGGGTTGAAGGTCGGAGTGACTCAAGGAGGCCGTGGTCCTCCAAAGTTTTACAACAGAGGTCTCGAGGCCCGTTCCAATGTTGAGGATTTTATTGTGGCCTTTAAACAGCGCCAATGTGTTGGCCCTCACGACATCGCCGACGTAGACGAAATCCCGGGTCTGTTTTCCCGTTCCAAAAATAAAAGGACGCTCACCCGACAAAATTTTGTTGGAGAAAATGGCAACCACTCCCGCTTCACCAAAAGGATCTTGACGGGGTCCGTAGACGTTGGCGTATCGGAGGATGGTGTATTTGAGGCCATAGAGAACAGCGTAGGCGTGGATGTATTTTTCCGACGATAGTTTGGCAATGCCGTAGGGCGCCAGAGGAATCTCAGGGTCGCCTTCTCGTGCGGGCCGGCGGCATTCGCCGTAGATCGTTCCTCCCGACGAAGAAAAAATGAATTTTTTCACTTTGCAATTCTTGGCAGCCTCCAATAGATTTAGGGTTCCGATAATATTGACGTTGGCGTCGAATTGAGGGTCGGCCACCGAATGGCGGACGTCCATTTGCGCGGCGTGATGGTTGACGACGTCGAACCGGGCCTTTTTGAAAAGGGAGAGAAGCCGGCTCTTGTTACGAATATTGAGGTGGAACAAGACGGCCGCCTTAGGAACGTAACGGCGGTGGCCGGTGGAGAGGTCGTCGACCACCCAGACGCGATGGCCCTGCCGGATGTATTCGTCGACAATGTTGGATCCGATGAATCCAGCCCCTCCCGTCACAAGAATCTTCATTATCAGTAAGCTCCTTTTCCGGTTAATATCGCGGGCAGTGTTTTGGCCAATATTTTAAAGTCAAGCCCCGGCGACCAGTGTTCGATGTAAAAAATGTCCATGTCAATCATTTCCTCATAGGTGAGCTCCGCCCGCCCGCTGACCTGCCAAAGCCCCGTGATGCCCGGCAGGATGTTCAAGCGCTTTTTGGCCCACTCATCGTAGACTTCGGCTTCCCACAAGACTTGGGGGCGAGGTCCAATGAGGCTCATTTCACCCCGCAAGACGTTGATGAGCTGCGGCAGCTCATCGATGCTGAAGCGCCGCAAGAATTTGCCAACGGCCGTGATTCTCGGGTCGTCTTTCATTTTAAAAACGGGGCCCGGTCGGTCGCTGCTTTCCTTCAGTTGATCCAAAAGCTGGTCGGCGTTTTTAACCATGGTGCGGAACTTGAGAAATTGAAACGTTCGCCCCTTGTAACCCATGCGGGGCTGCTGAAAAAAAGTCGGGCCGCGGGACGTGCTTTTGATCAGAAAAGCCACCAAACTCAAGGGAATGAAAAAGATTCCCAGGATGAAGCTGGCAAAGGTGACATCCATGACCCGTTTGGTGAGAAACGCGGTTCCGTGCAGAGAAGTGGGTTTGAGCTGGAAGGTGGGAATCCCGAGAGAATCGTCCACCAGGACTTCTCCCATGCGCAACTCCAGGATGTCCGGCAGAAGCCGGAAGGAGACTCCCTTTTCTTCGCAATAGGTCGCAATCCGGATGGCATCCTTGTGATGGAGGGCAGGATGAGCGAGGAGGACTTCGTTGATGCGGGAGCGGGCGATTGTCCGTTTGATGGACTCGGTATCCCCCCCTTTTTTTTTGAGGATGGCCCGGTCTCCATGCTGTTCAAGGATTTTTTTCAAAGCATTCGAAAGATAGCCGTCGCCCAAAATTAGAACACGGTACGGCCGCCCCTGCCGCCGGATCCAAACGAGATACCCCGTTTTGATCAATTCACGGACGACAAAAAGAAGAAATCCGCTGAACAACCCCCCAAGAAAAAAGACGATTCTGGAATAAGAATCTTCGCGGTAGAGAAACATGGCCGACATGGACAACAACGTGGCAATGATCGACCCCCGGGTGATCCGGAGGGCATCATCGATAGCCGGAAGATTAATGCGCCGGTACGCTCCCTGCCAGGACAAAGCCAGCGGCCACAAGGCCAAAACAAGGGGGCTGGCTTTAAGATAAATGCTTAAAGGAGGAACCCCTTTGACGGCAGGAAATACGTCGGTGAAAGGTTGAAAATAAAAACGGAAGCCATACGCCAAAAAATAAGCCATGGCGACAACGAATACGTCCCCCATTAAAATAACCGCTCGGCTGAATATGAATTTCAGCGTTTGTGTGTTGGAGAGGCCCAATCGATAGGGGATCATTGTCATGGCAGATCAACTTTTCGTTTTCGGGACTTCTACTAAATATGACTTGAATTGTCGAATAAGCTTGAGACGGCGCTTTTGACCCCATCAATGTCAATGAGTTTCATGCAGGTTCGATCCTTTTTGTGGTACTCAAAACCCAGGCGCAGACAAGGGCAGTGGGGGCATTTTGATTTAAGGACGATCGCTTTTAAGTTAAGAGGACCCCACAAAAGAGAATTGGTGGGTCCATGCAAGGCAATTTGAGGTTTTTTAAACGCCGCGGCGATGTGCATGACGCCGGTGTTGCCGGAAATAATGAGATCCATCTCCTTGACAAGAGAAACCATGCCGGGCCAGGAGAGTTGCCCCCCCAAGTCCGTGGCAAGTCCATTGAGGAGCCGGGAGAGGTGGGCCGTCTTTTGCCTCTCTTCAGGCCCTGAGGATAAAATGAGATGGGCGTCATATTTTTTCTTGAGCCAGTGGCCGATCACCCCGTAATTGACCAGCGGCCACTCTCGCGGAAAGCCATCCCTCCCGCAGCCGGGGTGGATTAATATTTTCTTCGTGTTTTCAGGCGGCTTTTTCCAAATCCTGTTAAGTTCCGACTGTCCCTCTTCTGTTTCCCATAGTTCAAGATTTGTATCCAAGGGTAGAGATATGAATTTTTCCACCAAATCGTAAAAATCGTAAATCTCGTGATGGCGATATTGTTTTTTAAGCGTGTGGGTAAACAGGCTGGCACGATATTGGCAGGGGGTATCGAAGCCAATCCTTATTTTTGAACCCGTTAAATAAGCCATGAGAGGCGATCCTCGTGACCACTGCTCGCCGTCAATGACAAGGTCATATTTTTCACGTCGCAGGGCGGCGATCAATTTGACGAGTGTGAAATTAAGCCCCCCTTCCCACGCATAAATCTTGTCCACATACGGAACCGTTTGGGCAATGGATTGATTAATCGAGGAAACAAGCCAATGAATCTGTACCCGCGGGAGGGCCTTCCGAAGCTGGCGAAGGACAGGGACCAGAAGGATGGTGTCCCCCATGGCGGCGAATTTGATGAGAAGAAGTTTTTTGATCCCTTGAGGAATCGGGCGGCCTTTGCGCGTCAATAAACCCAGTGTATTGACGAGGGGAACACCGACCAGAAAATCAAGTTGGCGGATCATTCAAAGACCTTTTTGGACGGCATCTTCATAAAGCTTCCAGGTCGAAGAGGCAAACTGGTGCCACGAAAACCGCTTAACGTTTTCAAATCCCTTTTGCCGAAGGGCCTCTCTTTTCTCGGCATGATGAAGCAGGTCGATGATCGCTTCCGATATGTTCAAGGGAGTTGACGGGTCAATATAAGAGGCGGCTTCTCCGCACACGTCAGGTAGGGAGGCGACCTTTGAAGCAATGACCGGCAAACCGCAGGCCATGGCTTCAAGCGGTGGAAGTCCGAATCCTTCGTAGAAGGAAGGAAAGACGAAAAGAGAGGCGCCTGAATAGAGCGCCGGCAGGTCATTCCTCTCGACCGCTTCAATTTGATGGACACCGGGAGGAAATCCATTCCGGCGGAATTGCGGGTAAGAGTTTCGTCCCACCAGAACGAGGGGCGAACAATTATTGATGTTTTTTCTAACGGTTTCGTAAGCGGAAAGAAGGCCCATTGTGTTTTTACTTCCCCGAAGATTACCAACGGAGAGAAGATAACCGGGTTCGAGGTTGTGTTTTCTGAGAGTCGCGCTTAAAAGATTTCCACTAACGGGCTGAAATGTTTGATCGACGGCCGGATGTATCACCTGAACTTTATTTTGCGCGTCTGGAAAGTAATGCAAGTAATCCTTTTTGGTGTTTTCGGATACAGCGATGATTTTCGCAGCGTGTTTTGCGATATGACGCATGCAAACATAGGCGTACCACCGGGAAAAAGGCTTTGTGGAGTATTGCGGAAAAAGAACATGGATCAAATCATGAATCGTGACAACGAACGGACCCCGATAGAAGAGAGGAACGTCAAAGTGCGGCATATGAAAGAGAGAAAGGTTGAGTTTCTTTAATAGTGGGGGATAGCGCCAGTGTTGGGAAAGACTGTAGATGGGGTAGGGCACAGTGACCGTCGACATTCCGTCGGCTTTTTGCCAGCCGGGAGAGCTGAGGAGAACAAGGTGTTTTTTTTGATCGCTTGTGAAATGGTTGAGAAGGCCCTGGATGGTGATGCCGATTCCCGAGCTGTCAACCATTCTGATGTCCAGGCCGATTTTCATAGGTTATCCAACCTTGGTGGAGGTGACGGTCGTGGCGAGAAGGGTGTCGTACACTTTATCCGTGGTTATCCCACCGAGGCAGGGGTGGCCTTCGACCGGACATGTAGCTTGGGAACAGTAAGAACAGGAGACGGGGTTTTCAATAATGTGGACATTTCCTCTAGGAGCCCAGATTTTTGGGTCGGCTGTCCCGCTCCAGAGGGTCCAAACCGGTTTCCCAAGAGCGGCCATCAGATGGGCGGGGCCTGAGTCGTTGGTGAGAAGGCCATCGCATTGTTGAAGGATGTCTAACAGTTGGGGAAGAGTCGTTTTTCCCATGTGGTTTGTGACAGATGGGCCCACCATTTGAGTCAACGTTGATCCCATCGACTCGTTAAGTCCAATGAGGCAGATGTCCCAATTGCCTTCGTTATGAAGCTTTATGATAAGTTCTCGAAACCGTTCCAAGGGCCACCGTTTGGCGGGTGTGCCGGCGTCCGGATGAATAGCCAATCGAAATCGACGATCAGAGTGTGATGTGGTGCTTAAATGGGAGATGCTTTTTTCGATTAACGTCATATGTGGTGTGGCGGAAACGCTTTTAGCGCCTATGGCCTCGGCTAAGCGAAGATTCTTTTCTACAGCCGGCAGGTTCGGGTCCCAAGGCACGTTGACATCCAAAAGGAATCCTCCGCCTGTCGCTCCATAACCGACCACGTTTTTAAGTCCCAACCGCTTTAAAAACCATATCAAACGAATGTCTCCCCGAAGTTCCAGAACACAATCGTAGCCCTCTTTTTTAAGTTGTTTCCCCAATTCTATCGTCGTGTTGGTGGGATGGCGTCGTGAATCGAACCAGGGGCAGTCCCAGGTAAAATAGTCGTCCGCTGTGCGGCACAATCGAAAAAGTTCGACTCCTGCGGTTGTGCTTAAAACATGTATTTTCGCTCCAGGGTATGACGATCGAAGAGATTCAAAGAGAGGAAGAGTTTGAACGATGTCCCCCAGTTGATCCAAGCGAATGACGAGGATTTTGTTGGGTCTAAGATGTTTCGATGGGGGCGGGCGGCGGAATTGGTAACCGATGGTGTCTGCCAGTTTCGCCAGCGTGAGGAGGGTCTTATTCTTAAATGCGTAAGTTCTCATGATGACGATCTATTTATTGACTTCAAAATAGCTGGTGTGCGAATCAAATGTATTGAATATGTCAAGCATCTGTTTCGCTGTTTTTTCCCAGGTAAAGTTTGCGGCTTGCTTCAATCCTTTCTCGATCAACCGTTGGCGCAAAGCGGGCTCGCGAATGATGCGAAGAATTCCATTGGCAATGTCTCGCGGATCCTGGGGGTTCACTAAAAGCGCCGCGTCCCCTGTGATTTCCGGCAGGCATGAGACATTGGAAGCCACGACGGGTAAGGCGCACGCCATGGCTTCCAGGGGCGGCAGCCCGAACCCTTCATAGAGGGATGGAAAGATAAAGGCGTCAGCGGCCGAGTACATTTCCGGCAGAAGTTCATCCTCAACATAGCCGGGCATATGGATGCGGTGGATGAGATTGCTCCTTTGAATTTCTTCTAGGACATTGTCATTTTTCCACCCTTTTTGGCCGACCAAAACAAGATGGTGTGGAATTTGATGGGCGATAAGGGAAAAAGCCCGAAAGATCCCCACAACATTTTTCCGGGGTTCGAACGTTCCGACGGTCAAGAGATATGGATCGTCAGAATTGTAAAGGTGTTTTATTTTTTGACGCGCGGCGATGGCATCCCGGGGATAAAACTGCTTTCCGACACCCAAATGAGTCACCCGCATGATTTTGTTCACTGGTTTCAGGTATGTTCGGACATCGTTAAGGGTCCAGCCGGAGATCGCCGCAATGGCGTCGGCGCGGCGGATCGACGGAGGAATGATGAGTTTGTTGATGATGAAGTTGAGCATTTTCATGGTTTTGGGGAAGACGTAGTGAACGAGATCATGAACGTTCAAGACAGCCTTGATGACTTTCGGCATCATGAGGGGCAACAGGTGTTGCGTTCCCCAAAAGACGTCAATTCTGTCTTCTTTCAGCCAGCGGGGCAACTCCAGCTGCAACCATAAACTGCCGTATCTCGTTTTGGCGCCGACCCGTTTGGACCATCGGCCGTTGGGCAAGGGAAAATTGAAATCCTTGTGAGCATAGAGGATATACTCATTCTTCATATCAAGGGTGGTCAAATTGAGCAGGATGTTGCGGATTGTCATCGGAATTCCGCTCGTTTGGGTTTCTCTTAAAGGCCGACTATCAACGCCGATACGCATCTTATTTCAGGATTTCCAATTCGACGTGAAATTCTTTTAAGGGAAAAAGGAAGGCGAGAAAGCGCTCGTAAAAGTGTGGATGGCGTTCAATGAACCATTTTAATCCCAAGAAGTGATAGGGAATAAACCTGGGTTTTTCCACGAGAGGCCAGAATTCTACGGTGCGCTTCTTCAAACGATACAGAGCCCCCAGGTTGTAACCGTGGTCGGTGTTCCCGCAGAAAATATCAAAGGCAAAGAGAGAAAAATGGTGGCGGTGGGCCGGGTCGATGTAGGAATTGAGAGACGTGTAATGGGGCGTGTGGATTTCGACTGTCGCCCCTCGTTTTCCGATACGGTGAACTTCCTGCATTAATCCGACCACATTGTTAATATGTTCGATGACATGCCGGATCACGATGCGATCATAAACATTGTCGGCGATGGGGTAAGGGGTCACCTCCAGATCGTGAACGATGTCGACGCCCTGTTGAGGTGTTAAATCAATCCCCGTTGCCCCGGGGGTCTTTTTTGCGCCGCATCCCAAATCCAGTATTTTCATATGTTTGTACCCAGGTCGTCATTCCGGCAAAAGTCGGAATCCAGGAAAATACTGACGACCTAGACCCCGGCTTCCGCCGGGGTGACGAGCTCCTTATATACTCCTTTTATCCTTTTTGTAATGGAAACCAATCACCAACCCATTCGCCGCCGGGAATGGATGCCCATATTGACATTTCCAAGCGGTCGGACCGTCCACTTCGACCCAATCATTCATCGCCGATATTCGTTTCATGTAGCAGAGCTTGTCAAAGGGGTGGTCCTGGCTTTGGAGATAGGTGTCAAGCAGGGAATTGTGTCCGGGAGGCATCGTAAAAACGAAAACACCCTGAGGACTGAGGAGCCGCAGCAGTTTATCCAGGGCGATAAACACCTTTTCCGGCTGACGCGGGGATTCATCCCAGCCCACGTGTTCCAACGTCGAGATGCTAAAGATGAGGTCGTAGGGCTGGGACGGATGGAAATCAATAATATCTTGATTAATGACGCCTTTAATCGTTTCAAATTTGTCGACTATATCGTGGCGAACGGGAAAATAATGGGACAAGACATTTCCGAATTCAAGTGTTCGCCGGTCTCCGTACTCCTGAACAATTTCCCGAAGAATCGGAATTTCAACGGCTCTCTCGTTTTTCCAAGTCCGGTTGTAGTTGTGCCAAAAATAGGGGTAGGAATGGCCGTCAAAATTAAAGGTTCGAAGTGATTCCCCGAGATTTGTGATTTTCCATTGGATCCATCGGAGGTGATCTTTGATCACCTGAATTTTATTTCGGGGCCAGAGCGGCGATTCCGGATAAGATTCCTTGATGCCGGGTTCATTCGTATTCATAGGTGGCGGGGACCTTCTCCAATGATGTCAGTTCCTCGTCTTTTAGGGTGAGAATATTAAATTTCCTTAACAGAAAGCTGGCGGTAAAGATAAAGAGAAGAATTTCGGTGGCCAGGAGAGCGGAGGCCGCTCCCACGGGGCCGCGGAGGTTGATGCCGACGATATGACACACCGTGCTCACCATAAAGATCGCAGCGACCATGATAGCCAGAGTCTTTTGCCGGTTGAGGACCACCATGAGATGCGTTAAAACGTAGTTGACAAAGACGAGTCCCCCGTTGATCCCCAAAATTTTAAGGACCGGAATAGCCGAGGCATATTTTTGTCCAAAAAGAGAAAGGACGATGAAGGGGCTAAAGAGGTAGAGGAAGCTTCCCCAGAGAAGGCCGATGAAGAACATCCCCGATAAGATTTTGAAAAGCCCTTGGCGAAATTCGGGCAGGCCTTTTTTGAGGGATTCCGAAAGATAAGGTACCGACAGCGCCATCACGCTGGCCGGGATGATGTAGGTGATTTCAAAGACACGAAAAGCCGCCGAATAATTTCCCACGGCTTCGCTGTCCCGAATCCAGGCTAGAAATAAGGGGCCGATCCTCAGCCACCAGGCTCCCAGGGCTCCTCCGATCGCCATCGGCACAGAGGCCGCCAGGATTTTTTTCCACTGATTCAGATTCCGAGAGAAGGTGTAGGGGCTTTGAGTCGCTCTTTGGAAATAAATATTGGAAAGAAGGGCTCCCGTCACACTTCCGATGGCAAGGCCGATGAGGGTACCATAGAGGTTGGGGACCAGAAAGAGTCCCCCCAGTATACCGACCAGCATCAGTGACCGTTGTATGAGCATCTGCGCCCGGGCGAGATCCATCCGCCCGAGGCCATTGCACACGAATTGATTGAAGTCGAGAATGGAGTTTGAAAACATCCAAAGAAGCGCCAAAAGAAGCAGCCACGGAGCGTCCCATTTCCATAGGAAAGCGAAAAGGAAAAGAAAAACAACGGAGATGGCGGACATAAAAAGGATTTTCAAGTCCAGGTAAGGTTTCCATACAGCATCGTTTTGTCCGCGTTTTTCTCCCAGTTCTTTAATAAGTTGCAAGTGAGTCCCCATGTCCGTAAAGACATAAAAGATTTGCACCAGAGAAAGGGCGTAGACGAATTTCCCGAAATCATTCACTTGGAGTTTGCGGGCAACGAGGATGTTGATGAGAAAAAAGGATCCGCGGGAAAAAAGGTCGAGAACAACGCGCCACCCAATTTGGTGAAGCAGTTTGGGGAAGGTGGTGGTTTTCACTTGGAACCCGTGGCCAGGAGGGTAAAACCCCCGGACGTGGGAAAGGATCGAATGAAAAGATAGAAAGGAACCATGATTATTTTTAGACTCCCCCTCAAAAGTTTAAAGAAAGGCCCGGGGTGTTGAAACCCGGGGATCCATCGGACCATATGATACATGAGATCTCCGAGAAGAAGAGGTTTTCTCTCGACCTTGACGTTTTTAAAACCATTTTGGCTGAAGAGAATTTCCAATGACGCCGATGACCACAATGTGAAGTGATGGGGTGGGGCATCAACCTCCTTATTAAACCACAGGGGAAAGCGATGAAAGCCGGGGATGCTGAGGATTAAACGGCCGCCGGGTTTCAAGTGGTTGAAACAGGCCTTAATGAAGTATTGGGGCGAGGGCAGATGTTCCAGGAGCTCAAAGGCTGTGATGACATCAAATTGTTCCTGCGGATGGTTTTTTGAGAAGTTTTCAAGAGAGGTCAGTTCGACGTCGTTGAGACGAAAGTGTTTTTGGGCCACTTGAATAAGATGTTTGTTCAGGTCAATGCCTTTTATTCGGTGGCCGTGGGAATCCGCCAATTTTAAGAAGTCCCCCCGCCCGCATCCGATGTCCAGGATGGTCGCCGGAGGGGGGCCGATGATCCTCAAGGCTTCGGCGAACTCCCAACGGCCCCCCAGTTTCTCCGTCGATGGAATATTCCACTCCACTTCCTGATAGATATCCGAGTCTTCATACCACTGTTGCCCCGGGTGTTCCATCGGGTGAGAAAAGCGGAGCCCGCAAGCACCGCAAAAATAGAGATCGAACCCTTCATGCTTTTTCACGGCGGTGATCTCGGTGGCCGCACAAACAGGGCACATTAAGTTGTTCACGGTTAAAGATTATCGTTTTTGAACATGACTGATGAGATAAAGGAGAAACCAGAAAACAAGATTAATCTCAAAGCTGAGGAGATTGGCCCCAAAAAAGAAGGAGATCGTGAGGGCCAGGACGGCAGCGAAGGCCCCTTTTTCTAATAAGGAGGCCTCGTGGATTCTCGACAGATACGCCTTGATTTGGGAGATAAGAATCAATAGGAAGAGGATTAATCCGACACTTCCTTGTTCGGCCGCCGTGTGTAAATACATATTGCCGCAATTGTCATTGACGAGATGTGACAGTTCATTTTTATAATTCGGCAATTTAATAAGGTAGTTTCCTAACCCGACCCCCAGTATGGGGTGGTGACGAAAAACAACCCACCCCGATTCCCAAAGGTGAGCCCGGTCCCCTAATAAAGATTTCGGGGGCATGTCCCCTCGGCTCACTTGGACGACCTGATGAATAAAACGCCCGATGCGCGCTTGTGATTTTAGGTTTTTATTCTTCATCAGTAAGAAGGAGCCAGCGAGAATAACCAGGATGAGAGCCGAGAGGATATAAATGCGAGCTTTTTTAGTGGCGAGAAGAGATAACAATAGAAAAGAGATTCCTGTAATGAGGATGGCTGATCGGCTGTTGGAAAGGATCATCAAAAAAAGGAGGATGGGCCCCATGAGCCACGGTATCAACCGTCTTGGAGGGGTCATCGCCCACCCTGGCCAGAGAGGCAAAAGAAGGGCCGTGACGAATCCCAGGGTGTTAGGGTGGCTGAACGTGGCATTAAACCGAGCGTAACCTCTATTAAGAAAAGGATAAACACCGGCCAGCTCATCGTGCCCGCTCCATTGTAAAATCCCAACAATCGAAGAGAGGGCGACTCCCGCCATTAAACTTCCCAAAAGTGAATATATGAATTTATTCGATATTTTGTTGTTGGCGAGCCATCCGTAGAAAAAAATCCCGCTCGTCGAGCCTAGAAAAGCCAAGAGGATCCAACCCAAGGCATTTTTCAGGGGGAGTTCTCCCCAGGGAGCCCGTGAGACAATGGCGTTCAAATGTGGATAATAAGGGAGAAAAGATATTAAAGACATCGCCATGCTGAAGAATAAATAGAAAATAAAAAGCCAAATGGGAAAAGGGAGTGCAATAGTGATCTTTTTGTTCCATATGTCGGAGACGTTGTATTTTCGGTGGTGGTGGGAATGGTCGAGCAATGTGGCCAATCCCTGACCAAACAGTCCCCATAAAAAGACGGGTGCGATCAAAGGAAGCGGGGACATTTTATACGCCGGCGATAAAAATCCGAACAAAGGGAGGAGAAAGAAAACGAGGTGGGGAATGTAGTTAGGAAAAAGCAAACCAAATAGGATGGGAGTTCCGGAAATAATGGGAAGCCAAACCAAATGGTGCATATACGGATAGAGGGTGAGAATGGTCGCAAAGCTGGCCAAAACCAGAACGCTCAAGACGGCAAAGAAGAGCCGCCATGTGAGATGTTGAATCCCCATCCATTTTTTAATGAATGTTTTCGAGCTCGTTATTTTCATACCGCTTTAAAAGAAATCATTTTAACAGCGAGTTGAACGGCCTCAAATAAGCTGGTTTCATCGGCTCTCCCTTTTCCGGCGATATCGTAGGCTGTTCCGTGAGCCACCGACGTGCGAATGATGGGGATTCCCAGGGTGACGTTGACGCCGTGAACGTTAAAGCGGCCATTGCTTTTATCGGATTGAAAACTTGCTAGCTTGAAGGGAATTTGTCCCTGATCGTGATACATGGCAATACCCGCATCATAGTTTTTAGAGAGAACGTGGGGCCATAAGACATCGGAGGAAAATGGGCCGTCGACGTTGATATGCTTTTTTCGGCAGAGTAAAATCGCCGGTATTATTTTTGTTTTTTCCTCCGTTCCCAACAGACCGTTTTCTCCCGCATGGGGATTAAGGCCGCAAACACCGATAAGCGGCCGGCGAATCCCCATTTTTTTTAGGCCCTCGTGTGCCAGACGGATCGTGTCAACTATTCTTTCTTTTGTCAGTATGCGAGGAACATCTTTTAAAGCCACGTGGGAAGTTGCATGAACCGCGCGGAAGTTATGGTAGACGAGCATGAGGGCGACTGATTTTGAATGGGTTAGGGCTTTTAGCATTTCGGTGTGACCGGTGTATTTCACTCCCCATCCGCCCATCCGGAAAGCTTCCTTGTTGATCGGAGCGGTGACGACAGCATCTATCTTTTTATCCAGAGCCGCTTTGACGGCGGCTTGGATATATTCGCCACTGGCCTTTCCCCCCGCGGCCGTGGCCCGACCGAGACTGTAAGGTTTTAGGGGGACATTCTTGAAATCAATGATGACATGTCGATGAGATGAAAAGGCACGGGGATTCAGGGTGAGGAAATCGTGAAATGTAATTTGGTCGAAGCGCTTTTGAAGTGGTTGGGGATCCTTCAGAAGGAGCTTTTGGGTGAATTGAAGAAGGTCGACGTCACCAAAAATAAAAAGTTGACACGTGCGGTCGCCTAAGAGGCGTCGGGATGCCTTTAAAACAATTTCCGGACCGATTCCGGCGGGATCCCCCATTGTGAGGGCGATTCTGGACTTCATTGTTGGGAGGCGTTGGAAACGAGGCCCTTTTGGACGAAATCGTGAAGGTGGAGCATACCGACGGCCCTCTTTTTACGGTCAATGACGGGAAGCACGGTCAATGGCTTAGGGCGCCTTTCCATTGTTTGGAGAGCTTTCATGACTGTGTCATCGGAAAAAACGGCCGTTGGATGCGGATTCATGATGTCCTTTATTTTTAAACTGGAAATAAGCTCCCCTTTGGCGAAGGCGTTCCGTATGTCATAGTCCGTGACCAGGCCCACCAAGTGCCCCTTGTGGTCCACAATGGAGGCGGCACCGGTCCATTTTTGAGTAATTTCGACGAGAAGTTGGTCCATCGATGCGTGAAGGGAAACGACAGGATTCCGCTTGCCGCTTCGCATGATGTCCGATACTTTAAGGAGAAGCTTTTTCCCCAGCAATCCTCCCGGATGATAGAGAGCGAAGGAATCCGCATCGAAGCCCCTCATTTTCATGAGGGTCAGGGCGATCGCATCGCCGACAACGAGGGCCAGCGTGGAGCTGGTGGTGGGAGCCAGGTTCAGGGGGCAGGCCTCTTTTTTAAGGGGCACATGGAGCACAATCGAGGATTGTTGAGCCAGGGAGGAGTCCCGGGTCGCCGTCAAACTGATGACTTTTGCCCCGATTTTTCGAATGGCCGGAAGGAGGCTGAGCAATTCTTCGCTCTCTCCGGATTTGCCGATGGCCAGGACGATGTCGCTTTTTTGGATGACGCCCAGATTTCCGTGCAACCCCTCGATGGGATGCAAATAGATGGCGGGCGTTCCGGTGGAAGTCAGGGTGGACGCCACCTTTTGAGCCACCAAGCCTGATTTTCCGATGCCGGTGACCACGATTTTGCCCGGACAGCGGAAAATGGCTTCAACGGCGAGCTTAAAGGAATTGTTAATCGATCCGCGCGCTTTCAGCAAACTTCGCGCTTGGAACGCCAGAATCCTCTTTATTTCATTGGTGATCTTCAAATCAGCGGGATTTATCGCGGTTTTTTGAATGTCTTATGAACTTTAAATTTTATTTTTTCTCTTGCGAGCAAAGAAAGAAAGATGAGGTTCCCGAGCAGATAACGCTTCCACAAACGACGCGGTTCGCGGGAAAGTCGAAAAAGCCATTCCAATCCCCGCCGCCTGAGCCATTCCGGCGCACGGGGGATGCGGCCGGAAAGAAAATCAAAAGCCGCGCCGACGCCAAGACAAACAGGGACATTAAGTTGTTGTAGATTTTCGGCGATCCAATACTCTTGTTTTGGGCAGGAAATGCCGGCAAAGAGAATGTCGGGACGGGCGGCTTGCACGCAATGGATAATCTGTTCATTTTCATTCCCATTGAATCGGTCGCGGATGGGAGGGCTATACATTCCAGCAAGGGGCAAGGAAGGCCACCGTTTCATTAAGACGTCTTTGAGGTTAAGCAAATTAGACGGCGTGCTACCCAAAAGAAAGATTCGGTAGTTTTTCTCAGTCGCACATTGACAGAGGGCGTTCATAAGATCAGGACCAGCAACGCGTTCGGGGAGTTTAAGGCCTAACATTTGGGCTCCCCATACGATGGACATGCCATCCGCCAAATTGAGATGGGATTGGTTGATGATGCGTTGGAGTTCCGGATCTTTTTGACATAAGGCGATCGTTTGGGCATTGCTGAAGCTGATTTGGTGAGGCGTTCTTTCAGCGATGAAGTGATCGATGATGTCCAGGGCTTGATTTAATTGAAGAGAATGAAATCGAATACCGAGAATATAGTGGGTGGGAATCTCCGGTTGCTTTGGGGCAACCGCTCCTATGTTCGGAGAAGCCTCAAGCGTCGCAGAAGTCAGGGGAGGGGTCATATTGTTGACTAACGGAGAATGGTCCGGTAAATATTATTCAAGCCGAGATAAAATTTGTCTATTTGATGATTGTTTTCAAAGGTCGACATTATCGTTGGCTCCATCGTTTGACGTTTTTCAAGCGACAAGGACTGAACCAATTGGATGAGTGATTTGGCGTCCCCCGGGTCAAAAAGAAATCCCGTCATATTTTCTTTTATGGCCTCCGCCATTCCCCCCAGGCGAGACGCAATCACAGGCAAACCGTAAAACCATGCCTCCATCATCACCATCGGGAGATTTTCGTAGCATTCCGATGGAAGAACGAGAAATGTCGCTTCCTGTAACAGGGGTGGGATCTTATCATATTCCAGTCGGCCGAAGAACCGGACGTTTGCCATCCCGTTTTGTCGTACAAAACCCTCTAATTCGGTTCGCAAGGGACCATCCCCCGCGATATGAAAGGACCACTCCGGAAGGTGGCGGGCGGCCGTAAGAAGTGTCCGGAGGCCTTTCTCTGGCGATAGACGGCCCACATAAAGAATGATGTTGGGTTTTGGGGATTGCATTCGTGGAGGCAGGGATTCTAAGCCGGAGGGAAGGTGATGGATTCGGTCGCTTGGGTAACCCGCTGCAATAAGTTTTTCCTTTAAAAATTGGGATGGAGCGATAAGGGCGTCGATTCGCCTTTGAAATGTTTTCAGCTGTCGGTGAAGTGCCAGGGTTGCAGCCATGGCCATGGATCCCAATGGTCGACGCCCGTAACAGCGGAACCAAAACCCGTTGAAATGGGTGTGATGAAGGCACGTTTCGCAGATTTGCCCGTTGGGGCGCAAGAAGAGCCCGTTGGCGCAGAGAAATCGGTAGTTGTGAAGGGATTGAACGACAGGAACCCTTTCGTGATTGGCGGCAAAGGTGATCGATGGGGTGAGCAAGGGGAAAACGTTGTGAACATGGACGATCTTTGGACGTTTCTCTCGAATTGTTTTTCGTAGGCGCCAATAGTGTGGAAGCGAGAAGGGGGTTTGCAGGCCGATGAGGATTTTTGAAAGAGGAGATTCTTGAGCGAAAAGTGCACTGTCGACGGTGTAGAGAAAGACCTCATGTCCCTTTTTCCGAAGGAGACGGATTTGTTGGTCGACAAACCGTTCTTCTCCTCCCGGGTGGGCGTATCGATTATGGACAATGAGGACGGAGGGCGGTGTCAATGGAACGTCAGGCCGGGTCCCCTACGTACAGGAGGCCGTTGCGGCCACGGCTTGAGGGGCCCGGTTTTGAAGGTACCAATCAATAGTTTTTTTGAGGCCGTCGTTCAGTTTAACGTTGGCGGTAAATCCGAAATATTCTTTGGCTTTGGAGGTATCGAGGCGGCGGCGCGGCTGGCCGTCTGTACGGCTTGTATCCCAGCGAATGCCCCCTTTAAAACCAACCGTGTCCCGGATTTTTTCCGCCAATTCAAGGATGGTGATTTCCTCCCCGGAACCCAGATTGACGGGATCGGGCTTGTTGTATTTTTCTGTGGCCAGGAGAATGGCTTCAGCTGCGTCTTCCACAAAGAAAAATTCTCGGGAGACGCGGCCGGTTCCCCAGGCGATGATGTCTTTTCCCCCCCTCTCCTTGGCTTCCACAAATTTTCTTATAAGAGCGGGAATCACATGGCCGGTTTCTAAATCGAAATTGTCCCCCGGACCGTAGAGGTTAACGGGCAATAAATAAATGGCATTAAATCCATACTGTTGACGGTAGGTCTGCGCTTGAACGAGAAGCATCTTTTTCGCCAGTCCATAGGGGGCGTTGGTTTCTTCGGGATAGCCGTTCCATAAATCTTCTTCCTTGAAAGGGACCGGCGTAAATTTGGGATAGGCGCAGATGGTCCCGATGGCGACGAACTTTTCAATTCTCCGTTGATGCGCTTCTTCCATAAGCTGGATGCCCATGAGTAGGTTTTTATAGAAGAAGTCGGCCGGCCGAGCCATGTTCGCGCCGATTCCCCCGCAAATGGCCGCCAGGTGGATGACAATATCCGGCCGCATGGCCTCGTACATGCGTTTTATGTGGGACGCTTGAGTCAAATCATAATGATCGATCAGAGGGATGCCGATTTTTTGACAGCCCCGCTCTTGGAGCTTTCGTACGACGAAACGCCCAAGAAAGCCGGCGCCTCCCGTCACGACAATGGATTTGTTATGGAAAAAAGTCGAGGTCGACATTAATTCGTGATTTCCACCAGTTCTTCCGGGGGCGTCCCCATAATATCCCGAACGTCCTTATCTTCTGTTTTTTTGTGTTGAATTTTTACTTTTTCCCGCTGCGCCAACTTCAGGTCAGATTCGACCATCATTCTGACGAGTTGTTTGAAATTGACTTTCGGCTTCCAATTTAAAACGCGCCGTGCTTTGCCGCTATCGCCCACGAGGAGATCGACTTCGGACGGACGGTAATAGCGGGGATCCACTTCCACGTGTTTTTTCCAGTCAAGGCCGAGCAATCCGAACGCTTCTTGGAGAAATTCCCGAATGGAATGGCATTCGCCGGTGGCAATGACGTAATCATCGGCTTTTTCCTGTTGCAGCATCAGCCACATGGCTTCCACATAGTCCCCGGCGAAGCCCCAGTCACGTTGGGCGTCGAGGTTCCCTAAAAATAGTTTTTTCTGAAGCCCCAATTTAATGTGGGTGGCGCCGCGTGTGATTTTGCGCGTCACGAAAGTTTCCCCCCGGCGGGGTGATTCGTGATTAAAGAGGATACCGTTACAGGCAAATAGCCCGTATGCTTCACGGTAATTGAGGGTTTGATAAAACGCGTACAGTTTTGCGCAGGCGTAAGGGGAGCGAGGATGAAAGGGCGTCTTTTCATTCTGTGGGGTTTCCTCCACCCGTCCGTACATTTCACTGGACGAGGCTTGATAAAAGCGCACCGGCTTTTTCATCGCCCGGATGGCCTCCAAGATGCGGAGGGCGCCCAAACCAACGACATCCGCCGTATAGACGGGTTGGTCAAAGCTCACTTTGACGTGGCTTTGGGCGCCGAGGTTGTAAATTTCGTCCGGTTCAATTTCAGCGAACAAACGAGCCATGTTGCTGCCGTCCGTCAAATCGCCAAAGGCGAGTTTCAAGTGACCGGTGGGATCGTGCGGGTCGGCATAAATGTGATTGATCCGGCCGGTGTTAAAAGAAGAGGAACGACGGATGAGTCCATAAACGTCGTACCCTTTTTCGATGAGAAATTCGGTGAGATAGGCCCCGTCCTGGCCTGTGATACCTGTAATGAGGGCTTTTTTGTTCATTTTAACCTCGCTTCTTTGGTCTCAAATGACCGAGGGATTGTGCGTGAGAGGGCCAAATCCAATATGAAGAATTACTGTCGACCCGGTATCTTATAATACTCTTTGTACCAGGTGATAAACTTTTTTATCCCCTCCTCAATTTTCACCTTTGGTTCATAATCAAGCATTTTCCTCGACTTTTCAATGTCCGCAAAGGTTTCAGGGACGTCCCCGGGCTGCAAGGGAAGAAGATTTTTCTGAGCCTTTCGTCCCAGTTCTTTTTCAATGACCTCGACGAAACGATTCAATTCGATAGGCGTCGAATTTCCAAGGTTGAATATTTCGCAGGGGTAATTTTTTTCCATAGCGCTGAGAACACCATCCACGACATCGGTGATGTAGGTGAAGTCCCTCTTCATTTTTCCGTGATTGTAAAGATCGATGGAGCGTCCTTCAAAAATGGCTTTCGTGAATTTAAAAAGGGCCATGTCCGGCCGACCCCAGGGCCCGTAGACGGTAAAAAATCGCAGGCCGATGCATTGGAGTCCGAAGAGATGATGATAGGTATACGCGATGAGCTCGTTGTATCGCTTGGTGGCGGCATAGAGGGAAATCGTTTTGTCGATGTTGTCTTCGACAGAGAAGGGGACTTTTTTATTGGCTCCATAGACAGATGAAGACGAAGCGTACACGAAAGAGGGAACTTTATTTTGCCGACACAACTCTAAAAGATTGAGTGTTCCCATATTGTTCGATATTTCATAAGCAAACGGATTTTTTAGGGAATAACTGACACCCGCTTGGGCCGCCAAGTGGCAGACTTGATCGATGGGCTCCTCAACAAAGACCTGCTCCAATTTCTGATAGTTAGAGATGTCAATTTCATGAATTATGCATTTATTAACGAATTTATTGACCCGATTTCTCTTTAATGAAACATCATAATAGTCGTTGAAGTTGTCAACGCCGATAACGGTATCGCCACGGCGCAATAAAGCGTCGGCTATCCACGAGCCGATAAACCCGGCAATTCCGGTGACCAGGATTCTTTTCATGGGGTCATAGTTTTACAATGTTTTTACTGTGGAAACCCTTTGTTGCATTTCTGGAATCAACGACAAGTCTGGAGGAGTCGACAATTTGTTGGATATTCAAACAGCTGTGATTGGTGGTGATGACGACGCAGTCCCGCGTTTTTAATAGTTCATTGGATAATGGAACAGATTTTAACGCGGTTCCTTCAACTTTTATTTGGGCCACATAGGGATCATGATAGCTAAGCTTAGCCCCTTTTTTATGGATCAGTTCGATTACATCCAATGCCGGCGATTCCCTCACGTCCTCAATATCTTTTTTGTATGCGACGCCGACAATGAGAATTTTTGCCCCCTTAATAGACTTGCCTTGATCGTTGAGAGCGTCTCCAATTTTCGAAACCAAATACTCGGGCATTTTGGAGTTGATTTCCCCTGCCAGCTCAATGAAGCGGGAATAAAAATTAAGCGATTTTAATTTCCACGAGAGGTAATGCGGGTCAAGCGGGATACAATGCCCTCCAATGCCGGGGCCAGGATAGAAAGGCATAAACCCAAACGGTTTTGTCGCCGCCGCGTCGATGACTTCCCAACAGTTCAATTTTAACCGGTCGCACATGAGGGCCACTTCATTGACCAGGCCGATATTGACGGCGCGGAACGTATTTTCCAGTAGCTTTACCATCTCGGCCGATTCCGTCGATGAAACGGGGACAACCTTTTCAGCGATGCGGGCATAGAGGATTTTCGCAAGCTCTGTGCAGCGGGAGGTGATACCCCCGACAATCTTGGGTGTGTTTTTTATTCCATAGTTGGCGTTGCCGGGATCGACCCGTTCGGGTGAGAAGGCCAGAAAGAAATCTCTACCGACCTTAAGTTTCCCCTTTTCTAAGACAGGAAGGAGAATTTCCCGGGTTGTTCCCGGATAGGTCGTACTTTCAAGGATGATGAGCTGACCTTTTCTGAGGTTTTTTTCTACCTTTTCAAGAGCGGATACGATATAGCTGATGTCGGGGTCCTTGGTCTTTCTTAAGGGGGTGGGGACGCAAATGATAACCGCATCCATTTTATGGAGAAGGTCAAAATTTGAAATGGCCGTTAATTTTTTACTTTTGATGAGAGTTTGGAGAGATTCCGAAGGAACATCTTTGATGTAGGAATCTCCCCGCTTAAGGGAACTGACTTTGTGACCATCCACCTCAAAGCCAGTGACAGGAAAGTTGGCCTTGGCGAATTCGACGGCGAGAGGCAACCCCACGTATCCAAGTCCGACGATCCCAATACGTGCCTCGTTCGTGTTAATACGTCTTGTAAGGTTTTGCATGGTGTTATCCCCGATAATTTACAGTCGTTAGAAAAAGGGATTTATTCTGAGCGCGATTCGGTATTCTTGAACGAGCGAACGACAATAAGAAGTCCCAACAATAGCCAAAAAACGCCCCCTTTAAAAGGATTTTCTAGCGTTACATCCGTCATGGAATGGAAAACATGATAGGAGAAAGCGCAGAGCAAGCCGAGAATAATTTCTTTTTGTTCCCTCCATTGAGTTTTTTGGGCGACACGGAAGGAGAGGACCATTTCTCTGCCGACCATCCAAAAAAATAAGACGATACCAGCGAGCCCCGTTCTGTAAAGAATCGCAATTAACGAATTGTGAGAGTCATATCGGTCTATGTTGTGGTATCCAATAATTCGTCCAGGGATGAATCGCACGCCGAAAGGAACGCCGATAAATAACTTGGTCAGTTGGTGGTTAGAACACTTGTCGAATGGGGCCATCAATTTTATCGATTCGACTAATGCTGGTTTCACGGGTTCAAATGCCGGTTTGGGTTCAGCGGGTTTTTCTGAAGTTTCTGGAGGTTTGGCTGTGACCGGTTGAGTTGGCGGGGCCGATGGGGCGGCCGCTTCAACCTTGGGTGGTTGTGAAATAGGTGTTGGAGATGGTTTCACGGGTTCAACGGCTGGTTTGGACTCGGCAGATTTCTCTGGGACCACCAGAGGTTTGGGTTCAGCGGGTTTTTCTGGGACCACTGATGGTTTGGCTGAAACCGTCTGGGTGGGAGGAGCCGATGAAGCGGCTGCATCCAAATTTTCTTTCAGATGAGGGCTAGCCATCGGGGTTTTCCCTGAGGCTTTCGACTCGAATTTTTCAAGCATTTGCGTGACAGATGAAGCATTATGTTGGGCGGCGTAGTGAAAAGCATTTAATTTGTCACCTGTTGGTATTTTCGCGAGCCGTTCTTTTGATCTAAAAAGATACGGATTGATTGTTATGCGATCCAGGGTATCAAATAAGGGTTTTGTCGCGGGGATCACCGCTTGGATTGAATCCTCCCACATCGCGATACGGGTGATGACATTGGGGGATTGAATGCCCCAAAAAAATGAGAGAAATTTGGTCTTAATGAGTTGGTAATTTTGCCTATTTGCCGATCGTTGAATAACGATTGTTCCAGTCAATGAAATAATTGTTATTAAGCATAAGAACCAAAAGGGACGAAGTGACATCTTTAATATTCTTAAAGAAAACGCCATGACAAAATACGCCAGGAAAACAGAGACCCAAACTGTTCTGAATCCCGAGGTAACGATTGTGTACAGGAAAAAGGAGGTCAATGAAAGTAATATCAATCTGTGCTTTTTCTGAGAAAACCAGACATAAAATCCCCCCAGAACCACGACCGACGCATACATAGCCCATGCGATCGTTGATGGTGAAAAAAATTCAAAGCGAAAATGAAGCGCATATCGAACTAGGAGTCCCAAAAGAACGGTAAAATAAATCCTTTTTACTTGATTTGGGGTTTTGACATAGGTGATAACGATTTGAGTTATGAGACCGTAGAATACCAGCATTGCATCTCTCAGGGCGAGGATCCAATGATCGACAAGAAGTCCGCGAAAAATGTTTAAAAGACCAATAGCATAGAACCAAAGCCATGGGCTCTTCCAATCCAGCATCCATTTGCTGAAGGTTTTTTCTCTTGCCGTTGTTATAGCTCCCCGAAGCAATAGGATGAACAATACGGGTTCGGTAATAAAAATCGGCAGTCCCGTAAATTGAGATAGGTTGAGAACGGCAAAGGATCGGTCTCCCAAGGCGTATCCAAGGAGGAGAATCAATCCTCCCACGGATGGTGTGATGGCCGTTGTTATAATTTGAAATAAGAATAGGGAAAAAATAAGCATGTTCTTCAGTAAATCAATTACCAAAGTTCAGCATAATTTGTCACCGGCTGTTGTGTGAAAGATGTGCGAATAGCATCGGGCTGTGGTCTCGATTAAAAAGCGGTTCCTCTCTTTTTTAATTTCACTGATAATGTCATCGTACCGTAAGATCAAGTTCTCCAACGCCGTTGTCATGCGTTCTTCCTGAAGTTTAGCATTGTTTTCGATAGACTCCCCAAAGCGTTGTTCCTCAACAATCTCGGGCGTTCCCCCCGAATGCTTGTACAGTACTGGAAGGCCTGTGGCCAGGGCTTCGACGACAATGTTGGGTGATGTGTCCCGGTCTGAAAAATGAGCAAAGATATGAAATCGGGTCATCAAATTCGCCAAATCTTGTTGTGGGATAGGCGATAAAATACGGATATTACCGGGGTTTAAATCCATTGGCCATCGACCGACATATGTGACTTCGACCGACGGAAGAGACGACAGCTTTTTTAACTCCCCGTGACCTTTTCTAAGATTGCTGGACCAGGAAGCTGCCAAGACCGCAATCTTTCCGCGTGGCTTACGGCGATCTACCCATTTAAATATGTTCCCATCCGTTCCATTGAAGAGGACGGCGGAAGGAGTGGATGGATTGATAAAAGGGCTGAAAAGATTTTTGCAAAATTGGCTCTGGAAAACCGTGGCGCTGGCCAAACGGTTGAGTCGAATTTGAAGCTGGTCGTAGCGAGCGCCGTCCTTTCGACCGTAATACGAGGTAAACCCATCCAAGCGATGAACAATAGGAATCTTTGGGGCCTGTCCCCAACTCAGGAGACCTCGGGGATGCCGGAAGAAGCGCCCGCGGGAAAGGTTTCGAACGTGCCAAGGGCGCAACATTGGATCTTTAATAGCACGGACGAATCGGAGTCGCCTGAAAGAAAAGGAGAATGTTCGGTGAGGTCCCCGACTCGCGGCGTTAACGAGGAGAAGGTCCGCTTGTTTGGGATCGGATACACATTGGACGTGAAATTCAGGATGATTTTGAAAGCATGTTTTTAAGAGGTGTTGAAAAGAGTTTGCCCCTCCGTACGGAGCGTCAATGGTTTGGTACACAAAGTAAACCCGGAGAGCACGATTCATATGTTGAACCCCCCGTTGTTTATTAAATGTTGCATGATTTCCCGTTGGCGTTGTTGCCACATTACCATCGAAAAATGGTTGTCCGCCCTTTCACGGGCTTGGTGGCGTAGCTGGTCATAGTGAGTAATGATGGAGTAGACAGCTTGGGCGACTTTGTTCGGTTCGGGAAGATACCAGCGTTCGAAGGATTGGGGTACATCCAGCCCGATGCCGGCATCACCCACCAATTCCGGAGTTCCCCCCGATTGGCTAAAGACGACAGGAAGACCACACGCCATGGCTTCCAATATGCCATTGGGACAGGCGTCGTTGTGGCGAAGATGGATGAAGATGTCGGATTGACGAAGGAGATCGGGCAATTCTGACGTCGTATAAGGACCCATGTAATGGATGGCGTTTTCCACGCCAATATTTTTAGCCATTTTTCCCAACCATTGTTGGGCGCTACTTCCACTCCTGCAATCCTCATGAATTTCACCCGCGATGTAAAGTTGGCTTTCCAAACCCTTCTCCTTTAACGCAGCCAACGTTCTCATAAGAGTGTTTAAGATGGGTTCTGCTGTAAAATGATTAAAGTACGAGGTCGTCATAAGGCGAAGGGGTTTCCCCAGGGTCTTTTTGTCCGCCGGCGTAAAATGGTCCGTGTCAACGGCGTTATAAAGAATTTCATGGGGTCGTTCAGGAGGATGAACAAATTGCCTCGTTGTTTCGAAACAGAAATGACTTTGATAAAAAACATAATCGGCCAATTCATGATATTTTCTGAGGCGACCGTTTTCCTTTTCACAATCACCGTGGAACCAGGCAGGATAATAAACGCCATTTTGGTTGAGAATAATTTTACAGCCCCTCTTTTTAGACATCCGGACATAAGGAAGGGGCAGAGGCTTTCCACTGACGATGTAGAGCGTGTTATGATTGAACCAGTTGATTCCAAGATCTTCCCGAAGCTTCGTTATTTTGAGATCCGGCCCTCCGGCTTTTTTGGGGAAAAATCCAAGAAACACCCGCGGCACGAATCGGGGTACCGGAAGGAACGTTGTGTGCCAGGGAAGGAGTAATTGCTTAAATAATTTATTACCTATCATAAGGTGGTTGTGTCTATGACATGCTTATTGGTATACGCCCTTGTAGCCGCTCAGGTCCAGATAAACATGGCGCGGAAAAACCATCGAGAACATTAACATGACGGCACGAAGGGGGCGCACTCTATTTGCCAAGGCGTTTAATAAATATTTTAGTGCGATTCCCCTTTTTCCAGCAAGCCATGCCGCGAATCCCAGTTTGTAGGCGTATAACCCATTGACCATTCGTTTATTGGCGGTATCTCGTGGAGAGGACGGACAGCAAACCGGTGAGAGTGGCCCCGATTTTGAAAAGACCGCCTTCCGTTCCCGGTCCTGCTCGGGATGGCGGAGGACGGAGAGGGATTGTTTCCGAACCCGGTATTTAACGAGAACCTCAGGGGTGTGTTTCCATTCCCCCTTTTTTAATAATCTTTTCCATAAATCGATATCTTGAGCGTTTTTTAAACTCTCGTTGTATCCCCCCGCCTGCAGGGCCTCGATTCGTTTAAACAGGGCGGTCGGGTGACAGAAGGGGTTGTTCCTTCTGTCAAAATAGCGCATCACGCATTCCGGGTGTGCGGCATCAAGGCGGATTGGGGCGACGGGCGTTAATTGTTCATCGCAAATCAGATAGTCCGAACTGATAAAAACAACCGTTGGATTGGTGCTTGCCACGTGCCATTGTTTTTCAAGACGATCGGGGTAGCTCCAATCGTCTCCATCCATGCGGGCGATCCACTCTGCGCGCGCCATCCGAAGGCCTTGATTTAAACCGGCCGTTTGACCGACTCCCGCGTTTTTTTCCAGCAAAAGCCGTTTGTCCTTTAAAGATCGTAAGTATTCCAAGGTTCCGTCAGAGCTTGAGTCGTCGGTGACGATGAATTCAAAATCAGCAAAGGATTGGTTGAGAATACTCTCCACGGCCAAGGAGAGATGGGGCATTTCGTTTTTGACAGCCATGATGACGGAAATGGGGGGCGCCATATTGAAGGGATTAACTCTGTTGGGCCGCGTCCGGTGTGAATAGGGCCTTCCGAAATCGAGGTATTACAAGACTCCAGCCAAGCCAGCTCATCATGATGCAAAGGGGGGCCACAACAAATGAATAGCGGATGACGGTTGTGGCCGACGAATAAATGACGAGGAAACTCAGGTAGGGAATCATGAGTACGAGTATCCCATTGACGAACGATTGGTTGAAGTGTCGACGGGCAAGCATTGCGGCATTGAAGATAAGAATTCCCAACCCTATTAAATAAAAAATTGAAAGGCCGATATGCGCCAGACCTCTGGCCAACTGACTTTGGTGAATTGAATTCAAATAGGCGTTTGTGAATGAGTTGGCACCCGTTCCCATTGTTTCAAAAAATACCAGTTGGATAAATTCGAACCATCCAAAGAGGGCAAATCGAATCGGGTGCTGTGAAATAATATTTTTTACCGTATCTTTAAAGGCCAATTGATTGGCCTTTATATAGTTCACTTGATGTTCGGAGGCCATTTGTTGCACCCGATAAAATCCTTTGACGTTCGCGTATTCCCACCCATAGCGGTAACAGTTTTTAAAGACGGATTTGCATGCCGATTCGCTGATGGAATTTAAGGACCCGGCAAGAAAATCTTTGACGGTGTAGTTTTCCTTCGCCTTTTCATAACGTCCGGCAAAGACAATGCCGGAGTGGTCCGCCATCGTGAATACGCCATAGGCAAAACTGTTTCTTGTCATCCAAAGAGCCGGCAGGGAGATAAGGATGACGGCATGAAGGAAAAGAATTCTCATCCGGTTTTTTAAGTGAAAGAAAGGATGGTAGAGATAGCTCAAGACAGGCAAAATAGAAATCGCCAGAAGAAGTATATAAAGATAGGCCCCACGGCTGATCATGAGGAGGCTGCCTGAGATGCCGCTTAAAACAAGATCCCGTATGATATGGTCTTCTCTCATAAGTGCGCGCCAGAGAAAATAAATCCAAACTGAAAAGAAAAACATCGCCAGGATTTCCGTGTACAGAGAGAGAGAAGAAGTTAACAGAGATGGAGAAAGGGCGACGTTTAAAAAAACGGCAAGGGAAATTCCCTTTACGTGCTTTAAGGATAGAGATGAGGCAAGGGTTGAGAAAAGAACGGCTGTAACCAACAACATCCCGAGTTGTAAAAACGTCGTTGCCTTCGGAAGAAGGGGTTGGGGGACGATAAGAGACAAGGCGTAAATGGTCAATGGATAGGCGGGTTCGCGCGCAGGGAAGGAGTGGATCAAAGCGGCCCAAAAACCGCTCATGAAGGCTTCACTCCCCATGTAAAAATTTTTCGCGTCGGCCTCCAATTTTGGAGCGGACCCGAAAAAATAGATGGTATAAATCGCCGCGACCAAGCAGAGGGCCCAAGCGGGAACGCCGATGAACTTTTTAAAAAGCCAATTTTTCATTTTTCTTAAAAACGACGAGTTGAATCAGCGACAACGACGCCAGGAATCCTCTATTGGGAAAGAGACGGTTGATTTTATCGGACACAAATGGGATATGTTTGGGGATGACCATGTGCCGATAAACGTCAAGGACGCGAAAGCCCGCCTTTTCCATGACTTTTTTTAGCTCATTGACGGAAGGCCAGCGGTGGTCCCCCTCGGGCATTTTCATCTTCAGTTTTTCCGCCGCGTGAAGCACAGGCGCCCAAAGGGGATTGGCGGAAGAGGAGATGAGGGTCGTATGCGGCGGGATTGTTTCGGCTAATTTGTTGAAGGATGTTTCCAGGTTGCTTAAATGCTCCACCAGATCCACCATCACAACAAAATCAAATGTTTCTTTGAGGATCAGATTATCGATATCTCCGACCCGAAACTGCAGATGCGGATAATTGCGCCTTGCCGTCTCGATCATCTTGGGGCTGATGTCGATTCCCAAGCCGAAACGGGGTTGAAGTTTGTTTAAAATGGTTCCTGTCCCGCAGCCCAGCTCAAGAACTCGTTTGTTTGGTGGGATAAAACGGTGCAGACCCTCAATGACTGTTTGATAATAGTACTGGGCTTTTATTTTGTAGTTATCATATTCGCTTGAAAGGAAATCGAAATGGGAAGCGACCTTTTTGTTGTCAATCAGCATGGTCATGCCAGTTTCAACTTCCAGAGGGCGATGCCACACATTTTCAATAGCAGCCATCCATGACGGAATCGGCTGATTTTGGTTTGTCCGTACGTTCGGGCGCAATAACGAACAGGGATTTCAATGATTTTGAGATTTTGCTTGGCCGCCCCAAATAACAGGTCGAAGTCGCCGAAGGGGTCGAATTCCCCGAAAAACGTTCGTCCACGGGCGATTTTTTCATAGTTCCGTTTGGCTATGACTTTGGTCCCGCAGAGGGTGTCTTTGATTCTTTGATCTAGGAGCCAGGTAAAAATGAGGCTAAAGATCTTATTAGCGAGAAGATTGAGGGATCGCATCGCCTCGTGCTGCATCGGATAAACCAGACGAGTGCCGTTAATCATCTCGCCCTGGCCTTCCGCCAGAGCCATATAAAATTTAGGCAAATCCTCCGGAGGAACCGTCATATCAGCGTCCAGAATGAAAAGAAAGTCTCCTTGAGCGGCATCAAAACCAAGCCGGACGGCGTGCCCTTTTCCTTTTCCTGATCCTTGGGGAATCAGTTTGATGTCTTTTTGGTCCTTATATTTACCCATCATTTTTTCGATGAACTGAGGAGTGCCGTCCGTCGAACTCCCGTCGACGAAAATCATTTCGGTATGCGAGCCCATGTGCGGGGTCCTGCGGATGATGTCTTCGATATTACCGGCTTCGTTTTTGCAGGGAATAATAACGGAGCAGGAATAAGAATTCAGTTTGCCGGCTTCGACATTCCCCTTTTCCCGGGCGATGACATATTCCAGAAGGCAGAGCTTTCTAATGCCCGGCAGCGGCGCAATAAACCTGTTCACGATATATGAAAGCAAAGGAATGTAAACGGGGACCAGTAAACGGTAGCCTTCACGAATGACTTCATATCCGTTTAAATCAAGTACATTTTCAATGTCATCCAAAGAAAGCCAGTTTTGCCGGTTTTGCGGGGTTTTGAGGCCCAGTTTTTGCCCCATTCTTAAAATAGGTTCCCACAAGGAGTTGTAATATGTGATGACAACTCTCGTGTCCGGACGGGTGAGTTGGCGCAATGACCGGAAGGCACTCCAGCAATCAAAGAGATATCCAATCAAATCCGACATGATGACGTAGTCGAACTTTTCGCGGATCTGGAGGTTTTCCGCATCTTCCGCAAAAAAATTGAGATGGGGATAGCGCCCTTGGGCGATGCGGACGAGGTTTTGGCTAAGGTCGATGCCGACTCCGGAGGCGGGTTTGACGGCCGCCAGCAGATCCCCCGTCCCGCAGCCGATTTCAACAACATTCCGGCCCGGCGGAATATGAAAGGCACAGAATCGTTCGATGTCGGTGTGATAATAGCGGTTCCGTTTTTTCCAATAGAGGCGTTTTTCTGCCGCCTGATCCATTTCGTAAATCAGTTTTTGTTTTTCTATGCTTATGGCACCATCAAGTTGTCCTAAGGTACCCGATTTGTTTTTATCGTCTCTCATGGCTAACGTTGCGTTATTCAACATATCTTAGACGAGTGTCAGTTGGTCTAAATGGAATCGGTGTTTTTCAATACATCGATTAATAAGGGGCCTCTTTTGTTTTGTCCATTCAATGGTTTTATGGATGCCTATTTCAAGGGGGATGGACGAAGAAAAACCAAGATCCTGTTTTGATTTATGGGGGCACCCAAACCGTTTGCCGGAATGGTCCCAGGGGCGCTTGGGAAGTTGTTGGAAACCCGCCTTATTGCCGGTCAATTTATTAATCATGGTAGCCAAGTTTAAAATGCTTGTTTCTTCTCCGGTAGCAAGATTGTAGGCCTCCCCTGGCCGTCCTTTTAAAGCGCATGTCAATAAACCCCGAGCGATGTCATCGACATGGATGAAATCGCGCGTGGCGATCCCATTGTTTTCTATGGGGAGAGGTTCCCCTTTTAGCGCTTTGTAAATGAACGTGGGGGTGACGTTGCGCCAAATCGTAGCGGGGGTGCCGCGCCATTGTCCGGCCCCTAAAATTTCACCCGGGCCATACACGTTCTGAAATCGAGCCCGGACCGTTGGGAGCCCATACTGACGAAAGAAATAGACAGAATAAAACTCTCCGATCACCTTTGAGATCGAGTAAGGACTGTCCTGAATCAAAGAAATCGGAGCACTTTCGGGCGTCGGCTTGGCGTCATCGAAGGTTTTCTCCGCGACAGAGCAGCCCGCCGACGAATACACGACCTTTTTCAATCGTTTGAAGTTTTGAAGGCGGTTCATCAACTTAAGCGTCGTCAGTGTATTGTTTTCATGGTCGGCAAGAGGGTCATGAATGGAACTCTGGTTTCCATGATAGGTGGCCAGATGAAATACATAGTCGAATTCATCCTCCAATTGTTCGAGGAGTTCATCCGATGTGATGGAAGCTTCCTTGAATTCAACCCGGTCATCCTCGGGAATATTTTCCCGCTCACTCGACAACAAGTTGTCGACGATGGTAATGGAAACGGCTTCGTTGGATCTTAGAAGAAGTCGTGCGAGGTTGCTTCCCACAAACCCGGCCCCTCCCGTGATTAATATTCGGGTTTGGTCGAACTGGTTTTTAAGTTCGTCCAAATTCATTTAACCTTCTCAAGGGCTTTGAGGTGGGTGAAGGTTTGGGTGATCCCGTGCGTTTTGTACCAATCAATCGCCTTTTGAATCCCAGACTCGAGCGGCGTTGAGGCTTTCCAGTCGAAATCCTTGTTTGTTTTGGAAGGATCAATGAGGATGGTGTAGGTGTCGTCGGGATTTCGGGGACGGACGTCCACGGGCTTTTCAAGCGTTACGCCGAGCGCTTTAACGGCAGCATCAAACAACTCTTTGATCGCGTAGTCTTTTCCCGTGGAGATGTGGTAATACCCTCTGGTTCCCTGCCCAGCGAGAGCCTTCATGACCACTTCGATGAGGTCGTCAATATAGATGAAGTCCCGACGGGTATCCATGACAAAGCATGGCTTGCCGGTTGTCAAGCGTTGAAAGAAAGTGGGTAGGGGACCGCTTAAATTTCGGGGCCCGTAGGCGTTGGCGAGCCGAAAGGAAAGAAAGTCCATGCCGCTGAGCTCAATATACTGTTCCCCGGCCGTTTTGCTGATGGCATAGCTACTTCCGTTCGACCGGATCGGATGATTCAGGCGAATGGGTTGTTCGAGGGGGTGAAGTCCGTAACAAAGAGAGGTTTGGAAATATATGAAACGATTGATGTTAAGCTTTTTTGACGACTTTACGACATTGACCGTTCCCATGACATTGGTGGCGGCATCTTCGAGCCAATTATCGGGGTCTTTGTAAGAAGCCGCGGCATGCACAACATGCGAGGGTCTGAAGGCCCTGAATTGTTCGTCTACGAGAGAAGATTCAGCAACGGTGCCTTCAATAATTGTGAGTTTCGGATGGGGCGTTAAATTGTCCCGCCGTCCTGTTTGGAAATTGTCGATGACAAGAACCTCATGGTTGGCCGCTAGGAGGCGGTCGGCCAAATGGGAACCGATAAAACCAGCACCTCCCGTGATAAGAACTTTCATGTCAGTACGCTCCTTTCTTTGATCATGTTTTTAAAATGGCTTTGTTTGTCGTGAAATTCTTGCTGCCATAGCTCCAATGAGAGCAGTCCCCATAGTTTCCGCCCAAACTTTAATTCCCGATGAAGATTGTTCAGCACCTCTCGATTGTTGATAAAGGGTCTTTCTTTTGCTTTTTGAGAAGTGAATATATCGTAGATATAATCCTTGAGATCACTCCCCACCCATTCATTGAGAGGCACGGGAAAGCCCATCTTATCTTTTCGTTGACGGATGGATAAGGGAAGACGATGCCCCATGGCATTTATAAGGGACATTTTAAGAGTTCCATTTTTAAACTTGATGTTGGAGGGCATCGTTGCAGCAAATTCAACGAGAGGATGATCCAAAAAGGGCACACGGGACTCCAGCCCATGGGCCATACCCATCCGATCCTCGACTTGCAAAAGAGCCGGCAGAAGCGTTTTAAAGTCAAAGTGGGTCATGCTGTCGAAGTAGGATTCTTTTTTGACGTTGTCACCATGGAAGATTTTCTTGAATGTTTCAAACGGAGAATACCGCCCGAGTTCACCCCATCGGATTTCTTTCTCCAATGTGGGAGCGCGATTGATCAGCCGGTAATAGCGTTTATCAAGGTCTTCAAAGAGCCCCTCCCGCCAAAACTCTTGTATCAACGGCCTGTAATTGCGCAACGCCTGTAAATTCGGGATGATGGATTCGTAGGTAACGATGAAGTTTCCGTTGTTCATGGTCCCATCGATCGCGGCTTTGATGCATTGCTCAAAATAGGCCAAAAGATAGCGTGTATAACCGCCAAAGATTTCATCTCCCCCCTGCCCTCCCAAGACAACTTTTCTAAATTGCGAAGCGAGTTTTGAGACATGATATTGAGGGAAAGAACCGGGTCCGGCGACGGGATAGTCGAGGTGATAGATGACTTTACTGATCGTATCAATGAAATTTTGGCTGGTTATTGTGATTTCATGAAGAGCGAAGTGGTACATTTCTGCCAGCTCCCGCGCGTAATGGCTCTCATCGTACATGTCGCCCAGGTCAAACTTTCCAATGAAACCCATAAATTCGCCTTCCGTTATCACCCGCGAGGCCTGGCCGGCGACAAGACTGGAATCGATCCCCCCGCTCAGTGAAGACCCGATGGGAACGTCGCTGCGCGTGTGGATTTTGACGGAGTCATCAAAAAGGGAAACGAGTTTTTCGTGAAAGTAAGATTCAGGGTGTTCAAAATCCAAGTGGTAATATACGTCCCAATAACGTTCCGTTTTCATTTGCTGATTCTTAATGATTAACCGATGAGCGGGTAGAAGCTCGCGGATTCCCTTAAACAATGTCTTGCCGTCCAAGCAGATTTGAAAGACGAGGTAGTCTTTTAATGCGTCGACATCGGTTTCGATTGCGGGGAGAAAGGGAAGGAGAGCCTTCGCCTCTGAAGCAAAATAGAACGTATCGTTAATTTGCGTAAAATAAAAGGGTTTGATTCCAAATCGATCCCGAGCGCAGAACAAGGCTTGTTTTGACTCATCCCAGAGGGCAAACGCAAACATTCCCCGAAAGTGATTGACGCATTCGACCCCCCATTTTCGGTAGCTGGCCAAGATGACTTCGGTGTCCGATGTGGTCTGATAAGGATAGTCATTCAACTCCGCTTTTAATTCGAGGTAGTTATATATCTCCCCGTTATAACAAATGGTGTTTCCGTAGCTGTCCGACATCGGTTGTGACCCTGTTTGGAGATCGATGATGCTAAGCCGGCGATGACCGAATCCGGCAAATCCTCTTTTATGAACCCACATTCCTTCGCCATCGGGCCCGCGATGGGCCTGTAAGTCGTTCATCACCGACAGATGCGAAGAAAGGTTGGAATAAGATTTTTTCTGAAAATTCAAGATGCCGGCGATTCCGCACATAACGTTATTTCTTGTTTCCTTTTACGTATAAGTTCCAGCCCCACTTTCTGGCGAAAAAGCTTTCCGACGGAGTGGGAAGCAACCGCGCCATATAATAACCCAATGTGGGATGTATAAATAGCTCTTCGTAAGGAAGTTTGTTGATAAGAAATGACAGATTTTGAAAGCCGTCTTTAAGCAGCCTTTCGATTTCCCGTTTGCCGTAAACCATAGCCAGCGGACAGTCCGGCCCATCGTTCATATTTCGAATTTGTTGCATGTCCTTTCCTCGATAGATTTTTGGCCCGATGTATTTCCGGATTCGAAAGGTAATGTGGTTACGGAAGCTAGCCCTGTTATAGACCATGAATATAGCTTGGCCGTTTGATTTTAAGACGCGGTTTATTTCGTTAATCATCGGGCGTGGATTGGCAATATGATGCAACACCCCCATGCAGCAAATCACGTCGAAAGCGTTATCGGTATAGGGGATTATTTTCCCGTCCGTCAATTTAAATTCCGCTTTGAACTGAGATAATTGGAATCGACGTTGACTCAGCTGGAGAGCTTTTTCAGTGAGATCGATCCCAAATACGCGTGCTCCATAACGTGCATATTGGGCAAGTACGTAGCCATTCCCACATCCGACATCGAGAACCATTTTCCCCTCGGAACGATCGTATTCGTGGATCTTGTTTGAAAAGGAGGAAGGCTCGCAATTTTCCGCTTCCCTTTTCATGTCGAACGTCTTAAAAAAATCGGGGGACCCCAATTCTGCATCAATAAACTTGGCGCCGACGGGATTATTCTCCCAAAAGTTTTTAACGATCGAATTTTCAGCTTTCATTTGGTAAAGGATCCGATAATTTGGGCGATTTTATGGGCCGCGTTTCCCTGGCCGAAATAATTGGGATGCTTACGAATCCGATTGTTTAATGTTCGGATGATCCCTAAAAGGGACCGGGGACGCGATCCAACCAGCGTGTTCCATCCATAGGACAGGGTTTCCGTCCATTCGGTGTTGTCACGCAGTGTCAAACAAGGAACATGGCAAAAATAGGCTTCCTTTTGAACACCGCCGGAGTCCGTCAAGATCAATGTTGCTCCTTTTTCGAGGGCCAGCATATCCAGATAACCCTTCGGTTTTTTGATTCGAATATTCTTCGGGATTTGGATTCTTAATTTTTTAATGGCTTTTAAAGTGCGCGGGTGAATTAAAAAATAAATGGGCATGGGGATTTGCCCAAAGGCTCGAAGAATATGCTTCAGGACGATTTTGGAGTCTGTATTGCCAGCTCTGTGAATCGTGGCTAAGGCATACGGTTTTGGCGGGATATATGTTTCTCTGCCCCGTGATTTAATTTTCCTTATGTAATCTAAAAAGGCGTCGCACATAACATCGCCGACGTTATAAACGCCCTTGGCGATTCCCTCTTTTTTAAGGTTATTGGTGGCGGTTTTCGTCGGACAAAACAGCAATGTGGACACATGATCGGTGATAATCCGATTGACTTCTTCCGGCATCGACATGTCATGGCTACGAAGCCCTGCTTCAACATGAATCAGGGGGATCCGAAGCTTGGCTGCCGCCAGGGCTCCGGCCAGAGTAGAGTTCGTGTCGCCGTAAACAAGAACCCAGTCCGGTTTTTCACGAAGGAGCACCTTTTCAATTCGTGTCAGCAGAGCGCCGGTTTGCCAAGCGTGGCTACCCGAGCCGACCCCAAGGTTATAGTCTGGCTTGGGGATGGCCAGTTGATCAAAAAATATTTGCGACATGTAAAAATCATAGTGTTGCCCCGTGTTAACAAGAACTTCCCGAAACCGTGTCCGTAGGATTTTGGACAAAGAGGCGGCTTTGACAAATTGAGGTCGGGCGCCAACGATTGTGACGATTTTAAGCTTGCTCATTAAACCATTCCAATGGAGGCCAAAGATTAATTTGATATCGCTTCATCTCAGATTTGGTTGTGCAACCAGGTCGACAATAATTCTGCTACAAATTGATGCCCCTTCCAGTTTAAGTGGCCATGCCCCAGGTTGAAGTGAAGAGGTCGGCGACTTTCAGATATTTCGTTTTTCATGGGTTCTAACAAGTCATGATATTCGATTGATCTATTGTTAAAGATGTTTCTTAAATCGTTAAGAGCCTATCCGAATAACCCTGAGCAGCGATAGGTTATGAAGGCACAAACAAAATGAAGCAAGGCCAAATAATTCATCGGTTTCTTCTCCCAGCGGATCAGAATCCGCCTGAAGCGATTCATCCAGCTATGGGTACGCTCGACCACCCATCGCCTGGCTTTAAATCTCGCGCTGCGCTTGATGGCTTGAGCCTCCTCTCCGCGAGCACGGATATGCGCCGTATATCCAAACTCGTTGACCAGATCTCGCACGTCATCGTAGTCGTAGCCTTTATCCAAGCACAAACCTTGGGGCGTACGATTCGTCGGCTTTGGGCGCGTAATCGGAATGCTTTTCAGGGTTTCTTCCACCATCCTCATGTCATGGCGGTTGGCCCCATCAACAGCCAGACCCACAGGAACACCGGCGGCTTCACACAACACGCTTCGTTTTACGCCGCCTTTGGCTCTGTCCGTCGGATTTGGCCCGGTTTTTTTCCCCGCCCAGCGGGGCTTTGGTCATGGCGCCATCCATCGACTGTCACGACCAGTTCAGGCCTTTCAGTTCATCGTACGCCTGCAACCCCTGTTTCCATAATTTCCGAAACACGCCCTTGTTTGTCCACTCCTGAAAACGGGAATGAGCCGTTGAGCTGCTGCAAATTCCCGTATCGTTCAATGCGTTCCACTGGCTTCCCGTCCGTAAAACGAAAAAGATTCCGTTCATTGCCTCTCGATCACTCACGCGCGGCCGTCCGCCCCCAAACCGGTGCGTATTCTTATGTTTCGGCAGCAGCCTCTCGATTTTCTCCCACATTTTGTCTGAAACCAAATACCGAGCCCCTGATGTTTTTTTCATCGGTGTCATTGAACCTCCTGGTGGTTGAATTCACTCGGATGTTCATATCATACACCCATCAGGGGTTATTCGGATAGGCTCTAAGCCAAAGGGATGGATCAAAATTATTCCTGAATTGATCCGTATAAATTTCTTCGGGAAAGGGGATCCGCACTACAATCAAATGCCCGCCATCTTTGTTGACTGCTTTATTTAAATCATCGATGACAGCCGCCATTATTTTAATGCAACCATCGTAGAATCTTTTATAAGAAAGATAAAAAGGGATGTTACCGACGAGTGAGGCGTCCAAATATATGCCGGGATTTATCGGGATGTTCTCATTACCAAATGGGAAGAGAATATCTTGGCTATGGTCAACCGTTGGTTCATTCGATGGCGCGGTCTTTTGGGTAAGATTTTGTTTTTTTACCATATGAAATTGAGGAGGGTTCGCATTGGCCGCATGAGCATTCGTTGAAGGGGAAATCCTAACGGTACCGTAAAATTTATACAGGGTGGTCGATAGAAGCCGCAGATATTCATGATAATGTTTTTTGAGGATTTTCGGGATGACAAGCCGATGGGATGTGTCTTCCCTCAGTTCAAAACCTACCCCTGACGGCAGATAATTGACGCCGTTGCCATTCCACACGGCCCTGTGCCCGCCGGATCCGCTAACATTGTCGAGATAATCATTGAACCCCATGAATGAAATCACGATGTGCGGTTGATATTTTCTAACAATATTTTCATAAGCGATCTTTTGTGCTGTTGTTCCCCAGCCGGACAACCCAAACGTCAATACTCCAGCCTTTTTTCCTTGCGCAATTAATTTTTTTTCAAGGAGTGCAGGAAATGCTCGGTCCAAAGGAATCCCCAAACATTCGACGTAAGAATCACCAAGGATGGCGATGCGTGTGATCTCTTTTTGTTTTTCAATTTGATGGTCATAATCACGAAATCCCTCGCTGTTGAACCATCCTTTAGATCGCCCCTCTCCAGCGGTCAGCATGTAAAAACTATGGGGGACATATCGCCATCCAATCGCCGGACAAGGCTCTCGTTGGTAGCAGTTCAGGGGAAGGGTAAAAATCAACAGTTGATGAAGGGCTTCGATCAGACCCGCACCCACCAGAATACCGATTGAGAGAAAAAGGGCTTTTCGCATATCAAAACTGAAAATATATAAAGGGATTGAGCCGTTCCTGTGGTGTCAGTGTCAGGAGGGCCGCGATCAACATGCCGGATTCAAAACAGATCCAATTATGCGGTTGACTTTTAATGCGGTTGATAACGTTTATTTTCCATTCGTGGAGCCCTGATAATTTGAGCAGATGCCATAAGACGACGCCCCCAAAGATAAACCGCAGGTTGAGAGTAAAGTAGTCTGGGAGAAGGGAAAAACCATTGCCCTGGGTAAAAAGGGCTTTCGAGACATCGATTGCGTGTAAAAATGAGGTGCACCGGAAAAGGACCCAACCAAAGCATACCGCCAAAAAGGTGAACGCTTGTCCAAATATATTGTCAAAGGTTTTCAGTTTTTCAGGCCAATGTTTGTTGGCTATGTGCCAGCCGACCAGTAAAAGCCCATGATAGAAACCCCATAAGACGAACGTCCATTTTGCTCCGTGCCAAAGACCCCCAAGAAGCATCGTGATCAGCAGATTGGTATACATTCGCCTTTCTCCGCAACGCGAGCCCCCAAGGGAAATGTATAAGTAATCGCGGAGCCAGCTTGATAACGACATGTGCCACCGATGCCAAAATTCGCTGACGTTTCTCGCCAAATAAGGCCAGTAAAAATTTTCAGCCAGGGTGAAGCCCAACATGCGAGCGCATCCAATCGCCATATCCGAATACCCAGAGAAATCGAAGTAAATCTGGAAGGCGTAGCAAAGCACCCCCACCCACGCACTCATCATGTCGGTATTGGGGTTGGCAAAAAAGGCATCTGCGTATACAGCCAAGTTATCGGCGATTACCATTTTTTTAAAGGCCCCAATGAGCACACGGCGACCTGCCGTCAAAAGGGTGCCAATGTCCATAGCCTTGGAGAGGGAGAGTTGGGGAAGGAAGTCGGCCGCACGTACAATAGGGCCGGAGACAAGGTGTGGAAAGAAAAAAATGAATCCCAAATAATCGAAGTAGCTCCGATGTGGTTTTATTTTCCCCCGGTAGACATCGATGGCGTAACTCATCCCCTCAAACGTGTAAAACGATATCCCCAAGGGAAGGATAAGGTTGGCCATTCGAAATCCGTGGTGGCCGAGGAGACCTTGTGGAAAGAGTCCATCATAGATGTCCGCGAAAAAATGCAAATATTTAAAAAAGCCCAATATGGAAAGATTCGTGCCGATCATGATTGTCAGTAATAGGCGGCGAAGAGCGGTTTTATTCGTCTTATTAATCAGATGCGCCAGGAAAAAATCAACGGACGTTTGTAGGAATATGAGGGGAATGAAAGCGTAGTTCCAACTTCCATAAAACACCATACTGGCTGTTAAAAGGAACCAAAGCTTGGGCTTGAGGGGCTGGATGGAATGAAAAACAACCAACGTTAAAGTGAAAAATAAGAAATATTCCTTTGTTGTAAACAGCATAATTATTTAGCCATCAGGAGCTGATTTAACATGGGTAGCGCTGGAGAACGGCATCCTTATAAGGGAACAGAAGCGGGTGTCTGTCGGATAAAGGACATTACCGCGCCAATGACATATTCAATCTGGTCGGAGGTAAGTTCCGGGTAAATGGGCAGAGCAAGAATTTTTCCCGCTGCCTTCTCAGAATGAGGAAAATCCCCTTTGGCATAGCCGAGGTCTTGAAAGCATTCTTGTAAGTGTAAGGGAAGAGGATAGTAGACTTCGGTCCCAATTCCCCTCTCGGTTAGGTAATGACGTAATTCGTCCCTGTTTTCAACTCGGATGCAATATTGATTAAATACGTGTGTGGATCGAGGATATCTTTGGGGAGTGGTTATTTCATTAATTCCATGAAAGGCGTTGTCGTAAATTTCCGCGTTTTTTTGGCGAGTTTTTGTCCACTGATTAAGATGTTTCAATTTTATCGTTAGAATGGCCGCTTGGAGGGTGTCCAAACGGCTATTGATTCCGACCACCTTGTGATAATACTTCGGTTCGCTTCCGTGAACCCGAAGGACCTTAACCTTATGAGCTAGTTCGGAGTCTTGAGCCAACACCATTCCTCCGTCACCCAAACCTCCCAGGTTTTTACTGGGGAAAAAGGAGAGGGCGCCGAAGTCACCCATCGTTCCGGAGGGCCGGTTGTCAAGGCAGGATCCGATGGATTGACAGGCATCTTCAATGATTCGAAGCCCCCACTCTCGGGAGATTTCTCCAATCGCAACCATGTCAGCGCATTGTCCGTACAAATGGACGGGAAGGATGGCTTTAATGATTCGGCGGGTGGGTTTATGAATCACGCCCTCTTTTTCCCGTGAGCATTCCGTTTTTAGAAAGTTTGACACGGCCTTGGGATCGATGTTGAAGGTGTCCGGTTCAATATCAACGAAAAAGGGGCGTGCTCCAAGACGAGAAATGGATCCAGCGGTGGCGAAAAAAGTGAACGGGGTGGTAATGACGCCATCATTGGAGCCTGTGCCGAGAGCCATGAGGGACAATAAAAGGGCATCTGTGCCAGAGGCGACAGCGATGGCGTGGTTGGAGTGGCAATAGGCAGCGACTTGTTTTTCGAGTTCGGCAACCTCGGGCCCGAGAATTCCTTTTTGGCTTTCAAGAACCCGTAAAACGGCCTGGTCGATTTCAACCTTGATTGACTTATATTGGGCTTGTAAATCCAGAAGGGGTACTTTCATCGATGTTAACTTACCTTTATCGGCTCATCGCAAACAGCTTGGGGCGTGCATTTCCATTCATTGGCGTCGTCTTTGCAGATTTGATAGCTGGCTTCACAGCGGGAGCAAACGACCTTTTTGGGTGATGAATTCTGTGCTTCCTGGATTGGCAGTTTTTCTCCGCACTGGCACATCCAGCCATGGTGTTGGGCGGGGGATCCATAAACCAATGAATAAGGTTTCACGTTGTGCGTTACGACGGCTCCAGCGCCAACGAAAGCATAATCTCCGATGGTCACGCCACAAACAATTGTTGCATTGGCGCCGACCGTCGCTCCTTTACCGACCTTTGTGACGCGATATTCATTTTTTCTCTCCACTTCGGACCGCGGATTAAATACGTTGGTAAAAACGGCGGAGGGACCCAGAAAAGCGAAATCGGCGATTTCAACGCGCTCATAGACGGATACGTTATTTTGGATTTTTACACCGTTTCCTATCTTTACGTTCTTAGCAATGAAAACATTCTGTCCAATGCGGCAGTTTTTGCCAATAACGGCTCCCGGCATGATGTTGCAGAAGTGCCAAATGTTTGTCCCTTTCCCGATTTGGGCCGTGCGGTCGGCAAAAGAACTCGGGTGGATATAAAAGGGGAGCGTCTTTTCAGAACTTCCCTTAGGTTCCGTAACGATGATCTCCCCTTTTTCAAGCGATTGTTGGCTATGGTTAAGTAACTTCAAGGTTAACAGCCCTTCTTGACCGTTGGTGATAGGGGGAGTTCGTTTTTCGATCGACTCCAGAAACGCCTTCGCTTCACGAAGAAGCGGCTCTTCCCAATCCACACGAATGTATTCGGGTTCGTTTTTTTTCGGGTTTGGAAGGCCGTCAATCCAGACCACCTGGTGGCGGTAAATGGCCAGTTTTTTGTCGGGCTCAACCGTGTCATCGAAAACGAGCATTCCGTTGGATCCGACCACGATCAGTTTTTGCTCTTTTGTCGGATGTAACCAGGACACGAAAATATGGGCTTTGGTCCCGGAATTAAAGTTGTACGTGCAAAGTGTGATGTCAGCAATTTTCTGGTGGAGGTAATTGCCCCCGGTGCAATACACTTCCAGGGGGTATTCTTTGAGGATCGAGAGAATGAGGGAGATGTCGTGCGGTGCGAAGCTCCAGAGAATGTTTTCTTCATTCCGGAACTTTCCGAGATTGAGTCGATTCGAGTAGATATAGTTGACCTTGCCAATGTCCCCTCGTCGAATCATCTCTTTCATTTTAACGATGCAGGGGTGGTAGTGAAGGACATGGCCGACAAACAGAATCCGCCCGTTTTTCTCTGCGATGTCAACCAGTTCTTCTCCGTTTGAGACACTCATCGCGAGAGGCTTTTCAATAAAAACGTCTTTCCCAGACAATAAGGCTTGTTTCCCGATTTCGTAATGGGACGTGGCGGGTGTCGCTATCACAACGGCCTTTATGTCAGAATTTTTAAGGATTGCATCCAGCGAGGGGACGATGTCGACTCCTTTATATGTTGCCTGGAGATCACGACGCCGCTGCGAGTCCGCATCGCATACAGCCGCCAGTTGGCCGAGGTCGTTCATCACGCGGACGAGGTTTTTCCCCCAATATCCGGCTCCGATGACCGCTATTTTTTTCATCATTATTGATACCTTTCTTGAATCAAACGCCAACCGTTTCATTCATTAGCGTTGAAAACCGCTGAATTCCATTTTCATTGCCCAAATCGAACTTGGCAAATGTTGTGGTTGGATAAACAATACCACCCGAGTCAATTAAATAATTCATGGCAGGGCCGACAAAATATTCGCCATTCAATGGTTTCCCAGAATCAAGCTGCCACTCCAGCGCTCGAAGCAGCCACTCACCGCTTCCGAATCCATAGACGCCGCTACTGGCATAATGGGAAACCGGGTCTTTTTCAACGATCCTTTTGACCCGTCCGCCCTCAATTATGGCATAACTTGACGACGGTGATAACCCAAAGTATAGGGGGAGATACCCCCCCTTCTCGTCGAGCTCTCGTTTGATATCGAAGATGATGTATTGATCACAATTGATAACCGTGCACGGATCTTTTGTCATTAAGGCATCTTTGGCTGTGTAGACACTGGCGGCCGGCCCAGGAGGGGTGTCGGGGGCCAAAAATACCCGATATTTATTCATTATCACTTCTTTTGAAAGAATGCCTTCGATCGCCTTTTTCACGTAAAACTCATTTTCGAAGGCTTTTGTCGTTATGAAAATCAGGGAGTCTTCCTTTTGTATTTCATGGCGGATTCCGTGCAGGGCCCATTGGAGAAGGGGTTTTCCCGACACGATTATTAAGGGTTTGAAGCGACCCCGGTTTAAGGTTCTTTTTCCGAGGCCTGCGATCGGTAGAATCCAAATCATCGTTTCTGTTCCTTCGAATTTATGTTTAGCCATTTTTCAGCGTTGCCGCGAAGAATGTTATAAACGTCTTGTCGAATCCCTTCGCGCGTCAACGGCCAATTCACCTGGCATAGTTTCGCGTAATGCTCGATCAAAACGTCTTTGAGAATCTTTTTAAAATGAATCCACTTGTAAATCAAGTGCTCAAGAACGCGGGCATCCGAGTGCTGCCCGATAAAACTGGACCCCAGCAGTTCCAAACGCATGGTGAGCGTTTCCCTGATGATGGATGGAATGTTTAAAAACCACCAAAATCCGAATATTCGCATGTTCTGAAAGTTTTTCGCCAGAACGAGGAGGGGATATTGAGAACTGCGAGAAAGCGTCGTAATGAGGAATTTATTTTCGGCATACTGGGAGAGTAAATCTTCAAGGACACGAAGGTCATCGCCCACCAGCCCATCTCCTCCTAAACCGTAGAGGGGATTTACTTGACGTTTCACTCCAAGCATCAGAGCCAAGGGGATTTGCCGCTCGGCAAGGAAAGGGAGCAACGACGTGCAGAAAAATTTATCACGTTTCAACGCGTGCAATTGATCCCACGTGGCGGACAAGGCGAAGTAAAGAGGCTGAACGGAGGAGGTTGTTTTGGATAAATATTCCATTAAACCTTTATCCGTTCTTTTCTTCTTTTTCAATGCAGAATTCACGGGTTGAGAAGTTAAAAAGACGTCATCCAAGCGGATGGAGGGTCGAAAATGTTTTTTATCCCACGTCGTTTTATTAAAGAGGGACCATTCATCGTTATCAAAGGGATTGTTTGTCATCGAGACCCATTCTACGCCGGCCAAACGAAAAACGTCGTTCATGTAGGATGATGTCGAATTCATCCTGTCCCGGAATTGACGTTGAAGAAATTCGTAATTTTGGCCGTTAATGGGAAGCCCCAATTGGGTGAGTATCGTTACCACTCCTTGACACGCTTCCGATAGGGGTGAGCGCTCCTCAAACAAGTGCGTCCATATGCGTTCGGCTTGTTGTTGACGCGTAAACGACCGATATAATTTTGGAGAGAAGCCACTGGAGGAAAGAAATTCGGAAGATAAATAATGGTACGTTAGAATAGAGTCAAGGCCTGCTTGAAAATAGGATGTGTGTTCCGGCGGAAAAAGGTGCGTATGGATATCGATGAGGGGAGTTTGATCAACCGCTTCTTGAATGCTCGATTCCAACTGCGCCCGATCAATTTTCTTCAAAGATGTTGACATTGATTAAACGACCTGGGTTAACTTCACCATCACTTTTCGAGAGTGGACGCTGAGGTAGCTATCAATTTGCGCTTCGACCTCCAAGTTGAACGATATGGTGTTGCTTAAGGTGATGTTCGGATGATGGGCGTCTTTAAAGGAGTCGTCAATGTCGAAGGCGTCCGTTTGAATGGAATGAACGCCGGTTCCGTCAAAACCGATGTTTTTAATAAGCGTTCGCGACGGAAAAATGGCGAAGCTGTTCGTCAGATAATGGACAAGAGACCAACTGATACTCCAGATGTCGGCATTGCCGTTGAGGAAGTAATCTTCGCTGCAGAATTTCTTGAGATCCTGTGACAATCGATCGAAAAGACCCCGGGCGTTAATCTCGAGCGCGAGTTTTCGAGCGTCGTTTGTATAGTCCGCCCAACGATCTTTCCATGTGGCCCATCCCCATGGATTGAAGCGATAAAGAGGGATGCCGTGAATATCCTTGGATTTGTGATCAACGAACGGATATTGATAGCCACAAACGCTTCGGACCTTATGATGGGTGCGGTATTTCGTTAGGCTTTCATTCATAAACTTAAAAAAGCCGGGCAAGGGGCAACAGTCATCTTCCAAAAGGATGACGCTATCATGGTGTTTTAATTGTTCCGAAACGCACTCTGTAATCGACGTGGCCAAACCCGTATTTTTTCCCCTTCGAATGAGTTTGATCTTTGCCCAATCAATGCTTTCATAAATTTTTACCAATTCTTTTTGAAGGGCATGGTCCTTCTTATTCAAAGGCGCATCCATGTAGATAACGAAATTCGTGACGCCTTCGGTGCGCATGGAATCGAGGACTTGGGCTGTGTGATGGGGTCTGTTGTACGTTATAAGAACAATGGCAGTATTTAGTTTGTGCATAGACTGGTTTCCCATTTGTCTAGTATTTTTCGTTTAACCGGCTCGACCGGTTCGATAAAACGCGGGATACATTCATCAATTGGGATATGCGTCGAAGGGCCTTTAAGGAAAGGCCTGAGATAGTCGACATAATCGTTCGACACATCGAAGGCCCCGCGCCAGATCCAGCGTTTCGGCATCACTCGGGAAAAATTGTTAATGGACGCAAGGGGAAGAGCGTCCATTTGTGGTTGTTCGCTGTGATAACGGGAGACAGACGCCAGAAAATGAGTTTTACCTTCGTCAAAGGATCGAATAATAAATTCACCGAGTTGATAAGAAAAGTTCATGTCCATCTCCGACGTAAACATAATTTCAAGGCGTTGATCAACCGTCGGGATATACGCCCGCGTTTGGATCCCATTTTTCATTAAGTGATTGACAAGAAGCTGAGCGGCGGTCGTTCCGCTTGACCCATACATGATTTGGCCGGAGGGGTCATAAACCTGGCCGAGATCACCGACTTGATATCCCTCGGATAATATCACAATCACCCGTTTCTGTTGAGAAAGTGTTTTTTCAATAGCAGAAATAACGGCGTCCAAATTCTGTTGATCTTCAGGAAGGAGAAGTAGTAAGGGGAATCGGCGTTCCGTGTCCCCCACTCGCGGCGCCCCGGATAAAAATCCGGTTTCTCGGCCAAATGTCTGTGCCACGAGGACCCGATCGTGGGAACAGGCGCCCAAACTTTCTTGGTTTAAAAGATGCAGTTTGTGGACCCAGTAGCGGACACAACTTGGGAAACCGGGTGTAAAATAAACTTTCTGAAATTCGGCATCCCCCAAATCGTTGTCAACTGTTTTCGGAGCGGCGGCAATTTTTAAATCGACAGGCCCCATTTTATCGGCAATGCTTTTTGTCTGCTTGATGGTTCCGTTTCCGCCAATGTTGATGAAATAACCGATCTTGTAGGCATCGATGACCTCGAAGAGACGTTGAATTTCCCGATCCGACAAGGGGGTGATTCGAGTCGTCCCTAAAAAACCAGAGCCGGGGGTTGTTTTTAGAAGGGCCAGCGCTTTATCGTCCAAGTTCGTTAAATCCACGAGGTCTTCATTTAACGCCCCTAAGATTCCCGGAAATCCCGCATAGATTTTCCCGAAGCGAGGCGACTTCTTAACTTGTGAAAGGATACCCGCCAGCGTCGCATTGATGACCGTCGTTGTTCCCCCCGACATGGTGATGAGAAGATTATTATTCATCTATGACATCTCACCTCGTTACCAAGGCTTCTGGAACGTGATCAATGAGGACACGAAACCACATCTCAACAATAAGCATCTGAAAAATTCCCAGGCTATTGACGGAGAGATCGGCCTTTCGAAAATCCTCATAGCTTTCCAACGCCCTTTGCGATTTGATAAGCCCTCTATCAGCGAAGATTTTCGAATTGAATATGTCTTTGACCCATTCCACAAGCGGTCCTTTTAACCAGGCCTTTTGGGGGTCGGCCACACTTCTTTTATTGGCGTTCAAGAGAGACGGCGGCAAAAGGCTAAGGACGGCTTCTTTCATAAATCGTCGAAGATGGCCATCGGAAATCTTCGCCGAGTTTTCAAATGAAAACCCCAGCTCCACCAACCGATGGTCCAGAAGCGGAAGGCGTGCCTCCCGGCCCGTCGCCATCGAAGCACGTTCGATGTATCTTAATCCTCTTGGTAGTTTGGCGTACAGGAGGTCGATAAACTGGGAATTTCTCAAGTTGCTTCGAAAAGGTTTGGGGTAAACAGGTTTTCTCTGGCCGTAATGGTCGACAAAATCCGGTTCTAATACATCAGGGTCAAGGTAGGGAATGCCATCGGACGTGCATAAACCCGCTTGTTCGTAGTTGGCGGCGGAACCAAGCAGAAAGTTTATTAATTGGGGGCCTTTCATACCGATGCTCTCACTGAAAGACAGCAACTCTTTTGCCGCCTTTGAGGGCCCGCGTTCCTTTAAATTATCCAGATACCAGCTCCATAAGTAACTCGAATATCCCGCTCCAATTTCATCCCCGCCGGAAGCTTCTAAAATGACGGTGCTCCCCTTTTTTTCAAAGTCGGCGTACAATTTGTGGTGCGAAAGCTGGCGGAATGATGTGAAGGGCTCATCCTCTTCGGAGAGAGCGCGCGGAAGCCAGTCGGGGATATCCTTGTCGCTTAACATCGATGTGTCATTGGAGACGCCGAGTGTCTGGGCAACGTTTTTTGCAAATGGGCGTTCGTCAAATAGAGTTTCTTCGTATCCGAAGGTGTAGGTGGAAATCGTATCGGGGTAAAGATGAGAAACCATCGCGGTGACCACGGTGGAGTCGACTCCGCCGGACAGATGAACGCCGACTTTTCGGTCGGATTGCAGTTGCAGACGAAGGGAATCGCTGAGAAGCTCGCGGAACCGGTCGATGCCTTCCTTCATTCCGACTGGGTTGTTTTCGTCGATTTGGTCCGGGAGCCAGTAGTATTTATCCTTCCGAAATTCATTTTTACGGAGGAAGATGTATTCTCCCGGCATAAGGCTTTGAATCCCTTGAAACCACGTGTCTTCCGAATAGTCCAGGGCTCCCCAACGAAGAAATTCGCCGATCTTAAAGTAGTTGGGTTCCCGCGGAACGCCGGCAGCCAATATCCCCTTTATTTCAGAAGCGAAAATAAAGCGGCCGTTTTTTAAAGAATAATAAAAAGGTTTGATCCCATAACGATCGCGCGCCGCAAAAAGCGTTTTTTCTTTTATATTCCATATGGCAAAAGCGAACATGCCGTTCAATTTCGACAGGCAGGCGGCCCCCCATTTTTCAAAAGCTCGCAGGAGAACTTCGGAATCACCGGTTGAGCGCCACGACGGGGATTCCCCCAACTGTGTGCGGAGATCCTTGAAATTGTAGATTTCCCCGTTGAAGATCATGATGAGATTTTTATCTCGGCTCACCATGGGTTGGGCTGCATGATCGGTCAAATCCAGGATTTTTAACCGGCGATGTCCCAGAGCTGCATTCTCGTCCGCCCACAGGCCTTCCCCATCGGGGCCCCGATGAGACAAGACCGAGTTCATTCGAGCCACGAGCTTTGAATCCACCGCTTGTTTAAAATCGATGATTCCAGAAATCCCGCACATAAGGGTTAACCTTTTGCCCGACGAGACACCCTGGGGCGATCGTGTTCGGTATCGATATAGTTGATGGCTCGATCGTGAGAACTCATCACGACGGAATGGGTCACGATTTTAGTGGGATAGTGCTCGACACCTTTCAAGAAGGGTCCCGACGTAACACCCGTGGCGCAGAAAATGACGGGCCCCCTTGCCAACTCTTCGTGTTTATATATTTTTTTGAGATCTTTGATACCGGCGTTTCGAGCTCGGCGGATTTCGTCTGGATTCCGATACCAGAGTTTTCCCTGAATTTCTCCACCGAGACAATGGAGCGCCGTTGCCGCCAGCACGCCTTCGGGAGCCCCCCCAATGCCGAAGAGACAGTCGTTTCGGTTGTTCAGATGCCAGCTTGTGGAAATGGCCCCGATGACATCCCCGTCATCGACGACCTTTATCAGGACTCCCATCCGATGCAACACTTCAATAAACTCTTGATTATAAGGCCGGTTAAGGATAGTAAAACGCAAGTCTTTAATACGGCATTTTTTTGCCTTTGATATAAAAGCGACGTTTCGGGACAAGGGTTGGTTCAGATCAATGACTCCTTTGGCTTCGGGGCCAACGGCTATTTTCAACATGAACATATCGGGCGCGTGGAGGAGTTGCCCCTTTTGCGCGAGAGCCATAATCGATAAGGAACCCGGCTTTCCGTTCGCGCAAATCCGCGTTCCTTCAAGCGGATCGACGGCGATATCGACGCTTGGCCCGCATCCGTTTCCCGTCTTTTCATGAAACCGCAGTGCAGGCGCGGCGTCTCTTAAGCCTTCGCCGATAGCGATACGCCCTTGGAATGGGCACTTTTTAAGGTGTTTCCTCATCGCGGCGACGGCACTCCGATCGGCCCCCATGCGATTGCCGGACCCGGCGTATCGGGATGCGGCGATAGCGCCCGCTTCAGTGACGGAAACGACGTCGATTGAAAGAGAAGGGGCAAAGCAGTGAATTGCCTTCACTTTGAAAACCAGAAGGAATTTCTGTCCTTAAACTTTGAATAATCAAGGAAAGAGCGATAAAAATCATCGATTTTTAGTGGATACGCCTGGCCAAAATGGGATTGAATTTTCTTCAAAACCTTCTTCTTTTGACTGTTCGTGAGGATGGGGCCGAGTATCCGATCAATAAAACTCTTGTTGTTTTTCATCCACCAGTTTTTTAAGTCCGCCAAAATTCTTTTGTCACCGGAGTGTTTCTGCAAATGATATTCGATGGCCGGACCCCTCATAAGATTGTTTTCAGTGAGATAAAAGGACTGAAGCCGATGCCCCATATTACCGGGGAAATCAGCGGTGTGTATATGAATAAATTTACGAGCGGGGTCCAGGGAAGCGGGGCGCACAGGCCGTATTGGAAATGCCACGGGATCCCCCCCCGGCCATCGAAGGGTGTCTGTCCAATCGGAATACTCGAGAATCCTGGCCCGCGGCAGTTTTGCCATGAACTGTAAAGCGAGAATCCCATGGATTGTTAATAAATGAGGCAGTTGGTCCATCACATCAAAATCAAATACTTTGTACTCTGACATCTTCTTGGCATTAAAGAAAAAGAAGTGGTCGTCCAGGGTTCCCACCGGATTGTCCGGCATGAAATAACCCATATTTGATCGCATGGCGAGCCAATATTGTTCCTCATCCAATATGTCAAATAAATCCAACAGTTTTTGTTCCGAAAGAGGCCAAGCATCGCAATGAATATGCATAACGTAATCGCATCCGTCCCGCATAGCGAGCTGACATGACCTTTGCAGAGACGTTGTTGATCGAGCCGTGATCAAAAATCGACGATCCTGGAACCGTTGTGTTTTCGAGGGATCGTACTCAATGTTTTCTCCTTGGACGAAACCAGCAAACTCCAAGCGCCTCTTTGTCATTTCTTTTGTTGCGTCGTCATAATTTGAGCAAACGTAAAGGAAATATCTATTTTTAAAGTTGTAGCGGAAAATGTCGTGGAGAATGGCCAAGTCATCGAACTTGTCATAAAGAGTGATGGCAATGCCCAGTTTTTTATTGTTTTTCATATGAACGATAAGGAAAGGAAATGAGAGTTAACCTACATGCCTTTCGCTTCATGACGGAGAAAATATTTTAGCGATAGTATGGGATAAATCCCTGCGATAAATCCGGATATAAGATTGGCTAGGATTGCGCCCCATAAACCATATCGAGGGATGAGTAAAATATAAAGAGTCCCTATAATCAGTGGATAGCCGACCGAATGAATAAGCAAGTATAGTCGTTTTTGTTGGGAAACCATTATTGCATGGATAAAACCCAACGGGCTCGTCAATCCCCACCATAACCAGAGCCAACGGGCATAGGGGACGGATTCTACATATAATCTGGAAAACAACAAAGGAATGAGGACGGGGATGACAAAAAACCCGAAAAGTCCAAGGGATGAAAAAACCGGAACAATGGTATGAAACCGAGGTTTTAAATAGTGCCAACTTTCCGTGACACTTTTTGCCCTGTAGATGCCGGGGAGTAGCAGTTTATTGAAAACAGAGAATATAAGTTTAAATTGAGTCGGGAAAAAGAGGGCAATGGTGTAAACGGCCACCGCTTCTGATGAGAGAAAACGATAGATGATGATCTTATCTGTGGCGACGATCCATCCCAATAGATTTATGGCCGATACATGCAGGCCGTATTTGACGATACCCCAATCTGCAAGAGAATTGGATAACGACTTCTTTAATCGCATCAAAACGAAAAGACTAAATAAGCTTGTGCCGCCCATTAATGCGAAAAGGAATAGAGGAGTTGACTGGGTCTGATGAGAAAGAATCAGGCTGCTTAGGATAGCAAGAGACAGCAAAGGTTCCAGGACTTGAAATTTAGCTATTTTTTTAATGGCTCCCTGCCCGTTCAACCAGGGAAGCCAAATGTTTTGAAGATAAAGGAATGGAAAAAAGAGAGCTGCAATATAGAGACCGTGCGAAAAAATGGGGTTGGTTTTGGAATACCATCCACCAATCCCGAATAAGACGAGGCTTCCAATGAGATCCGTGGATAGTTTTATTTTGAATATTTTTTGAAAATTTCCACAAAAACCCTTCGCGGAGGAGATGGATAAACTCTCGGCGAGTCCATTTAGGCTAAAACTGGCGATAATGCCGACCAGGGAATAGATTGTTTGGTACTGGCCAAAATTCAATTGTGACACGTGCCGGGCCCAGAGACTGTTGCTCATAATCCCGATGGCGAGTATTCCCAGCTGCGAAATCCCTAGAGTGATGAAATTTCTCCAAGACGCTTTTGAAAAGCGGTTAAAAGGGAGAAGATCGAATATGATGTTTTTCATGGGCGAAGGAGAAGGGCCTTGTTGACCTATTAAAGGAGATCCATGATGGTCGTGATTCGATGTTTCAGGCAATGATGGCCCAGAACATATTTCAGCGTCCTTTGCGCGAGGGATTCGAGATAACGAGTGTCTTCGATTTTTGAAATAACCGAATCGATATTTAAAAATTCTCGTTCAACAGAAATATAGTGTTCTTCTGACTTCAGAATGTCGTTGAAACGGCCTGGGAATGAAATCAAACACGTTCCGCAGCCGATCGCATCGAAATGGCGCGATGATATAGCTCTGCCGTTGCAAAATCTTATTTGATGTGTCAGAGGTTTGATTACATCCGTTTCGACCCGTTCAAATGTGGATTCCGGGTGGGTGTCAAGGTAAGCCCATGTCTGATACCGTAATTTGTCGGATAATGATAAATACTCAGATCCAGTTTCGGTGGCGATGGTACAGCGGCAAGAATTGAGAAAGCGGGCCCAGGCGTTTCGAGGCAATCGTATTCCCTTTCCCCGACCCGATGAAAAATCCAAACGCAGTTGATATTTTTCCTGGTTTTCGGAGAAGAAACCGAACAATTTTTCACGATCGTTGTGGCCAAGGTAGTAGGGGTATTTTTCTCCCCGGTATCCGATGTCGATCTGTCTTTGCGAGAGTGGAGTGATGATTTTGAAAACCTTCTCATTAAGAGCGTGAGGTATCGAAATAATTCGCCCCGCAAAAGAGGGGCCATAGAGTTCCTGAGCGACATCGTCGGGCAGTTGGGAGATGAGAAAGGAGCATCCCATCTCATGAGCGAGAGCAATTTTAAGAGCAAGTTCTCGATATTCATTACCCATGAACATGAACTTGGGGCCCCTGATGGTTCTTAGTAACCGAGCGACTTCGTAACCGTAACCAAAATCATTGGAAACCGAATGCATCACAAAGATGCCATCGTAGGAAGAAGACAGAAGGAGGCGAAGTAGCTTTCTCCCCCACTTGAGTAACAGGGGATTCGAAACGAGGTCAATTTTTGCTTGGGCGTGATCTCGGAACGCGTCAATCCAATCATCCGAGTAGGAAACAGGATCGGACCGAAAACCGCGGTCAATGATAAGAAGTTTTTTCATGATATCTTGGCGACCCATTCCTGTGCTTTTTTAAGATCATCTGGCGTGTCAATGTCCAAATTATGGGACTTCAGCAAAACGGCTCCGAATTTATTGCCATAAAGGCATTTTTGTCGTTGCAGGGATTCACGACGGTTAATGAAAAAGGCCCCACAGGGGTAATACGTCGGCGTTAAGTTCTGCGAAACATTGTATTTGCCATTCATGGGATTTTTCAGGACGGTCTGGTAAAGTCCCGTTGTCTCGTCCTTCCAGATCATCCATTCCGGATGTTCGGTGGCCTTTCGAAGGGTGACGACGCTGTCCCATTCGATGTGATCCATCAGCATCCTGATGCCTTGATCCAGATCGTCGACACGTGTAAAAGGGGTGGTCGGCGTGAGAGTCACCACGAATTCGGGGCGATATCCTTCTTTTTTATCCAAAAATTCCATGGCATGAAGAGTGACGAGTTCGGAGGGGACATCTTCGGAGATGTCGGCCGGGCGCCGGAAAGGGATCTCGGCTCCGAATTGGCGCGCCTCTTCCATGATTTTGTCATGATCCGTTGACACCACAATGCGTGTGATGAACGAGGACGACTTCGCCAATTGAATTGGATAAGCGATAAGAGGCTTTCCGTTAAGGATGGCCAGGTTTTTCAAGGGGATGCGTTTTGAACCACCACGGGCATGGATCACGGCAAGAATTTCGTTTTTTTTCATCGGCGTCCTGATATGAAATCGACTTTCACATGACGAAAATGTTCATTTTCTTTCCGCAGACGATTCGTGTTGGCCATTATTTTTTCAAACGCCGAGACGATATCTTCCATGTCTTCTTCCGTGTTTGGCCAGCCAACCTGAAAAAACCCAAGATATTCAAAATATTGAAGGCGAGTGGCATTGGGCCATTCCTTTCTCCCATCGCCATAGGACAGGGAGAATCGGTGATGATTAATGAAAGGCCACCCATTTGAACCGAAGGCAATTTTGCGGGTGAAAAGAGGATTCTCCGATAAAAGCCGCGGATAACCTGTGGCGACAGGGATCCCTTCCGATCGCAATGTTTCGGCGATCAGGTCGCGGGAAAGACCAGAGGCTTCAGGATTCCACCGGAAACCGGCGCAATAGGGTGCAAACGACTCGGGATTGGTTAATTTTTGCGGCGTTATGAAATCTCCGGCGACCTCTGTCAGCCGGTTTCTTAGATATAAGCCATTCTTTCTGCGAATTTTGTTTAAAAAAGGCAGCTTATTCGTTTGAATCCAGCCCAAAGCGGCGGTCAACTCCGTCATACGGAAGTTATATCCGATGACGTTTTTAAGATAGTCAGCCGGGTCATCGTTTGTGGGAATGGATTCACCGTGATTTCTGATCAAGCGGCATTTTTCAGCCACTCGGGGGTCTGATGTCGTAATCATTCCCCCTTCCCCGGTCATGACATTTTTCGTTTCCTGGAAAGAAAATACGCCCGCATCGCCGAACGAACCCAAGGGTTTCCCTTTATAGGTTCCCCCCGGCGACTGGGCACTATCCTCAATAAGAAGGAGATTCTTTTTTTGAGCCGTTTTTAAAATTTGATCAAAATATCCCGCATTGCCAAGGATATGGACCGGCATGACGGCGGCCGTCTTCTGATGGATTTTTTCCTCTACTGACGACGGATCCAGGCAAAATGTTTCGATGTCAATATCGGCGAATACGGGAATGGCTTGAGCAAGAACGATGCTCGTCGCCGTTGCCGTAAAAGTAAAGGGGGTGGTGATGACTTCCTCTCCTGGCTGGATGCCGGCAGCCAAGAGGGCCGTTGTCAGGCCGGAGGTGGCCGAATTGACGCTGATGGCGTAGCGAGCGTCGTGCATTTTAGCCCAGAGTCCTTCAAATTTACGGACATTGGGTCCCCCCAAGAATGACCAAAAGTCTTTTAGATGCATCACTTGGTCGCTGGTCATCCTCAGTTCACGGCGCACATTTTTTGTTGGGGAACCGATGAATCGCGAGAACATCCTTTCTTTCAAACACCGTGAAATGGCCTTTTCTTCATTTGTGGATATGTGGGGTCGGCTTGCGAATACTTTGGAACGTACGGGTTTCCCCCCAAAAATGGCCAAGACTCTATTTTTCATGACGATTTCCCATGAGTGGCCTTATTTGTAATCGATGAAATTAGTTCTTGTGTTTTCAAGGCTTCCTCGCCATCACAGGTAAAGGGGGTTTTATCTCCGCTTAATTTACCGGCCACTTCTGAAAAAAGAGGAAGGAAGCGCTCCTTCTTAGGAAGCCGAGGCGAGGGACAAACCGTCAACTCGCGATATCCGCTGTATCTTTTACTCCTCTCAAAATAACCCCATTGAATTTCTCCGCAATTGTTCACAACGCGGCAACGTCCTTTTCGACCAACGATATCGATCTCAAATATCAAATCCTCTCTTTTTCCTGTCGGTATTAAGTGAAAAAGCGTCCGTCCCCTGTTTTTCATTAGGGCGCCAAAACTTTTATCTTCTTTTGATGAGACATAGGCACGGATAACTTCCAATTCACCAAGCAGATATCGTGCCAGATCTACCATGTGGGATCCAACGGCTTCAAATGGGCCGGAGTAATACCCCAATGCCTGGGTGATTCGCCCCAGACGGTTTTTATTTAAGAGTTGTTTCTTCAGGTATTCAATGGTTCCTTCGAATCGCTTGTAGTAGTTAACAGCTAATAGGGTATTTTGTTTACGGCAACGATAAACGGCTTGTCGACAGGAACGGAGATCTGTCCCCAAGGGTTTTTCACAGATGATGGCGCGAACTTTACCGGCGCACTCCATGGCATGTTGTGCGTGAAGTTGGGGAGGTGTGCATAGGCTCACGATGTCCAAGGATTCTCTTTCCAGCATCGTTGGGAGGTTTTTATACGCCCTCACATTTTTCCTTTTGAGTGCTTTTTTAATTTTCTCGGGGTCCAATTCGCAGACGGCAACCAAATCGAATCGGTTATTTAATCTTTCGTAGGCTGTAAAATGTGTCCACACCCCTTCCCGACGTTTGTCATCGTCAAAAAGGAGTCCCACTTGGCCGAGACCTACAATGGCCGCCCGAAAACGTTTGTTAGTCATAGGTTAAGACCCGGGTCAGTTCTTTAATTTGCTGAATCTTTTGGAAGGCTTGCGAAATGCGTTCGATTTCCTCAGCCCTTAAGGAAACAGCCGAGGGAAGACTTAATCCGGTTTGAGAAATTCGGTTGGTGATGGGAAACTCGTCATGTTTAACGTAAGGGGTATAGGGGGGCATCGTATGAAGAGGGTGAAAAGCGGGCCGGGTCTCGATACCATTTTGCAGCAGCTTATGCATGAGCTCGTCGCGATGAAACCCTGAGTTCGTATTAACCAGAATGGTATAAAGCCAGTAGCTACTTTTTGCCCACGTCACGGTGAGGGGCAACGTGATTCCCGGGAAATTTTTTAGGATGGTTTCATATTGGCTAGCCAGAGACCGTTTTTTAACGATAAAAGAATTGGCTCTCTCCATTTGCGCTACCCCGATGGCGGCTTGAAGGTTCGTCAGCCGGTAGTTGTAACCGGCTTCCAAATGCCAGTATCGCCGTTGGGGCGTCATGCCATGGTCGCGCAGAAGTCTTGCCCGGTTGTAATGTTCTTCGTTGTTGAAGAGGATCATCCCCCCCTCTCCGGTCGTAATGAGTTTGTTGCCGAAAAAGCTGAAACACCCCGCCTCTGCGAATGTCCCCACGAGCCGGCTTTTATATGTTGCGCCAAAGGCCTCCGCACAGTCTTCAATAATGCGGAGGTCATGTTTTTTGGCGATTTCCATGAGAGGGTCCATATCGCATGGTTGGCCGTACAAATGGACAGGCATGATGGCCTTTGTCTTAGGGGTTATCGCCTTCTCGACGAGCTCCGGATTGAGCGTCCACGTTTCTTCGGTAACGTCGACAAAAACGGGTGTGGCGCCGGCGTGAATCACGGCGTTGGCGGAGGCGGCAAAAGTGAGATCGGGGACGATGACTTCGTCCCCCCGTCCGATCCCCAGCGTGACCAAAGCCAGATGAAGGGCCACCGTTCCGTTTGAGACGGCCAGAGCTTTTTGGCCCGCATGGAATTCGCTGAACACTTTTTCGAATTGATTGACAAAGCGGCCCTGCGAAGAGATCCAGTTCGTTTGCAGACATTCCATAACGTAAGACACCTCATTGCCGTCCAGAAGGGGTTCCATGATGGGAATTTGATGGAGCCGGTGGTGGGAGGCGAAATCGATGGGGCGTCCGTCCTCATCAAGCAGTGGGATGATGGCAATTCGTTCTGAAAGGTGTTGGAGAACGATCTCGTGAGGCGTGGTGACGGCTAACGCCACATAATTTCGCTGCATGATTTCATTGAGAGATGTTTCCAGCGTGATCCCTTTGATGAGAGCGCGACGAACGTCCCCGTCTGTCACCGTCCCCGTCAGTTTCCCATTGCCGTCAACAATAAAAGAGATGCCCAGTGCCGTCCGGTTAATCAACTCCAGGACAGAGCGGATGGATGATTTCTCATTTATTGTTAGATCATGAATGGTTATAGTTGGGGAACTCATTTTTCCATGGCCTTTTTCAAGAGTCCGATTTGGCGACGAAGATCCTCCGGGGTCGAAGGACCGACTTCCAATACGTGAAAAGCCTGCCGAAATCGATTCATATGGGGAAGGAACCAATAGTCGTTGGACAGCGTCTGGTTATTGTCCCTCAAGCCATCATTATCGCTGTGGTGAATGGCGACCACGCGGTCAGCCACCTTTTCGACAAATAAATGGGGGTCTTTGCCCCGTGTGAGGGATGAGATTTTTACATGAGCGGTGTCCAGGAGGAGACCCAGTAAGGGATGAGACAATTCCTTAAACAACGTTATGATTTCATCGGCGTCGATGAACAGCAAAGGGTAGGTGCCGGATGAAGAGAGGTTTTCTTTAATCAAAAGATTGTTTTCAATGAGAAGCTTCACTTTATGACGTTCCGCTTCCATAAGAAGTATTTTTATGGCCTTCACAAACGCGTTCCAGTGATCCATTCGATTGTCCGGGGAGGTGGAAGAGTTGAATTTATTACCCAATTCTTGCGGGGCCGGGTTCGCGCAAAAGCCGGCATGTATGGAATAAAAGGGGCTGCCGATAAGACGGGTCAGATTCAATCCTTGTTTGCCGTGGCCAACGGATTTTTCCCAAACGGCTTGATCCAGGCTGGCCAGGTTGAGAACAAAGGGTGTTTCGGGAGGTGGAAAATAGTTGTGGATGTAGCGTTTGCATCTAATCCCCAAAAATTTATCTTCCAGATGGGGTTCGTGTTGGAAACTGGATGAAAATTCGATGGGGAGACTGTTATCCAGGGCCAATTTTTCAATTTCAGCCACCGTTTTATTGGGGAAGGCCGTCGTGCTGATGGCAAATTTAATTTCGTTCATTTTTTTAATCTCGCCGGCGCACCGTAGACAGTGACTTTATTGGGAATATCGTTTACGACGACGGAACCAGCCCCGACAACGGCCCCTTCGCCGATGGAAATTCGATCGATGACACTGGATCCGATCCCAATAAATGTCCCCTGACCAATTTTCACTCGACCGGCAATCGAACAGCCCGGCGCAATGTGAACGAAGGGCCCAACGATGGTTTCATGATCAATGATGGAGCCGGTGTTGATAATCGATCCTTCGCCGATCCTGCCGGCTGAAGTGATGATGGCGCCGTCGCAAATCAGGGCCCCCTCTCCAATCATCACGTTTTGTTCAATATGAGCCCCGGGATGGATCAAAGGAGGCATATCGAATCCGACCTGTTTCAGTTTGGTGAATAATTGGCGACGTTCGTCGTTGTCACCGATCGCCAGGGCCGCCAACCGGACCCCTTTTTTATAGAGCGCCGGGAGGTCCCCAAATTCTCCGATGACGGGAACCCCCAGTATCTTTTCATTCGCCCTCGGTTCGTTCCGATCCAGTAAACCAACCACTTGATAGTGGCCCATCCTTGAAAGGACGGATACAACGACGCGGGAATGGCCTCCCGTGCCGACAATAATGATTTTTCGCTTCGAACGTTTTTTATCGGCAGTCATCTTTTCACCATTTCGTAGGTGACAATCGTGTCCGGGGGAATGTCGCACAACGCTTCCTTTCCAATTATTTTTTCCATGTGCTGGGGAGAAATCCCCGTGGCGGGTCTTTTAAAAGTCAGCATGGGGAGGGCGAATCTTGTTCCTCGGGCAATGAATTGCGCTGAAACCAAGCTTCGCTTCATGGCGGCGGCGTTTTTGATCTCTATTGGAGAAAGCATTTTATCCCGGTTCCCTAAGGCTTTTTCTAGGTCCCTGATTTGCTGGACAAGTTGGCTCAGCTCTTTCGGTTCGATTGAAGAGGAATGATCCGGTCCGGGCATGTGACGGTCAAGGGTAAAGTGTTTTTCTATAACGCTGGCTCCCAGAGCGACGGCGCCCAAGATGGCCAGAGAACCAACCGTGTGGTCTGAATAACCAACGGGGACGTGAAATTCGTTTTTTAACGTTTCTATCACCCGAAGGTGGGCGTCTTCGAGTTGAGAAGGATAATTGGTGGTGCATTGAAGCAGGATGAATTCCTCGTTACCCCCCTGGCGAACGGCCTGAACGGCACCCCTCACATCTTCGAGGGTCGACATGCCGGTGGATATAATCATCGGTTTCCCTTTGCGGGCCATGTACGTCAAAAAGGGCCATTCCGTTAGCTGTCCCGAAGCCACTTTAAAGGCTTCCACCCCAAGTTCGTCCAAAAGATCGATGTCATGGAAACTATAAGGGGTGGATAAAAATTGAATCTCCATGGCCTTGCAATGACGAATGAGCTTGCTAAAGGCCTCTTTCGGCAATTCCAATTTTTTCAGCATGTTTAATTGCGATACGGTGGGGTCTGTGGAGCGAAGTTGATAGTTTGCCTTGGGCGCTCCGTGCGTTACAATCTCCTCGGCCTTGAAGGTTTGAAATTTGACGCAATCAGCGCCCGCTCTCTTGGCTTCTTCAACCAATCGTTTGGCCAAGGCGAGGTCTCCATTATGATTCACCCCGGCTTCGGCGATGATGAAAATGGGATCGTCAGCCGATAATTGACGCTTGCCGATCTTGACAGGTCGCATCCTTCAACTCCTCTTTTGGCTTTTGATCTCGTGCCCCATTTATCACGGCTTTATCAAAAATAGGGAAGACCTCATGTAGCAAAGACTTGGGATTATAAATCTCGACGGAAACTCCCCTTTCGTCTAAAAATGGCTTGATGAATCGAAAGTATTCGATCGTCCATTTGATTCCCGGATAAATATCGTCAACAGATATGTCTTTCTCTTCACACTCCCGTCTTGTTCGGTCATAAGGGAGCCAAAAATACCGCTGGTCATACAAATCAACGCCCACCAGAACCATTTTCTTGTAACCCATACAGCAGCCGAAATTCACACATTCCGCCAAGGTACAGGGACCGTGAGTCAGGCCATCCGACATTCTCTCCGACGGGTTCTGAAGTTTCCCGCGGCCAATGGAAAAGTAGGGGAAGATTTTTGAGCCGGGCGGGAGGAGATGAAATCCGGCGAAGAATTGAGAGGACACAGCCCTCCATTCCTTTTGGAGAAGGTATACCGTATTCTTATAAAAAGGCCTTTTAAAAAGATTCCCGTACCTTTTGAACTTCCTGTAAAAAGCGAACGGATTTCTGAATTCATGAATGAATGTGATAATTTCCCGTACAAGGTAGTAATCGCACCGGACAAAATTTTGATAATTAAACCAATTGAAGCCCAACGTATCATGTTTCTCGAAAAAGGCCCATTCATTCGGCTCAATATCATTAAGGGAGTAACCGCAACCAAAAATAAAGAGGACGTCGCTTTTTCTGGTTTTTATCAGTTCCTCTTCAGACAACCAGCGATAAACGCTCTGGCTCTTCTTTAAAAGGTTGCGTGCCTTCCATCGGAGGAAGAGGAGTTCGGGATATTGGGCAATCGCCTGACCCCGGGAGGATAGTAATTTCAACCATTTCCTCCGGTCAAAGACTTTCATTGATAAAAAAGCGTTCAGTAATCGAGTCATAATAAAATGTGGAAACCTATGATGTCAGTACGGGAGACAGCGGCGACGGATGTAAATCCCTGTATTTTTCCTTATAAGCGGTATAGTCTCTTCCCCATTGAATGCCGGTTTTGGCCACTCGTGCCGGATTTCCGACGATCAACAGATTTTCGCCAAAGGCTTGTTTCACCAAACCGTACGCACCGACCATCGAATTGGCTCCAATGGATCCGCCCGATAGCACACATGATCCCATGCCCATCCACACATGATCACCGACAATAACAGGTTCGGGCCCCCGTTTTTTACCGTCCACGATCAAGTCGTGGCCGGCGCCGCTTTCCACGTAGATATTTGAAGAAAACATGCAGTCCTTTCCGATCGTAATGGGAGCATAAGCGTAAAGGTGCAAATTCCAGCCAAACGTAGAAAGAGGGCCTAAATCGATTGTTGTGTTGTTGGCAGCGTCGATAATGGAATTTTGGCTTATAAGCACCTTTTCTTGAATTCTCACATCAGCGGAAACGGCAGCGCTGATTTTGGTCCCTTCACGAATGATAGTCCCTTCCTCTATGTTTAAGTTTCCACCACTCCCGACAAACAAGCAAACCCCCTCTTCAAGAATGATGTTGTGGAGTCGGAGGTTTGCTTTATTGCCAACATAGATGCGAATGGGGCGCGCAGAGCGGTCGTTTTTTGGAACGGTGAGGTTATGGACGGAAAGTTGGGCCTCTTGTCCCAAGAAGCAGGTAAAACTCCCTGATTCCCTTAAGTCCTGGATATCGCGGATGATTTCGTAATCGTCAAAATAAAGGCTTGTGACACCAAAAAACCGGCAATCAAATACATTTTTCAACCATTCAAAACCAAAGCCGGTCAACGTGGCGATCGCGGAGGGGATGTACCGGTCAAATATAAATATGACCGTATCCTTTTTGTCGTTTTTTAGTCGATCCACCCCACATATCGGCTTGCCGAACTTTTCTCCCCCCTTCTTGGCCTCATCAACAAAATAGGCAAAATCAAAGGTCAGATGTTTTATCGCTCGGTCCAGGTACTCCCCGGCCCCGTATCCAATGATCCGTTTTCCCCTGATGATGTCCTCAACTCTCGTCAACATAAAGGTCGCTTTGAATCGATCGGCTCAAATTTAGAGTTCAATTTAAATTCGGGACTAAGAATTCCCATCCAGTGAAAATCGAGATAGGTTTCATCCATACGAAAACGCTCTCGGAGCCGCCCTTCCATCGACCAACCCAACTTCTCCACGCACCGGAGAAACGATGGGTTGCAGCTATTGGCTTCCACACGATGCAAATGGCGGTCGAGAAAGAGATGCTTACACAATAGATAAATGGCTTCCGTTCCGAATCCTTTTCCCCAGACAGACTTGTCGCCGATCAGGATTCGAATTTCAGCGCAATGGGAGATGGAATCGATGGGGCCGTATTGGATATTGCCGATATGTCTGTCCCCCTCCTTGGTCATGATCGCCAGCACCTCTTCTCCTTCTTTTAAGTTCTGGAGAAAACGAACGGCATCTTCTTTTGTGGTTGAAAAATATCTCCGCCGTGAATATTTATTTACCTCCGGATCGTTGAGCCACCCCAGGTACTGTTCGTTTAGATCTCCCGTATCAAAAGGAATAAGATAGATAGAACGCCCGATCAGCCGTTTCGAGGTCGCGGTATCAGGCATAGAGGGGAAGTTTTTCAGCCAACGGGTTGGCGGTGGCTGCCGTGGTTTTATCGAGAATTCCCGCAATCAGACGGCCGATGTCCAATAGCATGTGATCGGAATACTTCTTTCCGACCAATTGAAGGCCGAAGGGAAGGCCGTCGGGTGAGGAGAAAAATGGAGCACTCAGGGCCGGTGCGCCCAAATAAGTCCAGATCTTACAGCTGTCAGGCCGGTCCGGAGAATTTAGGCCTCGAGGGGCAGATCCGCCGGAGGATAGTGTCAGCCAGGCGTCAAAAGAGAAATCCTGGTTAAACTTGTAAGTAAGCTCTGCTTGCTTCTGGACGGCTTTTAGATAGGTTTCGGGGGATATTTTTTCACCATCATCCAGCATTCTCAAGAGGACTGGGCTGATGGACATTCGTGTATGTCTTTCTTCCCCCCTAAAATAATAAGACAAGGCCCGACAATAGATAATCTCATGGTCTTCATAAATCTCTTCGTCTTCTTTGAGTTCGACTTCTTCTAGGACAAATAAATCGCTATTTGAAAGGCTTCCCGCTAAATCCAAGAGCGCTCTTTGGGCATAGGGTTCCGCCTGGTTCCATGTGTGCCCCTTGTAAAGGCCGACCCGCAGCTTCTTTGGAAGGGGAGACCTCTTCAATTTGTCATTCACCATAGGATAATTTGGGCCATGAACCCGCATCACATCGAAAAGCAACTCTATATCGTCAATCGATCGGGCGAACCAAGCGATTGTGTCGAGGGTGTCGGTCGTCTTTAAAACCCCCGTCCGGGGAACCGTCCCGAAGGTCGGTTTAAAACCGTAGATACCGCAGTAGCTGGCCGGTCGGATGGTCGATCCTCCGGTTTGCGATCCGAGAGCTAATGGGACCATCCCCGCCGCCACGGCGGCGGCGGACCCGGCGGAGGACGTCCCTGGCGGATATTCTAAATTGTGAGGGTTGCAGGTGTCGGTGGGTTCATGAACGGCAAATTCCGACGTTTTCGTTTTCCCGAAAATATTGGCTCCATCGTACTTGAGATTGAACACGACGCGAGCGTCGTTGCCAGGCCGGAAACCCTTCCAGATCAAGCTCCCCATTTCCGTCGGCATATCGGCCGAGTTATAAATATCTTTGACTCCCACCGGAATACCCGGCAACCGCCAGGACTCTTTTTGTTGGTTGTAATCCTTCTGAAGTTTTTCCGAATGAGCGCGAGCCAATTCCGGATCAAAAAAGGTCCAGGCATGGAGGAGAGGTTCCAGGCTTTCGATTCGTTGGATCGCGGCCTCGGTTATTTCCCCGATGGAAGTTTCTCCCTTCCTTAGGGATGACACCAATTCGTTGGCCGTTTTAAAGGGATAATCTTTCATTTTTTATTCTTAAAATAAGGTTCGCTTTTTAAAGCGTCTTTCCTTTGTTGTTCAATAATCTGGCGGAAATCTTCTTCTGAATAGCCGGTGATCCGTAGGTATTCATCCAACGCTCCGGGCCGTTCGGTATCGTATTGTTTTGCGAGTTCAAATCCTTCTTCTCGCGTCAGAAGTCCTGCTCTCACGTCCTGTGACGCCATGTCCGTTCCCCGTCCGAATCCCCTTTTTAAGAATTTCGTATAGTCGTGGACCCCCGGCATGATGCATTCCACGCTTTTGTACCGTTTGTAAGTACCCTCTACGTGGTCTTCCTCCCACCCATATTCCCGAACCAGGAACTCGGTTTGCCGTTCATGGTCCCAAAACATGAAATCGCCCAAAAAGATGGCGGTAATGCCGGCTTTTTGAAATTCCTCTATGTCCGGCATGCGGTACATCACCAAATCCTTGGCGGTCAGCCCTTCCTTATCAACCATCGTTTCGGCCGGGACCTTGGCTGAATTTTTCAGCCAATGCTCCGGATCCGAGCGGAAGATATTTTCCTTTCCTTTTTTATCCGTTACGAATGTGGAATCTGTGGACTCGTACAAATCGTCATTCAGGTAGGTGGCCCGGCCGGAGAACTCGGCGGGAGATTCGCCGTAAACAAGAAGCTTGATTCCGAACTTTATGGCTATTTTCAAGGGGAATGAGGACACGCCGATGTGGCAATGCCAACAAGCGTCTCCAATCGCTTTTAAAGAGGCCCGGGCGATCTTGTTCACGGTCTCGCGATTGGGCGTGTACATGATGTGATCGACCTTAAATACCTCCAGGGCCCTTTCAAGATTTCTCTTTCCGGCAGGAGAGTACCAGTTGTGGCTGGCCGTGACCGCCAAGACTTTCATCCCATACACCTTGGTCATGACATGCAGTTGGAACCAGCTATCCTTGCCGCCGCTGATGGGAACCATACAATCGTAATTATCTTGATTCTGAGTGCGAAAGTGGTCCAGAATTTCCCGAAGCATTTTTTCCCGCTTGGTCCAATCAATGTGCATTTTTTGCTCCGATGAGCGGCAGGCCAGACAAATCCCCAAGGAATCGAACTGCATACCCTCGTTTGTTTCCGGCATGCAGCATCGGGAACAATATTTCAAGTTTAAAAAAAGAGGTTGTCCGAATTTGGTCACAAGAATCTCCTCATTGAGATAAGGTTGTTTCCATGGGGGCCTGTTTTTCGGTTGAAATTGACTCTTTTTCTTGAAGAAGTTGATTCAAAATTGAAATTCCAATTTGTCCTTTTTCCGTATTAAGTCGGCAATCCAACACGATTTCCCCATCCTGTGGTAACACATCGAAACTCGCATGCCGGTAGGTAATACCGGGGGCAGAGCGAAGAGACATTTCAAGAAGTGAGGCCACTTCCCCTTCTCCCAAGATAACAAAACTCTTATGGCCGTTTTTTACAAGTTCTTGTACCAATTCATCGATCCTGGACTTGTAGGTTTTAAAGGTGTTAATGGTTTGGGAGATGTAAGAGGCAGTACGGTTTGTTTTTTCCAGCATTCCTTTTTTTGTTAATAAATACTTTGCTTTATTACTGTTTAGGTTTAACACCTTAAGATATCCGGTTTTAATGAGCCTTTTAATGATGAGGTTAATTAAACCCAAAGAGAGGCCTGTGTTTGATGCTAATTCCCTTTGTGATAAGTGGGGGTCCCTGGCGAGCAGGTTAAGCACTCGATGCGACTTATCTTCGATGTGGAGTTCGGCCATAAAAGGTTAGGTGTTCAACAATTGAACAGTACAACAATTGCACACGCTTCGTCAATTACCCTTTTTAATCCACTGTTGTTTTCCTATACTCCCGACCATTCTTGTTCAATTAAGTTATGGAGGAAAAATGGATTTGCGCGTTGCAGGAAAGGCTCTCAAAGTCGCGTCATGGCTGATAACCCTTGGGCTTTTGACATATATTGCCGTTGACAGCTCCCGTTGGTTTCCCGGAAAACAATCCTTTATTGAACGTCAGGAACCGCTCCGAGGCGGCGATGATACCGGTTATTATTATACGGCCGAATACTTCTGGGGATTGGAGCATGACGCGAATCTTGTCAGGATGAACGAGCAATATGGTCGTGTTTTGGAAACTTATCCAGTTCGAGAAATTGGACTCGGATCTCTTGTCCTGCCATTCCAGCGGACATTAGGAAGAAACTGGAGAATCGTTTACGCAAATTTCGTTATTTTTTTGAATGTGCTTGGAATATTTGTTCTCGCTTTTGGATTGGCCTCGTTTATAGGGCCCCCGTATATCTTTACACCGCTGTTTGTTTATTGGATTAATAAATTCAGCCTGTACATTACACATGACACAGCCTATTGTACCGAAGCTGTTTCGAGGGCAATCATTCCCTTATTTATTGGCATTGCTTTCCTATTGTCCAACGTGAGGTTGCGTAGGGTATTTTATTTGGCGTTGTCTGTTGTGTTTGTTCTGGCCGGATTGTTTCTTAGCTTAATGAAGGCTCAGTGGATCATGGGTTTGTTTTTCATGGGCCTTATATTATTAATTACAAAAGGGACAAGGAAAACAGGATACATTTCATTAATTGCTTTTCTCATGTCCTTTCTGGCCCTTCGCGGCATCCACTATTATTCATTCAACCACAATAAAGAATTGTTCGCGAGCAATGGTCTTTACGCCCTAACATTTAGCCTGGAAGGCGATGAAATCATGCGTATCGGGTGTGAAGAACATCGTTTCCCCAAAAGCGTCGAGGAAACCGTGTGTAATGCATCCGCCACGACACTTTGGATACCCTTACTCCAATCTCAGGCTCCCGTGGAAGATAAGGGCCGGTTCCTCGAGGTTTGTTCCGCCATTAATGTTGAGCTGGCCCGAAAGAATATGTTCTCCCGGATAGTGAGAGTCATCAAAAATAGCGGTTCAATTCTTAAAGAGATTTATTACGTCCTACAAACCCCGACATCCAGGAAAATGATCAAACTGATTGTCTTCTGGCTTTTATTTGCGTCCAGTCTGTTTATTTTGAGAGATGGGAAATCAGTTCAAGCCTTAAGTGTCTTCGCTTTCCTGTTTGGCGCTGTTTTTTTGCCTTCAATGACTTATCTTCATTGGGAATACCGCTTTTCCGTTCCAGTGCGAAGCTTCTTTTTCACGGTTCCTCTGGCGACCATACTTGCCGCCATTTACCTAAACAAAAAAACGATCATGGCGTTGGTATTAAAGTGGCCGTTTTTCAAAAAGCTTAAAATCGCGGTATAAATCCAACCTTTGACAAACCGTAGCTGTTCTTATATATAGGTTTTAGAGCCAACTTCGTAATGTTTGAAGCGGAATAGCGACGGGTTTCTAATGGAAAGAAAAATATACCTCGCACTCTTCTCTTTAATTTTAACTTCGTGTGTAACGGTTCATAAACATATTAAAGACACTGGAAACATTTCTGCTAAACCCGAAAGTACGAAGGGCTCCAATCCTCCAACTCCGATAGCGACAACCTCTCAACCAATGGCCCTCTATATAGCGATGGGGCAATCCAATATGACGGGTTACACAACAATTTATAAGGGTGATTACAAAATCCTTTCAAGCAGCATTGAATTCTTAAATAATCCAGGAGACGGCCCAATTGTTCCTTTTGCCCTTGAAATGGCAATGCGGAAAATCGCAGTCTTAAACTGCGCAGCTAGTGCCACCTATATTTCAGAATGGTCGAAAGATGGTCACCTCTACAAAGCCTGTTTAGAGAGAATTCCTACCGGATATTACGAAGTCAAAGGGCTGATATTTGACCAAGGCGAGGCGGACACGAACGCAAGCGAGCGTGCCACTTATAATTGGCGGAAGTGCTTTATGGGAATGATAAAAGATTTTAGAAAAAGATATGGGAATATCCCCGTCGTCCTGGGTATCTTGGGAAATAAACCGGATTTCAATTTACCCTGGTGGGATGCGATCAAAAAACAACAACTTTCTATTTCCAAGCGTAAACTTGGAAATGTGAGAAAGGAAAATCTACCCTTAATTGATCTACTTCATTATACGAGGGAAGGGTATGATGAAATCGGTCACCGGTTTGCCGAAGTAATGAAATCATTTTCTCGTAACAGATAATCCTTGAAGCAAATTTCATCGCTCGAGTCCCCCCTATTTCGAGACATATATGAAATGGTGTACCTATGTCCCCTGAAAAAGCAAGAGTGTTTCAGGACCCCAGCAAAGTGGTCATTTAACTCGTATACGGCGTGGCTGGGGCGTTCGTATTCCATGCCCTCAGATCTACTACTTTTGCTACGCTCCCTTCAGGACAGAGTCTCCTCCGCAACCGCAAAGGGGGCGGTATCCGACAGAGGAAAAAAGAAATGAGCAGGTGTGCACGACGATGGCGTCGGATTTGGCGGGGTCGTTTTCGACGGTAAAACACTTTTGTTTGAGCAACAGTTTTTTTCCTTTATTTATTTCAGTATTTTTTGTTTTTAGGGTTGGCAAATTTTGCTACTAATAGGGGACAATAAAACAACAGTGAGGTGGAGGAAAAAATGAACAAGCCGATTATAACTCTAATAATCATTCTGGTTACGATTCCTTCATTAATGCATAGCGCGGAAAAAGTCGGTATTGATGGTGATACATTGACTATTGGGAGTGGGAATATGGTGACTGTCAGTAGAGGAGGCACAGTGACCGTCAGTCGAGGGGATCTAGTGACTATAAATGGACGGGTCATGTTGACTACCCCGAGTGATCAATTGATTTTCGGTGAAGGTGGAAGTTCGACCACCATCAATATCCCGCATTTACCACAAAGAAAGGGTCATAACGGATCGGGTCGGACGATAACATTCCCTGGCGGAGATTCAGATGCCTTAGTTGTTTTAACCACAGGGCCATATGTCATAAAAGGAAATTGGGCCTTCCATGGAAATTTGGACATCAGCGGGGAGTCTGATTTTAAGGGCACGGCCAGCGGTCGCAATTGCGTTATCCAGGATAAGGGCTATTACGTTGAGAACGTCATCAAAACCCCCATCCCAGCCGCGAAGAGTGGGGAATTCGGTGATCTGGCTGTTTTGCCTCTGCCCGCCGGAGAATGGGATATTTTCGGAATTGGCGGCGTTTCCGTCGGTTCTTCGGTTTGCTCGGATGTCAGGGTCGTCATTTCAGCCCACTCTGGAAACAATCAAACGGACCACACACAGGGTGACAATATGTTTACGATTGCCAGCCCCGTTCAATCCGTCAGCGATTCATCTGGAATGACCTATTGGCGGAGGGCAACGACGACCCCAATGAGTTTTTATTTAAAGATGAAAATGGATTATACGGGCAAACCCAGAATTTACGGAAAAATGTGGGCCCGGCGGGTTCGATGAAAGAACCCATCATCAAGAACCCAGTCCCGATCCGTTTGATCCGATCGGCTCCGCGATAAATTCATAAGCGCCAAATGAGATAAGTTTGGTGTGAATGAAGCGGCCCTGGCGTTATACTTTGCCCCTAAGTAATGGGTAAATTGATGACCAAGCGAGAATAGAATTGGCAAAACAAATAAAATGGCATTGCAAACCAAATCAACCTATACGTTCGTAAGAGGTTAAGTTTCTCTTCAACCAAAAGAAAAGACGATTCGACTGGGTCCATACCATGACCAAAATACTTGGGGTCCCCTGAAAAAGCAAAAGTATTATAAAATATCGACGGAAGAAAGGGTTAATTTCTCCTGAAAATAAGAAGATAAGTGAACAGAAGATGAGGTTAACAACCCGAAACCGGTGCACTTTTGAAAGGAGAAACGACCTTGTACAAATCCAAAGACCGCGAGACTCCGCCGCTGTTATCTGAACTCTTACCCTTGGGTGGAAAACTGAATCCGATGAACCGATGGCTGAAATTGTCGGCGATCATGCCGTGAGTTGAGCTGGGGGAGGTGTACCGGAAAAACTTTTCAGACCGCATGGGCCGCCCTGCTAAAGGCAGCCGGTTGATGATGGGGTTGTTGGTAGCCAAACGCAAGAGGGGCGTGAGCGATGAAGCAGCGGTGGAAGAATTTATGGAGGGTCCTTTTCAGGTTATTTCGTAACACTACATTTTTGATTTTTTCAGATAGGCTTCCGTCGAGAGGAGGGTTAAAAAGCGTCAGGAGGTGACAAACTCGGGAAATCATTGTCTAACGGCCCGTAATCCAGACAACATTCTTGGTGTATCGTCGACAAATCTCCGCCAAATAGGTGGAATCAGCTATAAAGAGTTTAGGGGTACGACGGCCATTCTCGTCAGAGAAGAACGTTTTGTTGGCCGGTCAGGATCGAGACCAAGCCCTCAGGGTTTAACCGGCGTAGATTTTCCAGAAATGAATATTCATCTACCCCCCTCCTCGGCAGGATGCTATAGATGAGTTCCTTTTGTTTTTTCCCGGGGAGGGCATCAATACTGATGAGGGAATATTCGTGCAAATCCCGGAAAAACAACTCTTTGAAAGATTTATCAGCATCGAAAGTTTCAGGCACGTGGACCCGAAGCAGCATTTCCGTTTTGATTTTGGCCCCGATTTCGAACCGATAAAGAAAATAAGCGATGGCACTGATGGACGCCGTGAAAATGAAAGCCAGCAGATAAAAACGTGTCCCGCACGCCATGCCAATCCCCATCGCTACGAATATGAAGCTGACGTCACGTGTATCCTTGACGGCATTTCGAAAGCGGATGATGGACAAAGCGCCTACCAGCGCAAATGCCCGCGCAAGGTTGCTGCCGATCAAAAGCATTATCACGGAAATAGTCACCCCGATGAGCACCATTGAATGTACGAAGGTTTTTGAATACGAAACGCCTTGGTGGGTGATCTTGTAAATAAAAGTCAGAAATAATACGAAGAGGAAGGTCAGAATAATGGTTGTTATCACCTCCCAGATTGTGAAGCTCGATGTGAAGTCTGCCGACGACAACGAGATTTGCTTAAGTAATTCATCCATGTTTTTTTAGTGTCTCCTTTCGTTATGAATTTAAAATTTAGTTCCTGAAAATACCGCTGTATTAATCGAAAAACAATATTTTGATATCCGATCTTGAGCTACCTCGAGTTGGTTAAGCCGGGTCAATAACCATGTCGGAATAAAGTGATTGCATTTCACTTCCAATACACCCATTGTCGGAGAAACAAAAAACCGGCTGTTTTCTATCGAAAGAGGCAAATTCAAGCAGCGTGTATTATAACGTATATTCTGATCGAAGGTGATTCTAAGGCCAGGTTCGTTTTTTGCCACAAAGGCATGCCGGTCATAAGCGACGACCACGATGGGTCGCAGGTCATATGTTTTAATCAAGCTGTAAGCCTCGGCATAAACGGAATCCAGATGAAAGAGGGGGGCCGGCTGGGAGGCAAACGACAATAGTTCCCCCAGTGGTCTTTTGAGTCGGCGTTTTTGAATGGTTTGATCCAACCTTTGCTTGATCTCAAGGAATCCATCCTGAGGGTGCAAACCATACGTTCGCATTCTCAGCTTCCTTCTAAATCGAAGACCGTCCAGTTTTTCGTAGAAAAGCGTGAGCTCACGGCTGTCAAAATAGAGAGAAGATACTTTGTAGGCATTGCCTTTTTCGGCATGGGGATCGTCTTCGACGAAATATTGAATATCTTTTATAAGCCACGTGAAGTCCTTGAGGGGCAGGAGAAACTTCAATTCGTATCTATTGTTGGACCTCACACTATGCATAATCCGACATTTTCCTTGAAAGGATCTTCTTCTGATTGTCCAGTCTTCTTTGTTCCTTATAAAAGATGAGGAGCAAATGAAACAACAGCCAGAAACCGACGGTGCATACGAGAATTAAAATTTGGACAGCGCGTCGAACCTTTAATTGGGTGGCCGGATCGACAAAGTAGCCGGCGGCATCAACAAAAGTTTGAAGGACTGGGATGTCATGAAGAAGAACTTTGAGTGCCACCAAAAACGCACAACCGAAAATTACGGTTATAAAGAAATCAGCCATTTTTTCCCAAAAAGACTCATGCCGCCAATACTGAACGGCGTTGCGAATAATTGTCATAATGATCTCGCTGGGATTGGCCCATTTTTCAGATGAATGACTGACTTTCTTTTGATGACCCTAATCCGGTCAATCAGAACGCCGCCTCTCCCCGAGACGTCGATTTCCAGAATTCGGCTTCTCGGCTGCGGAATCCTCATTTGATAAAAGCCGGGGGCTTCATAGAGGAACGGAGACGACCAATCCCCTACTTTCATAGTGCCCTGACATGATTTTGCTAATACTTCAACAATTATTTCTTCTATCTCGCCTTTTGGTAAAAGGATTTTAACCCGGGGAGTTTTTCGGCTTAATGGGAATTGAGTAAAACTGTTGTCATACTCCTGTGGTTCAATAAGGGCATCGTGAACCCCAAACGTGGCATCGAATTCAATATCCTTCTCACTATATAAGCTATAAGTAAAGGGGTGGCGGATTATACCCACGGGCCAATCGGATACTCCACTAACTTTCGATATAGGGATCCCTGATATTGGTCCCTGAGCCGTCGGACCAACCAAGGAATTATACGACTTGACTCCGTCCCATGTGCCCGTGGGGTTGTCGACAGTAGAGTGGTCTAAAACAACAAAGGAATGGTCCCTCATCTCAAAGGTGTTTTTATTTTTGAAAAATTTACTGTTTTTAATCACGGCTCTTCCCGTGCCTGGGTACCAGCTATTCTTGGTGTAAATGGAAAGAGCCGTGTTATTTGAATTAAATTCGCAGTTGTTAACTTCTCCTTTCGATCCATCTTTCAAGGCAATCCCAATATTGCATTCGGAGATGGAATTATTCGTGACAATAACGGCGGAATGCTCTCCAACAGAAATGCCTTTGTCGTTGGCCCTTCTAATTTCGTTGTTAATCAGATAAACGTGGCCTGTCATAATGTCGATCCCATCATTAACCGTATCTTCTATGCGATTATTAACAATGATGCCATCGGACAGATCACAATCCAAACCGTCCGAGAAAGCTTGTCTGATCTCATTTTCGACGAATTCGAATTTGTCGCATGCCGCCAGGTGAACAACGTCATCCCCTTGGGTGTTGTTGCGGAAGCGGCAGGATTCAATTCTGATGTCGTCAGCATAATGGATATTAAGCATTCCGCTAAAATTGATCCGCTCATATTGAGCGAGGCTTCCCTTTTCAAAAATGACGTTTTTGAATATAGAAGAATCAGCCCCATGTCCCACAACAGCAAAAACGCCCCAAGCAAAGCGAAGATCCATGGGCAATATCCGAATTGGCTTGTCCTTGGTCCCCACGGACTGAACCTGACCAAAAGAAATAATACTCTTGCCGGGTGCAATGATAACTTGGGTCCCAGGTAGAATCTTCAATGTTTCATTGGCTGAAATAACCTTATCTTCATTAACTTGAACACGGCCACCCCAGACAATCGTTTTGGGAAGTGGATCGTCCAATAGCCAAGGATGATATGAAGTTTTGTAAAAGGGTGTGTGATTCAGTAAATTTTCCCATTCATCCTTCGTTAAGGGTTGCGCTGTGACCCCCTTTTTAGTGATGTGATTATTAATGATGGGAACGACAGGTTTTTCAGTTGTAACGCGAAATGGATAAAGCAATGGGGTCGTCTTCATCGTCTCACCGGAAAGGCTTCTGCCGGGGTAAAGAGTTTGGGGAACCGCTAATAAAGCCGACCCCGAATTGTTGTTGTAGGTAAGGTTTTCCTCCTTTCCCCCAAATATGTTTTTTTCTTTGGTGATCTGACGAATGAATGGCCCTCCTGTAAAACCCATCAATTCACCAGCCACGATTCCATCGGAAACAAACACAATGGAAAAGGATTGATCTTGATTTTTCAGAATCCGATAACGCATCGAACAGCCGTTCTCGACGGCCTCTTTCATGATGTCTCTGTTGTTCATTAAATTTTTCATTAATGTTTTATTAAGGAAAGAATCACCGGCCCCTTTGTGGGAGTAATCATAGACTTCGGCCTGGAGGAATAGATCATTTATCTCCGCCTCTCTTTTTGATCTTTCAGCAATGGATTCAAATGTGTCGTCGGTGAAATAAGGGTAACACCACGCGTATATATCCTCAAGGAATTTGGGATGGAGAAGCATCTTTTTGTAAAAGAGGTTGATGTAGGGGAACCGCGAGCCGAACTCAGAATAAGGTTTCTGATAGGAATCCACATACAGATCCCAAACAATCGGTTCAAACCGGCCCGTCAGGGGATTGAGGTACCATTTTTGATTATGAAGATCATCTTGGTGCGCCGATTTCATTAATAATGCAAAGCCAATATTTTTAACCGCTTCTTCCCAACTCAACATCTCCATGAACCGGCGGAATTCGTCTAAACCATGATCGTTGAGTTGGCCAATAAAATCAGCAAGGTAGCGATAGTCATCCCGAGGAATAACATTGGACCTGGCGTTTTTGGTCCACACATAGGGATTCATAAGAAAATTGACCGATCGTAAAGCTTTCACGGACTGAAAATCCCCGCTATACACATCTCCAGGCATTTTCCTGTTCCGTCGCAGGAACCCCTCATCGGGCGGCTCAAGAGTGTTAAACAATCCATAATAACGGCCGTCAATAAAACATCTCAGCGATTTCATGTCCGTGGAAAGAACCCCCAGATCCTTGGCCAGTAAGGCGATAAGGCTGGAGGATTTTTTAATAAGATTAAGGACCCTTTTGTGAACGAGGTGGCGTTCATCCTTTCCAAATCGGATTTGAAGCGACTTTAATTCAAAACCCCAATGCAGAAATCCGTCTCCGCGTAATTCGAGGCGAATCGGCATGATCTGTCCTTGATAATTCAGGAATGCCTTGACCGGACGATCCCCGGATTGAGGCAAGTTGGATCTCAGTTTTTTAATTTCATCCGGTGACGTCAGAATATTTATGCTTCTTGGATCGCGAATTGAAAAATAAACGCTATTCTGGAGCTTAACCATTCTCCAAAAATGACCTCCCTGAGCGATCTCTCGCATGATAAACGCTTGGAGAGGGTATCCACCTTGGTTATGCGTGAAATTAGGGGCTGCCCAATTGTGAAAAACAACGGCCGCAACCGCACTGGCACAAATAAGCAAGGGGAACGAATAGACAAATATGGTAAACAACCGCCATGAAGGCCTCTTTCTAAATTTCATTCTTTGGGTATCCAAATTTGGAGAGCCATCCGTCATTGCCGGTTCGCTGAATTAAATCAAGATTTTCGTCGGTTAACTCCTTGAAACAGCGAAGTCGAATACGGGCATATGTAACATTGTACGATGTCGGAAATTGAATCGCATATTCCCCGATTTCTTTTTCGTGTTTAATTTTTAACTGTGATTTGGAAATGTTTACTACTGGAATAAGATATCGTACCGTTAGTTTTTGGATCGAATCGATAGATAAAAGGCATTCGTTCATCCCATTAATCCGAATAACATGATTATCAACGGGCACATCAATTGCTTGGGATTTGCCATTGGAAGGGATAAAAAATTCTTTGTTGCTGATGGTAGCTCTTTGGTAAGACAAGCTGGTTAAGTATTCGTGAAGGAGTTCCCATGATATTTCTGGGTGACCCATGACACTTGCGGCTGTCGAGTAGTCTGTAAACAGGTCGCGTGAATACGGTTCGATTTGCCATGCTTTCTGATAAAATTCCAAACAGGCCGGATCACCACGATGCATAAGAAACCGGGCCAATGCATGATAACTTTCTTTTGAGAGAGGATCGAAACCGATCCAGTCACGGAGAATTTCCTCCCTGCGATTTTGTTGGCGGCCGTATTGGAGGTAAGCTTCGTCGAGATACCTGTACAATGTCAATTTAGCGGCGCCGAGAAAATGGGGTTGCTGAACATGTGATAAATCTTTAAACAATCTTTCGCCGTAACGAATGGCATTTAAGTAATGGCGGGAAGATATTTGTTCTTTCATTCTATCCAATGTTCTTGTCCATGACCGGCTCCGAGTACGGTTAATAAATTCAACCGATAAAGCCTCGCGCAGTTTAAAGGAAACCAGGTTCGATTTAGACGGTAGAAAAAGGAACACAAAAGGCAAGAATACTGCCAATAATGAAATCAAAATGAGAAAAAGGAGTTTTTTTTCGTATCGATATAATGCTCTTAAAAGTTGTCTCAATCGTGAATCCTTTTTGATGATAGTCATGGAATCAATGGTATGCATTATGAGGCCGTCGGAATTTGAGTTTTCATAATTTTATTGAGGTCGCCGTCGAAAATATCGGACCACTTGTTCGCCCCATTCTCTGTTAAATGCGTGATATCGGAAAAATCCTGGACCGTAAAGGATGGGTGCGTGGAATAATTTAGGTAAAAAACCTCATTAGGTTTTGTTTTTCTTTGGAAGTAACGCTCATACTCCATGATCGTGTCGGGATTATATCCATCAAGCTCATTTGATCGCGCTGGAGCCATGACAAGAATCACCTTTATACCGCGATCAGAGCAAAACTTAAGTATTTTGTTGAAATAATCGTCTTGAATGGGAAGTCGCGTCAAATCCCTTATAAGGGAGTCATTTTCAAGCGCAAAGGAGAACGCTATCACGTACTGTCCATTGTCTCTTAAAAAGGCTTTCATAAAACGTGGTTTCCCTTGCAAAGCTCGAAAAATGTATTTTGAACAAGAGAGAGCAGTCCACGCAAATTTTTTACTCATAAAGGAATTGAAAGACGTGTTGAGAGGAGAAAAGAAATCACGCCCCAATAGCCACCTTGTTAACCCATGGATGGATTGAATGGATTGCTGGTAATCCTTTTTGTAACCGTCCCCCAAATATTTAAAGTAGACATGGTTCCGGGTGTAGGGGAGATAAGAAAATTCGAAATAATCCATGCCCAAAATAAGATATTTAAATTTCTTCCTTTTTTTGTCGAGATAAAGGAGTTTAAAGTAGTACTGGTTAAATGACCCGTCATCGTTGGCAAAATTGAAGGTTGGAATGGATACTAAGTCCGGATTCAGCCCGCGGTATATTCTCGAGTTGCCGAGAGCAAGGCAATCGTAGGTTCGGGACTCCGCCAGTGTAAAGCTTCGATCTATCTGCTCGTCTGTCCCCGGCCCCAATTCGTACCTGATAAAATAAGGGGCATATTTAAAGTTGAGCATGATGACGACGAAGATCGGGAATGTGAAAAGAAGCGAGTGAAAAATGAATTTTCTCATGGAATTTTAAAATTGAAAGTAGATAAAGTCGGCCGCTGTATATTTCCCTAGGAACAATAAAAAGAAGAAGAGTAAATAATAAATTGAATACCGCACATAAGCGGGCCGTTCCGAGAGCATATGCCGGATGCTCCCGTGCCGTTGAATGGAATGCACAATCTCAAGGATAAGGATTGAGATGAGGGCGATTGATACCTCCCACTTCCGTTGGCTTAATAAAACATAAGCACCAATGAAATGCTTGTTTGTGATGTTGCTTAAAAACGTTCCCCATCCCGTGAACAAGTGTGTCACGATGTAGATGGCATCATTGAGGTTTTTTGAACGGAAAAATATCCACGAGAAATTGATGAGTGCGAAAGTTGTCGAAATCCGCGTGTATTTTAATAGGTTGGGGTGGCGGGTGATGCCTGTTTTCACGAGAAGTTGGGACCGGACATCGATCGTTAGTTGAGATACAATAAGGTAGATGCCGTTGAGAGACCCCCAAACAATAAAAGTCCAGTTGGCTCCGTGCCAGAGTCCACTGAGTAAAAAGGTGAGAAATACATTGAAATAATAACGAGGCTTGTTAACCCGATTTCCCCCCAGGGGAATGTAAAGATAATCACGAAACCAAGAGGATAAGGAAATATGCCATCTTTTCCAAAATTCTCCGATTGATTTTGAAAAATATGGCCTCTTGAAATTATCCATTAAGCGAAACCCCATGACTTGAGCAGATCCAATGGCAATGTCCGAATAGCCAGAAAAATCGCAATAGATTTGGAAAGCAAAGAAAACAGTGGCAATGACAAGTGAAACGCCTTCATAATGAGTCGGGTTTTCGTACACCTGGTTAACAAAAAGAGAAATTCGGTCCGCGATCACCATCTTTTTAAAAAATCCCCACAACATTAGTTTTAATCCATCCGCCACACGAGCGTAATTAAACTCCTTCTTTTCTCGTAATTGAGTTAAAAGATTTTGAGGGCGTTCAATGGGTCCCGCTACCAATTGAGGATAAAACATGACATATAGAGCAAAAATGCCGAGATTTCTTTCCGCTTTGTATCGCCCCCTGTACACTTCGATTGTATAGCTCATGGACTGAAAGGTGTGAAAAGACAGGCCAATAGGAAGGATGATTCCAAGTGTGGAAAACGTTTGGTTTGAACCAACCCAATGAGATATGGCATTTAAATTGCCAATAGTGAAATTGAGGTATTTAAAAACCGCAAGGACGCCGATATTGGCGATCAAACTCAATATGAGAAATTGGCGGCGTCGAACGCCCCGTGCCCCTTCGATAAGAAGGCCAGCGACATAATCAATACTGATGGTGAACAGGAGAATGAGAATATAAATGGGGATAAACGCCATGTAGAAATAACAACTGGCAAAAAGAAGCCAGATCCACCGGAAACGATGAGGGAGGATAAAAAAACCGGTAGTAACAAGAGGGAAGAAGATAAAAAAGTGAAGAGAATTAAACAGCATGAAGTGTCTGGAGAATGATTCCCTCGTATATCTTTGCAATGACTGGAATTGAGTAGCGTTCTAATACCCGCGTTCTCGCATCCTTTCCTATTTGGGTGACCCTTTGGGGATCCTTGATAAAAAAAGTGAGGTGTTCTTCCCATTCTTCGGGGGAAGAGCATATCCATCCCCCGACATTATCACGAAGGGCTTCTTTATAGGATTGCTGGGGACTGGCCAGCGCCGGTAAACCTGCAGCCATGCCCTGTGTTATCTTTAGTTCCGTGTGCCCCATCTCATAGGCGCAATCAAGTATTTTGGGTGAAATGATGACGTCGGCCTGATCCATCCATTTGTGGAACAAGATACGCTGACGGCCAAAGGGTTTCGGTTCGCTGAAAGGCACAACGCGGGCCCCGATGTTTTTCTGCAATCTTTCAATAACATCGACGCGGGGGGCGCCCTCGATCTTGTCGAACACCATGGTCAGTTCGATCGAAGATTTTAATTTTTCCAAGACCGGGGCTATTAATTCGAGATGATAGGCTTTCCATTCGATGCCGCTCCAGAGGAGCCGTAACTTTCCATGGGATGCACTCTTTTTGGGGTTCGGCTTGTACATTTCAGTGTCAATGGGATCTGGAATCCAGACGATATTTTTGTTGTATCGCCGGCAGATCTCCGCCAAATAAGTGGAATCGGCCACGACACAATCGGCCAGAGAGGTCATCTTTTTCGCATTTTCCATTTGCCATGGCTTGGGGATCGTCCCCGGCATTCGATGGTTTCCCCAGTCCTCGTAATAATTGACGTTCGCGTCAAAGATGACCTTTGTCCCCCTCTTTTTCAGCCGCTCAACAGCGTCGATAACATAATCTTCGAATCTTTTTAAAACGATGACGATGTCACACTTCTTCCATAACGACCAAAGAGGATAGGACCAATCAAAAAGAACCATCTCAAACAGGGGATTCGTTCGCTGGAGATAAAGGCCCACTTCCTCATAGCGCATTCGTCCGACGATGCTTAAGCCCTGCCATGGCATTTTTAGGAGGCTCAATCGGCCAAACCGGCCGGCGTTGTCAACGATCCAACCGACTCGAATCTTCATTGGGTTAAAACATCCTTTGAACCCAGGTCTTCGGCGTTTTGTCGTCGATAATTTCTATGTCCAAATGGTACCTGAATCTTTTAACACCTCGTTTCCGAATGTACTCGATCATCTTATTTAGGCCATCCCGCAATGGAGTTTGAGTTTTGTAACCCAAAAGCTTCCTCGCTTTATCAGCCGAACAAGTGGCGAATTTAACCTCCTGCGGCCGATCCGGGACATAGATCGGCTTTAACGGGAAATCCAGCAACCCCGCAATGGTTTTAGCCAAATCATTGATAGTGATCTCCTCCTCGTCCGGCCCGATGTTTATTTTCTCCCCGACGACATTTTTTTGAAAGCCTAATTTGACGAGGCATCCCACCACGTCGTCAATATAGGAAAAACACCTCTTCTGCTGCCCATCACCGTATATAATGGGTTGCTTTCCTTGCAACATGCGGTTGATCATTATGGAAGCAACGTTTCGATAGGGATCATCGTACTTTTGTCGGGGCCCGATGATGTTATGGGGAATAGCGTGAACGACTTCGAAGCCATGAGTTTGAGAAAGGACATCTAATATCTGTTCCGCCGCCAATTTGGACACGCCATAGGGATCTTGAGGTTTCGGTATCATGTCTTCCGTAAAAGGGACTTTGTCTTGTTTGCCGTAACGGGCCATGCTTGAACAATTAACGAACCGTTTTATACGACACGACGATGCCGCAGAGGCCATTGTGGCTGTGATCTGGAAGGTGTTTTCACAAACAAGGTGGGGAGAAAAAACACTTAAACCTTCGTATGCGACACAAGCGGTGTGATAAACAATGTCAATTTCCATTAATAGCCTCACCATTGTGTTCAAGTAGCGACAGTCGACCTGGTGAAACTCAACCTCGTCAGGGACATTGTCCAAATATCCCCCCATTAGGTTATCGCATCCCGAAACGCTGTGGCCCTCCTTCAAAAGGGCCTCGGCTAAAGCACTCCCCAAAAATCCCGCCACCCCCGTGATGAAAATGTTTTTTTTGGCCATTGGCCTCCTCCCTGTTTTTCGTAGTTTGGACTTTATATCAATTTAAAAATTGATTTCAATATTCCCCTCAAGAAAAAGAGTCGATTTTCTCCACTCTTTTAATAATAAAGCGGCCCACAGATTCTCCCAAGAGCCTATAACCCGGGTTGTCAAAATGCACGGAATCACGGATCATCAACTGATCGATTTGGGACTCTTTCTCGCGGGCGAAGTCATAAAACCACAGAGCCGATTTATTTTCTCTTGCAATTTGTCGGAGAACGTCATTCATCTGTTCGACGTATTCATAGGCAACATGTGACATATATTTTATTTGGTGAGTTTGAGTCAATAAGAGCAAAGAACCCCCATGTATTCGAACGATACCCAGGAGAGTAACGATGTTTCTTTTGTAAGTTGAAAGGCCAGAAAAATATTGAGGATCGCCGGGATCAGGAAAATAACGGGCCGTGACAGCCATAATGCCCCCATTAAGCCGGCGGATGGTATCTAATAACAATACCCTCCGAAAAATCGAATAGAGAGCAGAATAATCAAGAAAACGCGGCCCATAGTCAAAGAGCCGATATCGGTTGAGCGTGATCATATCCAGGGACGTGCGCCAGTGAGAATAGTCCGACTTGAAATGACCGATTTCCGGTCCAACATAAGAAGGATATATGTCGTTGCTGGCCTCGTAAAAAACGACGACGTCTGGCGAGTAATCGATGGCGCGGAAGGCCAACATCGCAATGTTGTCAGCGGTTGTGAAGGCCGCTAGAGCCGCATTTATCACACGATACCGGTATTTTGTGGATTTTTGGTTAAGATATTTCCAAAGAAAATACGGATAAGGAGAATCCGTTGTTGATCCACCCAAGGCCATGATCGTCATGGCCGGCTTCTTTTGATCGGGCGGGTCAAACACGACAAAACCGTTCTCGTCCGTTGTTTTAAAAACCGACTCTCCATTTTCCTGCATAACGACCCGTTTGAGACCAGCCTTTCGAACATAGGGAATAAACGGAGTGGGCTCATACGTTCCCATGATCAACCGATAATTTCGCAACTTGTTGTAACCTTCGTTACAGTATTCAAGTGTAAATCCTTGGTAAATTAGTTTGGCTGAGCGACGTATATAATAGAGCGGTGTTTTGCGTCCCTGGTAGGACTTCCCTTCAAATTCGTAGCTTTCTATGACCCCGTTTTTAAAGACCGGTATGACAATATTCCCGCCATGTAACCATTTGTTTTTGAGGGGGATAAGGATGGCGGTTGTGGCGAATAATGCGTGCAAAACGATCTCGATAGCCAAAAAAACAATCAAGATAAATAGAAATTTATGGCCATAAGATAAGGGTTGGCGATGACCGGCATTATCAGTTCTTATAAGGGATAATATTTTGCGTTGTGAGAACAAGGGTATCATATGTTGTTAGACACATTCTAATCAGTGACTGTTCATTTGAGATAAAAAGGAGATTGTTCATCCGATATATTGACGATAAAAATCATGCCGCCGATGCCATATTTTCGAAACGGCGTTAACTTGATACGGGGATTCTCATGAAGCCATTTTTCAAGTGCCAGCGCCTCGCCGGACTTAAGGTCACCATTCATCAAGAAGAAATCATCCAGGAATAATACCGTGCCATTTTGAACCACGGGAGTCAAAAACTCAAGGCAATTCACGGCAGATTCATATAGATCACAATCGATGTAGACAATAGCCACTTTATTGATGGCATATTTTTTTCTCATTTCATCCGTCAATGTATCCTTAAACCAGCCATTCAAAATAATAATGTCCGAGTTTTTACGGGCCCATTTGATGGATCTTTCAAATTTATCCAGTGGCCAATTATACTGACCGGCTTGAAAGGTGTTCTGACGATTGGATAGCGAGGGAACCATTGGCAAACCCCGAAAAGAATCACAGGCGATGAACCGGCCGGGAAACTTTTTATAAACACTCGTCCGATACGAGTTGCGTGCCGTCCGAAGGGCCAGGCGGAACGTATCCCCCTGAAAAACCCCGAATTCGATGTAATCCCCTTCCGTTCCATTACGGCTGATAAGATGGAAGGCCTCAACCAACGCCATCGCTTTTAAGTGAATCGCCATAATTTCTGGTAAAAACGTCATCCGACCGTATAGCCAGTTTAAGAATACCGCTCCTGTTCTCTTCCAACTGTAGTATGATTTATCTGATCCTTTCAAAATCAAATCTCCTTCGTAAAATTAATAATAGATAAGGTTATATGATGATAAAAAAGTATTGGATAAACGCGTATTTGGTGCTGATCACTATTATTTACACGATTTGGCGAATAGTCATTTTCCTGGAAAGGATTTAAATTTTGATTTTTCATGCGCCTTCTCTGTTATTGGTTTTGGGTTATGGTCTGTTCTGGATAGAAGCTTATTGCATTCCCAATCTTCAGGGGAGAACATCCCCTTTATCTATTGTTTTGGGGTTTCTACTACTTATCTTCTTTTGTGTCAAAGAATGGCGTTCGGGCCAACCTGCCTTCGTTGAAGTTAAATATCAGCTTCGGAATTTAAGTCCGCAGTGGAAATGGCGGCTTCTCATCGTGGCACTGATTTGCCTACCGCTCATTATCGTTGTTTTCTACGCAAGTTTGTATCCACCGCATCTGCTTCCGGAACTGGATGTCATTAATTATCATTACACCCTACCACGGCAGCATCTGATTCAAAGATCGTTCCGCCATCTTCCCTGGTCTGTGGCTGATTTATATTATTTACCAGTTCAGTTTGCCTTGGCTCCCTACTGGTTTTCGACTCCCCTTCCCAACAAGTTCCCCCAGTTTCTATTCCTTGTGGGCCTCTGGGGATTGGTGGCTCAACTCGCATGGGCATTATCAGACCGGAAATGGTCTCTCCAAGCAGCCGCCGCGGCTTTTTTAGCTTTGTTTGCCAGCCATGGTTTTGCCATTCAGTATGGGACAGCCATGTTGGATATTGTTTTCACTTATCTTTTCATCGCCGCCATCCATAGTTTTATTCGACAAAAACCCGTCCTCGCAGGGATCGAACTCGCTTTTTTTATTTTTTCTAAATTCCCCCCTTTTTACATTTTTCTCCTTGCTCTCTTTTCATTGACGGCCATAACGATGGCAAAAATTGGCTGGACTCTCAGCTGGAGTTTTACAATCGGGAGGATCCATTTGAAATTCGGGAGGAAATGGATCGCCTCTCTTTGTATTTCGAGCATCTTGATTGCGGGGCCATTTATCTTAAAATCGCTTAAATATGCGCAAACCCCCCATTTTCCATTTGCTGTTGGTCGATTCAAGGTTTTCAAACAGCCCGCTGACAACAATTTGCCATCGATAAAAAAGACTGCAGAAAGATTATTTCAAGCCGTGAAGACAGGCAATAATGATGATCGGGGTTTGAAGGGATTCTTGACACACTTTTTTCTTCTTTCTGTTCCCACCAAAGGCGTTAATAATTCATTCGACTATCCACTGGGGCTTCCTTATCTATATCTATTATTTTTATTTCCGGTACTTGTTTTTACCTTTCAGTCACTATGGAAAAGGCATTTGCCGATTTTCGCTGGGCTCGCTTTTGTCCTGTGGGGCGGGTGGCGGCTTTCCAGCCATCAGGCTCGTTTCTTGTATATACCCCTTGTTCTTATCTTCTTGTCAGGCGCCCTGACTCCAACATTGATTCAGAAAAAAGGGTTATGGGTGGGATTGTTTGTTTCTTTGTTTTTCACCGGCTTTTCTCTCATCCGCATGCACCGGGCCGATTTTGGGAAAGCCCCCACGGACGTGATACGTCCGCAGGATTTATCATTGCTTGAAATCGGGAAACGGCGCCGTCCCGACGATATTTCACTGATGCCCATTGATACACCCGAAGCGGCCTACGCCACGTTTCCGATCGATGTCACAGCGGGTTCGGGACACTTTGTCTTACCAAGAGATTCGGTAAGCCCCGATTCTCCCAAATGAGACAGTTTATGGGTGATTTGATCGGCGGCTTGAATGGCCAACCCCATAACCAAATGCGAATTGATGTACTTAAAAAGGCCCTGTCGCCCAGTGATCGCAAGATTATTAAAAGAGTTAGCCAAATCGATCGATTTTTGCAAATGCGATTCGTATCCTAATTCATAGATGGGATATCCGTGTTCCGTTTTATAAACAGTTGTGCCCAATATTTCGGATTCCCTGATACCGAATTCAACAGCTAAATCATTCACTACGGCCCGTTTGGCTGAATCATCGTTTTTCCAAAAATCATCTTCCACGCCGCACGTCAATTCAGCGACCAGCTGTGTCGTGCCAGGCGGTTGTATTTTAAATCCGAAATAAGAAAAGTCCGATATGCGATTAAACGAGTATTCTCGATAGTAGACAAGCGAGGCGGGTAACACCCGTGAACGCCGAAGGTGTATTCCAACGCACACAAGGGGTCGAAATCGGATAGTGGGCGTGGATCGTCGCCATTCCGTTTCATTCTGTTGAGGATGAATCATTTCGACAAGAGATGTTATGGGGAGCGTACTCAGAACAGCGCTGGGGGAGATTGTATGCAAAGATTTCTCTTTTAGATATTCAATGGAGACGACGACATCCTTATCGGTGATCAACTTGGTAACGTGGGCCCCTAGATTGATTTCACCCCCTCTCATTTTGATTTCGGATGCCAACTTTTCCAAGATTGGTGAAAATCCTCTTTTGGTCGTAAAAAGGGGTCCTTCAACCCTTTCAATAAATTGCCCGGTCTTTGGGGCTTTTTCCCGAGGCCTGAAAAATACCTGCAGCCGATCCAATAGAGGAAAGGCGCCCAGTCGAGGGACTCGCTCCCGGGCAAAGTCTGGAGACAGGCGACAAGCCGGAATCCCCCAAACCCGTTGGATGTAATCTTTAAAAAAGATCCTATATAAAACGTCTCCGAAACTTCTTCGAAGAACCGTTTCGGCGGTTGAAACCTCACCGGGATACGCCTTGCTCAAAAGAGTTTGATAAAGAAAGCTCGCGACGGCTTTGAATAACGTCAACAGCGAAAAAGAGAAGAGAACTTTGAGGAAGGGAAGGGGGTAATCGTAATAGGTGTCATGGAATTTGATCTTGATTGTTCTGTTATAGGAAATGAGTTCACTCCCCATGAGTTCTTGTATCCAGTGGCGCAAATCCGCCTGGGGGGAATGAAAGATATGGGGCCCGAATTCATAGATGTTGCCATCAAATAGTATACCCCGGGCCAGCCCTCCGACGCAATTTTCTTTCTCGATGATTATAACGGGAATCTTTTTCTGGGTTAATTGATAAGCCGCGGTGAGGCCGGCACAACCGGCGCCTAAAATGACAACAGGTTTTTGGGGCAGGGCCTGCTCGGTCATGCGAGGGACCTTTTGGCGACGAAAAGGAGAATGTTGCTCGGCAGCCCCAGAAAGTAGTTCCTTTTGATTTTAATGTCAAAATTTCCAGGTTGGAGTAGTTTGAGAAGTTGATGAGCCGAAAGCAGATTTAAGTTTTTTTCAGAAGAATAAAACTCGTATCCCATCCATTTTATCAATCTCCTAAAAATCCGCGGGGGAAACCAATGCACCAGCGGCAATCGAGTATGCAATTCAATGGGGTACCACCGGTTCGGCGTGGCCACCATAGCCTTTTTACAAACCCTCAGGAATTCCCTTAAAAATAATCGTTGTTCTTCTCTTGATCCGACATGCTCAATCGTCGCGTTACAAAATCCCATATCAAATTCGTTGTCATTAAACGGAAGCTTTTGGTTAGGTGTCAGGCGCACAAACTTTAAACCCGAATAACGTGCTTCTAAAAATCGGCAATCTTCGATACCTGTGCAAACAACCTTATTTTTAAACGGATAATAATGTTCGAAATAATTCTCAAGGGGATGAGGTACATCAGTGACGCCCAAATTAAGTACGCTGTCATCCTCCGTCGGTTTTAAATGTCTTATAAATGACTCATAGATCCTTTTCCGGGGCTTATGCTGAAGATTCCATATGAATAAATTATTGAAGAACCTTTTGTAATAACGCCGATCACCACTGGGGCCCGGTCGGATATCATCAATGAAGGGACTCGATTTTTTATCGGAATGATTTAAGGGATTCAATGATATAGTCGACATCGTTTGAGGTCAGGTTCGGGTGAAGAGGGAGGTTGAGTCCTTCTTCATTGAGTTGTTCGGAATTGGGCAAGTGAACCTGTGTTTTGTATATGGAATTCATGTGGAGAGGATGAAATCGTAGAGTGGTGTATATTTTTTTCGATAACAAGTAATGCGCAAGGGCATCCCGTTTGTTGTTGACGACCCTTATAAAGTATGTGAAATATGAATGCTTATCATTGGAGGCCGCCTCCGTTGGTCGGATTAGCCACGAGAGTCCGGAGAGTTCCTTTTGATAGATGTCCCAGATCTTTTTTCGACACTGTTGTAGCTCGTCTAATCGTCGAAGTTGAGCCAGCCCGATGGAGGCCAGAACATCGCACGGGAGGAATTTTTGAGAAAAATCAGAGATTTCATACTCCCACCACCGGCTTTTGTTTGCCGAGGCTTCAAAACCCGACTTGGAAATCCCACAGTAGCGCAATTTGCGAGCTTTTTGTGTCCATTCAGGATTTTGTGTTGTAATCCCCCCCCCCTTCTCCCATCGCCAGGTTTTTAACCGAATCAAAACTGAAAATTCCGACTGTCCCAATTGAACCCAGAGCTTTTCCATTTAGCGTAGAGTCAACGGCGTGAGCAGCATCTTCAACCACAGGAAGTCCCAGGTCGAGAATTGGGCCCATTTTAACCGGCAATCCCGCGTAGTGGACAACCATGATGGCCCCCGATCTTTTGGTGAGGTGCGGCAATATGGTATCGATGGAAATGTTTTGCGTATGTAAATCAACATCACAGAAAACAGGTTTGTGGCCAGCGAGAACAATGGCGTGAGCACAAGCAATCCACGTAAAACTAGGGACGATGACTTCTGTCCCCTTTGGAAGATCCATAAGTTTCATCGCCATGTAAAGGCTGTTTGAACCGCTGTCCAAAAGAACAAAGTCTTTTAGTTGTCTCCTCTGAGCAAACAATTGTTCAAAGGCTCTAACCTTGGGGCCGATGCCCAGCCATTTGTTTTCAATGCTGGTTTTAATTTCATCAAGTTCCGCAGGGCCCACGGCTGATCCAAAAACGGTTATCATGGGAATGATAAGCCGACTCTATTTGGAATCGGAGGATTTTCAATTTGGACGAGATTGCCATCGTTTTTCCTTTCCTCTTCTTCCAATTTATTCTGATAAGTTTTAATAATGTCTTTTTCCCTATCTCGGATTGGTTTGGCCGGTATACCCTTCGCGATTTTCCATGGTTTAATTGAACCGATCACGAGGGATAAAGCTCCAACAGCTGTCCCCTCCCCAAGAATCACTCCCGGCAGGATAACCGTACCCGCTCCGACAATAGCATTCGAACCGATGGTGACCGGGCCTTCTTTTGGACGCCGGTATTTTGAGGGGATCGTCGGATTGGTCATGCTTCTCCCTAAATAATCTTCCGATACGGTAAAAATAGCTACACGAGTCGAAAGTCCAGCATAATCATTCAAGTTAATGCCGTTTTTACCGAACAATCCCGTATAAGCCCCTATATGAATATGGTTTCCTATTTTTATAGAACCGCTAAGTATGCAAAAATCATCAATTCTTACGTGGGACCCAATCTCTATAAGTTCAGGAGAATAAATGGATGTTTTTCTGCTTATTAGGACTGAATGCCCAATTTTTTTAAAACCTATTCTTCCAAGCTCTTCCGTTGTGTAATAAGAAGTTTTCATATTTTTTACAATGATAGCAGCACGGGAAAGGACGTTATTCCGTCGAGATTTCCAGAGGCGAGATTATATCATAAGGTTTTGATTTTGAGTTTGTAGCATTAATAGCAACAATGAGGGGGCACGATGTCAATTGGACAAAAAGCTGGATGCTGGTGTACGACAGAAATTAAGTTGTTTTTTCGACCTTAGAACAAATTGTCAACAATGATAATCCGAAGGGGACGGGCATCCATTTTTCAATAGCCAGGAGCTTCACCAGGAGATCAAAAAGGCGCAATTGGCGACTGGGAAGGATTTTACGCATTAGAATTTTCCCGTTAATAAACCAGCCGATAGCCCCCAGCATATTGAGATAGCGACTTGAACGAATTTGAAAACCCGCCTTTTCCAGCCCAACTTTGATTTCGTCTTTGCTGTAGCGGCGGAAATGCCCCAGATTTTCATCAATTTTCGAGTAGAGTTGTTTGTGCGCCGGGACAAGCAGGACGAGCCGTCCCCCCAAAGGTAATAGATGCCCAATGTTTCTTAGGGCCTCTTTATCTTTCTCTATGTGCTCCAAAACGTTCATGCAGAGAACGGTATCAGGCCCAAATTCCTTTTGTGCTTGTTTAGCTCCCTGTTCATTCAATAAATCGAGCTTCCGGATTTTGACGTTTGGCAGGTGGGAAAAAAGCTTCGTCAAATCATCCAGATAAAACTCTACAACATCGGTGGCGATGACGAGATCCCGATCCAGAAGGTGCTTGGTGATGTTGCCGATGCCGGAGCCCACCTCCAAGATTCTTCTTCCCAAAAAGGGTTTGCATTGATTGAAAAGCCAGGTGTTGTATTCGCCCGCCCCCTCGAGAATGCGGAGGGTCCGTAGGCCGGCTGTTTCCTCGTAGAGGTCATCGATCAGCCAGAATTTGAGGATGGTGTAGATGGCCGACAGACCGTCTTTCCAATTGATCTTTTTTCCTTCGGCATAGCTGCGGCCGCGGTAGGAGATGGGAACTTCGTAAATAGTGCAACGAAGTTTTGCTACTTTGGCGGTGATTTCCGGCTCAAAACCAAATCGGTTGGACCGAAGCGGGATGCTTTTGATGATCTCCGTTTTGAACACTTTGTAGCACGTTTCCATGTCGGATAGATTGAGGTTGGTGCATATGTTTGAAAGAAGGGTCAGGAACTTGTTTCCGAGCGTATGCCAAAAAAGATGCACCCGCCGCCGCTCGCCGCGGAATCGGGAGCCGTAGACGACATCCGCATCCCCTGAGAGGATCGGTTCCAGAAGGCGCGGATATTCGGAGGGGTCGTATTCCAAGTCAGCGTCTTGAATAATGAGAATGTCGCCCGTGGCATGCTTGATTCCTTCTCGAATGGCTGCCCCTTTGCCTTGGTTTTTTTCTCGGTAAATTATTTTTATTCCTGTGGAAGATTCGCTTTCGATTTTTTTGAGGAGGTCGCGGGTCCCGTCGGTCGAGCAATCGTCAATCATAATGATTTCTATTGGGAGTGGCACCGCCTGCACCCGGCGCAACACTTCGCGCAATGTGTGCGCCTCGTTGTAGACGGGCATGACGATGGATAAGCAGCGTAGTTTGTCTAAGTGATAATCCGTCATTGTGTGCGCTAACGTCATTCCCGCGAAAGCGGGAATCTAAAATATTGTTTTCGGCTTGGATTCCCGTTTTCGCGGGAATGACGAACTTGATCGAATAGAAAATGGCTTAAGCCGTCCTGCCACGAATCAAGTTTACCGATGCATTTTTCCCATTTCGCCATGGAAAGGCAAGCTCTTTTTGGTCTGGGAGCAGGCAGGTGGAGGTCATCAATTGATATAGGAACGACGTATTTTTGGCCATCAAGGCCCATCAGTTCGCAGAGTTTCATGGCGAACTCGTGGCGGGAGCAAAAACCGGTATGACAGAGGTGATAGGTCCCGTAGGGGGCCTTTGATGATAAGAGCCGATAAATCCATCCAGCCAAATCGGCGGTATAGGTTGGGGAACAGAGGAGATCGGTGGCCGCTTTGATTTTTTGACCCGTTTGAATGGTTTCCAGCAAACGGGTGGCGTGATTGGGCCGTGAGGTCCCATAGAGCCCGCTGGTCCTTAAGATGTAATGTTTTCCCCATTCTTGAACGGCTTTCTCTCCCATCCACTTTGTTTTCCCGTAATTTCCTGTCGGCTGAGGCTCATCGTCCTCAATGTAAAGGTCCGGTTTGTCGCCTTTAAACACGTAATCTGTAGAAATGTGAACAAAGGGGATATTCATTTCCCGACAGGCCTTGGCGATATGGGCCGGACCTTGGGCGTTGACATCCATGGCCGCTTGGGGATTTTTTTCAGCCCCATCGACATCGCTGAAGGCAGCGGCATTAATCACCCATTCGGGTTGGTCTTGTGAAAGGGTTTTCCGCACGGCGGTCTCATCGACGATATTGATTTCGATATCGTGCGGTATTGCTGTGATGTTGGCGGGAGCCTGGCGGAGGAGGTCTGTTCCTAATAGGCCCTTGGCACCAAAAACAGTGACTTTCATAGCTTTTTCCAATTTAGAGAGAATTCAATGAGGCAAGGTAGTTGTTTTTCCATGATCAACCGAATGATCTTCGTTTCTCGGCACACGCCATAGGCTGGCGAAACGAGCCCTTCTTCGATCGAAAAATTTGATCCATTATCCCCGCAAACCAGTTGGAGCTCGCCACGGGAGCCCACAAGCTGAAGCGTGTTCGCCGAGATCTTGTTGACTCTTATGCCCGGTCCGAGGACAAACGTCCACTTCAATTGATGTTTGTGGCGACCTTTTAGTTCGTCATGGAGGGTCCATTGAAGGGGCTCATCAATTCTTGCGATTCGCCGGTGATGGAGAACGGGCTCGTCCAGCCGGCGGTAGCCGGTGTGTTGGGCCTCTATAAGATGGCCTTCTTTGTAGTTAACGATTTCTACTTGAGCGTCGTTACTGAGGGTAAAAAGAGAGTCCCCCAAAAATTCGTTCTGTTCCCGACCGTCGACTTCAACCGTGTTGTGCATGGCCGTCGACCGGAATTTGTTTCTTAATGAAGGATTGGGAGTGTAAAGAGTGGAGCCGGGATCGACGATAAAGTCATCGCCTCGCACATGCAAGGTGAAGCTCAGTTTGTCGTTGTGGGTGTGATTTCCGATGCCGCGCGTCCCGTTGGGTTGCGCGGAGAAACTTAAGTAATCGTCGTGGCCCCGTAGAACAACGAGTCCCGAGCGGGACGGCGGTTTGGAGCCCAATTTGTTCGGTTCTATTCCTGGCTGAGCTTTGAAGGCTTCCAATTCTCTAAAGCCGAAGAGCCATGCCAGCTCCGAGGACTTTTCCCAGCCCTGGACTTTGAGGTGGGAATCTTTAAAGAGAGCGGCGCCCAGATTCAAAAGGTACCGGTGATCGGCGTCCTCCCGTTTGAAGAGAAGGTGCACCCGACCGCTGTCGTTGTCGCCGATAAGGGGAACAAGGCCGTTGGGCTGGAGCAGTTTCTGAAGACACAAAAACATGGCGTGAAGCCGGGTCTTGAATTTCACATTATCGGGTTCATCCCCAGCCATGTTCCACCGCTCCTGGAGGAGGGTTGCAAAGAAAAACATCTCCGTCACGAGCCGATGGTAGGACGTGGATGATTCGTAGTCGAAGCCATCGTCGTACGTTTGTTTTTGTATTTCCCAACACATCTCCTCCGCCGCAAACCGCTGCCACTTTTTAACCTGAAGAAAATGACCGATATAGAGAAGACCCAGGAGATTGGACAGATAATGGTTTGAGGTAATCCCCCCACCCCGTTCCAAATGTTGGGTGATGTGTTTCCCGTGTTCAAAAAGAACGTGGCTGAATGTTTCGCGGAACCCTGTGGGGCAAGACGGTGCATCGTAAAAGAGATCCCACGCGAGGAGCCAATTGCCGGCCCGAAGGGCCGCGTCCATGGGGGAGGCCCAGTTCACCCCCCACTTGATGGGATTTTGTTCGATCCAATCCTCAACATGAATGAAGAAAGCGCGGGCGTACTTTTCGTCATAGGTCAGCCGGTAGGCTTGCCCGAGCGTCACAAGGTGTTGCCCGCGAGAGAGCTCCCAGGGAACTTTGACGTCGACGCCGAACACGTGGCCGTATCGGATGTCGGCGAAAAAGGTTTTGGGGTCCCAGCCGATCCCCGCTTTGAAATCAAAGTGCCAGGGAATTCGCCCGGCCACCGAAGCTGGTTTCATGTTCAGGGTTGGATCGTTTGAGATGAATTTCAAATCCTTGCGTTCCCTGAATGTCTTCAAGTCCACCGGTCCCGATCCCAGAAGATCAAAAATAAGGTTCATGGCTTGATCGGCTTCGTGGATGATGAGTTCTGCATCATGGGGGAAGTGCTGAAGGAATAGTTTTCCAAAGCCCGGCGTGATGGCCTCGGGATGAATAAGCCCTAAAGGCTGGAGCGCTTGCAGAGGGGCTTTCCAACCCTTTTGATGAGATTGACCGCGGGGATATTGAATCCGTTCCCACCGGTCGGACGACCAACGCTTCGCCTTGGCCAGAAGCAACCGGGGGATTTCCCCCTTGGGCATGTGTTTAAGATGATGAAGTTTTCGGCGTATGTCCACGGGGTCGTCCTAGATTGGAAGATCTAAATCCTTCTGTTCGATCCAGAATTCATGCCACAAGACAAAATTGAGGAGGAACCAAGTCATGTTCCCTTTGGTATAGTTGAGAAAGGATTGGAGAACAATTGGATCGAAGAAAGGCGTCCGCTTTGCGAAATCCATAATTTTTTTATCCGACCAGACGAGCAACTTTTCCTTAAACCAGTCGTCCACAGGCACTCCGAACCCCTGTTTCGGCCTGTGTATAATGTCGTGCGGAAGAAGAGGTTTCACGGCTTCTTTAAGCAAATACTTTAAGGTTTTGTCTTTGAATTTGAGCGTTTGTGGAATTCCCATCACCAGCCGGATGAATTCCTGGTCCAAGAAGGGCACACGGGCCTCAACCGCGGTCGCCATGCTCATCTTATCCACGCGCATAAGAAGCAGCTCCGGCAGGCGAAACCGGAGGTCCAAATAGGTCATCCAATGCAGGTCGTCCGCTCCTTCGGGGGCGTCTTGAACGAAATCTTTTTTGAGGGTCTCAAGAACCTCAACAGAGGAGTAACCATTGAGGCGCTTGAGTAAGGATTTGTTCAGGAACCGTTTCTTGTGCGTTTCGGGGTAAGCCTCCGCTCCTCCCCAAAAGTACGGCTCATTTTTTGAGACCCGTCGAAAGAGATCCAACCGGCGCATGTCATTCCACCGCACGGGGGCCAATGCCGCCGCCAACTGCCAAAAGCCATGTCGGATGCCGGCTGGGATCCCTTGGTAAGCTTTGACCCAAGGCAGGGTCTTCAAGACGCCCCCCCAAGAGGGATAACCGCAGAAGAGTTCGTCCGATCCTTCTCCCACTTGGCAGACGGTCGTCCCGCTGTCTTTGGCGAGCTTGGACACAAAATACACGGGGACGCAAACGGGGTCGACAATGGGCTCATCCTGATGATAGACCAGCTTAGGGAGGAAGCTAATCAAATCCTTCTCATCCATGATGATTTCGTGGTGGTTCGTCTTGTAGCGGTCAACAATCTTCCGCGCGAAATGGAGCTCATTGAATTTATCCGCGCCTTTAAAGCCGATGGAAAAGGTTTCAACCGGCCGGTCCATCAGCTCCGCCATGAGAGCGACGTTGGTGGAGGAATCAATGCCCCCGGAGAGAAAGACCCCGAAATTAACGTCGCTGACCATACGGTAGCGGATGGATTCCCGAAGCGTGGAAATTATTTTTTCCGTCCATTCTTCTTCCTTGACGTCGGGGAGGGAGGTGACGCCGGAGAAGGGGTGCCAGTAACGCTTAATGGTTTTCTGCCCGTTTCCGTCAATCGTCAAGGTGTGGCCGGCGGGAAGCTTGTAAATGTTTTCAAAGAGGGTTTGAGGGGGAGGCGAAACGAGAAATGTGAGGAAGTCATAAAAGGCGCGTTCATGGCAGGTACGCTTGACGCCGGGGTACTCCAGGATGGCCTTGATTTCCGACGCGAAGAGGAACATCCCGTTGACGTCGGTGTAATAAAGGGGCTTCACCCCCATCCGGTCGCGGGCCAGCCACACGTTCCTTTTCTTTTTGTCCCAGATGGCGAAGGCGAACATTCCGCGCAGACGCGGGAGAACGTCTTCTCCCCACTCTTCGTAACCCTTAAGGATGACCTCCGTGTCCGAGTGATCCGTTTTAAAACGGCGCCCCCTTTTCTCTAAAAGAGGGCGGATTTCGGCATGGTTGTAGATTTCGCCGTTAAAAACGATGCCAAGGGAGCCGTCTTCATTAAACATCGGCTGTGAGGCGAGGGAGGAGAGGTCGATGATGGACAGGCGCCGGTGCGCCAGACCGATGTTGTTGTCCGGCGAAACAAAAACGCCGGCATCGTCCGGTCCGCGATGGACCATCGTGTCCCGCATGCGGATGAGGAGGTTTTGGTCGATGGGGCCGTTAGCGCCCCGGGTTCGGAAGATGCCTAAGAGGCCGCACATTAAGTGAACACTACGAGAGGCGTCCCCAGACGTCCTGGTCCAAACGGATGGTCGCCGCCGTGGTTTCGACGAGTTGCTCCCAGGGCGTCGGAAAGGAGATGCCGTTTTGAATAGACTTGATGAAAGCTTTTAGAGCCTCCACATGACCTTTGTCCTGGGCCAAGGAGAGGTTGTCGCCGCTAATCCCAAAAAACCTTAGTTTCTTGAAATCATCCAATACCGCACTCATGGCGCCCCAATGGGCCTCGATGTTTTCCTTGGGCAATTCCATATGTCCAAGGGAGGTGTATATCAGGTTGCACAAAGAGCCGTCGGCATAAGTGAACTGGGCCGAAAAATTCTCATCTGGTCTTAAGTGGACGTTGGTGTAAGGATGGATGGCTCGAATGGCACAATCCTTGAGGGGCGAGCGGACCAGGTATTGAAAAAAGTCGACCATGTGACAGGCTTCCCCTTTGAGGCGGCCCCCCCCTTCGCCTGTTTTTGTCCAATGGTTCATCGGCAGCTCGCCGGCATTCACCCGGTAGGTCGCCATCAAGGGGGCGCTTCTTTTGTCGATATACTCCTTCATTTTCTTGGCCATGGGAGCAAAGCGACGGTTGAAGCCCACCATCAAGACCGGCATGGCATTCATCGATCGAATGACATGGTCCAGCCGCTCCAGTTCCCGCATCTCCAGGGCGAGGGGTTTTTCGAGGTAGATATGCTTTCCCGCCCGTATGGCATCTTCGGTGATTTGGGCATGTTTGTCGTGCCGGGTGGCGATGAGAACGGCGTCCACACGGGGGTCCGACAGGAGTTCGCGATAATCCGTAGAGACGATGGTGGAGCGGAGCTGGCGAGCGGCGGTTGTGGCCGTGGCACTCGAGGCGGCGCAAACCCCGATGATTTCGATCTGACCCTCCAATTGCCGCAGGTTCGGGATATGGGTCGATCGGGTGAATTGGCCGACTCCAATGAGCCCCAATCGGATTTTCCCGGTTGAACGAATGGGAAAGGACGCCTTGATGACAGGGACCGTTTTAACAGTTTCCGCTGTTCGCCGCGGATACGAGAGAACAATCGCCAGCGGTTTGTCTTCTGATTTTTCTTCCAGGAGTTTATAGGCTTTCCCGGCTTCTTCCACTGGGACCTCTTGGTCAATGAGGGATTCAACGTCCACCTTCTTTTTTTCAATGAGACCCAGGAACGCCGCCATGTTCCTGTTTTCCGTCCAGCGGACATAGGCGTAGGGGTAATCCTGGCCGTACCGTTCGTATGCGGGATCGTAACGTCCCGGGCCATAGGAACAGGAAATAAGAAAATCCTGCTCTTTTTCGTAAAAGGGCGATCTTTGAAGATTCATCCCCACAGCGCCGACGACAACAATGCGGCCTTTTTTCCGGGTGATCTCAAACGCTGTTTGAGCCGGTTCATCGCTGAGGGTCGAAGCCGTGATGATCGTGGCATCGACCCCCTGGCCGGATGTCATGTGGAGGCTTTGAGCCAAAAGTGATTTAATAGAACTGGTTCCATAACGAAGCCCCCCGAGAGAGGCTTTCTTTATCCGCGAAGAATCGGGGTCTAAGCCGATGACGTTGCACCCAGACGACGCCAGGAGTTGAACGGTGATCTGGCCCAATAGGCCCAACCCGATGACGCAGACGGTTTCCCCAATGCGCACATCGGCCCGACGGACACCTTGCAGAGCAATGGCCCCCAATGTGACGAAAGCGGCGCTTTGGTCGGAAATGGCCGGCGGGACCTTGACCGTTAAATGAGCCGGAACGGCCACGATTTCCGCATGATTGGCGAGGCCGCCTCCGCCGCAGGCCACACGATCTCCCACTTGAAAGTTTCCGACGGCTTCACCAACAGCAATCACATGGCCGGTACAGGAGTAGCCGAGCGGGCTCCACTCGTTGAGGCGATCTTTGATGAGGTAAAAGGTTCTTTTCATTCCATTGACCACAACCGAACCCAAAACTTTCATAACCGCTGTCGGTTTTTTTTGAGCCTTTGTTAGGAAGGATTGGTTGGAGGCGTGGATGGTGGACAATTCCGTGCCCGTGCTGATCAGGGATTTGGAAACTTCAACGAGGAGGGTCTTTGGATCGCGGGCCGGGGCGGGGACATCTTCAACGGAGACCAATCCTTTATGGAGGAGGATTTGTTTCATGAAGTGGAGGTCACCTCATTGGGAACGGACGCCCCTTTTCCCAAAGTGAATAGACGAAATCCGGCCGGCAGCCACCGTTCCGCCTTGAGCCAATTGTGGGCGTCGAACACAAGACGAGTGGCCATGAGACTCCCCACTTCTTCGGGATCCAGAAAGCGGTATTCGTCATGAGCCGTGAGGACGACGGCCAAATCGGCTCCCTGGAATGTTTCTTGGATGCTGGAGGTTGGGAATTCCTCCGATTCCACGTGGGGATCGTAGACGGTCAGGGTGAAATCGGGGTATTTGGATTTGAGAAGTCGAAGCACTGTTAATGACGGCGATTCCCGGAGGTCATCGACGTTCCCTTTGTAACTGAGGCCGAGAACGGCGATCTTGGCCTTCTTTTTTCCTTCGAGGAGTCGTTCGATGATGTCGACCACATGAGCGGGCATGCTGTCGTTGATGTGCCGCGCCGTGCGGATCAAATGGGCTTCCTTGGGGTACTTCTCAACGATAAACCAGGGATCGACGCTGATGCAGTGGCCGCCGACGCCGGGACCCGGCTTGTGGACATGGACGCGTGGGTGACGGTTCGCGAGTTGGATCACCTCCCATACATTGATCCCCAGCTTTTCACAGATCTGAGCCACTTCGTTGGATAGGGCGATGTTGACGTCCCTGTATGTATTTTCGAGAAGCTTCACCATCTCGGCCACCGTCGGTTCGGTCAGAAAAATTTCGCCGGCGACAAAGGACCGGTAGAGTTTTTTCGTCTCTTCCGCCCAAAAATGGTTGATGGCGCCGATCACGCGATCGTTATTAATCAGTTCCCTGAGGGCCTGCCCGGGAATGACCCGTTCGGGGCAGTACGCCACACCGACATCGGAGCCGGGTTGAAGCTTCGTTTTTTGGATCAGAGGAACAATAAGATCCCGTGTTGTTCCCGGCGGCGAAGTGGATTCAAGAATGACGAGGTTTCCTTTTTTCAAGTAAGGCAGGATGGATTCTGCGGCGCTTTGGACAAAGGACATGTCAGCCACAGGGTCTTTCCCCTCCTGATGGGTGTAAGGGGTGGGCACGGCGATGATAAAAACGTCGGCGGGTGCGGGCTTCGATTCAACGTGAAGGTTTTTCGAAGAGATGGCCGCTTTTACCACCGTGGCCAATCCGGGTTCTTCAATGTGAATTTTCCCTTCCCGGAGCGTCTGTATAATCAAGGGATTGACATCAACCCCGTGCACGAGAAATCCGTGGGTGGCAAACATAGAAGCCGTCGGCAGGCCGATGTATCCAAGACCAACAACGCAAACTTTTTTCATCTGTGTTTCCATAAATGATCCCCTTTAAATCGTCATTTATCGTCATTCCGGCGAAAGCCGGAATCCAGGACAATGTTTAGGACCTGGATCCCGACTTGCGTCGGAATGACGCCTACCAGCGTCATTTAACCACTTTGGGTGAAAATTTTGATAGCAAATCGCAAACTATTGATACCTGTTCGTTTGTGAGATCCGGATACATCGGCAAGGCCAGTATTCGTTCCGACAGCCGTTCCGATACGGGGAACGATCCCTTGTCGTATTTTAACCGGGCATAGGCCGGTTGGAGATGAAGAGGCAGGGGATAATACACGCCGTTTCCAATGCCATGATCCCGCAAGTACTGCATGAGCACGTCCCTGTGTGACGTCTCAACGCAGTATAGATGAAAAACGTGTTTGGCGTAGGGAGCCACCTCCGGAGGGGTGATGAACGCGCTTTGACGCAGAACCTTGCTGTAGGCCGTGGCAATTTGGCGCCTCCGCTCGTTCCAAGCGTCCAATCTTTTAAGCTTCGCCCGCAAGACCGCGGCCTGGAGGCCGTCCAGCCGGCTGTTACAGCCTTCCATGTCGTGATAGTAATGCAGGCTCCGCCCGTGATTGCCAAGCTTTAGGACCGTGTCGATGAGTTCCTTCGATTTTGAGACAACCGCGCCGGCGTCTCCAAAGGCGCCCAGATTCTTTGTCGGGTAGAAACTGAAACAGCCCACATCTCCCAGGGTCCCCACGCGTTTTCCCTTGTACTCGGCCCCATGCGCCTGAGCGGCGTCTTCAATGACGTTGAGATTGTGTTCGCGGGCAACTTTTAAGATCGGGTCCATGTCCGCGGGTTGGCCGTAGAGGTGCACCACGATGATCGCCTTGGTTTTCGGGCCGATCGCCATGTTGAGAAGAGTCGGTTCCAGCGTGTAGTATTTTGGGTGAATATCAACATATTTGACGGAGGCGCCGGCGGCCGTGATCGCCTCCGCGGTGGCGATGAAGGTATAGGGGACCGTGATCACTTCATCCCCCGGACCGAGCCCCAGCGCTTTTAAGCCGAGAATTAAAGCGTCCGTCCCGTTGGCGACGGGTGAACAAAAGCCCCCACCGCACGCCTCGGCGAACTCCGCTGCGAAGCGATCCACCGTTTCCCCTCCGATGAAAGCGTTTGAAGAAATGACGGAATTGATCGCTTGAGATATTTCATCTTTGAGCGATTTGTCTTTGATGTTTAAATCCAGCAACGGGATGTTCATTACGTTGGTCTCTCCATTGTTACTGTCCAGGGGCTTCCGTCATGCCTGCGAAAGCAGGCATCCAGGTTTTGAACCTGCTTTTTAACTTCCTGTCTAAGACCTGGATTCCCGCTTTCGCGGGAATGACGACCCGGTTAGTTACACTCCCTCGACTAAAAAGCGATAGGTTTGTTCATACTGTTCGATCATTTGATCCAGCGAGAATTCAAGGGCGGTTTGTCGTGCCGCCAATGATAGTTTTTTCCGCCAGTCGCTGTCATCTGTCAGTTTTTTGAGGCCCCGGCAAAGAGCCTGGGCGTCGTTCGGCTCGACCAAAATCCCGTTTTCCCCATTCCGAATGACATCCAGGGTCCCATCCACCGCGGTCGCCACGACCGGACACCCCGTGCTCATCGCTTCCAGAAGGGCGTTCGATAAACCCTCGTAACGCGAACTTTGTGCATAGATGTCCAACGCCGAGTAAATCTGTTCCATGTTTTGCGTCAGGCCGGCAAACGTGACGGAGACTTTCTTTTCGCGCGCCAGAATTTCAAGGGGAGTTTTTAAAGGCCCCTCACCGAAGATGATGGCTTTGGTCCGGACCTTCATTTGGTTCAGCTCCGCCAAGGCTTCAATCAAAAGATCGAATCCCTTTTGTTCGTGAAGTCGGCCGACCGCCCCAATGAGAAGGTCGGATTCTTCGATTCCATATTGTCGCCGGATCTTTTGCCGATTCTCATCGCTCCATGCGTATTTATTGGGGTCAACGGTGTTGAAAATGGTTTTTACATGGGATTCGTCGTAGCCCAAGTTTCGAATGAGGAATTCACGCGTGGCCGAACATTCCGTCACCATCAAATCGTCCAGCTTTTTGGTGAATTGATCAACCCGGAGGCCCCAACGGGGTGCAAATCGATAATTGACGCGGGGGGAGCTGAGGAGTTTGAAAGATCCCCCCAAAAAGCGCAGAACGCGGCTCATTTGAACCGCATGATAGAGGAAGGCATGGACGATATGGGGTTCGCCGGCTCGGATAATGGAAGAAAGGCGGATGAGTTGACTTAAGGTGGGAACACGGCGCATGCCCAACGCATGGACGGGGAGGCCTTCTTTCTCCCAAAGGGCGGCCGTCTCCCTTTTTTCTTTCAAGACGACAACGCCGGCCGGCGTGAATTCCGGCCGAATGAGGCGCTGAATAAGATTGGTCAGGATTTTTTCGGAGCCGCCGATGCCGGAATCCGTGATGACGTAAAGAATGCGGGTGGTCATGAATGGGGGAACCCCTCAGGCCGATCCTTGCGGGAAGGCTTTGGGTTCCAAGAGAGAATATTTGACCAGGCGAAGCTGATGCAGGATGAAGCGGACCAGAGCCCAGAGCGTCCCCAAGCCGTAGACGACGCTGCGTTTAAAGCTGATGGACGACGCCTCGCTGAAATACCGCGTGGGGACAGGGATTTCGCCGATCCGAAATTTGTGATGGACGGCTTGAATGATGAATTGTTGGTCAAACAAAAAGTCGTCGGAATTCCGTTCGAAGGTGACCATTTCTAAAACGGATCGGTGATAGGCCCGAAAGCCGGTGTGGGTTTCGGAGACGGCAATCCCCAAGATCATGTTTTCGGTCAGGGTCAAAAGCCGGTTCATGAGATACTTGTACAAAGGCATACCGCCTTTCAAGGCCTCATGCCGGGTGCGAATGCGGCTGCCAAGGATCATGTCGCAGATGCCTTCCTGGATAAGCCCCGTCATGTAGGGGATGAGCTTGGCGTCATACTGGTAGTCCGGATGGAGCATGACGACGATATCGGCCCCCCGGTCCAATGCCAATCGGTAGCAGTTTTTTTGATTCCCCCCGTAGCCCGTATTCTTTTCGTGACGGACGGAATAAATCCCCAACTTTTTCGCCAGTTCAAAGGTCCCGTCTTTTGAAGCATCATCAACCAATATCAGGTCCGCATAGGATCCCGGGGGAATGTCACGAAGCGTACGCTCCAGCGTTTTTGCTGCGTAATAAGCTGGCATGACAATCGCAACTTTAGGGGGATTTTTCTTGTGCATAATAATGGGTTATGGAAGGTACCATTTTTTCAGGGTGGGCAGATAGAGCGACCAATCGAAGATGTCCCGGGCGATTTTGTGGGCCTCTTCGATCCTCTTCCCCCCCTCTTTGGCCTTAAGCAATGCCGGTTTTACAGCTTGCACGATTTCCTCTTTGTTTTGAAGATCACTGATCATGGTCCCTACGGAATGTTTTTCCAGTAAATCCACGACATCAGCGATGGCCCGGGTGGTGAACAGATGAAGACCCGCCGCCAGGTACTCCGCCAATTTCGTGGGGCAGGCGAAGGTGTTGAGGGGGTGGTTTTCGCGCAGAAGGAGGCCAATGTCGGAGGCCGCCAGAGTGTCGGGTATTTTTTCAAAGGGACTCGTGAAGATAGTATAGACATCGGGAGAAATACCGTGATCAATAAACAGTTTTTTCAATTTTTCTGTGTCCGGGGTCAAACCGACAAAGAAACATCGGGAGTCCTCTTGATGAAAGGCTGAAAAGATGTCGGCCAAATAGGCTTGTCCCTGCCAAAGGTTGAGTCCACCGGTGTAAACCAGAACTATTTTGTCATCCCAATGGTGTTCTTTCCGAACGTCATTCCGTCTAGAGAGAGCGGTCGCATAGCGTTCAATGTCAACACAACACGGAACATAAGCCCAGCGGGAAGTTTCTTCTACGTGGCCGATGAGCTTGTCCAGAATCACGTCATTCCCGCGAAAGCGGGAATCCAGGACGTGAACACCGGACTGGATTCCCGCTTTCGCGGGAATGACGGCATTTTGCAACAGTCCCCCGATGGATTGATAATGGTGAAGCAACGCTTTTGAAACACCGATGATGGCGTCGGATTTCTGAATGGCGGTCAATGCCATGCGTTCGAGCTTGTTTTTCCATGCAGTTTCCAATCGGTTTAGGGGGCGGGGTTTATTTTTTGTGACCTGGTAGACGTACTCTTCGGCCTCATGGCCTCGGATGTCGCATATGACCTTCAATTTTTTAAAAAGCCGCTTGATCGGTAAGAGGACGGCACACCCTTGAAAACCGCGCGCGTGGACAACGGTGGCTTGGCCGCTCAACAATTTTGGAGAAAGGACCAGGAAAGCCATGAGGGTATTCATCCACAGGACGTTCCGGGGGACACGGGGTAAAAATATCGCCCGCATAGAAGGCGACACATTCATTCTTTTTCGTCGGAAAGGCCAGGCCAGAAGAGCCCGGAGAAAATTTGTTCCGTCCTCCATGAAAAGGAGGGTCACCGTAAAATTGTCATGAACGAGTTTTCGAGCGGGGGTGATGACTTGCGACTCAATGACGGTATTTTCGAATCCGTAATAAACGAAATAATATAGATGAGGTTGAGCCTGCATATAGTAAAAACGATGATAGTCAATCGTCTTTTGTTCGTCAAATTCTCTAATATTCCATTGAATGTCAGTCTTATTTACTTCAAGATATAGGACGTCAACATGAAAGTGCTCTTGCTAGAAGCCTTTGCTCCGGATGAAAGTCGCTGGGGAAGTTTCTCCGTAGAAAAAGGGTTTGTCCTTCCGTTGGGGATGCTCGCCATTTATTCCTATTTGAAGTCAAAGGGAATCGACGTTCAATTGATCGACACCCAGTTTGGGCAATTCACAAGACAGCACTTGCAGACGATCCTGGCCGATAAAGAGATCGGTATTGTTGGCATCCCCGTTTTTACCAATTCGGCCCACCACTCCTTTCAAACCGCGGCGCTTTGCAAAGAGATAAGGCCCGACATCGTGGTCGTTTTGGGAGGTGTCCACGTCACCATATTGCCCGAGCGGACGTTGATGGAGTGCCCCGCGGTCGATTACGTCATTATGGGAGAGGGGGAGTATACGTTTTATGAGCTCGTGACGAGCTTATCTTCAAAAAAACCGATTAATGGATTGGCGGGAGTGGCCTATCGCGATGGCGATAAAATCATCGTCAATCCCCATCGACCCTTTATCTCGAATTTGGATGAACTTCCCATGACATGTTATGAGGGACTTGATCTTTCCAAGTATATTCCCCATCCGACGCAATACATTGTGCTTCCGAATCAGGCGCTTGTGACGCAACGGGGCTGCCCCTATCCATGCGTTTTTTGCGAAGCCTCCGCGGTCCTCGGGAAAGTAGCCCGACGCTTCAGCCCTGAACGTGTGATGGCCGAATTGGACCTCTTGGTTAAAAAATACGGGACTCGCGGCATCTATTTTCAGGACAGCACATTTTCCATCAATAGGGATTACACGATGAAACTCATGGAATTGCTAATAAAATCGGATCTTGACATCAAATGGGCGTGCAACAACCGGGCTGATAAAGTCGATAAGGAACTGTTGACCGCCATGAAAAGGGCAGGGTGTTGGATGATCAACTACGGGGTGGAGTCGGGAAATCAGGCATCGCTGGAGGTGTTAAAAAAATGCATGACCGTTGAAGATAATGAGAAGGCGGTGGAGCTGACTAAAAAAACCGGTATCGACGTTCTCTGCAACTTTATTATCGCCATTCCGGGGGAGGATGAAGCCATGGTGAAGAATACGATCCGCTATGCCAAGAAACTCCTCCCTGATTTGGCTTTGTTTTATCTCCCCACCCCATTTCCGACGAGTCCTTTGTATGATATATGCAAAAAGTCAGGAGGGATCAGAGAAAACGTGACGTGGGAGGATTATCTTCTTGTCGACTACGATAATCCGGTCTATGTCAATCCTCTCCTCGGTAAGGATAAGATGAAAGCTTATTACAAGAAGGCTTACCGCGATTTTTATCTGAATCCCCGCTATCTCCTCCAAGCCGTTGCGAAACTCCGTTCCCCGACAAACCTAAAACGCTTGTGGCGGGGCCTACGGGCCCTGCGCCACTTTCTTGACGCGTAGGAAATAGATGGCGCGCCCGATTGATGCCCTTACTGTAATTTAATACGCTCGTTTACCTATGGATTCGCCCATCACGGGATTGAGTGTTGTCATTCCAGCCCATAATGAGCGTGACGGGATTCCTTCTGTTGTCAATTCGCTGACCCAGACCCTTCAAAATATTCCCTGTCCTTATGAGATCATTATTGTCGATGATGGTTCGACGGATGGAACGGCAGAAGTCATCGAAGGGCGTCCTTTCGTCCGTCTTATAAAACACGATCACAAGATGGGATACGGGCATTCGTTGGCGGATGGCATCAATGCCTCAACTCATGACGTGATTGCCATCATGGATGCCGATGGAACCTATCCGGCCGAATATCTTTCAGATTTTTTAAGCCAAATGGAAAGCCATGACATGCTGGTTGGATCCCGTAAACACATTCTGCCCTCCACCCTTTCAGCCAAATCACTGGCTCGCCGGATGCTCCATATCCTGGGAGGGTATCTTTCAGGCCACAAAATTATTGATTTGAACTCTGGATTTCGTGTATTCAAAAAAGAATTATGGGCTCGCTATCAACACTTTTTCCCGGTGGGCTTTTCATTTACGACGACCCTCACCTTAATTACTCACTTTACGGGACGATCGCTCAAATACATTCCGATTGATTACTGGCCTCGCATCGGTCAAACAAAAGTGAAATATTTCATGGATGGCCTGAGAGTGGCCAAATGGATGTTATCTCTGACATGGGCCTTCCGGCCAACACGTGTTTGGCTTCCTTTTATAACGATCCTGGCCTTCATTTTAAGGGCGACAGGGACGTCCTTCGGCCTCCCGGGGACGTTCAATCCGGATGAACCGCATCACATTAATCTCGCCGTCTATTTCGGGTCGGGGGATTTCAATCCGCACGTTTTTAAGTACCCCACCCTTTGGATGTATGTTCTTTCTATTGAATACGGACTTCTCTTTCTTCTCTGGTCAGGCTTTGGTCTTCTCCATCAGGTTAAAGATTTTGCCCATCTTTATATCTGGGATCCCACTCTTTTCTATCTCACCGCCCGTTTGACGTCAGCTCTTCTTGGGTCTTTGATTGTGATCTTTATCTATTCCATCGGCCGCCGTCTTATCAATGAAGAGGCCGGCATTGTGGCAGCCCTCATGTGGGCGGTATCGCCACACCTTGTTTATTACGCCCATTTAGCCAAAGCCGATATGCTGATGCTCTTTTTATTGACGGTGGGCCTCTGGTATGCATTCAAATACTACCAAGAGGGAGGCATGAGAACGGCTTTAATGTCCGGCTTCTTTCTTGGATTGTCCCTCTCGACTCAATACACGGTGGCTCCCATGCTTCCCGTCCTTTTCTGGGCTCACATCGTTCGCTCTGTCAAAACGCGTGAAAAAGGGGCTCGATTTCTCGTCGCTCCGGAGATGTTTTGCGGGTATGGTCTTATGATGGCCGCCTTTTTTTTGGGGTCCCCTTTCATAGTGACGAATTTTCAAACCTTCCTGAGAGATATCGGAGATCTCCGGGGATATGCCCAGGGGAACCTCACGAGCGTCGGGCAGCCTCTCGGGTTGGGAATTATTCGATATTACGCCGAATTTTTGGGCCGTCCCTTGGTAGGACTCACTGTCATCCTCATCGGAGTTATTTCCCTTTTTATCTGGGCACGGCCAACCGCCTTCTTATTGACCGGCGTTCTTGTTTGGTTTGGACTTTTCTGGAGTCGACAGATCGGCAATACCGTCGTCATTAACTATACTTACCAGGTTTTTCCCGTCGTTTGTCTTGTGGCCGGCGGCATCTGGTTGGGTCTTTCAAAAATAATTCGGTATAAAGCGATCAACACCCTCATTGTTGGGTTGATTCTCCTGACCCCGTTTATCCAGTCCATTCGTACGACGATCTCCTTTTTGTATCCCGACACACGAGAGACCGCCAGAATTTGGATCGAAGAACACATCCCGCCGGGGAGCAAAATCTTGTTGGATCAAATTCATTGCGAGCCGCCCCTGGTGATGAGCCGAACACAAGTGGAAAACCTATATAAAAGGTTGGCGCTCGAAAAACATCCGCGGAGCTATTACCATAAGCTCATGTTGGAATCACACCCGGGGGGTGGATACGAGATTACACGGATCCAACGAACTCCCAAGGAATTGCTGTCCATGCCCCGCCAAACGGAATGGGCGCAAAAGGGCTACGATTTACTGGATGTCGAAGAAGGGTGGCCGGCGTTGTTAAAGGCCCGCATCCAATATGTGGTTCTCTCCAGCTTCGGGGCGACTCCTGATAATTCTCCGCGTTTGATGACGTTTTTCCGAGATCTCGAAAAGGTGGGCGTCTTGATGAAAGAAATTTTTCCGGTGAAGGGGGGTTCTTCTCCGGTCATTCGAATTTATCGTATTCCACTCCCCTCAACTCGATAATCGCCAAGCGATTATTTTGATGAACATCCGCAGGTGATTTCGGATTTCCCTTGATATCCGAATTTTTGAGCTCCCGCCCTTCCTTTGCGTAAGAACCGCCGCCACCTCGTCAATCGGGCGTTTCCTTTCCAACAGTCTGAAAACGATTTCGGCATTGATATCGAAGGCACGGGATGTCAACGGTAATTCTTTTAGAGGGGCCGTCCGGTAAAGCCGAAATATGGAACTCATGGACGTGAGGGGAATTCCAAGAAGGATGCCATAGATTTTATTGACGCCCAGGCTGAGGAGTTTTCGAACGGGAGAGACGCCTTCCAGTTGTCCTTTTATGGGAGAACCCATCACACAATCAATCCCCGGTTGATAAGCCTGAAGAAGCAGAGGAAATTGGCCCGGATGAAACGTCAAATCAGCGTCTATTGTTAGAAGGGCATCACCCTGAGCTTGAGCGATTCCGGTTTGGAGCGCGGCCCCCAGACCCCGATTGGATTCGTGCCGGATCAGGCGGGCTTGCGGGTTAGTTTTTACGATCCCGGCCAGGAGCTCTGCCGTCCGATCGGTCGAACCATCATCTATAAAGATAAATTCCTTTTGGAAATTGAATTGGGAAAATGTGTCGAGGAGCTCTTTTTGAAATCGCGGGATATTTGTTTCTTCGTTGTAACAGGGGATGACGACGCTTAAGAACCGAATATCGGATTCCGGCATGGGATAAGAGGAGGGTTTAAACCGGTGCTTTGGCGGGAACGGCCACTTCCGGCAGGGCCGCCGGATTCAAACCCCGCCCGACGCCGGTGTAGTGGAATCCCAAGGCGTGCATTTTCTCGGGTTCAAAAATATTCCGGCCGTCGACAACCACATGGGTGTTCATAAGGGATTTTAGTTTCTTGAGGTTGATTCTTCGATAAACATCCCATTCCGTAAGGACCAGGAGGCCATCAACGTCTTTGGCCGCCTCATAAGGCGTTTTGCAATAGTCGATTTGGGGGAAGATCGCCTTCATCCTCTCCATCGCGACGGGATCATGGGCTTTCAAACGGGCGCCGTGGCCGAGAAGCGACTGAACAATATCTTTGGAGGGTGCGTTTCGCAGATCGTCCGTGTCGGGTTTGAAAGAGAGCCCCCAAATTCCGATCGTCTTGTCCTTGAGCGTCCACAGGGCGTCTTCCAATTTCTTGACGATGCTTTCTCGCTGCTGCTGATTGATGTGCGACGTGTTTTTCAAGAGTTGGAAATCGTAGCCGTTTTTCTCGGCGATTTTGATGAAAGCCGAAACGTCCTTGGGGAAACAAGAACCGCCATAGCCGATGCCGGCGCTTAAGAAGGATCGTCCGATCCGCGTGTCGTATCCCATCCCCTCGGCCACCTTGACCACATCGGCTCCGACCTTTTCGCATATTTGGGAAATCGCGTTCATATAGGAGATTTTTAAAGCAAGAAAGGAATTGGAGGCGTGCTTGATGATTTCGGCGCTTCTGATATCCGTCACGACGATCGGGACCTTGATTTTGGCGTAGAGTTCGCGGAGAATCTTCTCCGCTTTCTTGGATTGAACCCCGATGACGATCCGATCCGGTTTCAGGAAATCTTTAATGGCCGAGCCTTCACGCAAAAATTCCGGATTGGAGGCCACTTCAATCAAGCCCCAGGAGGGGTGGATATTGGAGAGCGTCTTTTTAATCCGTTCGCCTGTTTGGACGGGCACGGTCGATTTTTCAACCAGGAGCGTGTACTTTTTCACATAACGGGCGACTTCCCGGGTACAAGCTTCCACAAAACTCAAGTCCGCTCCGCCGTCGGGCAAAGGGGGTGTGTTGACGGCGATAAAAACAATGTCCGAGTTTTTAATCCCCTCCTCAATTTTAGATATGAAATGGAGCCGTTTAAGTTTGCGGTTTTTCTTGATCAAGGGGCCCAATCCCGGTTCATAAATGGGGACCCCGCCGGCATTGAGCGTGTCAATTTTTGACTGATCTTTGTCGACACAGATGACGTTGTGACCCAGTTCGGCAAAACACGTGCCGCTCACCAGCCCCACATATCCCGTTCCAATGATGCACACCCGTTTCATGAGATCTCCTCTCGATGTCGAATTTGCTTTACGATTTGAGGGCGAAGTTTAACAAATAAAAGAATCATTTTCCGATGTTGGGAAGGATCGGCTTGATGGTTTCCCCCGGCTTAAAGACATCGGTGACATCGGCCGCTTCTGTGTATGGATAGAATGGATTGTTGGTGACCCTGTTGAAGGGGGTTCCCTGGGAAGCGATGTTCGTTTTTAAATCGATGTTAAATGAGGCTTCCACCTGAGTCGCGGAACCAACGCGACGCCCGACAAATTGCATGCGCAGAATCCAGCAATGCAAATCGCGGATAACCGCAAGCGTGTGGGCGATCGGTTGAACACGCTTGAAGTGAAGCCGGTATTCTCCCAATATTTGGTAGCTAAGATTGTAATCGAGATACCAATTACGCGTGAGATAAAATTTAATCCGGTTGTTCAGAATGACAGAGGACAAGGCTTGGGCGGTCGGCGGTCTTTTGGTATAGGAAAATCCCTGAGAAAAATAGGCTGTTTGTGACGCATCATTAATTTGAATTTCGCCGGAGGTGTTTATAGGAGAGCGGACGATTCTTCTTTGCTGCGGATCATAGACGGCATAGGTCTCACGAAAGTAAACGTTGACTTGGGGGGACGCTTGCCACTGAACATCGAGGGTAGGGGATGTGATCCGTTCATTTTTAAATCGATAGCGTTCCGGATCGCTTCGCGGGGGATGTCGGAGATCATAGCCGGAGCTCAACGTCAGCCGCGTGCTTCGCCCGATCGATGACTGAAACGATCCTCTTAATTGGTTGGTGACAATTCCCCTGTCATCGGCTTTTGTCTCCAGGTTCATCCGGTTCTTTTCCAAGCGGGCTTGATAGTCATACCCCAAGAGCATGTTCAGATTCCTCCCCAATTTCCTCCGATCGTCAAGACCGGCGGTATAGGTACCTTGAAAGGTGTCTTTGCTGATGTCTTTAGATATATCCCGATCCAGCCATGATTCCGAATAACCCAGGCGCGGCGTCAGGGTCCCAAGGAAAGGGACTTTATACTCCCGGCTGAGGGAAAGGCTTGAATCGCCGGATCGAAAATAATGAAGGGATTGATCCGGATCGGTGCGCACCTCGGTCTGGATGAGATAGTTGGCCGAGAGGTTAACGTAAAAGGGGAAATACTTAAAAATGAGAGGGCTTGTGACGAACGCCAGACGTGGCAGGGTGACTTGACTGATAAAAAAATGCGACGAAATGGTGGTATCGTAAAGGTCTTTTCTCTCAACCTGCGCGTTTAGGGAGGCCTTGGGGAATTGATAGTTGAATTCGGCCCGGGATTCCATGGGGCGCCGGTTGTTTTGAACGATGCCTTGGTTGAGAGACCGTTGAAAATCGTTCGCATAGGTGGTGTCACTCTGGAAATCGAACCGGGCGCGAGTCGTGAGCCGTGGAGTCAATTTTTGATAGTGCCCCCACTGAATTTTGTACCGCCTCGACTGCGGATACGGGTCGGGATTGATGTCCCGAAAATAATCCCAGTAGAAGAGGCCATCCATCTTGTCATCGATAAAATAACGATGATCGAGGCCGGCGCCATTGCCGGTCCGTTGGCGCCAGTCCCATTTAAATTTTGTGTAGGTGTGAGGAGTGATCGGATAGCCGAAAGTGGTCAATGCCATGTAGCCGTCGCGACCGGAGTGGCCGGGTTCAATGCGAAGCGAGTATTTATGGGGTACGAGGGAATGAGTGTAAATGGGGCTGTAAAGGATGGGCGTGTCATCCATGGTAAACCGGGCGTTTCTTAGCGTCGCCCGTCGGTGGAGCCGGATTTTGGATTTTGATGACAAAATGACGTAGTGCGGGGGATCGAGATCGCAGCTGGTGAATCCCCCCCGGTTGAGGATAAGGACATTGGGAGAGATTTGAGTCATGGTGCTGGCGGCAAATCGATAGGGCGGGTTTTCGCCGTAGGCTTGGGTAAGAACCCCCGTCGAAGTGCCCCAGTTATATTGCCCCTCATTGCCAATCAGGATTTGCGACGATTGGAAAATTTCCACGTGGCCGGTGGCATGGCCTTCCTTGGACTTTGGATTAACGGAAATTTTATCGGCTTTGATGGTGGCCGTCGATGTTTCCACGACGGCGTTCCCTTCGACTACGGCAATTCCTTCTTGCGCGTCATAATGGATTCTTTGGCCGGTGGCGGTGGAAATGTCCACAGCGAAAGCGGTTGACGAAAAACAAATAACCGAGAGAAAGGCGAGAGAAAACCACCGGCTCCTGAAACGCCTCGTCATACCGGCGAAAGCCGGTATCCGTCCATTCGTCATTCCCGCGAAAGCGGGAATCCAAAATTTAATGGGTCCCCGATTAAGACATTCGGGGATGACGCCTTTGGCGTCACCTGGATACCGGCTTTCGCCGGTATGACGAGGCAACGTCACCTTTCCACTTTCGTATGTATTAATCGCTGGCATCGGGTCTGTAGATAAGAAGCCATTAGAGAAGGGAAGCCCCGATGAGGCCGATATGCGGTGCGTTGCGAGCGATCTGGATCCTGACGGCGTTGATGGGTGTTTTAAAAGTCCCCCGGTGAAGTGTTTTTTTCAAAGGTTCCAGGATGAGATCCCCGGCTTGTGAGACACCCCCTGTTAATATAATCAATTCGGGATTAAAGACGTAAACCAAATTTCCCAATGCCAACCCAAGGACATGCCCCACATCATTCCAAACCGAGATCGCATATCGGTCCCCATGCCTGGCCGCCTGAGATAGGAGCAAGGGGCTGATGGCTTGGGGATCCTTCTTATACACACTTTGGAGGAGACTTTGAACCCCGTTGGCCAAATCTTCTTTTACGCGCCGGATAAGATGAAAGGCCCCGGCGTAGGTTTCCAAACATCCGCGGTTGCCACAGTTGCAACGTCGTCCCCTTTCATCAATGGTCATGTGGCCAATCTCGCCGGCGCTGCCCGTTGCCCCACGATAAAGCTGGCCATTTAAGATGAGGCCCCCCCCAATTCCCGTCCCCAAGGTGACCGCAATCATGTTCTTGACGTGTTTCCCCACTTGGGTTTTGTACAACCCCCAGGCGGCGGCGTTGGCATCGTTATCGAGCACAACTCGAAAGCGAAAATAGCGCTGCATAAGGTTGCGTAAGGGAACATTCTTCCAGCCGAGGTTGGGTGATACACGGATGAGGCCCCGGTCAAAATCAATATCGCCGGCCACGCCAATCCCCAGGCTTTTTACATTTTTCCCATTGATGATTTCACGGCAAACACCAGCGAGCTTCCTGGTAAATGTGTGGGGCGTTGGGAAGCCTTCGGTGGAAAGGGAGGATGAAACGACAATTCTGTTCTTGTTATCGACCAAGCCCACCTTGGCCGATGTTCCCCCGAAATCGATTCCCACGCGATAGGTCATTTGACTTTATCTCCCGCCCAGTATTTTCCGAACGGCTCCAATCAAAAAAAGCGATCCCGTCACCAAAATGGGATGCCTGTCTTTTATTGTAGTAATTCTTTTCCAGCCTTCCCTCAGTGTCTTTGCGCTTTCTGCGCGCCCCTTCCAATGGGGCAGCCGAAGAATTTCCGCAGGCAACGCCGAACGGTCGGATGGCACGGGGACGATCACAGCCCGGTGGACAAAAGGCATTACTGTTTTCACCATAAGGGGGTAATTTTTATCCTTCAAAACGCCGAACAACAAATTAACCTTTTTTACGGCCTCTTCTTGGAGGGTTTTCGTCAGCACGGCGATTCCGGCGGGGTTGTGCGCTCCATCGAGGATGATGTTTCTCTTGATGCGTTCAAAGCGACCCGGCCAAAATGTATGGGCCAATCCTTTTTTAATGGCTCCATCCCCGATTGGAAAACACTTCTCATTCAGTATTTTTAAGCCGCCTAAAACGAGGCAGGCATTGTTTTTTTGAAATCCCCCTTTAAGCGACAATTTGTAGGGGAATTGCCTTCTAACATTTTGAGGGATAGCGTATAGGGGGGCCTTCCTTTTCCGGGCCACCTTTTTGATGACATTGAAGGCGTCTTTATGAGCGCCTGTCACCACCGGAATGTGCGGCTTAATGATCCCGGCTTTTTCAAAGGCGATCTCTTTGATGGTGTACCCCAGCCATTGAGTGTGGTCCAAATCAATGTTGGTAATGATCGACACGAGAACCCTTTTCATGATGTTCGTGGCATCCAGGCGGCCTCCGAGGCCGACTTCGACAACGGCGACATCCACCTTTTTCTTTTCAAACCAGAGAAACGCCAGAGCGGTCAAGAATTCAAATTGAGTCAGTTGGCTTGATTTCAAGGGGGGGCGCGCCAGGATATTTCTCAGCTTCCGTGTAAGAAGAGATAATTCGCGGTTCGAAATGGATTGACCGTTTATCTGGAACCGTTCATGGAGCCGCACCAGATGTGGAGAAGTGTAGAGGCCCACCCGTAAACCGGTTTCCTTTAGCACGGCGGCCATCATGGCGGCAACCGACCCTTTCCCGTTTGTGCCGGCAATGTGGATGGAAGGGAATTGGTCCTGGGGATTCTTGAGGGTGTTCATGACCCGGCGCATACGGCCCAGGCCGAGGATCATGACGGAAGGACCCAGGGAATTGATAAAGGAGACGGCGGAAGAGATGTTTACTTCCTCTTGGCGGGTTCTTTTTCCCAAAATCGCAGCGTTTTGCGGAGCTCTTTTTTTAATTCGCTCCTCGGAATGATTCGGTCCAGCATGCCGTGTTTCAAGAGAAACTCGGAGCGCTGGAAACCCTCGGGAAGGGTTTGACGAATGGTTTGTTCGATGACGCGGGGCCCGGCAAAACCGATAAGAGCCCCGGGCTCGGCGTAATTGACATCGCCCAGCATGGCGAAGCTCGCGGTCACACCTCCCGTTGTCGGATCCGCCAAGACGGAAATATAAGGGATGGGGATTCCCCGAAGTTTCCCCAGGGCGGCTGAGATCTTGGCCATTTGCATGAGAGAGAGGATGCCTTCCTGCATCCGGGCCCCGCCGGAGGTGGAGACAACGATGAGAGGCCATTCTTTCTCAAGGGCGAGTTCGCAGGCTCGCGTGATTTTCTCACCCACGACGCTCCCCATGCTGCCCCCCATGAAGTTGAAATCCATGACGCCCAAGACCACATCAAGCCCATCCAATGTGCCGGTTCCAATCCAGACCGCCTCGTTGAGCTTGGATTTTTCCTTGCCGGAAGCAAGTTTCTCCTTGTAGATTTTCCCGTCCAAAAACTCAAGGGGATCGGCGGATTCCATGTCGGAGTCCAGCTCTTTTTCTGATCCTGCGTCGAGAAGCATGGCCACCCGTTCGGAGGCGGCCAAGGGAAAGCAATAGCCGCACTTGGGGCAGACCTTAAATTTTTCCTGGAGTTCCTTGTTGTAGACGATTTGGTCGCACTTGGTGCATTTTGTCCACAACCCTTCCGGGACGCCCTTCTTCTCGTCTTTGGATTCCTGTCCTTTAGTTTCTTCCGGTGCCATAGCGGCACTCCTTTGATAAGGCTGTCACGAATCTCTTGAGTTTTTGAATCCGGTTGGCGGGTTTATTCTTCCGGATCAGGTCAATCAGGGCGGACCCAACGATGAATCCGTCGACCTGGTTTTTAAGGTGCCTGATCTGTTCAGGCCCGGAGATGCCAAATCCCACACAAACCGGGACGGGACTAACGAGTCGGAGCTGATTCAACCATCTTTTTGTCTCGGTTGGCAATTGGCGTCGGGCCCCCGTCACGCCGGTGACGGAAACCGCGTAAAGAAACCCCCCCGTCTTACGGGCGATCCATTTTTGGCGTTTCATGGGGGTCGTCGGCGCAACCAGATAGATGTTATGAAGGCCTTCTTTTTTTAATAGTGATTGCAACTCGACGCTTTCTTCGGGTATTGCGTCTGGGACAATAAGACCACTGACGCCGGCTTCCTTAGCCTTTTTGGTGAAAGAAGCAAGTCCGCCTCTGTAGATAGGATTCAGGTAACTCATGAAAACAATGGGGATGGGAAAGCGTCTTTTGATGGATTTAACCCAAACCAGGACCTTTTGGAGGGTTGTGCCCCGTTTTAAGGATTGGTAGGAGGCAAACTGGATGGTCGGACCATCCGCGACGGGATCCGAAAAGGGAATGCCCAGTTCCAGCAAATCGATTCCCCCTTGGACCAGTGCCTCAATATGCCGGGTCTGCTCCGCAAAGGACGGATAGCCGGCCGAAAGATAGGCGATAAGGGCCTTTTTCTTTCCCCTCAACCGTTGAAAAAGGAAGTCAATATCGTTCTTCATGAAGTCCTTTTGTCATTGCGAGCGAAGCGAAGCAATCCGTTTGCTAGATAAAAGTCTTCGGTGGACATTTTTCTGAACGACGGATCGCTTCACTTCGCTCGCGATGACAAATTGATCAGGCGTTCGACTTCTGTGACGTCCTTGTCACCCCGGCCGGAGAGTCCGACAACGACGACATCCGAAGTGTTAAATTTCCTCGCATATCGGATGAGATAACCGATGGCGTGGGCCGATTCCAGTGCGGGGATAATGCCTTCCGTTTCCGACAGAAGTTTAAATCCATTCAAGGCGTCTTTATCCGTAACGGCGGCGTATTCTGCCCTCCCGGACCATTTGTAGAAAGAATGTTCGGGCCCGACGGCGGGGTAGTCGAGGCCCGCGGAAATCGAATGGGTTCCCTTGATTTGCCCGTTGGCATCTTGCAAAACGAATGTTTTGGCCCCATGTAGGACGCCCGTTTCGCCCCCAACAATGGAGGCGGCATGTTCACCGCTTGAAATCCCTTTTCCTCCCGCTTCCACCCCGATGAACCGGACCTTTTTGTCGTAGTAAAACGGGGCAAACAGACCCATCGCATTGGATCCTCCCCCCACACACGCCACAAGGGCCCTGGGATTGGCCCCGGTCAATGAGCGGATCTGCTTTTTGACCTCTTGCCCGATGACCGTTTGAAACCACCGCACCATTTTTGGATAGGGGTGAGGGCCGACAACCGAACCGATGCAGTAGTAAGTCGTCCTGACATTCGTCACCCAGTCCCGGAACGCCTCGTTGATGGCGTCCTTCAACGTTCGGCTTCCTGAGGCAACGGGGATTACCTTTGACCCGAGCAGTTTCATTCGGAATACGTTTAGCGCTTGGCGGCGAATGTCTTCTGTGCCCATGTAAACGACGCATTCCATTCCCAGCAAGGCTGCCGCCGAAGCGGTGGCGACGCCGTGTTGCCCGGCCCCCGTTTCAGCGATGATCCGTTTCTTCCCAAGATGCTGGGCTAACAGGCACTGACCAAGGGTGTTATTGATCTTGTGGGAGCCCGTATGTGCCAGATCTTCACGTTTAAGGAAAATGCGGGGCCCCTTTAACGCTTTTGAAAGACGACGGGCTTCATAGAGGGGCGTCGGACGCCCCGCGTAAGTTTTAAGGAGGTCATTCAGCTTCTTTATAAATGATTTGGACCGAACGGCGGCCTCGAATCCCTTTCCAATTTCGTCCAAAGGAGCCAGGAGCGTTTCAGGGACAAAGCGGCCGCCAAAGGGCCCGTAATAGCCTTTTTTGTTCGGGAGCTGACTTTTTTTCCAGAGAATCATCGGATTCGTTTTGCGTTATTGATGAAGTCCTGTAATTTCTGAGGATCTTTTCTTTTGGGGGACTTTTCAACGCCGGAAGCGACATCGACGGCAAAAGGAGCAACCTTTTTAACGGCCTCTTTCACATTCTCCGGCGTCAGACCGCCCGCCAAAAAGACGGGTTTCCCCATCTCCTTCACCTTCACGGCCAGGTCCCAGTTGAATCGAACTCCGGTTCCGCCGGGGGTGTCATCCACTTTGGAATCCAGTAGAAAATAATCGACAACCTCCGCAAAGAAAGGAATGTTATTCAAGGTTGATTCATCGGATATATGAAAGGCTTTAATGATAAAAACGCTCCGACCCTGACCTTCCAACGCGACCCGCACGGATTGAATAAACTCGGGACTTTCATCCCCGTGCAGCTGGATCCCTTTCAAGTTGAGTTTGTCCACCGTTTTCACAATCTCGTCTTTATCGGCGTTGACAAATATCCCTACCGCGGTGGTGAAGGAAGGCAGCTGAGGGACCCAGGCGACGGCGTTCGAAAGAGAAATGTGCCGTGGACTATCTTTATAAAAATTGAGGCCGATAAAATCAGCGCCGTAATTAATGGCCCACGTGGCGTCTTCTTTGTTCGTGATGCCGCAGATTTTAACTTTCATGACGTTCTCCCCTTACTCCTGGCCTGCCGCGACGAGCTCGTGAACGGCTTTTTCTTTGTCTTCATTTTTCATCAAAGATTCTCCCACTAATACAGCGGAAACGCGGAAGGGTTTCAGTTTTTTTACATCTTCCGCCGTTTGGATTCCGCTTTCCGCCACAATCACCCGGTCCCGAGGAACCAGGCGGGACATGTAATATACATTTCCCGGGACCATTTCCAGTGTTCTTAAATTTCTGGCATTGATACCGATGAAACGGACGCCGGAATTGATCACCGCCGGCAAAAAGCCGGACGAATAAACTTCCACCAGAGGTTCCAGGCCATAGGTTTGAGCGCAACTGGCGAGCTCTAATATCAAGCTCGGGCTGAGCATGTCTGCTATCAACAGCACCGCATCCGCTCCAAAAGCGCGGGCTTCGGCCAGTTGGTAGGTGTCAAAGATGAAATCCTTCCGGAGGATCGGTAACGTGGATGCGCTTCGAACCTGAGCGATATGCTCAAGACGCCCTCCGAAATGATCTTCCTCTGTTAAAACAGAAAGAGCGCTCGCCCCCCCGCGTTCATAGGCGTGGGCGATTTCCGTGACATTATAAGGCTCGAGTAACAGACCGGCCGACGGGCTCTTCATTTTCAACTCGGCGATGACGGTTATCCGCGGGGGCTTGTGGATCGCCGCCGCGAAATTAAGAGTCGGGGGGCTCCTCTTGATCTTTTCTTCCAGTTCTGAAAGAGGGGCTTTTTCCTTCGCTTCTTTCAGCCGTTCCTTCTTCTTGGTGAGGATTTTTTCCAGGACGTCCACGGGGTCACCCAAGCATGTGGGAGACATCCGCCAGTGTCTCCAGTTTTTTCAAGGCTTGACCGGAATCAATGGCCTCTTCCGCCCTTTTGACGGCGTCTTTTAGAGTGATCTTGGCGGACCCATAGTTCTTTTCGGCCACCCAAAGGGTGGCGGCCGCGTTTGCGACAACAACGTGTCGCAGGGAATCTTTCTCTCCCTTGAACACATTTCGAATCCGTTCTGCATTTTGCGAGGGGTCTCCCCCCCGTAAGACTTTGTTGGGGACTTTGGGCAGGCCGAAGTCTTTGGCGGTCCATTCGTAGGTAAATATCTTGCCTTTATGCAGCTCCGCCACCTTGGTTTTTCCTTCAAGAGTGATTTCATCCCATCCGTCGGAATGAACAACCAGGCCCCCTTTGTGACCCATGACTTTCAACACCAGTGCGATGGTTTTAAGAAGCCGGGGGTCGTAAAGACCGATTAACTGGACCTGCACGCGGGCTGGATTCGTCAGGGGTCCCAGAAGATTGAAAACGGTTCGTATGCCCAGTTCCCGCCGGGTGGGCATGACGTTTTTCATGGAGGTGTGGTAACTGGGGGCGAAGAGAAAGCCGATCCCGATGGTGTCGATGGCTTTTTCCGTAATGGCTGGCGGCGGATCAATGCGGATTCCGAGGGCTTCCAGGACATCGGCGCTGCCGGAGTGAGAAGAGATGCATCGGTTTCCATGTTTGGCCACTTTGACTCCGGCTCCCGCAACCACAAAAGCCGCCGCGGTCGAAATATTGATGCCTCCCTTGCCGTCCCCGCCGGTTCCGCAGCAATCAACCAGCAGTTTCGATTCGACGGACAATGGGAAGGTCGCATCCCGCATGGAGAGGGCGCATCCGGCAATCTCTTCGGCTGTTTCCCCCTTGTTTCTGAGCGCCACAAGAAACCCGGCCATTTGAGACGGTGTCGCTTGGCCGCCCATGATCTCCTTCATGATGGCATAGGCTTCTTTTTGGGTTAAGTCCTGTTTATCGATGAGCTTTCCGATCGCTTCTTTAATCACTTTTCTGTCTCCCGTCGTCACCCCGGCGTAAGCCGGGGTCCAGGTTGCAAACTGATTCTAAACAACAATTTGACTGCCTGGATACCGGCTTTCGCCGATATGACAGCATTAAGTTCTCATCCTCAAGAAGTTCATTAATATTTTTTTGCCGTGGTCCGTCAAAATCGATTCCGGATGGAATTGCACCCCTTCCAAGGCCTTGAAGCGCTTGTGGCGGACGCCCATGACTTCTCCCCGGTCGGTTTTGGCGCTGATGACGAATTCCCTCAAAATGGTGCGGGGCTCGGCGAGAAGGGAATGGTAGCGGGTGGCTTGAAATCGTTGCGGAAGGCCCTGGAAAAGCCCTTTGTTGTCGTGAATGATTTCCGAGGTTTTTCCGTGCATCATCCGCTTGGCTTGGACAATCTTACCGCCAAAGGCATAACAGATGGCTTGGTGTCCGAGGCACACCCCAAGAATCGGGATTCGTCCGGCAAAAGCGCGAATCAAGTCGACGGTCATGCCGGCGTTTTCGGGCCGTCCGGGTCCGGGGGAGATGACGATATGCGAAGGCCTTAAGCCTTCAACTTTTTTAAGCGTCACCTGGTCGTTCCGAAAAACCTTGAGGCGTTGCCCCAGTTCCCCGAAATACTGGACGAGGTTATAGGTGAAGGAATCGTAGTTGTCGATCATGATCATCATAACGGGTCCAGGAAAAGCTCGCCGCGCTCGGCCAGCTCAATCGTCTTTTTCATGCCGGCGGCTTTGTTTTCAGTCTCTAAATATTCGCGATTCGGATTCGAATCCGCCACGATGCCGGCCCCCGTTTGGATGGAAACGCGGCCCTTGTCCCAGAGAATGGTGCGGATGGTGATGGCCATATCCATGTTCCCGGAATAGGAAAAGTACCCGAGAGCCCCGGCGTAGGGACCGCGCTGATCCACTTCCAATTCATCGATGATCTCCATGGCGCGGATTTTGGGAGCCCCGGCGACAGTGCCCGCGGGAAAGCTGGCCTTAAGAAGATCAAACGCATCCTGATCCCCCCTTAATTTCCCGGTGACTTCGGAAACGATGTGCATGACGTGGGAATAACGCTCAATGGTCATAAATGTGGGGACGTGAACCGTTCCTTTCTCGCAAACCCGGCCCAAATCGTTTCGACCGAGATCCACCAACATCACATGTTCGGCCCTTTCTTTGGGATCTTTGAGGAGCTCTTTTTCAAGGATTTTGTCTTCCTGGGCGTTTGCGCCGCGGTGGCGCGTGCCGGCAATCGGCCGGGTGGCGGCCAGGCCTTTCTCCAAACGGACAAGCGATTCTGGGCTGGAACCGATGATGGCTCTGTCCTTCATTTTGATCAGATACATGTAAGGGGAAGGGTTCACAACGCGCAAGCAACGATAGATGTCAAGCGGTGAAGCTGAGGAGTCCTTTGAAATGCGCCGGGAGAGGACGACCTGGATGACATCGCCCTTGTAGATATATTTCTTGCCTTTTTTAACCATATCCATAAAGCGCTTTTGGGACATGTTGGATTTAAAGTCGCCAAGGGAACGGCGATCAGGGGATCTGTGCGAAGCCTTCTTTGAACTGGCCATGACCCTTCGAAGTAATTTCAAATTATTCAGTAGACGACCCCTTGCCGCTTCATACGCTTTTTTGACGTTTGTGCGGCGGCCGATATGGACATGGGTGATCAATTTCAGGAGTTGTTGCGTGTTGTCAAAAATAAAAAGATCGCCCGTGATGAAGAAGAAGGCTTGCGGCCAGTGCAAGTTATCGGGTTTCGTTCGAGGCAGCCGTTCGATTTCATGAATGGTTTCGTAGGCGCAATAGCCTACCGCTCCCCCGAAAAACCGTGGCAGGCCCGGGGGCACGACCGGTTTCACCGCTTTCAAATGGTTTCTTAAGGTATCCAAAGTGGAATTGCGGGATTCGTAAATCATTTCGCCCACCGGCGACCTCAGGGTACACTTGCCGTCTCTCCGTTCGAAAATCGCCTCCGGTTGAAAGGAGACGATGGAGTAACGGCCGAGTTTTTCTCCCCCCTCCACGCTTTCTAAGAGAAAGCAGTGGGAATTGGATTTCCACTGGGAACTGATAAGGGAGACCGGCGTGATCTGGTCCGCCACCACATCAACGGCCACGGGAATCAAATTCCCTTTTCGGGAACATGCGCAAAATTCCTTAAAGGTTGGGTAAATATTATTGATTATCATTTCTTTTTATACACCTTATCGGGATCAAAGAGGGGTTCGGAAATAATGTCCCAGCTCCCATCTTCTTTGGCGCGCCGATAGAAGCAGCTTCGGCGACCGGTGTGACAGGCGGCCTTCCCCACCTGTTCCACTTTAATGAGGAGGGTGTCCCCATCGCAATCGGTGTAAATTTCGGTTACTTTCTGGACATTTCCCGATGATTCCCCTTTTAGCCACAGCTTTTGGCGGGAACGACTCCAGTAGGTGGCCAGACCCGATTCCAGGGTTTTCCGAAGGGATTCTAGGTTCATGTAAGCCACCATCAAGACCGTTCCATCTTTGGCGTCCTGGGTTACGACGGGAATGAGTCCCCGCTCATCAAACTTCAGCTCCGATAGGCTTATCTCGTTTTTCTTGCTCATCGAATTACGACACCCTTTTGCTTGAGATATTTCTTCAAATCTTTGATTTCCAATTGTTTATAGTGGAACAGGGAAGCGGCCAGCGCTGCGCTTGCGCCCGCCCGGAAGGCACCATAAAAATGTGATTTCATTCCGGCGCCCCCCGACGCTATAACGGGGATCTTAACGCTGTCGCAGACTTTTCTTGTTAACTCAATGTCGAAGCCTTCCTGCGTGCCGTCGGCGTCCATGCTGGTGAGGAGAATTTCTCCGGCGCCTCGTTTTTCGGCTTCCCGGGCCCATTGTATCGCATCCAGACCCGTCGGTGTGCGTCCACCGTGAATAAAAACCTCCCAGCGGTCGCGGCTCTTTCGCTTGGCGTCAATGGCTACAACAACACATTGGCAACCGAAACGGCGGGATGCTTCGTTAATGAGACGTGCTTTTTGGACGGCGGCCGTGTTGATGGAGACCTTATCGGCACCGCTGGAAAGGAGAATTCGGAAGTCCTCCACCGAACGCACCCCTCCGCCAACGGTGAGGGGAATGAAAACCTCTTCGGCTGTTCTTTTGACGACCTCCAGGAGAATGGCCCTTTTTTCCGCGCTGGCGGTGATGTCTAAAAAGACCAGTTCGTCAGCCCCTTCGATGTTATAGCGTTTGGCGACTTGAACGGGATCGCCGGCGTCTCTTAAGTTGAGGAATTTCGTTCCTTTGACGACCCGTCCCTTGTCAACATCCAGGCAGGGAATAATCCGCTTGGCGAGCATGGTCCTTTAGGAGGCGAGCTGGATGGCCACTTTTAAATCGAGTTTTTTATCGTAAATCGCCTTGCCGACGATGCAGCCTGGAGATCCAATCTCTTTAAGTTTTTTAATGTCATCCAGAGAACTCACTCCGCCCGAGTAAAACACCTTCATCTTGGTTTTTGACATCACGTCCTCAACGGTCCCGACGTTGATCCCCTGAAGGGTGCCGTCCCGGCTGATGTCCGTGAAGATGATTTCCAGGCCCCCCAGTTTTTCAACGATGGAGAGCGCATCCTTTAGAGGAAAGCCGGAGCTTTCCTTCCAGCCGCGAATGGCCACCAATCCTTGGTCGACATCCATCGCGACCATGATGCGGTCTTTGTATTTGTTGAAAGCATCCTGGGCGAGCCCGGCCTGTTCCAGAACCATTGTTCCCAATATAACGCGGTCGATGCCGGCCTGAAGGACGCGCTGGATCGTGGCAATATTTCGCATCCCCCCGCCCATCTGAACGAAAGCCCCCGTTTCCTGTTTTATTTTCAGGATCTGATCGAGGTTTTTTGGTTGGCCCGTAAAAGCGCCGTCCAAATCCACCACATGAAGCCGCCCAGCTCCCACAGACACCCACTGCTTGGCCATATCAACGGGGTCATTGGAGTAGATCGTTTCTTCTTCGATTTTACCGTGCCTTAACCGCACACATTTACCGTTACGGATATCGACGGCGGGAATAATCATCATAGACATAGAGTTCCTTTCACCTTTTGAAGGATGTTATCAATTAGAGTTAATCCAACCCGGCCGCTTTTTTCGGGATGGAATTGACTGGCAAAGAGATTCCCTCTTGTAATCGACGAGAAGAAGCTTTTTCCATAGACTGTTTTGGTCAATGCGAGCCCTTCATCTTGCGGGACCGGATAGTAAGAGTGAACGAAATAAAAGCGTTCGTTTTTCCGGATCCCCTTAAAATAGTCCTTTCCATTTTTATTCACCGGACAAGCGGTGTTCCATCCCATGTGGTGGATGGGGTCGGACCGTTTAAGATCCTTTTCCCGAAAGCGAACGACCCGCCCGGACAAAATGTTGAGACCTTTCAAACGCGGGTTTTCTTCGCTGACGCCAAAAAGAAGTTGGAATCCCAGGCAAATGCCCACATAAGGTTTGTCCGCCTCCAGCCATTGATAGATCAATTCATCCAACCGTTTTCGGGCCAACGTCTTCATGGCGGCCCCAAAGGCGCCCACGCCCGGAAGAACAAGAAGATCCGACCTCTTCAGCCGTTGGCGCGATTCGCTCACGCAGACGTTGGCCCCTTCTTGCTGGAAAGCCTTGGACACGCTGTGGAGATTGCCCATGCCGTAATCCACGATGCCGACGTTGAGCTTCAAAGGCGTCCCTTCGTTGACGGGATCCCCTTGACGCGTTTGTTTTTGGAGACCGCCATGGCCAGCGCCTTCGCAAAGGCTTTAAACAGGGACTCCACCATGTGATGGTTGTTGCGACCTTTAAGGAGCCGAAGGTGAAGGTTCATTTTGGCCGTCGTGCCCAACGCCTGGAAAAAATCTTCCAACAGGTCGAGATCAAATGTTTTCCAGTTGGGTTTAAAGCCGGGCGCCTCGTATTCCACGCAGGGACGTCCTGATAAATCGATCGCCACGTAAGAGATCGCCTCATCCATGGGCAGGAGAAAATACCCGTATCGCTGGATTCCCTTCTTGGATCCCAGCGCTTTCATTAAGGCGTCGCCCATCGTCAAGCCGATGTCTTCGACCAAGTGGTGATCGTCGATGCGGGTGTCGCCCGTGGCCTTCAAGTCAATGTCAAACAAACCGTGTTTGGAGAAAAGCTCCAGCATATGGTCAAGAAAGGGGATGCTGGTGGAAATGCGATACCTCCCCTTTCCATCCAGGTTCATCTTGAGCCGGATGTTGGTTTCTCTGGTGACGCGATGAACAGACGCAATTCTCTTCATTCTTCCGGTTCCCTCACTTTTAAAGATTGGGCGTGTTGCACCAGGCCTTCCGCCACCGCCATGCGATAAGCGGCTTTCCATCCCTTACGGAAGGCCCCTTGCGAAATCTCCACAAGGCTGGAACGCCTCAAAAAGCTTGATATCGAAAGTCCCGATGCAAAACGGGCCGTGCGGCCGGTGGGAAGGACATGGCTCGGGCCCGCCCAATAGTCCCCCATGACCGTGGGCGACCACGCATTGATGAAGAAAGTGCCTCCGCTTTTTAGGACATCAAGCACGTTTTGCGGCCGCTCGACCATCAATTCAACGTGCTCCCCCGCCAGGGCATTGGCCAAAGCGCTCGCCTTGCGCAGATCCGGCTGATAAATCAATTGGCATTGTTTAAGGGCCATGGGAGCAATCTCACCCCTGACCTTTTTTATCAGCTCTTTCGACGTTGAAATCAGAACTCCTTTGGCGTCGGGATCATGTTCGGCCTGGGCCGACAAGTCGGCCGCGATGTAAACGGGATTGGCGGAATCATCAGCAATAACAACCAACTCGCTGGGTCCGGCCAAAAGATCGATCCCGACCTCGCCAAAGAGTTGCCGTTTGGCTTCGGTGACGAGGGCATTTCCCGGGCCCACAATAAGGTCGACCTTGGGGATGGTTTTCGTTCCAACCGCCAGGGCGGCAATGGCCGCAGGACCTCCGACTTGATAGATTTCGTTCACTCCGGATATGGCGGCCGCGGCAAGAAATTCCGCGTTGATCCGGTTGGGAGGCGACACCGCCACAATCCGTTCCACCCCCGCCAGCCGGGCCGGAATCGCCGTCATCAAAAGCGTTGACGGATAGGAAAAACGCCCGCCGGGAATGTAAAGCCCGACGGCGTCCACCGGTGAATAGATCTGACCCAGGCGGACCCCCTCTTTTGTGTAGGTCCAGGACTGGACCAGATGTTTCTTTTCTTGCCAATGAAAATCCTGAATGCGCCGGGCGCAGGCTTCGAGGGCGCGCTTTAAGTCCGGATCGATATCGTGAGGCGCCGCCTTAATCCTGGCCGCCGGGATCCGGAAGGACCGCGGCGTCAATTGGATGCCGTCATATTTTGCTGCCAGGCGGACCAGGGCTTCGTCGCCATGATTTCGCACATCACGGATGATTCTTCCAACGATGGTTCGGATATTCTTCTCTTTCATATCGGTTATGATTTTCTCTTGGCCGGGTTGACTCTATTGATCACGGCCCCCAATTCTTGCAATTTCTTTTCCAGTTGTTCATAGCCGCGGTCTAAATGATAAATGCGAAGGATCGTTGACTTCCCTTGGGCGGCCAAACCGGCCAAGACAAGGGCGGCACCCGCTCGCAAGTCGGATACCATGGCGGTGCAACCCGATAAGCGGTCGATCCCCTGAATGCTGGCTGAACGACCGTCCAATTGGATGTTCGCTCCGAATCGGAGCAGCTCTTGGACATGAAGAAAACGGTTTTCGAAGACGGTCTCTTTGACCCAGGATCGCCCTCGGATCACGCTCATCAGGGCCATCCACTGGGCTTGCATGTCCGTTGGAAATCCGGGATAGACCGCCGTCGCCAAGCTCACCGGCCGAAGGTCCTGGACCCATTTGGCCTGAATTTGGCTCCCTTTCTCTGTTATCTGGAGCCCCGCTTTCTTTAAGGTCTCAATGACGGTGCTCAAAAGAGAGGGGTCGGTGTGCGTTAAAATGATATCGCCCTTCGTTATGGCGGCGGCGATCAAAAAGGTCCCCGTTTCAATCCGATCCGGCACGATGACATGGAGGGCTCCGTGCAACTTTTTGACGCCGGTAATCTTTATCTTCGATGTCCCCAACCCTTCAATGCGGGCCCCCATCTTTTGAAGGAGACGGCCCAAATCCACGATTTCAGGTTCCCTGGCGGCATTTTTTATGATGGTGGTTCCCTTTGCCAAAACGGCGGCCATCATCAGGTTTTCCGTGGCCCCCACGCTCGGATAGGGATGTTGAATGACCGCTCCTTGAAGCCCGGGGCTGGAGGCATGGACATACCCTCTTATGATTTTGATCTTGACGCCCATCTGTTTAAAGCCTTCCAGATGGAAGTTGATGGGGCGGGCGCCGATGGCGCATCCCCCCGGCAAACTCACGTGAGCTTTTCCCAGACGAGCCAAGAGGGGGCCCATGACCAGGACGCTCGCCCTCATCCGCCTCACCAATTCGTAAGGGGCCCGCCCGGTCAACTGGCGGCCCTTTTTGATGATCATCCCGTTCCGTTCCCGAACGACGTCCTTCCCAAGGATCGTTAAAAGTTTGATGGAGGTGTCGATGTCCGCGAGATCGGGAACCCGCCGCAGCTCACAGGGGTCGTCCGTGAGAAGGGTGGCGAAGAGGCAGGGAAGAGAGGCGTTTTTGGAACCGGAAATTTCCACCTTGCCCCGAAGTTTCTTCCCTCCGAGAATGTCAAACTGGTCCATTCATTCGTCCTTTGGCGATGCGGTCCTGGCGGGCGTAGTCTTTTAAAACCTCGATTTTTTCGTACCCTCTTTTTTGCATCAAATCGCTGATGGCCTCTCCCTGATCGTGGCCTATTTCCATGATAAGTTGCCCTCCGGGCTTTAAAAACAAGGGGGCTTGTGCAACCAGGGATCGGATGATGGAGATACCGTCTTTCCCTCCTTGCAAGGCAACAAACGGTTCGAAAAATAAATCCAGATCCAGCCCCTCCATCGCCGATTCGGCAATGTAGGGCGGATTGGAAATGATCATATCAAAATACCCGATGAGCTCCGGGATGAGGTTCTGAAACAAGTCGGATTTGATGAGCCGCAGGCGCTCGGCGGCATCATAGCGGTGGGCGTTTTCCCTGGCCACCTCCAGCGCCTCCGCCGAAATGTCCGTGGCGACAAGGCAGGATCGGGGAAGTTCCAAGAGAAGACTCACCGCCACGCACCCCGAGCCCGTGCCGACGTCAAGAATCCGAAGCGGTTCATCTTTTCTTTTATTGAGTTCAAGAATTGCTTTTTCAACAAGGAGCTCCGTTTCGGGTCGGGGGATGAGGACGCGTTTATCAATGAAGAAGTCCCGCCCCATAAAATGAGCTTCCCCAAGGATGTAAGCGGCCGGCTCGCGGCGCCGGCGCCGTTCGATGGCCCTTTCATAGATCGTCCATACGTTGTTATCGATAATTTCAAAGGCTTGGAGAATAAGATGGGTTGGCGAACACTTGAGAAGTCCGCACAAAAGATGCCGGGCTTCGGTCCGGGCCGAGTCGCCAAAAACCGGTTTCAACTGTTTTTCCCCCCACGCCAGGGTCTCCGTCACGTTCGATGGCAACGATTCAATGATCGAGATCATAACGCCAGACGCCCGTTGAGGCCCTCTTCTTCCCTGGCCCTGAGGGCCAATATCAATTCGTCCAATTCGCCGTTCATAAACTTTTCAATGTTGAAGACGGACACGTTAATGCGATGGTCGGTGATCCGGTCCTGTGGATAGTTATAGGTGCGGATCTTCTCCGATCGGTCTCCGGAACCCACCTGTTTTTTCCGGATGTCCCCTTGTTCCTTCGTAATTTTTTCTTCGGCCATCTCCTTGAGACGCGCCCGCAACAAGGACATGGCCCTCAATCGGTTCTGCTGCTGGCTCCGCTCCTGTTGGCACTGGACAGCGATCCCCGATGGAAGATGTGTGATGCGGACGGCGGAGTCCGTTTTGTTGACGTATTGCCCGCCGGCCCCGCTCGAACGGTACGTGTCGATCCGAAGATCCTTCGGATCCACTTTGATTTCCACCTCCGTGGGCTCCAAGAGAACGGCCACGGTGGCGGTCGAAGTATGGATGCGCCCTTGGGCTTCCGTGTCGGGGACCCGCTGGACGCGATGCACGCCCTGTTCGTACTTAAACCAGCCGAAGGCGTTGGGGCCTGAGGTTTTAAAAATGATTTCCTTAAAGCCGCCGATGCCGGTCGGGTTGGAATCATAAACTTGGACGGAGAGGCCCTGGCGTTGGGCAAAACGGCTGTACATGCGGAAAAGATCGGCGACAAAAAGGCCCGCCTCATCCCCCCCCGCTCCCGCCCGGATTTCGATAAGGGGTTCGCGGTCCGATCGCGGGTCCGGCGGGTTCATCAATTGAAAAAGCTTCTCATCAATGGAATTTAATTTTTCATCGAGTGATTTCTTTTCCTGCTCGGCCAATTCGGCCAGATGCGGATCCGTACCCCCCATCAGTTCCTTGACGCCATGAATCTCATCCCAGGTTTTGAGCCATTCCTCGGCCAGGAGGGACAACGGCTCCAGTTTCTTCCTCTCCTTGGCCAGTTGAGCAATTTGCTGGGTCTCGTGGGGCGGCAAATTCGCCATCTGCTGGTCCAGAGAATGGAGTTTCTCCAAGAAGGACTGAATTTTTTCTTTGGTCAAACGTTCGGGCATAAAGGGATGTTCAAAGGGGGGAGCCCTTTAAGAATTCAACGTGTTGGGGTGGTTAATGGATTTTTTTCTTTTCTTTCTTGACGGTGGGTGTCGAACGCAGAACATGTTTCGACGCCACCTTTAGAAGAGGCGAGCCGATTTTCTTTTGGACTTTTATCTGGCGAACGATGGTTTTACCGGCCGTTTTGGCAAAGCGTTTGCCGAACCGCTCCACCCGCCCCGCGGAGTCCACCAGCCTTTGCTGGCCCGTGAAGAAGGGATGGCAGACGTTGCAGATTTCCACTTTGATAAGGGGCGACGTTGAGCGCGTGACAAACTGGTTGCCGCACGCGCAAATCACCTTGGCTTCCTGATAGGTCGGATGAATTCCCGTCTTCATAAGGGGTGGAATGCTATTATTTATTCCGACGACGTTCAAATACAATTTCCAGCCTTAACCGCCCGACACCTCCATCGATTTCAAGAAGTCTTTGTTGGACTTAGTGGCGCCCAGTTTCTCAAGGAGAAGTTCCATGGCTTCGACGGGATTAAGGGACGAAAGAACCTTCCGCAAAATCCAGACCTTGTTGAGTTCCTCCGGTGACAGAAGAAGTTCCTCTTTTCGCGTCCCCGACCGATTGATGTCGATGGCGGGGAAAACGCGCCGGTCGGCGAGTTTCCGGTCCAGATAAACCTCCATGTTGCCGGTTCCCTTGAACTCTTCGAAGATGACGTCGTCCATGCGGGAGCCCGTTTCCACCAGGGCTGTCGAAAGGATGGTGAGGCTCCCGCCCTCTTCGATGTTGCGGGCGGCGCCGAAAAACCGCTTCGGCCTCTGCAGGGCGTTGGAATCAAGACCGCCGGAAAGGACGCGGCCGCTGGAAGGCTGGATGGTGTTATAAGCCCGGGCCAGACGCGTGATGGAGTCAAGAAGAATGACGACATCTTTTCCATGTTCAATCAGGCGCTTGGCTTTCTCGATCACCATCTCAGCCACTTGAACGTGCCGGTCGGCCGGCTCATCGAAGGTGGAAGAGATCACCTCGCCTTTCACCGAGCGCTGCATGTCTGTTACTTCTTCCGGGCGTTCGTCAATGAGAAGAACCATCAGGGCCACTTCCGGATGATTCGCCGTGATCGCATTGGCGATCTTTTGCAGGAAGATGGTTTTACCGGTCCGAGGAGGCGCGACGAAAATACCGCGTTGCCCCATTCCAATGGGAGCGATGAGGTCCAGAACCCGGGTGTTGAGCTCCTCCTTCTTCGTTTCCAAGCGGATCCGCTCTTCGGGATAGAGAGGCGTCAAGTTGTCAAAAAGAGGCCGGGACCTCAGTTTCTCGACGTCTTCGCTGTTGACGTTGTGAACCTGAAGAAGAGCAAAGAATCTCTCCTGGTCCTTGGGGGGACGGACTTGTCCGGTGACGGTGTCGCCCTTTCGCAACCCAAATTTCTTTATTTGGGAAGGCGAGATATAAATGTCGTCCGGCCCCGGAAGATAATTGTAATCCGGAGAACGCAGGAATCCGAACCCATCGGGGAGAATTTCAAGCACCCCTTGGCCCATGATGACGCCGGCTTCTCGCGCCCGGGCTTCCAGGATGCGTGCGATCAGCGTTTGTTTGCGCATGCTGGCCACATTTTCGATTTTGGCGTCGGTCGCCATTTTCATGAGATCGTTAATGGCCACTTTGGCCAGGCGGGCCCCATCCAACTGATTTTTGTTGTTCAGAAACGTGGTGGACGCTCCCGTTCCGGCCCCGTTTTCCCCGGTGACCGGGGTCTCGTTGTTTTTTTCAGACTGACTCTTGTTTGTTTCCATAATTCCTCCCGTTTCGATAATTTTAATAATTGACGGGACCGTTCCGTCCCGTTCCTATTTATTTCCCTATGATGCCGGGACGGTACCGACATTAATATCCATCATTGAACGGTACCGTGACATGGTCCTCGTGCCTACGAATACGTTTGAATAATATTTTGAAAAACGTCTTTGGTTTTCTGCCTTGTCTGTCGACGTCGTCCGTCGTTGTTGATGACAAAATCGGACCGTTTGGCTTTCCGCTCGAGATTCCCCTGAGCTTTCATTCGCTTTTTGATCTGGTTCACACTTAACCCTTTGGCTTTTAGCCTGTTTAATCGGGTGGCGCGACGGGCATAAACGACCACAATCCGATCGAAATATTTCTCCCAGCCCTTTTCATAAAGGAGAGGGACGTCGCAAACAGCCAACCGACCCCGGTGACGCCGCAGCTTCTTTTGCATCTGCTTCAAAACCCGCGGATGAATCACCCCTTCCAATTGGGCCCGGGCCTGGGGAAACTGAAAAATAAGCGCCGCCAGCCGCTGCCGGTGGATTTGTCTTTTCCGATCGCAGATGCGGGAACCAAAGAGCTTGATTATTTTTCTCTTTAACGCCGTGTCCCGGCTCAATAGATCGCGGACAATTTCATCGGCGTCCAACGTGAGGGCCCCCATTTTTTCAAAGATCTTTAGGACCGTTGACTTCCCGCTCCCATAGCCTCCTGTCAAGCCAACGACATGGCGCCAGCGGTTGGACCTCGCCATTCGCATCGGCTTACTGTCTTCGCGACGCGTAACGCCGCATGATGTCATGCTCCTGATCGGTCAAACTGCCGACCCCTTTGAGGGAAATTTTATCCAGAATCCGATTCACTTCTCCCGTCAGGTCCGCATCCGTGGAAGGCCCGGGATGGCGGACGACATGGAGTCGAGGCTTACGGAAGCGGAAGCCTCGAACCTCTCGCGTCCACAAGGGAAGTTTGAAATAGAGAAAACCAGTCAGAAGGCCTCCCATGTGAGCCAGATGGGCAACGCGAGATCCCCCCGAACCCATGGCGGACAAAAGGGACAGAACGGCAAAAAGGAAAACGGCCTGGATCGCGCGGAGGGGAAACAAAAAATACAAATAAAGGACCGTATCGGGGAAGAGGAAACCAAACGCCAGAAGAATGCCATACAAGCCGCCAGAAGCCCCCACGACCGTTTCAAAGGGAGCGATGGCCACTTGGGTAAAAGCCGCGCCGAGCACGCAAAGAAGGTAATAACGCAAAAATCGGGCCGTTCCCCAATAGGATTCGACATGCGGTCCCAAAAACCAGAGAGAAAGCATGTTGACAAACAAATGAAGCCAATTGCCGTGAAGAAAGGCGTAGGTCATGAGTTGCCAGAGCCAATATTTTTTGAGGACAAAGATGGGTGTCAGAGCGAAAAATTTAAGAAGAACATTCGGAAACGCCATCTGCGCTAAAAAGATGACTCCATTGGCGATCAATAGGGATTTCACGCCGGGCGTTAAATGATCGAACATAGAGGTCGTGTGGTAGTTTCTCATGAAGGAACCTGGGCATGGATCGCCGTCATGTCGTTCCAGTTTCGGCCACTTTTCATGTCCACACGAAGCGGAACCCTTAATTCCATCGCCTCTTCCATATCCTTTTTAATAAGCCGGAGGACGTCCTCCAGTTCGACTTCGGGAACCTCAAAAAGAAGGTCGTCGTGCACTTGAACGAGCATCTGCGTTTTCAATTTGTTCTTTTTCAAATCATTGTAAACCTTGATCATGGCGGCTTTAATGATGTCGGCGGAGCTCCCCTGAATGGGCGTGTTGATGGCGATTCGTTCGGCGGCGCCCCGGAGCGCCCCGTTTGAGGAATTGATATCCCGAACCGGCCGCCGCCGTCCCGAGAGCGTCGTCACCGCTCCCGTCTTTCTGGCGTCCGCCAGCGTTCGGTCAATCCAGGCTTTAACACCGGCATACCGCTCAAAGGTCGCGCTGATAAACCGTTGGGCGTCTTCAAGGGAAATCCCGATACTTTGGGAGAGACCGTAGGCCTGCTGCCCATAAACAATGCCAAAGTTAATCGCCTTGGCCTTCTGCCGCATGTCGTTGGTGACCTGAGCGAAAGGCACGTGAAAGATTTCGGCGGCTGTCGACATATGAACGTCGCCGTCCGATTTAAATATTTTCATGAGAAGCGGGTCCTCGGACACATGCGCCAGGGCCCTTAAATCAATCTGCGAGTAGTCGGCCGAAACGAGAAGGTGGCCTTTTTCCGCCACAAAGGCCCGGCGTATCTCACGCCCATGCTCGGTTCGAATAGGAATGTTTTGGAGGTTGGGTTCACTCGAGCTTAAGCGTCCGGTGGCTGTTCCTGTTTGATTAAAGGAGGTGTGGACGCGGCTTGTCGCGGGATCGACAAGCTCAAGAACCGATCCGACATAGGTGGAAATGAGTTTGGCGAGCTCCCTGTAGGCCAGCACCTTTTCTCCGATCGGATGAATTTTCACCAACTTCAGGAGAACTTCCTCGTCCGTGGAAAAGCCGGTCTTCGTTTTCCGGATGACGGGGAGCTTCAATTTATCAAAAAGAATACGGCCCAATTGTTTCGTTGAGTTGACCAGAAACTCTTCCCCGGCCAGATTGAAGATTTCTGTTTCCAGCGCTTTCCGGTCCGCCTCAAACTTTCTCCCGATGTCCTTAAGGTAATCGGCGTCGATTTTAATGCCGGCGGTTTCCATGGCTTGAATCACGTCCACCAAAGGCATTTCCATTTTTTCAAAGAGGTCGGTAAGATTGTTCTCCCGAAGTTTTTTCTCCAAGATCTCGGTGAGTCGAACGACCACCTCGGCATCGGCCCCGGCATAAGGAGCGGCCTTCTCAATCAACACCGATGCGAAATTTCCATCCTCTCCCAAGAGCTCATCAATTTTAACCATCCGTTCCCCGAGAGTGTCGGGCGCCAAATCCTTCAATGAATAGCTGGGTCGGGAAGGATCCAAGCAATAGGCCGCCACCATCGTGTCAAAAGTGGGGGGCCGAACCTCAATGCCGTGGCGCTTCAAAATGGCGTTGTCGAATTTTATATTTTGTCCCAATTTTCGAATGTTGGGATTTTCAAGGGCCGGCTGAATCACGGCCTTCACCGCCGGCCAACTCAGCTGCGCAGGGGCCCCGAGGTAGGCGTGTCCCACCGGGATGTACCACGCCTCGTCTTTTTTGACGGACAAGGCGACGCCAACGATCGAACAATGAAGCGGATTCAACCCGTCGGTTTCGAGATCGTAAGAAAGAAGAGAGGTGTGTTGAAGACGATCCCGGAGGGAATCCAGTTGACTTTTTTCCGTGACGGTCTGGACGTGCCGGCTTTTGTTTGTGTCGAACGCCGCATCGACAGAAATCTCTTCGGCTCCATAAAGGCCGCTGCGGAATTCCAACCGTTGAAGAAGGGGGGCCAGGACGGCGGGGTCGGGCTTTTTCCATTTCAGTGATTCCAGGGGCGTTTCAAGAGGAACATCTTCCTTGAGTTGGATGAGGGTTCGGTTCGAGAAGACGGTATCCTTGTATTTAAGGAGATTCTCACGCAAGGCGGACGGCGTCCCATTAAGGCTCTTGTAAATCTTTTCCAGCGACCCGTGTTCCGCCAACAGTTTGGCGGCGGTTTTTTCACCCACGCCCGGAACACCGGCGACGTTGTCGGTTTTATCTCCCATCAGGCAAAACAGGTCGATCAACTGTTCCGGCTCCACACCGTAGCGTTCTTTTACCTTGGCCGCATCATAGTCGACGTTTCGGACATCATCCCGGACGCGGACAGATCCGCGGATCAATTGCAAGGTGTCTTTGTCTCCACTTAAAATGAGAACGTCAAATCCCCCTTTTTGCCCCATCCGTGCCAGGGTGGCGATCACATCGTCGGCTTCATAGCCATCCATTTTTAGACAGGGGAAACCCCAGGCTTTCACAAGCGCCTCGGCCAATGGCAATTGAAAAAGAAGGTTGTCATCCGGTTTTTCCCGCGTGGCCTTATAAGCCTTGTACTGGGTATGACGAAAGGTCGGGACGGGCGTGTCGAAACACACGGCCACGAAATCCGGCTTTTCTGTTTTCAGGATTTTGGACACCATCCGGGAAAACCCATAGAGCGCGTTCACCGGTTCTCCTTTGGAGGTGGAGAGATAGGGAAGCGCATGAAAGGCGCGGTGCAAGTAACCGCTGGCATCAACTAAACAGAGCTTTGACATCGTTATCGATCTCGTTTGGGCATCATTTGGATAAAAGGGGTTATCGGGGGGCGGGGCGCCGTGCGGCGGACCGGAAGAACGGTTTTATTTTTTCAACAGGCGATCCAATTCGTCCCGCCAAACCTTTGGAAGAGACGGATGAAACCCTCCCCAGAATCCAGCAATGTAACCCTCCTTATCAATTAAAAAGAAAGCGGGAATTCCCTGGACTCCGTATTTTTCTTGGACATAGGAATCCGCGGCCATGGCCACATGGCTGGTCAATTCCATTCTCTTAACAAACCTCCGCACCGCGGTCTCGTTTGTATCAACGCTTAGGCTTAAGAATTCCACCTTTTTCCCCTTGTAGGCCTGAACCATCTCTTCGACTTTGGGAGCGGAGAGGATGCAGGGGGGGCACCAGGTGGCCCAAAACTCCAAAAAAACGACTTTCCCTTTCAACATCGAGAGGGTAACTTTTTTGCCTTCGAGATCGCGGACTTCAAAATCCGGTGCTTTATAGCGCCGCGGAGTTTTGGCCGGCGGTTTCGGCGCCGGCTCATAAACCCCTCCCTGGGAGCCGCAGCCGACCAAAAGAAGCGCGAGAATGAAGATGATTTTTTGCACTTTCATCGATTTTTCAAAGGAACGGCTGATGTGCCCAAACGGCGAGACAGCTAAATTTGTTTCAGAAAAGCCTTTCGAGAACCGATTTTATTTCCGGCTTGGGACGGACACCGGTGAGTTGCTCCACCAATTGACCGTTCTTGAAAAACAGGAGGGTGGGGATGGCCGATATTTGAAAGCGCTCCGCGGTGTCGGGATTTTCATCGGTGTTCAGTTTCCCGATTTTGGCCCGATCCGCGTATTCTTTGGCCAATTCTTCAACGACCGGCGTCAGCATGCGGCATGGGCCGCACCACGGGGCCCACATATCCACCAGAACCGGCTTGTCCGACTTGAGGACTTCCGTCTCAAAATTCTGATCTGTTAATTGGACTTCGCTCATGGTTTTCGACGGTTGATCTCGAAAGGCGAAAGAATTCTAATACAAGCATGGGATTGTGTCAAAGGCTTTTTTGATCCATGGAAATTTAGGCGTCTTTTGTATTCGGCGATAAATGGAGGAGCTCTTCTTCCAAGCCTTTTATTTGACGGCCCTGTTTTTCCCACGTCTGGCGGTCCCTCTCCCACAGTTCGCGCCATTGCGCCTGCTCTTTTTCCCAGGCGCTCCGGATGGCTTCCTTTTCCCTTTCCAGGATTTCGTAACGCGTGTTGAGGTTGTCAAGTTCCGTGAACTTCTGCTCAAGAAGCGTTTTCCGGGCCGTCACTTTTTCCAGAAGTTCCTGAAGCTGTTTGTCCTGTGCCATCCGCTTCATATCCCCTTCCCGCAACAACTGATCCCGCCGTTCGATTTCCCCCCGCATGAGATCGATCTTGGATTGAAGGCTCTGTATCATCTCATCTTTTTCCGACAAATCCAGGGCATGCTTTTTCTCGAGCTCGGCCTTGTTTTCAACAATATGAGTGAGCTCTTCTTTTAATGTATCACTGTGACGGCGTAATTCGTCCTCGATGGCGTGGAACCGGGTGATTTCGGCCGCCTCTTTTTTCTTGGATTCGTCCAAGGCCAAATCGAGTTCCGCCAGGCTATTCTCCAGCGTGTTTCTTTCTTCTTCCCACGCCAGGCGCAAACCCTCCGCCGACTTTTTAAAGGTGAGGTGGTCTTCCGTTCGTTCCTCTTTAACAGAGTCTTCAAAAGCCCGCAGATACACATTTTCCTCTTCCATTTTTTCGAGATGCCCCTTGAGTTCCTGGATCTCATCTTGAAGAGCCTTGCCTTCGGCCTCTTTGGACTGCAGAAGCGTCTGATTTTGCTCCTCAATCAAACGAAGGCGCTGGCGGAAATAGTCCCAACTTTTTTTAAGGAGAAAGTGATCGGCGGAGAGAGGCCCTTCCGGGGAGATCGCGATGGGCGCAGCATGGGCTGGATCCAATCGTTCCAAGGCTTCATCAAAGAGTTGATCCAATTGGGTGAAGTCCAACTTTTCCATTTTTAATGGACCCACCTTTTGATTTCATTGACAAAGGTGTTAATTTCAAACGGTTTCGCCATATAGGCGGTGGCTCCCGCTTCTTTAATTTTTTCCTCATTCTGGGGCGTGTCGTAACCCGTCAAAACCAAAATGGGGACTTGCCGTGTCGAAGGATAGGCGCGAATTTGCCGGCAGACATCAAAACCCGTGATGCCGGGCATCATGATGTCGAGAATGATCAGTTGATACGTTGCCGAACGCCACTGCCCTTTGCGGAAGCCGTCCCCGTCCACGACATGATCGATTTCCACCCCTTCAAAAAAATTTTCAAGGACGGAAACAATGGTTTCCGAAACATCCGGATCGTCTTCAACGAGGAGAACTTTCATGACGTTTTAAGCCGCCATTTTGGGGACTTGTTCGACGTAGGCGGCGGTTCCCATGGCGCCTTTGATGGGCAGGGAAATAAAAAATGACGCCCCTTGGTTTAAACCAACGCTTTCGACGGTTAAAACCCCTCCGTGTTTCTTGACAATTCCCATCGACACCGAAAGGCCAAGCCCCGTGCCTTTGCCGATTTCTTTAGTGGTGAAGAAAGGCTCAAAGATCCTGGGCAGATGATCTCTGGCAATCCCCACGCCTGTGTCTTTCACCATCACCTCCACCCAGGGGCCTCCCACCACGCGAGGCGGTATGCTTTGTCGGCGGTCATAAACGGTCATGCTTCGATTGTGAGTCCGGGTTTCCAAGGTGAGGGTCCCCCCTTGCATCATGGCGTGCAGGGCGTTGTTGATGAGGTTGAGAAAAACCTGTTGCAGTTCCGACGGGTTCCCCTGAATCCGAGGAAGGTTCTTGCTGAATTTCTTTTCTACGTTGACTTTGGATCCTTTCATGTCGGCCTCACACAGGTCGAGCGTCGCCAGGAATAGATCATTCACATTGATGTCTTCAAAAAGGGCTTGGCCGGGCCGGGAGAAATCAAGGAGGCCGCGCACGATCTTCTTGCAGCGAAGGGCTGCCTGTTCGATTTTTTTGAGTGAGGCATACGGCGGATCCGTTTCTTGAAGCTTGGACAAGAGGATTTGAGCCTGCCCCAGAACGCCGGTGAGGGGATTGTTGATCTCATGGGCGACGCCCCCGGCCAGCTGGCCGACGGCGCTCATCCGGTCCATATGAACGGCCTGCAGCTGCAATTGCTTGACGTTTTCTGCCATCGCATTGAAAGATCGGGCCAGCTCGCCGAATTCATTGCCGAGCGATAGCTGAATCCGGTAATCCCAATGGCCTCCTCCGAATTCCTCCGCCCCTTTCTTAAGAACGGCCAACGGTTTCATGACGGCGTTGTAAAGCGTTCGAAACAGGAAGGTTCCCAAGAGAATGGCGACCATGATAACGATAAAAACGATGAAACCGGCCCGGTCGCTCATGACCTGGGACGTATCAAATAGATGGCGCGCCTGATTGGAATGTTCGTTTTCCAGGGCGTTCACGCGATCGGAAAACTTTTGAAAGCGCGGGATCAGATTGGCCGTCGTTTCGTCGTAGGCTTTCGCCACCTGACCCTTCTCATAGAGAGACGCCACCTTGCGGGCGACGGCATCGTAATTCTCGAACAGGTCCGTCAACTCCTCATGCCACGCCGGCGGTTTCCCCTTGACCCGTTTCTTATAGGTATCGAGCGTTTCCTTGGCCTGGCCGGACGCTTCTTCAAATTTAAGAAGTTCCTTATCGTCGCCGACAAGCATGTATTGCAGTGACGCTTTCTGTTGAAGGGAATGAGACTTCAGCTCGCGCAGGGCATTCAAGGTGTCCATGGCTCCTATGGATTTTCGGAAGGCGCTGACAATCGTTTGCCCCCCGTACAGGGACAGGATTCCAATCAGGAATAATAATCCTGTCATAAAAGTAATGAAAGAAAATAAACGCCTGCGGATGCTCATCCGGTGTCACCCATAAAATAGTAAACGACCTTCACCTCAAATTTAAGTGACGTCCGGTGTTTTTACCAGTCGTTTTTGGAAGTTCGTTAGAAGAGGTCCGATGGAAGAGGAACACCCGGAAGGGGCCCGGGAGTGGGCGGGAAAGGGGATTGGGAGCGAACTCGTAGCGATCGGAAAGCGCTTGAAGGGTGCGTTTTTAGTTTAAAGTAAGCGGCGGCGGCGATCATGGCCGCGTTGTCGGTGCAAAGGGACAGGGGCGATAATAACACCTGAATACCAAGACGATTCGCTTTCTCCATGAATTCTTTTCTCAATAGAGAGTTGGCAGCAACCCCACCTCCAACAACGATACGGTTGAGCTCAACAGCTCGTGCGGCGGCCAACGTTTTCCCAACCAAAACATCCACCACCGCTTGTTGAAAACCGGCGCAAATATGCTGTTTTTCCGCCATGGACCAACGGTTTTTTCCCCTCAACCGATACAAAACGGCGGTCTTAAGACCACTGAAAGAGAAGTCCCAGGAGTGGGGTAGCCAGGGCCGAGGGAATGAAAAACGGCTGGGGTCGCCCTTTTTCGCCAGGGCATCGATGATCGGCCCCCCGGGGTAGCCGAGATTCATTAATTTGGCGACTTTGTCAAAGGCTTCTCCGGCCGCATCATCGCGTGTTCGGCCGATCCGGTAATAAACCCCCCATTTTTTGGCCAGGATCAATTCCGTGTGGCCCCCCGATACCACCAATCCCAAGAAAGGGGGTCTCAAATCCTTCTCCAATAAAATCGGGGAGAGCAGATGCCCTTCGATATGATTGACGCCAAAGACCGGACGATTCCACGCCCAGCCGAGCGTTTGCGCTGTCATTTTGCCGACGAGGAGCGAACCCACCAATCCCGGCCCCACGGTCACCGCAATAGCATCGAGGCGATGGGGGGACCCGATTTTTTTCAAACACGCTTCGATGACCGCATTCAAAAGCGTGACGTGAGCGCGGCTCGCCAACTCCGGAACCACACCAAAGTAAGGAGCGTGCAGTTTGATTTGTGAGCTAATGGCGCTGGCGAGGATCCGGCGCCCGTCTTCGACAACAGCCGCAGCGGTTTCGTCACACGATGTTTCGATTCCCAGAATATTCAATGAGGGGTTAACGGTTTAAAAGAGTGATCTCCTGATAAATGCGGGATCCTCTTTTGACCACAAGAAGGGTGTCTTTTTCATGTCGAATTTCATCGACGATGGCGCCGTCTTTTTCGAGGGATTGTGCCAATTTTTGCCGCTGCGCGGGCCCCACGTTTTTAATGGCCAGCCGATGGACAACCCAATCGCCGTCGGCGCTTTTTCGCATTTCGTGAAGGCTGGAGAGAATGTCTTTGTTGGTGAGTCCCGTTTCAGCAAGGGTTGAACGCAAGACAGTGTCAAACTTGGCATCCCATCGCTTGATGTTGAAACGGGCGGTTTGGGAGGTCACCCACCACAAACCACTGCCGGTGGCAATGAAGATGAGACTTAAAACAGTTTTTTTCACCCTTCTTTCTGGCCCAAAATGATCGGTCGGATTTTGATGACTTCAATGGCACGTTCGAGAGCGACGTCTTTGACGCGCTCTTTTTCAGGGACGGCGGGATGGGCTTCCTGGCCTTTGGCGTAGATGTCTTCTGATTGGGCTTGGAGCTTGGCTTCCGTTTCCCTGTCGACGTTGATCGCGATATCGGGTTGAATGCCTCCCACGCCTGTTTTGGGATCCCGGTGGATGGATCGCCCGGAGGGCGTGTAATACTTGGCGGTGGTGAGCCGCAAGCCCGAACCGTCTTCCAGTTTAATGACGGATTGGACGCTCCCTTTTCCGAAAGTTTCAGTTCCGACTAAAACAGCACGGCCGTGATCCTGAAGAGCACCGGCCAGAATCTCGGACCCCGAGGCCGATCCCCTGTTGATGAGGCAAACAAGGGGAAGTTTCTTGTAGGGGGCGGTGACGTCGGCCTTGAATTCCTGGCGGGGCTGTGCCCGGCCTTCCGTATAGACGACCAATTTTTGATCGCCAATAAATTGCTTCGTCACATCCACCGCCGATTGCAGGAGGCCCCCGGGATTGTTCCGCAAATCGAGAACCAGACTTTTCATCCCTTGGCTGTCGAGATGACTCAAGGTTTTCTCGAGATCCCGGAGGGTGGGTTCAATAAATTCGGTCAGCCGAACATATCCGATGTCATTTTCCAGCATTTTGCCTTTGACGCTGACAATGGTGATGTTTTCGCGGGTCAGATTGAAGGGAAGCGGGTCTTTTACACCTTCTCGCATGATGGTGATTTTGACTTGCGTTTTGGGAGCTCCCCGCAACTTTTTGACGGCGTCCTGCAACGTGATGCCGTGCGTGGACTCGTCATTAATGGTGATGATGCGGTCTTCCGGAAGGATGCCGGCCCGATACGCCGGGGTGTCCGGAAGAGGGGTGATGACCGTCAACAAATCGTCTTTGATCATGATACGGATCCCGAGGCCTCCAAACTGGCCTTCGGTCGTGGTTTGCATTTCCTCTCGGGCTTCCGGGATCATGAATTGGCTGAAAGGATCCAGCGTGTTAACAATGCCGGCGGCGGCTCCGTAGATCAGCTTTTTGGAGTCCACTTCTTCGACGTAATTTTGCATGACTTGCTGATAGACGTCCAATATCAGTTTCAATTGTTCGAATGTTTGGTCGAGGGTGGGTTTGGCCTCGGCTTTTTCCTTGGCGGCCCCATGGCTGACGGGAACGAGGCCCAGTAAAAACGCGGCGATCAACAGGACTTTCCTTGTGGCGTTCATAAATAAGGTGCTCCTTTTGGGTGTTCTTGCGGCGTTCAATACGCCATTTTAAAGTAAATCTACTCTTTCATCCAGGGCAAAGGATCGGTGGGTTTTCCGTAGAACCGCAATTCGAAGTAGGTCTCGGCTCCCCCCGGTTTTAAGCCGGACTCTCCCAGCACATCGCCGGCTTTTAGCTCCTGGCCTTTCTCGACGAAAAATTTGGACAGGCGTCCATAAACGGTGTACCAGTCCCCGGGATGCTCCATGAGGGCCATTTGTCCGTAACTCATGAATTTCCCCGTGTAAAGGATACGGCCGTCAGCCGCCGCGCGGACGGGTTGGGACTGTTTGAGGTTAATGATGATCCCGTTGGAAATGTAGGTGGTTCCCAGCTCGGGATGTTTGTGCCGCCCAAATTTCTCGACCACTTCTCCTTGAACAGGCCACAAAAGCGAGCGCCGTGGGATGGGCGACTCACCGCTCATTTGTTTGGCGATTCGGTCTTGTTTTTCCGCTTCTTCTTCCTGGACGGCCCGGCTGCGAAGGTTGTCGATCAAGGAGGCCAGTTCCTGCGCTGTTTTTTCCAATTCCGCCAACTCGGATTCAATGATCTGTTGACGGGACCGTTTTTTCTCCAGTTGACGCTCTTTGTTATTCCGATCGGACTGAACACTGCTGAGCATCGTTTCTTGCCGCTCCATTTCAGTGCGGACGGTCTTTTGGGTTTCCGTAAAATCTTTCAATAGGGTGTCAAAATCCGCCCGTTTCCGGTGAACATCCTGAAGTCCGCGGCCTTGAGCGGTGAGGGCCTGGCGGGTAAAAACAGCGGCCGGCGAGAACGGCCCGGCCAGCGCCCAAGCTACATAATAGGTTTGAAGAGATTGCCGAATGGCCTCCTTTTCCGTGTCGGCTTTCTGAGCCATAAGATCCCTATCGTTTTTTGCGGACGCGATTTGGGATTGGATCTGGCGGCTTTTGGCCAGCGTGTAAGTAATGGTTTGCTCAATGTCCTGTATTTTCTGTTCGCTTTTTTTGACGTTTTCAGACAATTCGGCGGCTTCTTGTTTCAACCTTTCCGTTTCCTCTTTCTTTCGCTTTAACTCGGCATTGACCTTCTCCAAATCCTGGTTCTTGTGTTGGAGATCCGTTTTAAGCCGCCGGTTCGACATGGCTGCCCAGAGGAGGGATTCCCGCTCCCATCCCACGTACATGGAAGCGAGGCCAATCAGTACAAGGAAAAAGCGACGATATAAACGATTTTGGCTCATCTCAGGAAGGTGGCTTTTTTTCGTTTTGAAACCACCACAAGTAATGGAAGGGGCCTAAGATCAAACCACCCATATAGAAATAAAGGGGGGCCTGACCAGCCGTGGCACTGACCAAGAGAATCCCGATCACCCAAGCCAGTTCGTCAAAGAAGGTGGTCATTGCCAGTTGGGTGAAATCGAATCCCTCCTTTGAAGTAAAAAAGAGAAGCCGCCCAAGGAAGATGAGGGCCACCAACAAACCCAGCAGGGTGAGGGACACCAGGAGGACCCTCGCTTGTAACCAATGCCGACGCAGAATATGCAACGAACGGAGGGATTTTTCGTCAAAAGCGATGTCCAAAACGCCGGGAATCTGTCGGATTTCCCGGACGTGGTTGTCTTGCCGGTCCACCGCCAGTTCCGAAGGGAGCCATTCAACCATCCATGACACAGGGAAGAAGGCAGGGCCAACCGTTCTCAAGTTCTCAGAAAGAAGGGGATCCTGGTTCAACCGATTAAAAACCTCCTCGGGTGATAAAAGCCGGACGTCTTTGACACCCTCTCTCTGACGTAAAAGCCGGCCCACTTCATCCACTTCGATCGTGTCCCCTTGCACAACGACCAACCAAGAGAAGTTCTTCATCTCCGTGTCGAGAGACCGGGAGAGTTGATTTTGAAGGAGGACCAGTCCCCCCAGGGAATAACTCACCAACAAGACGACGAGGCTGAACAGCCACGTCGGCCTTTTATCAGAGAAGCGCCGCTTCGGTTTCATAATCGAATCCTTTTTATGACGCCACGATACAACATCTTCTTTGGGAATTGTGTATACTTCATTTCCCGCTTTTGTTGTGAGGGGCATTTATTCTACACCTCGGAGTGACCTATGGCTGATGAAACACCGAAAGAACATAATATCATGATTGGGACCCTGGAGAAAAATCCCCGTGACACCGTGGTTGTCCAGATCCGGACCTATCGGGGCCGTGATTACGTCGACGTCCGCAATCATTACACCGATGCCGAAGGGGAGTTAAAACCCACTCAAAAAGGGATCAATATCGAGATCAGCCGTTTTAAAGAGCTTAAAGACCTTTTGGACAAAGTCCCCGCGGCCATCGACGATATTCTTAAAGAAGAAAAAAAGTCCTAAGAGACAAAACCTGCCAACTGTTCCGCTGCGTCGCCCCAAGCCGTCGCATCGATCTTCGGCTCCGTCGTCCTCTTAAACAATTCCCCGATCGCCTTGTCGATAGCCGGCCCCTTCGCTTCCCACAAGAGAAACGGCATTCCCATTTGAGTGCAAAGCCGTCCAGCCTTGTGGGGATCCCCAACGCCTAAAAACGGTTTCCCGGCCAAAACCGCCAATACCAGAGCGTGGTAGCGGGCGCTGATCACGTAATTGGCGTCGGTGAACTTTCGAAAAATCTCTTCCCAATTCATTTCATCCCAAGCATGAAACAATCCCCATTGGGACTTTTCTTTCTGGGGATGAAACAACATCCCGTCCATCCGATATGAACCCGCCTTCTTTACATGATCCATTATGTGGGCGAATACGTCCGGCCCGGAAGGAGGACAAGGAAAGCGAGGAATGATGAGAATATTCGCCTCCTTACCATTATTATCTGTGGGATGAGGCGGCAGGGAAAGGGAAAAGACAGGATCCGCCGTCACGCGAAGGCGGGACTCTCGGACGCCCAAAGACGACAATGTCTCCTTTGATTCCCTGTCGCGTACGGTCAACGTCACGAGGGGATCATTGAGAAGCCGGCGCAACCAGTGTTTCAGAAAATTCCGGCGTATCGATTCAACTCCCACGGCATAGATGAACACGGGCGTACGACACAAAAGAGCCGTCTCCAGCAACGATAAATAATAGATGAGGGACCGGGCGGAGGTTGTATCTTGGAAAAGACCCCCTCCTCCCAGAATAAATCGGTCGGCTTTAAAAATCCGCCAAATAACGGCCAAGGGATTCCATCGATTGACGGCCTCCAATCCGTGCCACTTTGTCGTCTTTGACGGATGGGCCGATAGAACGGTGACGGGTGAATTGGGGAAACGCTTGTTGAGCTGATCCGTAAGGCAGCGCAGAATGAGTTCGTCGCCGAGATTGCCGAAGCCGTAGTAGCCCGCAACGAGAAATTTCATGGGCGTTTCTTCAAAGAAACCGCCCAGATGAGAGGCCCCGACAGAAGAAGGCCGATCCAAAGGCCGTGGAGGGTTCTTAACACGCAGTCATGAAAAGGCGTATGAAAATGAAAAAAGGTGTTCAGAATGGAAATTTGCCCGATGAGCCCCATCCAAAGGAAAAGGCGGCCGTCTTTGAGGCCGTCGGGCAGCCACGTTTTCCCCTTTATTAGATAGAGTCCCAAAATGAACAACGGGTGGCCGATCGCGAATTCCTTAAAACGGGGGCGCACCGTCAAAAGGGTTTCGATCCGATCCCGAAACATTCGTTCCCAATCGGAGACCGGCAGAAAGGGAAAATTGCCGCTTCTCATCACATAAAAACCGATCACCAAAACACAGATTATGCCCGCCACGAAAAAGTGTTTGCCCTTCAAGGGAGTCTCCATAATAGCATGAATATCATGCTTTTTGAGGAGAATCACCCCCCCAAGCAGAAGGGGGCTCAACAGTTGAATCTTGACTCCGGTCAACGGCATGAATCCGAGGGCGGCTTTCGGAACGGCTCCGAGTGCGTGTATTGAGATTCCGACAAGCAGGCTAAAAAAGCTCATGAGAAGGAAGGAAAGAATAATTGATCCGTGGCGAACTTTTTTAATCCAATAGAGTCCCAACAGCGGCGCGAGGATGGAAAAGAGAAGGGCCACTTTTAAGCGGAATCGCGAGAAAAACGGGCTATTGAGGCGTGTTGGCCATGACGGAGAACCCCGCATCGGACCGATTTGAAACCCTGTCTGACAAATAAGTTCGGATGCGGATTTTTGAAAAAGCAGATTTTTTTCTAACGAGAAACCGGGAACGTAACGGATGAAAAGGAAACGGACCCATCGCTCCTTGACAGCTCGAACCAACCGGTTTCGCCACAAAATGACGTTGGGTTGAACAAGTTCCTCCGAAGCGAGGAGGTGCGCCTTGATGAGGCGCGGGCCCATCGACGCAAGACGGTTGACCCCTTTTAAACAGGCAAATTCGTCGATGGGAAGAAATCCATCCTTTCTAGAAAGGGTGTCGGCCACTTCCTTCAGATAGAGGGGATATCCAATGACTTTCTCATCGTCCGACCACAAACCATCCCCTGGTTTTACGCGCTTCAGGAGAGAAGGGGTGAAAACAAAAGGGGTCGAAGGCCGCCAAAGGATCTGAAAGCCTCGTTGACGTATTGTTTTTTCGTCTTCGGGGCTGAGTGTTTCCGTAGCGGCAATGACGTGGATGGGGATTTGTGAAAGGAGGGCAAGAATTCGCTCTGCACTTTTATTTTCGCGGACGGAAAAAACCCTCAAATCCTCCCAATCATTGGCTAAGGCGACAACACGGTCGCCTTTTTGGGCTTCAATTTTGGCAACCAGATCCGGTCCGCCCAACGATAGAAAGGCTCCTAACAAAATGCCAAAAGCAAGGGTCAGGCCCGCTCCTGTCTTAGACATATTCGCGCCGGTACCAGCGTGTTGCCATTTGATAAAGCTGAATGTATTCATGGACGGCCGTCTGCCATGAATGGTCTTCCCGCATTCCTCTTTTCTGAATGGCTTGCCACCAATCCCGGTCCTTCAAACGATTGAGAGCGCTTATGATCGCATGGAGGAAATCCTCCTTTTTACCACCATGAGCGATGAAACCATTGCCATCGGGCTGAGTGTGAGCGTCTTTGACCGTGTCCAATAAGCCCCCCGTCGGCATCACGACCGGCAAGGCGCCATAACGCATGGCGATCAACTGGCTCAATCCGCAGGGTTCATACCGGGAGGGCATCAAAAAGAGGTCGACGCCCGCATAGATCTTATGGGCCAACGCTTCCCGAAATTGATTGGCGGTAAAAACATGATTCGGATACTGTTTCATCAAAAAGCGCAACTCATTTTCGTGGCTGGAATCGCCCTGGCCCAGCACGACGATTTTCGCACCGGCTTCAACGAGCGCGGGAATGATGTCCAATAGAAGATCAATGCCTTTTTGGTAGTCAAGCCGGCCGACATATCCGAGGAGAGGCTCCTTTCTCCGGCTTTTAAATCCCACCACGGTCCTCAAATCGCTCTGGCAAGCCGCCCGGTTTTTAAGCGTTTCATCCGTGAAGTTTTCCGCCAGATGGGGATCTTTGGCCGGATTCCAGTAGTTCGTGTCCAGCCCATTGGTGATTCCTTTAAATCGCTGCTTTCGCTCCTTGAGAATTCCTTCCAATCCATGGCCGAAATTGGGATCGTTTTGAATTTCCTTCGCATAGGTGGGGCTCACGGTATTGATCGCATCGGAATAAACCAAGCCCGCTTTTAAATAACTGACATGCCCGTAGAACTCAATCCCGTAGGGATGGTATTCATTGGGGGGCAGTCCTGTATTCACGAAAGATTCTTTCGGAAAGCTCCCCTGATACGCCATGTTATGGATGGTGAAGAGGCTCGCCGAACGATAAAAAAACGAGTCATGAAAGTAGTGTGTCTTCAGGTTGGCCGGGACGAGGCCGGTCTGCCAGTCATGGCAGTGAACGATATCCGGTCGAAAGTTGTATTTTCGGGCGATTTCAAGGGCGGAACGCGAGAGAAGGGCAAACCGGCGATCGTTGTCATCATAGGCGCTGTCGGGGGAGTCTCCGTAGAAGCCGCGACGGTTGAAGTGGGTGTCGGATTGGACGAAAAAAACCTTGAGGTTGGGGTGAGGCATGGTTTCCCAGATTTTGATGGGTTCCGTCCGGTCGGCCAAGGGAATCCGAAGAGAGCCTCGGACTGGGCTCAACTTGTGTTTTTTGCGGTCGATTTGATAATAGAGAGGAAGGACAAGGCCCACCATGTGCCCTTCACGGGCCTCTTCTACAGAGAGGGCTCCTACGACATCTGCCAAGCCCCCTGTTTTGCAATACGGGACGCCTTCACTGGCAACCTGGAGTATTCTCACGATCTAGCTGACATTGGCCTCCCGCAAGAGTTTGGCGGCCTCTTCGGGAGGAGTAGGATTGATGTAGAAGCCGGTGCCTTGTTCAAAACCGGCCAGGCGGGTGAGTTTGGGGATGATTTCGAGATACCAGTGAAAGTGATTGACATGGTTCGTTTTTAACGGGGCGTTGTGAAGGATCATGTTGAAAGGGGGCTTGTCCAAAACGAAGTCGTGTTTGGCCAAGACCAACTTGAGGATGGAGGTGAGGCTGGCCACCTCCTGATTTTGGATGTCATAAAACTCGGAGGAATGGCGGAGGGGCATGATCCATGTTTCAAAGGGAAACCGGCTGGCAAAGGGCGTGATGGCTACAAAGTCTTTGTTGATGGCTGCCACCCGTACGTTTTGTGAAATTTCCTGATGCAGGATGTCGCAGTAAACGCAGCGCTCTTTGTAATCGTAATAGCTTTTTGACCCTTCCATCTCCTGGCGCACGCGGATGGGCACCATGGGGATGGCGATTAACTGGGAATGGGGATGGCTGATACTGGCGCCGGCGGCGGCGCCATGGTTTTTAAAAATGAGAATATATTCAAGGCGGGTGTCTTTTTTCAAGTCGAGAATCCGGTCCCGGTAGGACCAGATGACATCTTCCAGTTTCTGTTGGTCCATTTGATGGAGGGCTTCGTTGTGGTTGGGCGATTCGATGATGATTTCATGCGCCCCCAGGGCTTTCATCTTATCGTACATGCCCTCTCCCGTCCGGTTTGAGTCGCCTTCAATTTCAAGAGCGGGGAATTTATTGGGGATCACGCGGACCCACCAGCCTGGCTTATCTTTTTCCCGGCCGGGATGATGGTAGGCCAGTATTTCCGGAGGCGTTTTGTCTTCAAAGCCGGGACAAAAAGGGCATGTCCCTCCCTGGGGCATGTCCTTTTGGATGGAAAAATCAATGGGCCGTTTGCCGCGATTTGAGGATACAATAACCCATCGGCCAATGACGGGATCTCTGCGAAGTTCGGGCATCGGGGGTTACTCGTTTTGAAGTGTGGCGGGCGCGTCGGCGCTGGCGGCGGACATCGCCAACGGGGATTCGGATGTCTCAACGGGCGGTTCCAATTTCTGTTCCGGAACCCCCTCATGCAAATCGGGCAGGTCCGCCAGATGCTTGAGCCCGAATTGTCTCAGGAATTCCACCGTGGTGCCGTAGAGAAGCGGCCGCCCGATCGTTTCTTTCCTTCCGACGACTTTGATGAGCCGCCTTTCCAGAAGGGTTTCCATCACCCCGACGGCTTCGACGCCGCGGATTTGCTCAATCTCAGAGCGGGTGATGGGTTGTTTATAGGCAATGATGGAGAGGGTTTCAAGCGCTGAAGAGGAGAGGCGAACCGTCAACCTCTCCTTGTATAAACGACGGATGTAAGGGGCCATTTCAGGGCGGGTGGCCATTTGAACGCCGCCGGCGACCTCGACCATTTGCAGGGCGGACCCCTCCGCTCCGCTTTTCATCTTGATTTCACCAAGGAATGCGTTGATTTCGGGCTTCGTCAGTTCCTGCTCTTCGAGGACCTCCAGAATCTCCTCTGTCGCCAGGGGGTGGTCCGTCATATAGAGCAGCGTTTCGATGACTTTCTTCGCTTGATCTTTCTCCATTCAATCATCCCTTTTAAGACATGGAAGCAACCAATGTTACATCACTTGTCGCGGAGCGGCTGATATGAATCTCGCCAAAATTGGACACCTGTTGAACGCGAACCTGCCTCAACCGGATCAATTCCAAAAGAGCCAAAAATGTCACGATCAAAAGCTTGTGTGTCGCCCGCTTGGGGAAAAGCTCGCTAAAGGTAGCAAATGCTTGATTTTCAAGAAGTTCAAGTATTTCCCGGATCCGGACTTCCACCGGCATCTCTTCCACAAGAATCTCTCGGACGCCGGTTTCTGCGGATTCCAGGACTTCCCGAAAAGCATCCAGGAGTTCGGTCAAACTGACATTCAATATCTGTTCCTCTTTATCGAAGAGAGGCGCCCCCCGATAGTAGACGTCACGTTGCGTTTCAAATTTTTCTTTCAAAAATTTCGACGCTTCTTTGAATTTCTGGTATTCGAGGAGCTTCTGTATGAGTTCCGTCCTTGGATCCGGCCCTTCCAGGGACTCGGCTTCCTCGGCTGGCAAAAGGGTGCGCGCTTTGATCTGCATCAGGGTGGAGGCCATCACCAAAAATTCGCCGGCCACATTCGGGTTCAGCTCTTTAAGGATGTCGAGATATTTGAGGTATTCGGCGGTGATGTCGGAGATGGAAATGTCGTAGATGTCCAGATCATTTTTTTGGATGAGGTGGAGCAAAAGGTCGAGAGGACCTTCAAAAATGTTGATTTTCACCTGGTATGTCATTGTTGCGCCGACATTGTACCAGCCCGAAAGGGGGATGTCAAACGATCTCCGACGAGATTGGGCAATTTCTAGGCGAGCCGCCGGGCAATTTCTTTTTTATCCTTTTTTTCAAAACCAAGACTGAGCATCATGTCCCGGGCCTTCTCGCGACCCCAGGGTTTAAACCATTCCGTCCATCGTTGACAGGTAAGGTTGGGATCCATCGTCTTGGCTGTCGATGCCAAAAGACCGCTTTTGTGATCAGGGAGAAGCCGCCAGTCGGGATGGAGCGCGCTCAAAACATCCCACTCCTGGAGCCGCTCAAGAGCCGGCAGGGGGCATTCGTCCCTCATGATCAATTCCATCTCATGCCGGCGTCGCGTCGGGGATAAAAGCCCTGCGAGGTTTTCCTTTTTGGCGTCTTCGATTTTCTGACGCGTCAGCTCATCGACGTTGAACCCGAATCGGCCCGCGAAACGCGCCGCCCGGAAGAGGCGTGTGGGATCGTCACGGAAACTGAGCGGGTGCAAAATGCGGATGGTTTTATTCTTGATGTCCTCCCAGCCATTGAAAGGGTCCAGAACGTCGCCGTATTTATTTTTATTGACGTAACTCGCCATGGCGTTGATGGTGAAGTCTCTTCTTTTTAAATCCCTGTCAATCGTCGACGGAGTGACGCGGGGCAGGACCGCCGGTGTGGGATAGGTTTCTTCACGGGCGGTGGCAACATCCATTTTAAGGTCATCCGGGAACTTCAGTGAAAAGGTGTAAAAACGTTCATGGGAAGTGACCAAAGCCTTCCGATGATGGGCGAGTTGCTCAACGAGAGGTTGGGCGGGGTGATCCAGCAACAGATCGGTGTCATAAACGGCCCGGCCCATAGCAAGGTCGCGGACCACGCCTCCCACCAACGCCGCTCCTTGGTTTCGTTCGTCCGCCAAGCGTCCGGCTTCATCAATAAGAGTTCGATACGCCGGAGGGATTTTCGTCTTTATTAAATCCGCTATGTTCATGAGCCACCGTCCTTGAAGGGGATGTCCAAATTCGGATTGGCCGCCAATGTTTCCAAAGCTTTGTGGAAAAGGAAGAGGCGGTCGTTGATCGATTCCAACTGCTGAAGACCCGCCGTGATTGAATCCGTCTTCGAGAGATGGGGATCTCGCTTGTAGGGGAGAATGGCCGGCAAATTCAATTGCCGGGCAAAGGATAATTTAAGTTTGTAGACGGGCAAATCGTGCTGTTCCGAGAGCGTCGATGCAATCTCTGTTTGAACGGATTCTTCATCGTCCTCTTCCACGACCCTCACCAATTCATCCAAACCGAAAAGAGTGACGGGCTTGTACTTCAGCATGTCTTCCTGAGTCAAGCCGCGTTGGAGTTCTTTATAATCCTCTTCTGTTTTTTTGGCCCATTGAGTCCGCTGATCCTTTTGGGCGAGAGGATAGACAAAAGCCATCAGTTCCCGTCTGGGATCGTGATAGATCAGAAAATGTTCCGCGTAAAAGACGTGCTTGCAGGACGAACATTCAATCAAATTTAACTCACCGCCCAAAAGAAGGTCTTTTAACACCGGATTGTCGCGGACATTGATGACGGACCACACCTCGGCTTTGGTGGGCATTTTACAGGCACTGCACGTCAATTCTTCTTCAACCAGGTAGGACATCTTGTCATCAATTTTTCATTATTTCCCACCTCTCAACAACTTAAAAATTCACCTCGTTAAAAGGCGGTGATATCTGACGGAACGATCCCCCGCATAATTAAAGCGTTTTAAATTATAAAAAATCATTGAAATGTACCCCTCCCCCCCTTATCCTTGGCTTGTTATTAACAATATATTGGACGAATGATTAAATGAGCTCAGACGATATCAGAAAATATCAAGCCGAAGAGATCACCGATCTCGCCACTGCCAAACTGGCCCTCCGCTGGTCGCTAGAGAAAATCCGCCAACTGGATGATGAGATACAACGGCTGAACAACCGTCTCATCATGAAAGAGGAGGAAGCCTCGCGGCTCTCCAAAGAATTGGCGCATCAGTCGGCTCTCAGCTTGAACGAAAGAGAGATCTCGAGCAAGACGCAGCAACTCCTCGAGGAATATCGCGGCCTGATGGGGGCTTCCATGGACCAATTGTGGAAGAAATATGCCCCTCAGGAAGCGGAATCCAAAAAGCAAATCGAAGACCGTGCGCGGGCGCTGGAGCACGACGTCTTACAGCTTCAACGGCAGAAGGCAATCAGTGAGGAAAATCTTAAGCGGGCCGAAGAAAACCTGGCGCGAATTGACCGGGAGAGGCTGGAGTTGGCCGACCAGGTCCGAACCAAAGAAGGTGAAATCGTCACCTTGAAGGAGAAGCTGGTCGGCGTTGAGCCGGAAATCCAGCGGCTTTACAACGAAAAGATCAACCACCTTCAACAGAATTTCACCAACCAGATGGCCCAGGTTCAGGGAACCCTTATTCAAAGAGAAAAAGAGCAGCAAGAGCGTCTCAACCAGCAGGCGGTTCAATATCAACGCGAACGGGCCGCCGTTGAAGCCGACGCGGAACGCCGGTTCCAAATCAAAAAAGAGGAGCTCGAAAAACAACGATCCCAATGGTTGAGCGAGCTGGAGACCAGCCGCCGTGAGTTCCAGCAGGATATTGAGAAGGAAAGGCGGCAGATGGCCGAGCAGAGAAATTTGTGGGAAGCGGAATTGGCCGCCCGGCGAAAGGTGCTCGAGGACAATAACAGCCGTAAACTTTCAGAACTGGAAACCGAGAAGGTCCGTTTTGAATCCGATCGCCAGGATGCCCTGGCTAAATTGGAAGCGGAGAGAGAAACCCTTCAACGCGAGATGTCCGCCCGATTTAAGGCGTTGACCGAAAAAGAACAGCAAATAGAGAAGCAGCTTTTGGAGCGTTCCAACCAACTTCTCCAGGAAAGCCTTGAGCATCAACAGAAATTAAGCGAGGAGTTCACCCGCAAAGAGGCCCTTCTTAAGGAAGCCTGGCATGTCAAAGAAATCGAATTCGAGAAGATGAAGGCCGATTGGGAGAAGAACATCTACGAGAAAGATGTCGAACGGGAACGCGAATTCCGGATCCGCAAGGAAATGCTGGAAAAGATGTTTTCTGAGAAAGAAACCCGTTTTGCCCTGGAGAGACAGCGCTGGGACACCGAAAAAACACAGGGCCAGCAAGCTCTCGAAAGCGAACGGCAAACGTTCGAATCCTATCTCAATTTAGAGAAACAAAAACTCGCCGCTCAAGGGAAAGCCAACGAGGAGCTCTTGACCTCCCGGATGGAACAGGAGCGGCAGGTCATGCTCGCCGATCTCCAGCATCAGCGAGAACAGTTCCAACAGCACGTCAAAACGGAGACGGATCGCCTCAACAACCTGGATCAGGAGCGCCGTGCGGCCTGGGAATCGCAGGTCAAGCAGATCAAGCAGATGCAGGATACGGAAGAAAAGAGATTGATTGAGCTCGAACAGGCGCTCCGTGAAACGATACTCAAAGAACAGCAGGCTTTCGAGAACCGCCTGGCGGAGGAGTATCAAAAGCGAACGCATGATCTTGAAGCCGAAATGTCCGAAAGAACCCGCCTTTTGGAGACGGCCTCCAAACAAAACGAGGAGCAACGGGAACGGACGACGGCGTCTTTAAAGAAGGAATTGGAAAAGAAACACGCCGAGAAAGAATATGCCCTCATGATGGAGAGGCAGGAATGGGAGGCCCTCCGTTCGGAAGCGCAACACAAACTCGACCAGGAAAAGAAGACCGTCGAGATGGACATCGCCCAAAAGAAGGCCTCAATCCAGAAAGAACAGGAAGATTTCATGCTGAAGATGCGGCAGGAAAAGGAAATGTGGGACGCCCAGATGAAGGCCGACCAAAAGCGTCTGGCTGACCTGGAGCAGCAGATCCTGCAGAAGGAGTCGGAAGAGCAGAAACTCTGGCAGGCCAAGGTCAAAGAGGATCAAAACCGTCTTGAAATGATGGAAAAAGACCTCATGGTCAAAGTTGAGAATGAGAAAGTTCTCCTTCAGCAACGGGCCGAGGAAGTCTCCCAGCGCCTCGAAATGATGGAGGCGGAGATTCAGCGGAAGGCCGAAGAAGAGCGAATTGCCTCCCAATCCAAACTCGACGCCCAGTACCAGAAGCTGGAAAACGAAGAGCGGGCTTTCCGGGAGAAAATGACCCACGAACAAAAGCGGCTGGAAGCTCGTGCCGATGAGGCCTTAAGAAACAGAGCCGCGGAGCTTGAACAGATTTACGACCGGCGGCGCAAGGAACTCGAACTTCTCACCCAGCAAGAAAAGGAGCAGCTGGCGATCCAGACCCAGGAACGGGAAAAAGAATTAGAGGAAATATATAAGCAAAAAGAAGACCGTCTTCGGGAGGAGAGGACCGATTGGGAAAGCCAAAAGAAACAGGCTCTTCTTGACATCGAAAATCAGCGGATTCTCATCAATGAGGACCGGGCGCGCTACGACTCCTTGCGCAAGCGCCTGGAGCAGGAATTCGTCGACAAGACGAATGAGGAAAAATACCGGATGACTCAGCACATGGAGGCCGAACGGGAACGGCTGGCGCATTTGGAGCGGGCCTTCCAAGACAAGCAGGCTCAATTCAACGAAGAAAAGAAGGTTCTCCATGACCGCTATCTTCAGATGGAAGCTTCATTAAGGGCCCAAATGGCCGACCAACAGGCTCAAATGAGCAACCAAATGGAAAAGCTTTACATCCAAAAGCAGAAAGAACTGGAGGACGATTGGAAGAGCCGGTCCGAACAGCTGGAGAGAAACTACGAGGAACTCCTCGCCAAAAGGCAGTCCGCCTGGCAGGAGAAATTCGGCGACTTGGAACGGACCATGGCGGAGAAAGAGTCCCAGTTTGTGCAGGAAAAGAAGCAGTGGGAGACCCAGAAGAACACCGTCGAAGAAACCCTTAATTTTGAACGGCAAAGGCTTTACGAGGACATCGAGCGGAAAAAGTCGGAGTTGGAGCAACGGGAGATCCTCCTTCGTCAAAAGATCGACGATGAAAGGCGGATCTTGGAAGCCAAGGCCGCCGCGGAGCGCCAGCGGTTGGAGGCTTATGAGGAAGAGCTCCGAGCCAAGGCGGAAGGCGAGATCCGTTCGGCCAAGGCCTTCGTCGAAGCCGAAACGCATCGCCTCGAACTCAACGAGAAAGAACTGAAAGAAAAGTCGAAGCGCGAACAGGAGATCTTTAACCAATTTGTGGGGGAAGAAAAGAAGCGGCTGGCCGGCGTCGAAAACGACCTCCGGGAGAAGCTGGCCAACGAGAAAAAGGAACTCGAAGCCAAGATGGAGGAATCCTTCCAGCGGCGAACCGCCGAAGTGGAGGATCTTCTAAAGAAGCGAAACGCCGAGCTGGAGCAAATCGCAGAAGAAGAACGGAAGCAGCTGGCGCGCATGTTTGAAGCCCGTCGAGCCGAACTCGAAAAGAGTTTTCAGGATAAGGAAAGCCTTCTCCTCCGTGAGAAAACGGAGTGGGAAGGGGACAAAGCCCTCGCCATGCAAGCCTTGATTAATGAGAAGCAGACGTTTGAGGAAAGGATCCTGGCTCAAGAAACCAAACTCAAAGCCGAGAGAGAGGCCCTTATTATTGATCGGAACCAGATTTATACGAAAAGCGAAGACGAATGGAAGAGAAAGAATGAGGAGCTCGAGCTGGAGCGCAAGCGGCTCGCCGCCCTCACTGAGGAGATGCGGGCCCACTTGAAAGCCAAGGAGGACGCCCTCATCAGCCGTCAGCGGAAAGACGAGGAGAGAATCGCGGAGTTGGAGCGAAATCTCCACGAACAATATGCACAAAATAAAAAAGCATGGGAGGAAACTATGTTACGAGACAGCGAACAAATTGAGAAATTTGAAAAAGACCTTCGGGCTCGCATTTCAGTGGAGCAGAAGACGTGGGAAATGAAAGCCGAGCAGTCGCATCGGCAGCTCGCGCAAGAGCTGGAGGACCTCTGGCGGAAACGGGCTGGGGAACTGGAGGAGCAGTCCCTAGGGAAGGAGGCCGAACGGGAGAAGGCCTTCCAGGACCTCCGAAAGACCCTTCTGGCCGAGGTCCAGGCCCGGGAATTGGAACTCCGGCAAGCGGAGCAGGGCGTGGCCGCCGAGCGAAAGGAAATGCTCCAGAGGCTCGCCAAGGACCGCGAGGGTTTCGAGATTCAGGCAACGGAGGAAAAAACCCGCCTTCAAATGATGTCGGATGAAATGCGGCAGAAAATCGAGGCCGAGCAGAAATCGCTCTACCAGCAGATGGAAGACACCCTGAAAAAACGGGCGATGGAACTTGAGGCCATCTGGCAAGAGAGGAACATCCTCACTCAAAAGAAGTTTGAGGAAGAGGAAGGACAGCGCCAGAAGGTCCTCGCGGAAAAGCACACGACGCTGGAGACCTTGGAGCGGAAGTACATGGCCGACATGGACCGCCTGGAAAAGGGCTATGCCGCCCGCATGGCGCAACTGGAACAGCAGAAAAACCGCTGGTCAAAAGAGCACGAGACAGCCCTGGAACAGCTGGAAACCGCCAAGAATCGAAGCCAGGAGGAAGCCGACTCCCTGCGTGAAGCCTACCGGATGAAAGAGGAGCAGTACCTGGGCCAGATCACCGGCAAGGAAAAAGAGTTCGACGAGTACAAGCACACGGTTGAGCAGGAGTGGCCGGCCCGGTTTGAGATGCGGGTGGCCGAAATCGCGGAGAAGGCCCGCAAGCAACTGGCGGAAAAAGAATCGGAGTTTGCGGAATCCCGCAAGCACTGGCTTGATGAAGTGACAGAAATGAAGATGCGGCTCTCCGAGCGGATGAATGAGCTTCAGGAGTCCTACACGCAGAAAGAGGAAGAGGCGCAACGGAAGTATCTCCAGAAGCAGCATGATCTCACCATTCAGACGGAAAAAGCCATTTCCGAACTCAATGCCAAGCAGATGGCCTTCGAGAAACAGAAGACCGAATACGAAAAGCTGGCGGAAGAGGCCGCGACGAAACGGGCCGAATTCGACGAAGCCAAGCGGGATCTCCAGAAGCGCCTGGAAACCCTCACGCAAGAGTTCATGCGCCAGCAGGGCGTGATGGATGAGCAAATGCGGCGTCTGCAGAACGAGAAATTCGAGCTGAAGCGCGAACTCGAAAATATCGCCCAGCAGGCCCGTCAACAGCGCGCGGCGTAAGGGTCATTTGAAAGCGACCGTCATTCCGGCAAAAGCCGGAATCCAGGTCGTAACGTTGACTTTTAATGCATGTTTACAGCCTGGATGCCTGCTTTCGCAGGCATGACGCAAATGGGATGGTTCATGATCGTACCCCCCAACTTTCACCGCCTTAGTAAATCGTAAATTTCCGATTCCCTCTTCGACTTTTCCCCCTCCCCCCTTTTTGCGTAAATCTCACTCAACATCCCGTGGATGCGCGGGTCAAAGGGATTAATGGCGTTGGCTTCCAGAAGATGGGGGAGCGCTTCTTTCGGTTCCACCAACAGGGCCAGTTCGATGTGCGGCGTCACATAATTGGGATTTTTATCAGTGGCCCGCCTCAATTTCTGGACGGCCTTTTCCCGATCGTTTGATGCCAGATGGGTCTTGGCTGCCTTAAGAAGAACCACGGCATTATCCGGCTCCTCTTGAAGGGCTTTTTCATATTCCATGAGGGCGGCGCCAAATTGCCTTCTTTTCCGCATTTCATCGCCCAGATGAACGCGCCCCTGGACATCCGCGCCGATCACATCGTCTTCGCTGAAACTTTTGAACACCACCGCATCCGACAGGGTCCCCTTCGTTTTTTCCCATTTCTCCCGCTCGAGGTCCCCTCGCCATTTCTTTTCAAAATCCTCCGGGGTCAAAGAAAACGATTTTTTAAACGCGTCATTAAAAGGGAGCTCGCTTAAACTTCTTAAAAAACCCGCGTATTTATTTGTCCCCGAGTCCTTCACCAGAATTGAGACCGCATGGGACACCTCTGCAAAAGCCAGAGTCACTTCGTTCTGATCTTTCAGGACCACCATTGACGGAGACATCCGGGCGAAGGAAATGAGGGTGTCTTTCTCCAGCGCCTCCTTGAGCTTGGTTTTCTGATCGGGTGTGAGAAACTCCGGGGGATTTTTACGATAGGCCGTGTCGAAATAGCGGGCCGTCCCTTCGTGAAGCCACAATTCCATCCGGCAACCCGACAGCTCATTGATCAACAGGTGAACGTACTCATGGGAAAGGGAGTCAAGCCAGCGATAACCCAGGGGGAGCGATCGGGGCGAAAGGATCATGAGGCGGTGAAACTTGCATATTCCAATGGCGCCGGAACGCTCCAATGTTTCCGGGGAGAGCGTGGACGCCTTTGAAAAATCGTCTTTATTCGAGTAAATCTCAACGCGGACATGGCCTTCGGGCCGATATCCCCAGGCTTTCTCCATATAGGTGGCGGTGTCTTCCAAGGCCGGCAGGGCGTACTCTTTAAGAAACTCTTGGTCGTGAGGCGTGCAAAAAATGAAGTGCTCCGATTCGCTCTTGATGAGAGTGGAAGAAACAGAATGGAGGCCTTCCAGGTAACTCCGCAACCAGGGAAATTCCCGCTCCCCTTCCGGGGTGAGGGAATCAAAAGCCTTTTGATAATCTCCCGCCGATAAATGATAAAGGGCCGTTAAACAGTTGTTGGGAGTGGCCCGCCCCGATTCAACCAACTCCAGCTGGGTCCGGTCGCCTGCCTCTGGACCCAATCCCAACTGATGAGCTGCCGTAAAAGAGAAGGAAAGGAGAAGAGCTCCCATACCCATCGACAAAGGACACGCGATTTTATTCCGAAAGACGTTTGAAATATTTATGGATGATTTCTTCATACGTTTTAGGGTACTTTTCTTTCAAGGCCTCCAATAGTTCTTCGCGGAATTCCTTGGGAGGCCGGTAATCCTTGATAGTGGGGAGTTTGACCGGTGCGTTTTGGGCCCCTCGAGATCCCATCGCCGTCCCCCGCAAGAGGACTTTGGCTCCCGACCCCCCGCCGCCCCCCGGTTTTCCTTCTCCTCCTTCCATGGCCATCTCGGACAGATCATTTTGTGCCTGTTCAAGCATGGAGAGGCTGTTGCTGAGGTTATTCAAAGCATTTTCTTCGTGTTGTTGAGCTTTGAAACTGGCTTTATTCCCCAGTTCTTGGGCCGCGGAACCCATGGACGTCCTGGCTTTGGAAAGAGCCTGCATCATGGCCACACCGAGGCTGGCGGTTTGTTGGGCGATGCCCTGGAGATTCTTCTTCAGGTTTTGCGTCTTTTCGGCCAGGTCCTCCTGTTTTTTTTGAAGATCGGGAAATTGCGCCATCTCTTCTTTTGAGTAAATCTGCTCCGGCGGCACCGGTTTTTTCAACGCACTCAATATATCCTCCTCTTCAATTCGAAGTCCGGCAATGTCTTTCGCCGCCGAAATAGTGAAAGAGGATCGTTGGATCTCCGACTCGACGTTTTTCAAGCCGCCGATAATGACCGGCAGCCTCTCCAAAGTGTGGGTGCACTTCAATGAAAACATTTCATCCGCCACCTCTTGCATGGGTTTAATTTGAGATCCAAGCCCTGCCGCTATGGGATCCGATAATTTCCCCTTTTGGACAAGATGCGTCGTTTTGTCGACGACCTTTTTCTGCCGCTCGGCCAATTGGGCCAACAGATCCTTCTGTTTATTTAACACGACCGCCATCCTTTTAGAGTCCAGCTGCTGTGTTTTTGAAAGAAGGTCTCTTTCCTTCTCAATGAGGCTCTCCAACGCTTTCTGCTCGTCAGATATTCTTTTGGCCAGTTCACCGGCGGAATTTTTTTCCGTAAAGGATTCGTGGGCTTTGTTCAGTTGATCGCGCATCGCTTGGGCGGCCTTTAAGAAATCTTTGGCGAGGGCAAGGGCCTTCTTTAAATCCCCTTTTTGAAGAGCCTCCGCGATGGCCGACATGAGATCTTGGGATTTCCCGATATCCACCTCTTTCAAAGATTCTTGGTTGATGAAATCATCGGGAAGCTCTTCCGGGAATTTTTTTAAGGCGTCCGTCAGATTCATGAGAATTTTCTGGGCTTCTGACAGCAAATCGTTGATCTGATTCATCAGCGCATTGTCCACCGGCTCCCCTTGGGCCGCCGCCGACTCCAATTGATTCAAGAGGTCCTCCCCGAGTTCACTCAGCTTGTCGCCGGCATCAATCACATCACGGGCTTTTTGGGACTTGCTGAGCCGACCGGAGAGGGCCGTCATCCGCTCTAGCTCGGAAGCGACCTCATTGAGAAAGGCCGATGCCGCCTCTTTGTTTTTGGTCTGAAGCGAGGCGCCGGCCGAGGTCATGGGACCCGCGTTCATTTGGGAGAGGTTCTCCCGCATGGATTTATGTTCGAGCCAAACGCCGTAGTCGGCCAAGGGGTCTTTTTCCATTTGGCTGACGATTTGCTTCAGGAATCCCTCCAATTGCTGGGCGTTGGCCATGGATCGATTGAAATCATTGGATAGATCCTCATACTTTGGCGTGTCCATGTTAAGTTGGGCGCTCATGTTGTTGACGTCGGCCAAAAGATCGATGGCCTTATTCCGCCACTCGTCCAAGGCTTCTTCCAGGGCCTTGTGGGTCGTTTCAAAGCTGGCAATTTCAATGATGCGCCACTCTGTAAAGGCCTTCCCCGGGCCGGTGATGAGGTTTCCATCCACCGCCTCAAGTTGATAGTGGATGACGTCCCCCGGTTGGAAGCGGGCCTCCGCCAAATTCCAGTCATAAGACGAGAGCCAGCTTTCTTTCCCCGTTTCCAGGGAGGCGATCCGTTTTGTTTCCGACCGTCCTTCATCCTTTTTCCAGATAAGAGTAACCTCCCGAACCCCATAGTCGTCCTTGGCTTCAAAGGTGAGCGGAAGCTTTTCCTTCTCGCCAATAATCAGGTCGTCATCGGGAGACAGGAGCGTTATGAAGGGCGTCTGGTCCTCCAACACATGAAGGGGATAGGCGTTGGCGTCTCCGCTTCGAAGACCCGTTTCACTTTCCAAAAGGAACCCATAGGTGCCGCTTTTTTCCAGCGAAAATTCGGCGGCCCATTCGCTTTTCTTAATTTTCTTGAAGGGGATTTCACGGCCGTGGGAAAAAGCCACCCGGGCCGACCGCAGATTTTCTGACGATTGAGCTTGAATCATCACCAGGCTTCCGGCCAATCCCGAAATCTCCAAGGACAGCTGTATCTGCGGCTCTTTTTTCACATAGTCCGGGGCATTGACCGTAACCGATACATTTTTCAATTGGAGAGGTGGCAGGGGCGTCAACGTGAACTTGGAACTCCACTCCTTTTTCCATTTGACGCGGTATTGGAGGGGTTGAATCACGTGCGCCAGGCGGTACGTCCGGCTGCCCAGGACCTCTTTTTCGGGCTCCATCGGCAACCAGTCCGACTCGGTTTTGACATAGAGAACGGGCTTATTAACGGAGGGGATAAGCATTGTCACCCTTATGTCGGCGTCCTGACCCCACGGCAGGGAGGCGTTTCCGGGCTCAATCGTTAAACATCGATGGATATCCGACGAAACAAAGGGATAATAAACCCGCGGTGTGAATGGAAAGAAGGTCGGGAAAAAGGCCCAGAGGGATCCCCCGATAAATAGGACTGAAAGACTCATGAGCAATGCTTCTTTCCAACGCCACCGGGGAAAACACCACCAGGGCGGAATCTTTTCCAGGCGGGAGGCCAATTGATCAAGAAAGAGGCCTTTTAACTCCGAAGAGATTCCTTCCTTTTTTTGTTGGCCGAGTAAATCTTCGGCGAGACGAAGATCATCCCGACGAAAGGGTTGGACGCCCGACCATCGTTGGAGACGGAGGGATCTCAGCCAGAGATGTCTGGACTTTTCTCGGCTTTTGAAAATGGAAAAGGGCCTGAATCCGCTGACAAACAGGATCCCGCTCAGGAGTAAAGCGAACAGCCAAATGAATTGGCGAAGCGATGCCTGAATGATGAGCCACTGGTCGAAGCCGCTCATGAAAAGAAAGCTGATCAAAAGGGTGGGCAACGCCTTGAGAAGTCCCCGGACGCCGGCCATCAAAATCAGATAATAAGTTGCGGTGCGAGAAAAGCGGATGATGGTTGAGGGGGTAGTCATAGAACAGACAGTTTCTTCAGCGCATCGGGATCTTTGGCGAAATCGTAGACGAATATGCTGTGCCCCACCACCTTCCAGGGCTTGTACGACAACAACCAATGAAACACATCTTTATTGGCATAATAGGTGGCCTGCAAATTGGTGACCGAAATAGCCAACTTCGTCGGCGCCAGAGACGCGTCCTCGGCATCATCGATGTGTCCGGCGATATTGTCAGACCCGCGGTCGATATAACGGATGCCATAGTCGTGGGGGTCGGCCGTACCAAAATAGCTTAGGTAGATTCCCCTTTTAAAGTCATCGGGATCAAGGCTTTTCCCAAGCGCCTTCAGTCCCTGTCCCCAATCGATATTGGAATCCGTCAAATAACGATACCCATTTTGGGGGCCGCTGATCAGCTCATTGAAATAGGCGATGAAGTGAGGCCGAAGAGTTATGGAAGATACTCCATACCATCCCAACAACAACACCGTGAACCATTGAAACCGCTTCGGCAGGCCGGCAAGTCCCAAGGCGGCCATGATGAAAAGAAATGGATAGATCGCCAAAATATGACGGTGTCCAATTTGCACCTTTGAAAAACAAGCGATGAGAAAAAAGAGAAGGGGCGGAATCCACAAGAAAGGATCCAACTTGAATCGTTTTCGCCACAACCGGAAAACGCTCACTCCCAACGCCAATGTCAGGGCCACGGGTGTTTTGACAAGGAAAACAAAAGGAAAGTAGGTCACCCATCCCGTCGTGCTGTGGGCCCCCCAAAGGAAGCTTGATCGGCCGCGCTGCGAGCGGGAGACGATCGCCTTGAGGCCCTCCCAAAAAGTGTCCAATCCCTTCCCTTGATAAACTCCCATTAGCACCACCAGTGCGATCAGGCCCGCGACGATTCCTCGTATTACTAATTGTTTATTGGGTCCGATGGTTTTTATCAAGGTTCTTCTTTTATTCCATAAATAAAGGGCGATCAAGATGGGGCCGATGGCGATGGCCAGATACTTGCTGGCCAAGCAAAAGCCCAGGGAGACACCGGCCGCCGTCGTGGCCAACCAAGACTCCTTGTATTTTGATCCAAGATAGAAGAAAGCGAAGAAAAAGAAGCAAAAAGAAAGGTCCGTCGAAATGATCGTGGCGCTCGACAAAAGGGTCGGCGAGAATCCCCAAAAGAATAGGGTGAGAAACGCCGCTCCTCTTCCCCCTATTTTCCAAGCCACCCAACACAGGAAGAATCCCAATAGGACCGACAGAAGAAGTTGCATTTTCCGGCCGGCGGCGACGAGATCCTCGGCGGAAACCCGATTGCTGTATAGAAATCGATCTGCAAACCGGTATTGATCCACCGGCAACCATTCTTGTTTGAGCCAAGCCGGATGTCCTTTCGGAATGAGAGGATTCATAAACAGGAGCGGGATGGCCGCCCACATCTCGGCCAAAGGAGGGTGGTGGTAGCCGTTATAACGGGTATCTCCCGTTTTCCAGTAAACATATCCGGCGGTGAGATGAACGGGTTCATCGTAAGTCGGGGAAAAATCCCGGAGGGGCCCCATTCCCAGATAGACATGGGCCCCCCCCACCATCAGTAAAATAAAGATGACGACGACTCGACGGATCATTTGCCTTCGGACTTTTCTATCGCCATTTGAAGAAAGTGTCTGGCATCGGAATTGTTGGGATCAATACTTAAGGCTTTGCGTAAATGGTCAATAACAGCCCCCCAGTCTTTTCCCCAGTACGTCACGCCAAGATTATACGCGGCTTGGGCGTTGGGATAGGTTTCATACGAATTTTGGTAGGACCGCCGAGCCAGCTCCAGATCACCCGCCTTTTCACCGGCTGACCCCAGGTAGAGATAGGCGTTCGACAGGTCATGACGAAACGCATTCACGACGTCGGGAAGGCTTTTAAAGTCGGCAGCGAGCTTCAGCGTGTTTTTATTTTTTTCAACCGCTCTTTTTCCCATCTCAACGGCTCTGGCGTAATCTTTGGTGATCAAATACAGATAGCACCGGTCCGAGCTGGCGCGGGCGTAGGTGGGGTCCAGACTCTCCGCGCGTTTTAAATACCATTGCGCCGCATCCGTGAAGCCCTGCAATAAAAGCTGGTAGCCAAAGCGTTGATAGGCCCGGGCCGTGTCCCCGATGAGATCCGTGGAAAAGAAATCCGGCGTTTCGCCGTAGCGATAAGGGCCCCGATAAAGACAGACCTCCGGCAATAAGGCATCGATTTTTTCATTGGGCTTCGTGTCCGACGGCAATAATTCAAGGACCAGACCGTGGGGCAGCACGTTAAATCCCGGCGGCGTGACAAAATCCGTTTCATACCCGATCATAAGGCGCCGGTCTCCGATCAAACGCTTCGTTTCCGCCAGTCCCTCGGGGGTCTTCACTTCCTGGGCCGGGGAGGAGGCCGTCTTCCATCGTTTTTTCATCTCCCAAAACCAGGGGCTCGTCGACAAACCAGACGCGACCAAGCTGACGTCCGGTCGCCTCTTCTCGATCAGTTGAGACGCCCAAAGAGACATCAATTGGACGTCTTTGTGGAAAATAAGAACGGCGTTTCTCGGTGTGCTTCGCCAGACGTTTTCATTGTAGTCGCGCAAGTAAAAAAGGCGGCGCTTGGAAGCCACCGTCTGGTTGGAGAAGGCGTTGGAGGCAAGGAGAATGACAAAGAGGCCCGTCAGACACGCCGGAAGGAGTTTCGCTTTCTCTTTGACCCGGGAATAAACATATTGGATGCCAAACCCCAAGGCCATCGCCAGCATGAGATCAGGGAGGGGGTAAGCCGCTTCAATAATGGCCACCGCATGCGGGTTGGGAGGCATGTTGGCGAGAAAAATGAAAAGGGGGCCGGATACCACAAAGAGACCTGTTAACAAGAGTCCCAGGTTCCTTTTATCTCTAAAAAGGGCAACAAAACCCACCAAAATGAAAGGGAACCCCCACCAACCGAAGGCTTTCCCCACATTTTTTCCATACAAAGCCATGTTGGCGGGAAAATTCTCCCCCATTTTGTAGGAAAGGGAGAGAAGATCCAGCGTGCCGCTGTAACTTTTTCGGGTTAGAGAATTGATGAGAGTTCCAAGGGACTCCGGATTTCCCCAATCAATGATGGGGTTTTGCATGGAACGGAGGGGCAGATAAAGGAAAATACCGATACCGAGAGAAAAGAACACCATCGCGTGAAGGAAATGAATCCGACGCTTTTCAAGCCAGAGATAAAGACCAAGAACCGGGATGACCAACATCAGATCCATCCGAATCCCCAGCCCCAGCGCGACAAGAAGCGCGGTCAGGAGGATATTCTGATATCGGAAGAGAACCAATAAAAGCAGGCAAACCCAAAATATACCGAAGGTATACATCTCGCTGACAGACGCCAGCTCCCAGAAGCGCGTCGTCAATCCATAGGCCGCGGTTGACAGGACAGCGGGGAGAAGCCCCAACCACACCGTTAACACCTCATAAAGAAAAACCAGGGCTAGGGAAGCCACGAAGGCTGAAAACAAATTCCCTCGGTAAGCCGGATTTCCAAGGGGGATGAGTTTAAAGATGTGACTGGCCAGGGTGTAAAGCGGGTACCCCGGCGGATGGGCAACGCCCAAGGTATGGATCAAAACTGCCATTTCACCCGTATCGCGGTAAGGCGCGACCTGGGGCGCTGCCGTGTGAAGGTAAAGGGCGAAAAAGCCGATAAAAAGGAAAAATCCAAAAAGAATCTTTCTATTGAGCATGGGATGTCATCTTTTCTTTGGCCGACGGCAGATAACTTCTGGCGTTGGCGTGATGGGAATCTCTTCTCAACACTTCTTCCAACAAACGGACAACCGCCGGCCAATCCTTTTTGTGCCAATACAGCACGGCGAGATTGTAAACCGGATCGGGTGCCTGAGGGAAGCGCTGGGCCGTTTTTTCGTATTGGTCATGGGCTTCGGCCAAACGGCCCATCTTTTCCAAGGCGACGCCGAGGTTGCTCTGGGCCTGATAATCATCGGGATCATAGGCGATCCACTGGCGGTATACTTTTTCGGCCAGAGGATAGCGTTTCTCTTTCAGGAAGTCATAGGCCAGATTCGCATACTCATAAGCCACATTCGTTCTCAACCAATCGACGTCATAACCCATGCGGCAAGCCCGTCGGAAATAGCGCAGGCCCTCGTCCAAATTCCCCTCTGCCATCAGAGCTTTTCCCTGCATATACGGAAAGAAAGCGGCCAACGCTCTGGTTCTGTAATTATGGGGAGCGAGGGGATAGAGAGATCTCAAGATAATCAAGGGCCACGTGATCCGGCGTTCGTCTTTCATTCTCGCCTCATAGAGAAAACCAACCGGTGAAAGCTCGAGATTCGGAAGAATTCTTTTATCCATCGTTGAATAGAAAAGATGTTTCCGGCCGAGGTAACTTGACTCAACCTCCTGCCGCCTTATGGTTTTCATGTCCTTCGGGATTTGCCGAAAATCATCCCCATAGACATTCTTGTAAATAAGTCCGCCCCGATCGTGAATTTCCACATCGGACCGTTTATTCAGGACATAGTGGAGCATCGCCAAACTATAAAAGGCATCGTCCCCCCCGTCCAGAAAAAGAACACTGCCAGGAGGAAGGGCCCGTAACATAGCCTGCCCATAGTCATATACGAGGCTTGTCTTCCGGTGATTCGCGGCCTCCGCCTTTCCTTCCACGAAAAGAAACACGGTGATCGAAACCAGCAAAAGGGGGCCGGCTTTTTTCAGGAGCCGCCCGAGCTCGACAAATCCCAAACAAAGAGCCATCGTCGGCATGATAAAAAACCGCCCCATGATGCCTTCCGATTGGGCATTGAAAGGCAAATTGGAGAAGACATAAAAGAGGGGCCCGGAGAGAACGAAGAGGGTTAAAACGGACAGGTAAAAGGGGGCTTTTCTCTTAATCCCCCAAATTAAACCCATCAGGGCGGCCACGGCGATCGGTCCGGGTATTTCTTTATTTTGCTGTTTTATATAGGCGGTCAGTTGCTTGACCGTGTTTTTCACGTCTCTTTCCGGCGCATCGCCGATGGATAATTTCAACGACCCATAATCTTTCCGGGTGATGGTGCGATAAAGCTTATGAACTGTCGTCGGACGGCCCCAGTTTAGAGGCGGTTCACGGGAAGAGCGTAACGGAAGAATCAAATAGATGGAGTATCCCAATAGGCCGAAGATAACGGCGCCCGCCAGCGCCCGTTTCATTTTCCCCTTGGTTTGGATAAACCAATAAAGAAGAAAGACAGGCACAAAAACAACCAGGATCTGATGATTTCCAAGGCCAAGACCAAGAAGGAAAGCAATCAAACCACTTGTCCGCAGATGAGAGGGAGAATTGACCTGGGATTTTCCGGACAAAGCGAGAAGAAAAGCAAAAAGGGCGGCCCACAGCGAATTGAGGGAAAACACCTCCGTCACAAGACTGTTTTCCCAAAAAGACGTGCTTAATCCAAAGACGGCGGCCGTCAAGAAGGCCATCCAAAAGGAGGCGCCCATTTGAAGAGCCGCTAGATAAAGAAACGTCAAAGCCAGGGCCGATGTGAAGGCGGAAAAAACGTTTAATCGATAGGGGACACAGGCCCAGGGGATCATTTGCATGAAGGAGCGGGAGAGAACCGTGTAAAGAGGGTACGATGGGGCATGGGGAATTGAAAGCGTGGCCGCCGCGGTCATAAACTCGCCGGCGTCCCCGGCGGTGACGCTGGGGGCCACATTCCGCACGTAGAAGGAAAAACTCCCCATAAACAGGATGAGTGCAAAAAGCCGCTCTTTCAAGGCAACCCCCGCCGCTTTCGAATCAGCAGATCGACCGCATAGACAAATAATAACAATCCAAAAAGAAATGGCGAATTCCAAATGAGAATCTTTTTTCCCGCTGACCGGGAGGTCTCTTCGCGAAATTCCTTCAAGATGTCGGGAGAAAATTCATCCGCCATGATGAACCGCCCATCCGTGGCCCGGGCGAGCTCGTTAAGAAGGGGGAAATCGGGTCGCAAATCTTCTTCCTCCCCGTGGCTTTCAACGACGCGAAAAGACAAATGGTCCCGGCCAACCTCTTTTCCTTTACGAGAGACCCAGACCTGTACGTCATGGGATCCCAGCTGGTCGCTTTTGAACACCGTTGAATAAACGCCCGTTGTTTCCTGATGGGGGTGTAGAGTCTCATTTTTACCGTTGGGAAACGTTGCCTGAAGGCGCACATCGACATCGGACAGGGGCTTGAAATATTCGTCGACCACCCATACCCGCAAAGGCGTCGATTCCCCCACCTTGACATCTCTTTCCTCAAAAGCCAGTCGGACCTGTTTATACTCATCGGCATGGGTCAGCCACAAAACCATGTTCTTCCAAAACTGCTGATACGCATCAATGGTTTGTTTCTCCCCGGCCATCAACGACCAGCGCCACGTGGTGCGCGTGGCCAAAGCCGCCACCCGGCCGCGACCAAACTTCCAAACCGTCAACACCGGATATTCTTTTCCCCCAACGAAAGCCGTCCCAAGAACCGTGGCGCCGGGCTTAATGCCGGGGAGTAACATGAGGCCATCCAATTTTGGCAGGCCTTCCCAAATGGATTTGTTTCGATCGGGATTTTCATCCAATCGTAAAACGGGATGGGAGAGGGCCTTGGGGCGAAAGGAGAAGGGTTCTTTGGAGGAGGCTACACTGGGAGTGTCAAAGACAACGGGAATCATCTCATTGACACCGCTCATGGCGTAGTCGCTCCCATCGCTAAAAATCATGGGCCCTCCCATCAGCAAGAAGCTCCCGCCTTCCTCCACTTTCCTCCGGATGACCTGCATGATGCCCGGCATGAGACCGTACTGCAAATAATTGAATTCTTCAAAAACAATGAGATCGAAGGTCGTCAGTTGTTGTATCAGGACGTCTTGTGTGGGGAAAGGGATGAGGGACAATTCGGCATCCGGCACCGAGACGACATTGGAGGGATTCCGAAGAATGACAAAGGTGACCAATTCCACCGCGGGGTCGGCTTTAAATTGATGCCGTAAGAAACCATATTCGAAACCCGGCTGCCCGCAGATATAGAGGACGCGGAAACGATCCCGTCCGACGTCAAGCGTGATGTCCTTTCGGTTGTTAAGGGGGGTGACCTCTCCGCTGTATTCATTGGCTTCGACCGTCAGGGACCGGGTGCCAACGCTGGAAGGCGTCCAGGAAAAAGACACGGTTGTCTCAAAGGCGGGGTCCATCACCCGAACATTTTGAAGTGAGAGGATCTTCTCCCTTTCCTTCAACTTGAGGGTGATATCTTTCCCGGGAAATCCCATTACGGACACATCGGCCGTCAGCGAGGTAGATATGTTTTTAAAAGCAAATGGCGGCCCGTGAACGCCTCTCACCGCCACATCTTTAAACTGGGACTTATTGCCGAAGCCAATGAGAAAAAGCGGCTTTCCAGCGGCAGCGGCTTCCAATACGGGGTCTCCAGAACCCACCTGCCGTCCATCCGTCAAAAGGATGGCTCCACCCCATTCGGGCTTTTGGCCAATCTGCTTTATGACTCGGGCCATGTTCGTTTTGGATCCGTCCGCCCGGATGTTTTCCATTTCTTTGCGACTCAATTCTTTTAAGTCGTCGGCGAACTGAAAGACTTTTGAAGCAGGGAATTGCGCGATCAATTGAGGAATGATTCTTTTAGCCAGCTCGATCCGGGGCGCAGGATCTGGAACGCGCATGCTTCGAGACGCATCCAACAAGAGGGCCCATGGTTTCGGACGTCCTGTCAGGGGTCGCGACACCGTGGGCTTTAGAGAAAGGACGCCGATCAAGAATAAGATGAATACCCGCAATACCCAAAGAAATTTAATCACGTTCACATCCCCAACTTCCGTTCGATAAAGGGTTGATGGACGGCATCTCTTTTATACGTGCCGGTCAGGCTGAAATAGATGACGTTAATCGTCAATTTGAAGGCCTCCCAGCGCTGTGTCTCCCCCCCCGGTTCGCACGAATAGACATATTGCCCCAGCTGGTCTTTCATCCACGCTCCCAACAAGTCATTCGGACTGTAGACAACGGCGGTTCGCCCTTCGCCGCCGGCGCGTCCGCCGACGTCCAGGCCCTCAAAATATTTTTCCGAAATTCGGCGTCCGGCCACGTTTCTTAAAAGAAAAAAGGACCGAAAGAGGGCATGGTCCATGGGAAGCTGCTGAAAGGAGCGGTCGGGATAGAGCTCCGCCATGAGCGCCCGAATCGATCTGGCAAAAGGCCCCTTGGGTTCGGCGAGGGTGTCGTCAAAAAAGACAAAACCTCCTTGATCAATAAACTGCTTCAGCCGCCTTTTTTCCGGCGGCGAAACGCGAAATTCGGAATTCCCTTTCACCAGAAGAAAGGGGATCTCGAAAAGAGCGGGGTCCGTCAGCGTCACCACTTTGCGATCGGGTCCGATGGGTATATTGGTCATGCTGCGAACCATCTCATCAATCTTCTGGTTGATTTGAGGGTAGGGATCCCAGGCTCCGTCGTACTTAAGTTGTGTGTAGATGAAATTATTCCCGGTCCCGGCCTGGAGGCCGGGGGATAATAAGATCACAAGAAGAATGGCACCGAAGACTTTTTCAACGTCCTTTAATTTCCAACCGATCAATGTTTCGAGAAGAAATAAAACAATGAGGGCATTTATCAAAAGGGGGGTCGCATCCCATCCTTCCAGGGCGGCCAAGGCTTGTTCTGTGCGGCGTGTTTTGGATGAAACGGTTTGAACCAACGCTTTGGGGAAGATGGTCTTCAACTCCCCATCGGATATTCTTTTTGTGTCGCCTTCCCCCCGTTGGTCCTTCATATTAATGGCAAAGCTAAAGTCGCTGTCTTTATTCTGGGTTCGAACGTGATAAAGGCCGGGCAGGGCCGGATGGGGCCAATCCAGAAAGCCATTTTCATCCACGTTGGCTCCGCTGGAGGATCCATCCGGCTTAAGGACAGTGATGTTACGGACGCCTTCGCGTAACTTTATTTTAAGGGGCTCATCGACAAAACCGTTTAAGGAGGTCTGCTCGCGCAAGGGATCCGCGAGACTTGCGATCAGCTCTCTCATTAAGGGCGAGAAAATGGGTTTGGCCGGCAGATTGGTCCACTGCCGGTCCAGAGTCGTTGTCAGGCAAAGGACGAATCCTTTCCCGATTCTTTTCGCGGCCAACAAGGGATCGCCATTCTTTAAGAGGAGGAGGGGGTCCAGGCCGGATTCCGCCTCCAATGGAACGTAGTGATTGACTTTTATGTCATCCCATTGGAATTCTTTGGGGGCGTCCAAACCGGAAATAAGGGAGGCCTTGGGATCGGGGGCACCGACGGTTTCTTCTTTGGCCGGCCCCTTTTTGGTCCGGAAGAATTTCAGGGGGACCTCCGGCGGATTGGACCAGCGGCCACCGGCGGTGAGAAGGAGTCCCCCTCCTCCTTCCACCCATTTCACCATGTTGGCTTCCACTTCCGAAGGAACAGCGGCGTTGGCCAGAACAATCACCTGGTAATTTGAAAGGGACCCTTGGAGGAGAGCGTCGGGCCGGATGACATCCACCGCTTCCAATCGCGGGTCGCGCGGCGATTCCAAGGCCAGACGCAAGTAATAGGATTCCGCATCGGAGGGGGCAAGGCCGCTTTCACCGTCGACGATAAGAAGACGAAAACCTATTGGAACCCGGCCGGCCAGATAATAGACGTCATCAAAAGGAAGGTTGTCCGCCGTGAGTTGAACCCGGCCGGAAAAATATCCACCTTCCGGAAGACGCGCCTCCAATGGGATCTCTTCTTCCTCCCCCCTTTTCCCTTGAAGATTCCCCTGTGCGATGGTCTTCTGATTCATCATCATTTCCCACGCATTGTTGATGAGGAAAGACCCTTCGTGATGCCACAATGAAAACCGGCCTTTCAAAGCCCCTTCTTCGCTAAGGTGGAGAAAGGCATCCGTTATTCCACGGTTGGGGAGGGGCTCGACAATTTCCCAGATGACCAGGGACACCTCCGGATCATAAGCTTCCCAACGACCCGCCGATTCCATGGCCGACACCCATCCGTTCAGGGCGTTATCGGTCACAACCAAAATAGACTTTCGGGTTTTTGGTTGATTCGCCAGCATTCCATAAGCCAGTTTAAGAGCCGGCAAGTTGTCGGTTGATCGTGGCGTGACTTTTAGTTCCTCCAACACGCTGATGATTTTGGCGCGTTCCATGGTTGGAGCCGCTTCCCTTTCAACGCGATCGGAGGTGGCGACCAGCCCGACCTTTTCTCCGGCGGGGAGTCCGCGAAAGAGACGTTTGATGCTATCGACGGCAAGTTGAAGCGCGGGTCGGCCCCCGTCTATCGCCCCCATCGAAGCGGACACATCGACAAGAAGAATGAGGGTGGCATCTTCGGATGCCGATGTAAAGGGACCCCCCCGATGGAGGACCGGCCGGCTGAAAAAGGAAACAAGGATAAGGATAATGAGGGTCCGCAATACCATCAAGAGAATGTCTCGAAAACGCCTCCGGGGCATGAATTTTTGATGGGCCAGCCTCAGCCACTTGATATGGCTGAAGACGAATCGGCGATGAGGTTTCCGGTAGAGCAAATGGAGGACGATGGGAATGAGGGTCAGGGGAAGGCCCCAAAGAAAAGCCGGATTCAAAAAGGTCATCGGTGAGCTTCCCGCCAGGCGAGATAGGCACCCAATCCCCGGTCAAAAGGCAGGTCCGTGGTGAGGAAATGGTAATCCATCCCGGCGCCCCGAAAAACCGTGGAAAACGTGGAGATTTTTTCTTTGACAATCGATCGGTAGGCGTCACGTATGGCTTCGGGATCCGTTTTGAGGAGGTCCTTCGTTTCGGCGTCTTCGAAGAGAATGGGACCCTCAAAGGGCAGAGTCGTCTCGGCCGGATCCAGGATGTGAAAGACAATGACCTCGTGCTTGCGGGCGTGGAGGGAGCGCAACACCGAAATGACCGGATCCGAATCCGTCAAAAGATCTGAAAGAATGATGAGAAGGCTCCGCTTCTTTGTCAGCGGGCCGATTTGATCGGGCAACCGGGCGTAATCCCATATGCCCGACGACACAACGGGATCGAGCAAGCGGAAAAATTGTTCGAGATGGCCCCGCTGGCTGCTGGCGGGAAGGGTGGTGGAACGGGTGATGAGGCCCACACCGTCGTGTTGCGATACGAGCAAATACGCCAGCGCCGCCGCCATCGTTTTGGCATAGTCCAACTTGCTGGGGCGTCCTCCCCAGGAAAAATCCATCGAGGCCGAATCATCGATGAGAAGGAGGGCGGCGATGTTCGTTTCTTCTTCAAACCGTTTGACGACCAGCCGGTCGGTGCGGCCAAAGGCTTTCCAATCGAGGGTTTTGGGTTCGTCCCCCGGGTGATAGGCCCTGTGCTCGGAAAATTCCTGCGAACTGCCGTAAAGGGGACTCGTGTGGTGGCCGGAGTAAAGCCCATCGAGGATCCGACGGGCCCGGAGCCGAAGATTACCAAGCTGAGCGATGACGATGGGGTCGAGAGGTGATTTTGCGGATGTGGGCATTCGCGGCCGTCAATCTACTCGGGTACTTCTTTTAACAAATCGGTCAAAATTTTGTCCGTCGTCATCCCTTCCGCTTCCGCTTGAAATGACAAGACAATGCGGTGACGCAAGGCCGGTTTCAAAATGGCTCTCACATCCTCAACGGAAGGCGTCGGATGGCCATTGAGAAGCGCCCGCGCCTTGGCTCCCAAAATCAACGATTGCGGAGCCCGGGGGCCCGCTCCCCAGGCCACCCACGTCTTGATGAAATCGGGGGCCATCGAATCCGTCGGCCTCGTGGCCCGGGCCAGCCGGACGGCATAGTCGATCACCGTATCAGCAATGGGAACCCGCCGAACAATGTCTTGCAGGGCTTTGATCTCCGCCGCATTTAAGACGGCTTTGAGATGGGGATCCCCTCCTTTTGTGGTTTGCTCCACAATGACTTTCTCTTCGTCGAAGCTGGGATAGCCAATGTTGATTTGAAAAAGGAACCGGTCCAGCTGAGCTTCAGGGAGAGGGTAGGTTCCTTCCTGTTCAATGGGATTTTGCGTGGCCAACACAAAAAAAGGTTCCGGCAAGGGGTAGGTCTGTCCTCCCACCGTGACTTTCCGTTCCTGCATCGCTTGAAGGAGGGCGGCCTGTGTTTTGGGGGGCGTCCGGTTGATTTCATCCGCCAAAACCACGTTGGCGAAAATCGGGCCTTTGATAAATTTGAACACCCGCTCCCGCGTGACCTTATCCTCCTGAATAACCTCCGTGCCCGTGATATCGGAGGGCATCAAATCGGGTGTAAACTGCACGCGGTTGAATTCCAGATCGAGGGTTTTGGAGAGGGTTGACACGAGGAGCGTTTTGGCGAGGCCAGGAACCCCGACAATGAGACAATGCCCCTGGACGAAAATCGCCAGCAAGAGCTCATCAATCACCTGGTTTTGCCCCACGATGACTTTGGCAATTTGTCCCTTGATGGACTGGTGAGCCTCCGTGACTTTTTGGGCCAACTCAAGATCGGACGGTTGCGTTGAAGACATGAAAGACTCCTTATTGATTGTGATGATGCATCGTCAAATTTACAAAATAATGATGTGATCGCCGTCCGGAATTCCAGGAAAGTATTATCGAAAGCGTGTAACTACCCATGTCCCTACAGTTGAATTTGAGGGAGGAGGGCCTATCGTTGATAGCGTCGGAGATGGCTGGGAGAATGTTGACGTTATTTTTTCTGGCGGTGGAGAGATAGCTGCGGATGCGAGCGAAGTCTTGAGCGCCCTTGAAGGTGCGGAAGCCGCCGGTTATCCACAATCAGCATTCAAGGCCTCCTCGTTTCAAGGGATTTCAAGGAAACTTTTTATCCATTTTATCGCCGATATGCAAATTCATCATCGACGGCAAATCGACGTGCGATTATCTTTTTATCGACGGGAGATGCATATGTTGAAAACATTTTTTCAAGGATCAATTTTTACCGTAAACTATTTACGTATTTATCGGAAACGCGCGAGAATCGACAGGCGGTGAGCATCGCCGAGAGAGGCGAAGGGAGTGAAGGCGTAGTCAAAATCGTAGCGAAGTAGGCGGAATCCCAAGCCAGCGGTAACCCCGCTCGACCCGGATAAGGATTGGATCCCCTGGTCCTCACCGAGCGCCGCCAGATAGCCTGCGCGCAGCGACAACGCGGAGCCAACGGCGATCTCGCTTCCGAAAACCACCTCATGCCTTCCTTCCGCGGGATCGATTTTCCAATCGATGGCGGCCCCAAAACCGGCCGGCAACCGGTAGGCCGCGCCGAGCGAGTACGCCGTGGGAAGAGCCTCGTCACGTTCAACGAAACCTCGCGCTCGCCCCAAATTTTGGACCCCAAGCCCCAATCCCAGGCGGGAGCCGACCTTTTGTCGAACACCGAGGTCCACGGCCACACCACGCGCTTCGTCCGTTCCAATCCGGCTTTGAATAATCTTGAGCGTTGCGCCGCCGGTGAACGCGCTGGTGATCGGTCGGCCATAACCAATAGAAAGTGCCGAATCCGAGGCCGAAAACCCACCCAGCTTTTCACGGTTTTCTCCCCGGCCATCCTGCTCAGGATATTGAAGGAACAAGCCGCCCAGCGCGATCGCGCCCGCCTTCAAGGGAACCGCTCCGGCCGCAAAGCTGTACTGGCTGCCCAGGAGCCACTGCGAATGGCTGAACCCCATTTGTGCCTCCGGCAGGAACGCCAGCCCGGCCGGATTCCAATGAAGGGAATAGACGTCCGCGCTCGCGGCGGTCGCAGCGCCGCCCATGCCCAATTCTTTTGACCCGACACCGAGCTGAAGAAAGCGGAACGACGGCTGGGTGGCGCTAGCCGAGTTTGCCGTAAGGGCCGCAACGAAGGCGAGAAGCAAAAAGATCCGGAAACGAATTCGAGGCAACATAGTTACCTCACCACCGAGAAACTTCCCGACTTGCGAAGCGGCTTATCTCCGCTTTTTTGTGTGGTGACAACAAAGAAGTAAACGCCGGAGGACAGCGAATCCGGATAAGGAAGATCGTAGGCGAACCGGTCGCCGCCTTCGTCGGAAACAATCCCCGGTAGACCATCAGCCCCGAACTCGCCGATCTTTCGACCCGTCACGTCGAAAATTTCGGCTTTGACGGAATCGGCCAGTCCCGTCTCGACATAGAGGCGCGGCCGGGTGCCGCCACGTGCAGGGTTCGGGTAGGCGTAAACGTCGCCGAGCCGGAACGTGCCGTCCACGTCGCCTCCGGCGGCGTAGGAAGCTCCGAGCGCGCTGAGGCCGTCTGGCAAAGCCGGAGAAAAGGTCACCTTCCCGGAACACGCCACCTCGCGGCCGACGATCGAGCCAAACACCCGGACGCTGCCGCTGATTTGATACGGCGACTCGGCAAAGTGAAGAATGCCGTCCACGCTGGCGTGCCCTTTAAGTTCCACGGGCCCCCGCCCGACGACCAGCACATCGCGCGGCCCTTGTCCCGACATTTGCGCTGTTCCCGAAAGAACAATTCCCGACCGGACCACGAGGCGAACAGGGCCGGACGCCCGCAAACGCGCCGTTCCACTGATCGTGATGGAGTCGAACAGATAAGTCCCTGACGAAAGCGTGACGGAATCAACATCCGTCAGCGCCAGGTTGAGACTGTCATGGAGCAGTGGCCGACCCCGATCCGTATGGGACGGCAAGCTCGCGTTGTCGTTTTGCGACTCCACCGTTTGAATGATGCCGGCTACGTCGAGGAATCCAAGCGCCGGTGTTGCCT
>JAJAPZ010000030.1 GCA_020523905.1 Candidatus Obscuribacterium magneticum
CAGCGTTCAGAATCATTCACACCAAACCTTTCAATTGGTCGGCGCCTTGAAAATTTAAGTGGATTTTTGAGTTCAGAACGGAAGTTCAAGAAACTTGACAGCGATCAATACATATCAGCCCTCAGTTCGGATCACAGGCTAATTTTCACTGTTGCGGACGAACTTTCGAAGAATGATTTCTCGCAGAGCACGATCGAATTCTTTATTAAGAAGGTGTTAATAAAGAAATCATATGTGTGGTGGGCCTTCCGTATTCTCCGCCAGCGCTTTAAAAGTAACAAAATCCCTCCCGGATACATGGCGGCATTTATCTCCAAGCACTTTTCGTACTTCGTCGAAACGGGAAACCAAAGGGAGGCGCTCGAACTGCTTGTCGAGGAGGCACGCCGAGACCAAAGAGGTATCCATCGCGCTACCATTCTGGATTTTGTGGAAGAAAACTACGCGCGCTCTTTTGATCTATCAGACGATTGGGCTTTCTCCAAACGGCACATCGATACAGAAGAGGCCCACAGAGTCGGCGATCTTATAGAGGCGTACTGGCAAAATCCAAAAAACAGGGCCGCGTTAGTCCAATTTATATTTCGAAACTTCGACCTCATTGGAAACGATCTCGAGAACGTTTACGAAACCAGTCCGAGGATCTTTCACCTTTTAAAGGATTGGGTCATGGAAGATGTGGAGAGGCGATTAGAGATTCTCGTTAAAGCGGTTGCCCAACAATATGCTGCTCGTTATAAAGGGGCTTACGACGGGACAGAACTCATCGGCAGTTCTTTCAGCCAGGTTGGAAGTCAAATCACACTTCATGACATAGGGCTGGTATCGCTACTGTTCGAGCCTCTCTTCAAGGATCTATACGCGAAATGCCCAAAGCGGGTCTGGCAATACCTTAGGAAGCGCCTTCTTAAGCGGCCGATCAAAATCAGCAAAAATCGGCCCTCTTTCCTATACCGATCAGCACTTTCTCTGCTCATAAATAGATCGTTCGATGAGGAGCTGACTGCTAAGGAACGACAAGAAGCGCACACTTTGCTCAAAGAATTAATCGCAATCCGGCGGGGGCTACCATCCTTTTCTGAGGTGGCGTTCAGCAGACAATGGCCTATTGAAAATAGGAATGGGAAGGCCATCATGGAACTGGTCCAAGTTGACGCTGCACATTACGAAGGCCGCAAAGCTCCTGAAGGTCTGCCAAGCAACTATTTCACAGTTTCAGTGCTACTGGCGCTTGCCGCCCTAAATGTCGAAGAGGCAAAAGCATTTCTTAAATCGCTTGTCGCGATACCGGCCTTCTCTTTGTACGACAAGGACTATTTCAAGTTGTTTGAGCAAATCGGCCTTATGGGGCTAGCCGCGAAAGGCCCGGATTTCGTTCTAGCCCTCTTTGAATCGTTAGACATTAGCGCCTACCTCAAACACGGCGGGCGTTTTATGTTTGATAAGACGTCCTTCGTTTCTCAACTCGTGGAGCAGGACTTCACATCTGGAACCGCTCGAGGGACAAAAATATTTTCGAACCTAATCGAGCGTGGGAAGACTGATGAGGCCGCTTTAACATTTGCTTCCTCACTGTTGAATCGGATCAGGTCCATCGAGCCAGTCAAAACTTACGAACTCCTTTCAAGATTTCTTTCTGATAAGGAGAAATACCAAAAAGCATTTTCTAAGGGTGTCGAGTTTCGGTCGGAATTGGTCTGGCTCGGCGAAGATTTGGCAAAACGTGGGCTCGAAAAGGAGGCCCTCCATATCGTCGATCTGTGCTGGGACGACCCTGACCCGGATACTAACGATCAAGACTTAGAGTACAACCTGCACGTTCGTGTCAAAACCGGCAAGGACGTCAGTACGATTTCTTCGGTTCGAGGGAAAACAGCTTGGCTGCTTCAGACTCTTTCCCTCAGTAAACAGCTCCAGTCGGTAAAAACGGCCCTGGATATAACGGAAAGACTTCTCGATTTAGACGGCGCTTTAGCTGCTCAGCTTGGATATTCAGAACCAGATCTCTATGTCAGGAAAATGGCAACAGTTCCGCTTGCCATCCTTTGTCATCCAGGACGACGAGCCTTCCTTAACGAGGACGAGCGAATCAAACAAATCGCCTTCCAATTATTGGAAAAAATAGACGAAGAATATCGAAAAGGAAGTAAGCCTTCCGACTTGGCAAAGGCTGCTGTAAGAGTCTTCCATCATCTAAGGGACCTCGATACTGATCAGGCCAATAGGGTACTCACGCTTTTTGAAGCATGGAACCAACCTGACGCCGCGCCACTCTTTATTTATTTTGCGGAATACCGCGGTAAGCAATACCCCGTAATCCCGTTCGATCCCATTGTGTCCCAAAAAAGGCTAATCAGCCTATGCATAAACGATAATCAAATTCGCCCAAAGATCGCCTGGCAACTGTATAAGTTGGTGAAAGAGGGCTCGATTTCCGAGCCGGAGTTCTCGATGGTGTTTCGGTATGCTTTATTGCTTGCTCAAGCTTTTAATGAGTCTGTCTTCGGCTATCTCTATATGTTGATCAAGCACACCATTGATAAATCAATAGAGGGTTTACCGTTGCTCAAGAAAATGATGACGGTTGAAGGTAACCACCTGAGATCCCAAGAATTTGGCCGCATAGCTGGCCCACCATCTGAAATAGGGCAATGGCTAGTCAGTAACGACCCGAATAGTTTCGTTGTAGTTCTAGCTCAATTTTCCGGATATATCGGGGACAAGTGGTTCGCATATAACATCATCGATTGGGTTCGCCTTTTTGAAGAGATGGATTCTACTCGAGTGGAAGATCAAAATTCATATCACAAACTGCAGACTACGTTAAACGAGCTCGGCCTCATAAAGCCAGTGAAAGCGGGTGGCAAGAAGTAGATGAGTTCCTTTTCTCGCTACATCGGTATCGACTACTCGGGGGCTCAGACGCCGACACAAAGTCTGAAGGGTTTGCGTGTTTATAAAGCCGATGGCGGTGAGATTCCTGTAGAGGTATTGCCGCCGCCAAGTCCTCGGCTTTATTGGAATCGACGTGAGGTGGCCGAATGGTTGGTGGCCACGCTCAAAGAACCCACGCCAACATTGGTTGGAATCGATCACGGCTTTTCTTTTCCCCTACCTTATTTCGATAAACATGGGATCACTCATAGCTGGGATGCGTTTCTTGACGACTTTTGTCTCCATTGGCCGACCGATGGGGATCACGTCTACGTTGATTTTGTTCGTGATGGCGCTTGTGGGAATGGAGCTGCGAGAACCGGAAATCCCCGCTGGCGGCGATTGACGGAATTAAGAGCCCGGGCCAAGTCCCCGTTTCATTTTGATGTGAAGGGGTCGGTAGCCAAGTCAACTCACGCCGGGATTCCGTGGCTCAGGCAATTGCGGAAAACATTTGGTCCGGCCGTTCATTTCTGGCCCTTCGATGGGTGGACGCCAAGGTCGGGCGTTCATGTTGTGGCGGAGGCGTATCCAGCTCTGTGGCGGAGCCGCTATTTTGTCGAAGGCCTAACATCGGACCAACATGATGCTTACACCGTTAGCCGTTGGCTACAGGAGTCAGATTCAAATGGTGAGTTGAACCGTTTTTTCAAGCCTTCGTTGGATAAAACCGAAAGGATGGCGGCCGAGATCGAAGGATGGATATTGGGTGTTGCCTGAATGAGAGGACGTATGGTTTGGCCTAAAAAGGAACAAAGAGAGCGACTCGAAATTGACGGCTTCATTGAAGCATACCGGCGGATTCCGCCTCATTATAGCTTGGAGGTTTTATCCAAAGCTGAAAAGCCGGATTATGTTTTACGGGATGAAAAAAGTGGTCGCGGGTTCTCCGTGGAGCTTACATCTGTTTATTTGAATGACCGCAGCGTCCCAGATGTTCATATGTCGGATTTTGATGATAATGATCCCTATCCTCAAGACGAGAGTTTAATCCCTAAGTATACGTCGAGGCTGGCGACGGCGGTCAAGGAAAAAATTGACCAGGCGAAGAAGGGTTATGACTTGTCCCGGCCATTAATTCTGTCCGTCTATGTCAATGAGTATGTCTCGATATTTATGTCTGAGAGCGACTGGGACAAGTTGGTCAAAGATTTCTCGCCCGTTTTTGGAGCCTTGCACCCATTTGAACAAGTGGTTTTTTGGAAACTGGCCAATAACCGTGTGTTTTCGGTTTCATCTGGACGGACATGTTTTGTGTGAGGCTGGGGGATCACGAAGGACGGCTCCTGAAGCCTTTAGGGCGAGAAATCTGGATGGCCTGTAGCAAAATCAACTCCCTCACGACAGGTTTGGTTTATATCTTATTGAAACCGGGTATCTACAATACCCGAATACAATAAAATTTAAACCATCCCCGAAAACTGCCACAGGCCGTGGCAGAATTGAATGAAAGGCCGGTGATTTATGTCTAGAAGAAAACAAAATTCCACCCCCAAAATTAAACCCTGGCCGGGCTCGACTTTTTCTTTGAAGATCGAGCGGGCGCCGGCTCCATTCGGAAACAAGCATTTGTGGGTTTATCTTGAACGAAGGGCGCCTGGCAAATATGGACGGTTGGAGGCCATGCACGCCATTATTCCGACAAGGAAAAGGCTGAAAGGCATGGATAAATTTTTTGGGTCAGCTCGGTACAAAGACAACATGTGGGAAGTTGTTCATCGGGTCATAGACGAGGCCGGTGTTCCGGAGGAGAAGAAACGGGAACTTTTAACTGTTGTCGCCGGAGAATATCCAAGACCAACTCCGGAGGAATTGTTTTTAGAGGATTTGGAGGGGCCCTGGTTGAAAGCGGCGCTCGGGGATCGGAAAAACGAACTCAGTTATTTTAAAACAGGAAAACCCGAAATAACCGATGAGGACCGAAAGCTGATTAAGGAGTGTTTCAAAGAGGCGATGGATAAGATGCGAAAAGAGCCAGGCGGGCCTGAGAAAGTGATTAATTTTATTATGAGAGGGCCGTTTGAAATCGGACTTTAAGATGAGTGCGACCACCCAATCAAAGTCCGCTTCGGCGGGTCCGTTCCTGCCCATCCGGCAGGCGGGCTATGGCGGGCTGGAATGGACCGAGCCCTTTTCTCGGGCATTCGACCTGATGGAGAAGAGTTCCCATTCCCTTTTTATCACGGGAAAGGCGGGGACGGGCAAATCGACACTTCTGCAATATTTTCGCGACCACACCAATAAAGAGGTGGTGGTTTTGGCCCCCACGGGCGTGGCGGCCGTTAACATTCGCGGGCAGACCATCCACTCTTTTTTCCGATTCAAGCCGGATATTACTCCGGAAAAAGTGGATTCGATTCGGCTTAGCCGCCGGCAGAAAGCGCTCTACAAAAAAATTGATACCCTGGTAATCGACGAGATCTCGATGGCCCGGGCGGATCTCTTGGACGCCGTGGATCGTTTCTTACGCCTTCACGGTAAAAACCCAGGCGCTCCCTTCGGTGGCCTTCAATTTATTGCGATTGGAGACCTCTATCAGCTTCCTCCCGTCGTCACGTCCCGCGAAAGAGATATTTTCCGCTCGCACTATCCAAGTCCTTATTTTTTCGACGCCCACGTGTTCAACTCAAACGGCGGGGGGTCGGCTGGGCTTCAATTAGAGCTCGTTGAACTGGAAAAAATATACCGGCAGAAGGATGATGTTTTTATCGGCCTTCTGAATGCGATTCGGAATAATTCGGTTACGGCTGATCACCTCAAGTTGTTGGACGCCCGTCTTCAACCGGGCTTTAAGCCCAAAAAAGATGACTTCTTTATCTATCTCACTACCAGAAACGATATGGCGGACGCGATGAATGAAGAGAGATTAAGAGAACTTCCCAAACGGGTCTACCGGTACGAAGGGCGATTGGAAGGCGAGTTTGACCGCAAGAGCCTTCCGACGCAGGAGATTCTGGAATTAAAAGAAGGGGCCCAAGTCATGCTCCTCAATAATCACCCCAAAGGATTCTGGGTGAACGGCACGATCGGTGTGATTCAGAAGATCCACAAACACCAAGGAGAACCGGACTCAATTGAAGTGACACTGGCGGATGGATCCACGGCGTGGGTGGAGCCTTATACGTGGGAGATGTTTCACACCACCTTTAACGCTGAGGAAGGCCGGCTGGAGTCAGAAACCGTTGGAAGTTTCACTCAATATCCGCTTCGTCTCGCTTGGGCGGTCACGATTCACAAAAGCCAGGGGAAAACATTCCCTCGCGTGATTGTCGATATCGGCAGCGGGACCTTTTCTCACGGGCAGGTGTATGTCGCTTTAAGCCGGTGCACGAGCCTTGAGGGCCTCGTTCTCATTAAGCCGATTTTGAAACGGCACATCTTTATGGATTGGCGCGTGGTGCGTTTCATGACGCAGTTTCAATATCGCCTCTCGGATGAAGCCTTACCCTTAAAGGCGAAGGCGGAGATCGTGGACCAAGCGATCCGCGAGAAAAAGGAACTGGAAATTATCTATCTCAAAGCCAACGATGAAAAATCGCGCCGCCGTATTCGACCCAAACGTCGGGGAGAGATGGAATACATGGGAAAAACATTTGAAGGTCTTGAGGCCTACTGCCTCGAACGAAAAGAAAGCCGCGTTTTTCGTCTCGATAGGATCCTCAAGATCGTTGTTTGAAGAAAAGGGAATTCCAATAAAAAATCTAACGCTTCGGCTTAGAAGGGTGTACGCCCTTCTTAAAAAAACTCAACCCATCCAAAATGAGATCGATGTGGCGTGGTGGGGGCCTTATTTTATTCCTCGTTCCGGACAATGGTGCCCGTCCCATTTCACAATTTATGACGGGACCCTTTATTGCCGACTTTTTATTTCTCCAGGGTCTTACGGCGTATCGTGGAAGATAGGGTCAGATGTTGTGGAATTTGAAAGAGGATTCGCGACAGGCGATTATTACAACGACGAACATTTGTGGAGTAAGGCGTTGGCCCAGATTGAGCGGCGGTTCAAATCAGCGATCAAAAATGTATCGGCGTACAATCGGTTTGTTGAGAGGAATCTCCCTCTCTCATGTCGGACGGGGAAGATTATGAGGCGCTTCACGTGGCCCAAGCATGTAAAAAGCGCCATCCCCATCCGCCGAATCCGGTATCTCGAGACGATTCTAAAAGAGGCGAAGAACAGGCCGCCGCTTCAACAAATGACCCTTTCCCACTATCTGGATACGACCGCCATCGCCTACGATGCCGGGTTCAAAGAGCTCCGTCCCCTTTCTCCCCTTCAAAAGTACAAAGGGAAAGCCGATGGAAGGCACGGCGGCATGCTCGATCTGCCCCCTCATGACCCAGAGGCTTTTTCCAAATGGTTTCACTCGCGGGCGTGGGCGGGGTCCCATCCATGGGAAATTGTCTTTGGTCATCCTCATGGGATTATGATTTCACCTCACTATCATCAAGAAAACCGCTCTTGGATTTATTGGCTGTGGGTGGATTCCTTGGGATGGTACGCCACAGCCGCGAAGATGGCGATGGCTTTGGGGGAACACAAAATCCCGTTTGAGTTTGAGAATTCAAAAGACGTGTTGGATGCTTTGGAGGGGCTGGATGAAGTGGACGTGGGGCCCGATCTCTATAGCGTGCATTTTGATGAACTTCAACAGCAAAGATCCGATGCTCTTGCCCGCATTCAGTGGGACCCCATTCCTCAGATCGCTTTGGTAACACCGGACCAAAAGGAAAGGATTGAGAGAGCCGGTTCACTTACGGTAACGCGCTTCGACGGCGGTGCTTAATCCTCCCCGCGACGAAAAATCCCCTCGGACAATACACCACGTGGGCCGGCAGGCCTTGACGACATCCCTTAAAATACGGTTCACCGCGTTCTCGTAGAAAATCCCCAAATTCCGGTAGGCCAGGATGTACATTTTGAGGGATTTCAATTCGACGCAGCGTTTGGCGGGACCATACCGGAGGGTGAGGGTGCCGAAATCGGGGAGGTTCGTTTTCGGGCAGATCGAGGTGTATTCCGGGATGGTGATAATAATTTCGTAGCGGGGGTACTGGTTGGGCCAGCATTCGATCGCGGGCAGTTTGGTGTTCAACCCGGAAACGGCGTGTCGGTTGGAGTATCCCAGTTTCGTTTTCAATTTAGTCCTCCCTTCGGATTCTATTTAAATCCCTTTGGCTGTAAAAGAATCCTTTCTTCACCCTCCCTCCGGGTCATCAGGAAATACGCGTTTAAATTAAGGAAATACGCGATCTTTAGCGGTTTTTAACCCCCCCTTAAGGCGATCTTAATCCATTAACTGTTACAGTTTCGTTACAAGCCACAATACTGAGGTTTCTGACGAAAATGAGGAAAAACCTAACCCTCACACTTATTTTTTTATGGGGATCCCTGGGGCCCGTTGCCGCCGTCCAAGCCGAAGGGAGGACGGAGGCCGGTTTGACCTTGTTGGGCGCCTCCGGCGCCCGTCCCGCCGCCTTGGGCGAAGCTTTCACTTCTGCCGCCGATGACATCACCGCTCTTTACTACAATCCCGCCTCCCTTAAAACTCTCCGTTCCGGCCAAGCCTCTTTTCTCTATCAGAAAGGCCTCGTGAATGATACCTACGGCCAGTTGGTGGTGGGGTTCCCCAGGGAGAAGAGGGCTTATGGCGTGTCCCTCGGTTACTACGATGGCGGGAGCGTCAGCGTGTTTGACGGCGTCACACAAAGAACCGTCAAATCACAAACGGACTATGTGTTGGGCGTGGGGGCGGCCCGGACCTGGAAGACGTTGGATGTGGGGGGCACCTTTAAGTATTTTTCATCGGAACTGGCCGAGACGGCGAAAGCGTCGGCGGTGGCCATTGACGCCGGTGCCACCCTGCCGGTTCATCCGCGGGTTCGGCTGGGGGCTTCGCTTCAAAACTTTGGGACTCCGTTAAAATATGTTTCCTACAGCGACGACCTGCCGCGCATCATCCGGGTGGGACTCTCGTGGCTTATGATTCCCGGCCCCGCTGCCACCACCCTATTCTTCGATGCCCCCTATCATGTCAATCAAAGCGAATTGAGGCCGGCCATCGGCGTGGAGAGCCTGGTGGGCCCGATGGCCCTTCGCGCCGGCTATAAGACGGGCGGCGACCTCCAGAGTTTCTCCATCGGCGCCGGTTTCATGTGGCAAAACGCCTCTTTCGATTACGCCTTCGGCCTGGTCGACAAATTGGAGTCCAGCCACCGGATCAGCGTCTCCATGCGTTTTGCTGCCGCCAAGCCCCATCAGTACGAAGTGAAGCGCGAGCTCCCAGCGCCGGTCCCCGTGGTATCAATCCAAGAAAATCCGTTAGTCGAAGAGACTCCGCTGAATGGGGAGAGTCCGGTGATCGAAGAGAAACCAGTTATTCAAGAGTTACCCGTGCTAGAGTCGAATCCGGCGGCCGAGGGAAACACAGGAGATTCCCGTGCGCAATAAATCGCTTTTCTATATGAGTTTGATGATGGGGGGGATCCTCCTGGGCTTGACATTACCGCTTTGGGCGGATACGGCCCAATTCAGCGCGCCAAGTTACAGTGTTGATGAGAATGTGGCCGGCGGCACGATGACGATTACGGTTGAACGTGTGGGAGGCGGTTGGGAGGCGTTTACTGTTAGGTATCACACCGAAGATGGGTCGGCCACAGCCGGTGCCGACTATACGGCCGCCTCCGGCCAGCTCGATTTTGCCGTCGGTGACGTGTCTAAAACCTTTGTTGTCCCCATCACGGATGATACAAACGCAGAAGGAGATGAATCCCTTTCGCTGGTTTTGACCGAATCGGCCACTGGGAATGAGTTGGCAAGGTCCACGTTGACGATTATTGATAAGGGGAGGTCAATCCTTCAATTTGTTCCGGCTTTCTACGAAGTGGACGAAGGCACTCCCAGTGTGACCATCGCGGTGACCCGATCGCCCATCGGAGGAGCCGAGGGGACGGTGACCGTGCACTACCAGGCGGCGCTTCCCGCGGGTTGGCCGGTTCCGGCCAAGCCCGATTTCATACCGATTTCGGGGGACCTCATCTGGGCACCGGGGGACATGAGCCCGAAAACCTTTGACGTCTCCATTTTGGATGATGATGAAGATGAATTTAGTGGAATTTACGTCGACCTTCAATTAAGTAGCCCAACGGGGGGCGGGCAATTGGGCTCTAACGATAACGGAGTTGTCACCATCGTTGATAACGACGACCAGCCCTGCACGGAAACTTATCTATCCTTTGAATTACCAACCTATGAGGCCAATGAAGAATCAGGGACAATCCTTGTTGGTGTGGGGCGATTTTTCTGCTTTGATGGAGAAGTGAGGGTGGACTATGAAATGAGTGATGGGACGGCGAAGGCGGGGGAAGATTATGTCAACGTCAGCGGGTCCCTCATCTGGGAGAATAACGATGCCAACGTGAAATACATCCCCGTACAGATTCTACCGGATGATAAACCGGAAGGGATCGGGTCCCAGCGGTTCGAGACGGTGAATCTGACACTGACCCATCTTGTAGGGGGGGCCGGCATTTTGGGGGATCAAGCTGTTCTTCATATCAACGATAACGACGGCCAGGAGCCCGGATCGCTTGTGTTCCGTGCGAATCAGTTTACGGTGAGAGAGGATACCGGAGTGGCGAAGATCCAGGTGGATCGCGTGGGAGGAAGTTACCGAGAGATCTATGTGAGTTACCGGACCGAGGAGCCGGCCGCGCAGGCCGCCACCGCTGGGCAGGATTATGGGGCTGTTTCAGGGCTCCTGCACTGGGCGGATGGCGATAGCGCGCCGAAAGAGATTTCGGTTCCCATTTATCAGGATTCAATCAAAGAAAAACCAGAGTTGCTTAATTTGACCTTGAGCCATCCCACCAACGGGGCCACCCTGGGCACGCCCGCGACGGCGGGACTCACGATTCTCGATGATGACAGCCATCCCGGCCAAATCGATATTGAAGGCGGTGACAGCATCACCGTGCTGGAGAACCAGGGGAAAATGGTTTTTACGTTGTTGAGAAAAGACGGGGCCGATTGGGAAGCGGCGGTGGATTATGCGATTGAGGGAGAGACGGCGGAGGCCGGCGCGGATTTTGTCCTTTTGCAAGGGACGCTTCGCTGGGAGAATGGCGATGCCGCGCCGAAGACCGTTGAGGTGACCCTTCTTGATGACCCGCTGCCGGAAGAAGATAAAACGTTCGCGCTCACTCTGAGCCATCCTTCTCCGGGCATTCCTCTGATTCGTTCCCGTCAGCAAGTGGTGATCCGGAGCGACGACTTCCCCGCCATCGACGCCGGGCCCGACAAAATCGTGCGGTTGGGAGGATCCGTCAATTTGTCGGCGGCCATGAATCCTTTCCTGAGTGTCGTGAAGAGCCAATGGAGTCTTGAAAGCGGACCCGGCCCCGTGACCATCGAAAACCCAAACGCCTTGGCCATCGTTGTGCGCCCGGATCAGCCGGGGACCTACGTGTTCACGTTTACAGCGAGCCTCGGATTTGGATTGACTCAATCCGACACCGTGCGGGTGGTTGTGGATGACTCCGGCAACGTGGTACCGATTGATCCGGCGTCTCCCAATGCGCTCGTATCAACCAACTTGTTTGATCTTTCCAAAGGCGAGCAGGCCGACATTCGTTATCAGCTGAGTGAGCCAGGGGAGATAACGATCACGATTTATGACCGTTTGGGAAGGGAAGTGATTCCCCTTCTGAATGGATTCGCCTCGCCAGGGGTGTATTCCCAACCGTGGAATGGCCGGGACGCCGACGGCGCTCTTGTGGCCGCCGGCGTCTACACCGCCCACATAAAAGAAGGATCCCAGTCCCGCCTCCTAAAAATCATTGTTTTGAGATGACGGTCGGATCACTTATGCCATCCCCGCAAATGCGGCGATCCGTTCCGGTGTTCACGTCCCGGATCACCGCATTTGCGGGGATGATAAGTCAAACTCCATCCATATTTGTTAATGTCTGCGAGAATTTTATTTATCCGTGAACTGTATGCGCACACCCCGAAAAACAACTTTCAATGATCTGGTCGCCGTCATGGCCCGGCTCAGGGCGCCGGGAGGGTGCCCCTGGGATCGGGCCCAGACGCACCGGTCGCTTCTTAAATATCTCAAGGAGGAGACGAAGGAAGTCTTTGACGCCGTCGCGAAAAACGACTTTAAAAACTTGAGAGAGGAACTGGGGGACATTTTGCTCCAGATCCTTTTTCATTCGGACATGGCCCGGGAAGAGGGGCATTTCACCATTGATGATGTGCTGGAGGTGCTTAAGCGGAAGCTCGTTCACCGGCATCCACATGTGTTTGGAAAAAGCCGGAAAGAGAAGCTGACGCCGGCGGATGTCAAGCGGCGTTGGGCAACCCTCAAGTTAATGGAAAAGGAATTACTGAAATAGAGAGCGGAGGGAGTTGAGGAGCGATTGTTTGAGGGGCTCGATCTTGATTTGAGACGTGGGCAATTGGATGGATCCCTGGTAGAGAACCGCCTTTTTTGTCATCCGGAAGGCCCCGCCGACGATTTTCCGGCCGTTCCACAAGACGTCGTTCAAGACCGGTTCCTGGAAGCAGATCATTGTTGATTCCTTTGGTGTCTTCGCCTTCCCGCCTCCACGTTCATGAAGCGTGAGCGGCTGGCCCAGGATTTTTTCGAGTCCTTCCTTTAAACAGCGATGAATGGCTTTGTAACCATCCCTCGGGTTGTCCGGGAGAACGCCGGCGTAGCGAAGCCAGAGAAGGGAGAGGGACAATTCGTCCGTGGTGTGGAGGACAATGCCGCCTCCGGTGGGCCGTCGGACGCACGTGTAAATGTAGTGGCCGAACGCCCAGTCCCGCACCTTTTCCGGATTGAGGCAGTGGCCGTAGCTGACCGACGGTTCCTTCCATTGGAAGAAGCGGATGACGGTGTCTTCCGACTTGCCCATCAGCATGGCATCCAACTCCGCCTGGTCAATGTCCATGTTGGTTTGCGCTAGGAGGGGGCCGGAGTCGGTCAGAACAAATTTCATTTACGATCGTCGTCACCCCGGCGTAAGCCGGGGTCCAGGCCTTTACTGGCGTCCTGGATTCCGGCTTCCGCCGGAATGACGGGGGCTTGCATTCCAACGTGCGCAGGAGCGACGCCGGTAACTTCGTTCCATCCCCCCCACTTCAGGATGGGGTCGCGGGCGGCACGCACTTCATCCAGGCGCCGCACGGGTGTGGTGTGCGGCGCTCCTTTGACGAGATCCGGGTTTTGCTGGATTTCTTTGACAATGGTTTCCATCGCTGAACAGAAGTCATCGAGCGTTTCAGGCGTTTCCGTTTCCGTCGGTTCGATCATCAGGGCCTCCGGGACGATAAGGGGAAAATAGACCGTCGGTGCATAAAAACCGTAATCCAAGAGGCGTTTGGCGATGTCCAGCGTCTTCGTCCCGTTTTTCAAGGCCGAACTTCCTGAAAAAACGGCCTCGTGCATGCAGGGCTCATCTGAAGCGCATTTAAAAACATTTGCTAGGCGGGCGCGGATGTAGTTGGCATTCAGGATCGCGCGACGGCTCATCTCCTTGAGACCGTCTTCGCCGAGCGTCAACATATAGGTGTAGGCCCGTATGAGGACGCCGACATTGCCCACGAAACTTCGCAACTGCCCGATGGTTTGCGGAAATTGGTGCTTGGAATCTTTAAGATGATAACCGTCTGATTCCTTGGTGATGCGGGGAAGGGGAAGAAAGGGCTCCAATTCCTTCTTTACGCCGACGGGACCCGCACCCGGCCCGCCGCCCCCGTGCGGAGTGGAAAAGGTTTTGTGGAGATTGATGTGGCCTATGTCGAAACCCAAATCGCCGGGCCTAAGAAGGCCGCACAACGCGTTAAAGTTGGCTCCATCCAGATAGACAAGCGCTCCTTTCGCGTGAGCCTCGCGGGTAATGGTCTCGACATTTTCCTCGAAGAGTCCCAGGGTGTTGGGCAAGGTGAGCATGATGAGAGCGACCTCGTCCGTCAGATGCGAGCGAAAATCCTCCAGGGAAATGTGGCCGTTCGCTTCCGATTTGATTTGCACCACCTCAAAGCCGGCCAGGGCCGCCGAGGCGGGGTTGGTCCCGTGGGCTGAATCGGGCACCAGAATGACGTGTTTTTTGCGGCCTTTGGCGCGGTGGTAAGCGGCCGCCAGAAGGATGCCGGTGAGTTCCCCTTGAGCGCCCGCGGCCGGGTGGAGAGTGAAGGCGTCAAAGCCCGTCATTTGACACAGCCACTTTTCCAAATTAAAGAGAAGTTCCAAAAGGCCCTGAACCATACTGTCCGGAGACAGAGGATGAGCTTGTGTGAATCCGGGGAGGGCCGCCATCGCCTCGTTCACCTTTGGATTGTATTTCATGGTGCAGCTGCCCAAGGGATAAAAGTGGGTGTCCACCGAGTAATTGAGTTTTGAAAGCCGCGTGAAGTGGCGGACCGCCTGCCATTCCGTGACCTCGGGCAGGTGAGGTTTCTTTTTCCTTAAAAAAGAGGATGGGATCAGGTTCTCGATCGGTTGGGAGACGGGAGACACCGGCACCTGCGCGCCCCGGCGTCCGTTTTTGGATAGATGAACGAGGAGGGGTTCAACAATTTTCATTTGAGGCTCCGCACCGCGCTCACCAGCCGGTCGATGTCCGACGTGGACTTCTTTTCTGTGGCGTTTATCAAAAGATGACGATCCAGTTTCGGGAAATAGGATTTTAAAGGGAGGCCGCCGACAATCCCCAGATCCAAAAGTTTCTTGTGTGCGGCTTCTGCTTCCAGGGGAAGCTCCAGTACAAATTCATTGAAGAAAGGAGCGGCGAAGGTCAATTTAAAGCCGGGCAGATTCGCCAGGCTTTGGGCGGCGTAGTGGGCGATCTGGAGATTCAGCTCCGCCAGCTCGCGGAGGCCCTCGGGTCCCAAGAGAGAGGCATGGATGGCGAAGGCGGTCGCGCAGAGATTTTGATTGGTGCAGATGTTGGAGGTGGCTTTTTCCCGGCGGATGTGCTGTTCCCGGGCTTGCAGGGTGAGGACATAGCCGACCTTCCCGTCTCTATCCAGCGTCTGGCCGCACAGGCGCCCCGGGATCTTGCGCATAAATTCTTTCTTGCAGGCAAAAAGCCCGACATAGGGGCCGCCGAAAGAAAGGGGAAGCCCCAACGGCTGGCCCTCGCCGACGGCGATATCCGCATCGTATTCCCCGGGTGGAGCCACAAGGCCCAATGAGAGCGGGTTGGCCGAGGCGATAAGGAGGGCCCCGGCGTCGTGGGCCTTTTTGGAAAGGGCGGTCCCGTCTTCCAGGCAGCCGAAGAAGTTGGGCGTTTGGATGACGACGGCGGCCACCTCGTTTTTGTGGGCGGATAATTTTGTGTCCAGATCCATCATGTCGATGACGCCCTTGGGGCAGGCCACGGTGATGAGTTTTGCTGGGCCCGCGGGATTCATGTATGTTTCCACCGTGCGCCGGGAATGAGGATGAAGCGCGTCGGGAAGAAGCACCACCGATCGGTCGGTGTGGCGGATAGCGACCAGGATGGCTTCCGCCAAAGCGGAGGCGCCGTCATAGAGGGAGGCGTTCGCCACCTCCATCCCGTAAAGTTCGGCCACCAGGCTCTGAAACTCGAAAATGGTTTGAAGAGTGCCCTGGCTGGCTTCCGGCTGGTAAGGGGTGTAGGCCGTGAGGAATTCGCCGCGGCTCACGAGAGACGAAACGGCGGCGGGGATGAAATGATCGTAAGCGCCGGCGCCGAGAAAGCTCAAAGGTTTTCCGTTTTTTCCGGCCAGACCTTCCAGCTCTTTGGTGACCTCCAGTTCAGAGAGGCCTTTGGGAAGTCCGAGGCCGGGATTTAAGTGGCGTGTGGGAAGGCGGAGCAAAAGCGATTCGAAGGAGGAGACGCCGATCCCCGCCAGAAGTTTTTGTTCGTCTTGGGTTGAGGTGGGGAAAATCGTCATGGCGAGCGTAGCGAAGCCATCTGTCGTTTGAAAAAATGTTTACTGACACACCTCGGGCAAAGACTGATTGCTTCGGTCGCCGCGGCGACCCCGCAATGACAAATTGCATCAGTGGTCATTTGATTCGAGGGAGCGGAGATAATCCGTGTGGCTCATGAGAAGGTCCAACTCCTTGGCGCTGGCGATGGAAATTTGAAAAAGCCAGCCGTCCCCGTAGGGGGATTGGTTGACCAGAGCCGGCGTCTTGGAGAGGGTGGTGTTCACCTTGGCGATTTTCCCCGAAACAGGGGAGTAAATATCGAAGGCGGCTTTCACGGATTCCACGACCGTGCAGGCTTCCCCGGCTTTGACGAAGCGGCTCACCTTGGGCAGGTCGACGTAGACGACGTCGGTGATTTCTTTCTGGGCGTGATCAGTGAGGCCCACCGTGCCGTCGCGCGCGATCCATTCATGAGTTTTGGTGAAGCGGCAATCGTCCGGATTAAACACGTCCTCCTCCTTTCGTCATTCCGGCGGAAGCCGGAATCAGCATGTCTCGTCACGCCGGCGGAAGCCGGCGTCCAGACCTCTGACATTATCTTCGATCCCGACTTTCGTCGGGATGACGGTTATCAGCATCACCTGGATACCGGCTTCCGCCGGTATGACGAGGTTTCCCTCTTATAAAACGGCAGCTGGCAGGTGACGGCGGGCATTTCTCGTGTGCCCATCAAAATCGTCAGTTCATTTCCTTCTTTTGCGAGGGGCACCGGCAAAAACGACATCCCGATGGATTGCCCCAAGGTCGGCGAGAAAGTGCCGCTGGTCACAGCGCTGATTTCATTCCCACTATACAAAATTATTCCGCCGGGGCGGGCCACGCCGCCCGACTGGATTTTAAACCCGGTCAGTTTCCGCTTGATTCCGGACGACTTTTGTTTAAGGAGCGCGTCCCGGCCTAGAAAGTCGCCTTTGTCAAAATGAACCACCCATCCGAGCCCGGCCTCCAACGGCGTGTGCTCTTCATCCAGTTCGTGTCCGTAGAGAGGATAGGCCGCTTCGGTGCGGAGGGTGTCGCGGGCGCCCAGCCCGCAGGGTTGAAGTCCGAGCCCTTTGCCCGTCTGCATGAGGAGGTCCCAAATAATGAGGAGGTTGCCGGCGGGGGCAAACAATTCAAATCCGTCCTCGCCGGTGTAGCCGGTCCGGGAGACGAAGACGACCTTGTCGCCGATTTCAAATCGTCCGATCCGGTGATGGCCCAGGGCGGCCGCGGGGGGGCAGAGTTTTTCCATGAGATTTTGAGCGAGGGGCCCCTGGAGGGCCAAGCCGGCGGATTGTAGAGCTTCATTCATTTGGACGTTTTGAGGAGGAAGATGTGATTTCATCCAGGCGAGGTCCGCTTCCTTCCGTGAGGCGTTGACGATAAGAAGAAATTTCTGCGGTTCCAGGCGGAACACGAAAAGGTCATCGATGACGCCGCCCCTCTCATTGAGGAAATGGCCGTAGATCCCCTGACTCACACCCGCCTTGCGGATGTCGCTGGTCACCAGTTTTTGCAGGTAACTTTCCGCATCGGGACCTTCCGCAAAGACCTGTCCCATGTGCGAGATGTCGAAGAGGCCGGCGTGGGTGCGGACGGCGGCGTGTTCGGCGGCGATGGAGGAGTATTGGACCGGCAGTTCCCAGCCGAAAAAGTCCACCATCTTGCCGCCCAGGGCGAGGTGCTTTTCAAAAAAAGGAGTTCGGTTCATTGTTAGTTTGTCATTGCGAGCGAAGCGAAGCAATCTGTTGTTCATCAAGATGGTTGCCAGAGATCTTTCTTGTTACGACAGATTGCTTCACTTCGTTCGCAATGACAAGTTCCTCGGCATGGTACGAGCTTCGGACCAAAGGTCCGGCCGAAACGTCAAGGAAACCGCATTGTAAGGCTTCTTCGCGCAAAATGTCAAATTCGTGAGGGGCATAAAGCTTGACGAGCGGTAGATGGCGGGATGACGGCGGCAGATATTGACCGATCGTCAGGAGTTGGCATCCTGCCTCCGAAAGATCCTTCAGCGTTTCCCGGAGTTCATCGACCGTTTCTCCGTGGCCCACCATCAGGCCCGATTTGGTCATTAAGCCGAATTCTCGTGAAGCCCTTAACACAAAAAGCGTCCTGTCATAAGAGGCTCGTGAGCGCACCCGGGGGGTGAGGCGCCGGACGGTTTCGATGTTGTGGTTGAAAATATGGGGACGGCTCTCAAAGACGACGTTCAAACAATCCGACCGGCCCCGAAAATCAGGCGTGAGAATTTCAACGGTTGTCTGAGGCCGCTTTTCTTTTAGGCAGGTGACCACCGAAGCAAAGTGACCGGCCCCGTCATCCGAAAGATCGTCGCGCGCCGGAGATGTAATCACGACATGTTTCAAGTTCAACCGGGTCGCCGCTTGAACGACCCGCTCCGGTTCCGTCGGGTCCGGTGGGTGAGGCGTCCCGAATTTTTCTCCGCAGAAGCCGCAGGCCCGGGTGCAGATCTGCCCCAGAATTTGGATGGCCAGGGTGCCGCGGCTAAAGCAGTGGGACCGGTTTGGGCATTTGGCCTCCTGGCAGACGGTGTTGAGGCGGTTTTCGCGAATGGCGGCGTTGACGCCAATAAATGTTTCCCCGGATGGAATCCGTTGTTTGAGGTAGGCCGGCAACCGCGGGCGGGTGGTATGGTGACCTTCGTCACCCCGGCTCCCTTCGTCACCCCGGCTCCCTTCGTCACCCCGGCTCCCTTCGTCACCCCGGCGCAAGCCGGGGTCCAGTCCGATGTTCACGGCCTGGACCCCGGCTTGCGCCGGGGTGACGAGGCCCGCCGCATTGACGTCTTTCGCCGGGGGAAACATAACGTCTTTCATGGGCACCGGGTTATCTCTTTGCAGCGTCTCTAATGACTTCGCTCAAGGTTGGATGCGCAAAGATGACCTCGCCCAGTTCTTTGAGGGTCATTTCCTTCTTGAGGGCAACCGAAAAAATATGAATAAGTTCCGTGGCGTGAGGCCCGATGATTTGCGCCCCCAGGATTTTTTCGCCGGAAGCGTCACTCACGATTTGAACGAAGCCTTCCGCTTCCCCTGCGGCGAGGGCTTTCGCCGATCCCTTGAAAAAACCGCGGGACACTTTGACGGTCTTGGTTTCCTTTTCAGCGTCGTGTTTCGGTCGGCCGACACTCGCGACCTCCGGCCACGAGTAAAGGCAGCGGGGAACCAGGCTCCCATCAAATGTTTCACTGCCGCCCAGGGCGTTCACCGCGGCGACTTTTCCCTGCACGGCCGCCGCGTGCGCGAGACGAGTGAGCCCGGTCACATCCCCGGCCGCGAAGACATTGGGGTTGGTTGTTTGAAGAGAGTTGTTGATTTTGATCGATCCCTTGTCGTATTGAATCCCGCCTTTCTCTGGAGCAAGGAGCTCCGGCTTCGGAGCGCGTCCGACACAGGTGAGGATTTCTTCCGCGGTCAAGGTTTCGCCATTCGATAAGGTGATGTGCCAGAGGGCGCCTTTTCTTTGAAGGTCCTTGACGGTTTTCTCAGTAAGGATTTGAATCCCGCGTTTCTCGAAAGAGGCCCCCAGGGAGGAGGTGATGGCCGGATCTTCACCGGGAAGAAGCGTCCCTGTCATTTCGATGATCGTCACCTTTGAGCCGGCCGCATTCAACAGGCACGCGAATTCGCAGCCCACGGCCCCGCCACCAATGATCGCGGCGGAAGCGGGTGTGCGGTTGATCTCAAGCATTTTATGGCTGTCCCAGATTTGGTTTTGATGTTGGTCGAGGGGCGGGGGAAGGGAAACCTCCGTCCCCGCGGCGATGATGGCTTTGTCAAAAGGAAGGGATTCAATTCCGGAGGCCGTGTGAACGTTCAGGGATGATTTGTCTTTAAAGGACGCGGTCCCTTTGAGAAGTTTGATCTTTAGGGATTTAAAAGAGCCCTCCAATTGGGCCCGAAGGCCTTCGACGACGCCGCTTTTAAACTGCTGGAGGGCTTCCCACTCCGGTTTTATGCCCATCACAAGACATTTTCGGACTTGCTCGAGAAGCGCCTTGGACGGAACGCATCCTTTATTGAGGCAGAGCCCCCCGGCTTCCTCTTTTTCGACAAGTGTAACCGACGCGCCAAGCTGGGCCGCCGTCTTGGCCGCGGCTTCGCCGGCCGGCCCGGCTCCGATGATGAGGAGATTGAGGCTCATAATCGTGATATTACACAACAAAGGGGCCGTCGTCTTGGAGGGGACGGGGGCTCCATATGAGGTAAAATATGGCCCGTTGGTATGGGAAACGTTTCGTTAGGAAAATATATCGTACTGACCGGCATGATCCTCGTGGGGGTGGGGCTCCTGGTGATGTTCAGCCACCAGATTCCCTGGCTGGGGCGGCTCCCCGGGGACATCCACATCAAGCGGGATCATTTCCAATTCTATTTTCCCATCACCACCAGTCTTTTGTTGAGCGTGCTTCTTTCCCTCCTCCTTTACCTTTTCCGGAAATAGCTCCTGAACCTGTCGCAAAATGCCGTCATTCCCGCGAAAGCGGGAATCCACTCCGATGTTCACGTCCTGGATTCCCGCTTTCGCGGGAATGACGGCATTTTGCGTAACTGCTCCACACTTTCCGTTACAACTCCGTTACGAATCGGATACACAAAATTTACGAAAAATTAATCGAATCTTAAGACGGAATCCCTAGACTTCTCCCATAAAGTTTGAACGAAACACGAAGTTCATTTCCGTGGGAGAAATTGATGAGTCGTTATATTCGTGAGCTGGTCTTAAATACATTCCAAGAAAAATTCGTTCTGCCGTCCATCACGCGCGTCCTCGTCTTTATCTTCATCTTCACGAACATCGCCTTCGCGCACAAGCCGCAGGAATCCGTCTGGAGCGAGCGGCGGAAGAATCAGGAAATGCAGCTGGCGTCCCTTCCGGCTCACATGCAATCCCAGACGCTCATGAATCTCCCGCGGCCCCAAATAAACGAGCAGCTTCTAAGACGCCTCCCCGGTGTGAGCCCCCATCTGACCTCACCGTCCCCGAGCCTCATCGCCGAAAGAAAAAAGTCCCAGCCCCGAATCGTTTCCGCTTTGCCGGACCGTTTTTTTCCGTGCGTTAACGTGCGGGACGTATATCAGGGGCAGGGAAAGCTCTCCGTCGTCCTTCTGGAGGACGTCCACCTCAATAAAGAAGCCCAGTTGAATCTTTCCCAGGCGATCAAGTCGTTGGGTGAGGGACCGGACGGGGAATCTGTTTTGGTCGGTTTGGAAGGGGCGAGCGGTGGCTTCTTCTACGATGTGTATAAAGCCTTCCCGGACCGAGACATCGCCACCCGCGTGGCCGATTCCTTTTTGGAGACGGGTGAGATCTCCGGCCCCGCACACGCGGGCTTCACGTCCTATCGAAAGGAAGGAACCCGGGGGCTCTCTTTCTGGGGCGTGGATGACAACGCGCTTTATCTTCGGAACGTCGAGGCTTATCGGAAGTCCTCTCCTATAAAGAAAGGGACGAAATCCCGTCTTGCATCATTACAGAAGGATGTCGAAGGAAAAAAGGCGAAGGCCTTTAATCCTGCGCTCCTCCAGTTTGACGCCCGCGTCAAAGCCTACCGGGGCGGATCTTTATCATTGGCCCCTTATTTGAAGATCTTGGCGGGGGCCGGCGTCCAGCCCTCCCTTGCTACGGAAACTTTTCTCCAGGCTTACGACATGGAATCCTCCATGAATTTCAGCCTGGTGGAAGCCGAAAGGCGGCGCGTCCTGGAGCAACTGGTCCGGCGCGCGGCCCCGAAGGATTTGGAAAGCCTGATTCAGATGAGCCTCTCTTATCAGGAAGGGACGGTGACCTTTGCCGACTATTACCGATACCTGAAGGACCTCGGAGGCCGTTACGGGATCGATCTCGCACGGACGCCCCACTTCGACGATTACATCCGCTACGTCCTTCTCACCGACAGCATCAAAGCCGACGTCCTCTATAAAGACATGCGGTCGTTGGAAGAAGGTGCTTATAATGATCTCGCCGAGAACCAAATCCAGAAAGATTTGATTAGCCTCTCCCGCCAGATCTATCTGGCTCAGGAGCTTGTGGATTATCGGCTGACCACCGATCAATGGGAGCAATACGAAGGTGGCCGGAAACTTTTGGCCGGCACCATCGACCTTTCCGCCTTCGAGGAGTTCTACCAGGTCGCTGAAGCCCGCAGCCAGACGATGGTGAAAAACCTCCTGTCCGTCATCCCTATGAAAGGCGTCATCCCGGCGGAAGCCGGGATCCAGTCCGTCGTCCCGACGAACGTCGGGACCCAGGCATTCAACATGATTCTGGATTCCGGCTTTCGCCGGAATGACGAGTTGGCACCGCAATTCGCTGTTCTCGTTTCCGGCGGTTTTCACACCCAGGGCTTGACCGAACAACTAAAGAAACAAGGCGTCTCCTATATCGTCGCCTCCCCCAAGATCACGAAACTGGATTTGGATAACGAAGTCCACTATCTCTCCGTCTTCGACCGGGAGAAAACACCGTTGGAACAGATGTTCGCAGGAAAGAAGCTCTTCCTTGTGGGAACACCCGCCGGCGCCATTAATCCGGCTGATCCCAATCAGGGTCGGAAGATTGTTCCAATAATTTTTTCGATTTGCGGTCTAGTCGGCGCCTCGGTTGGCTATATCACCGGCCCGGTTGCCCTATTGATGAAGAAAACTCTCGGCAGCGTGCCCCGGCTTGTTCGCCCCCTCAAAGGAATCGGAAAAGGAGCTGTCTTTACATTTATACTAGCTAGCCGGGTGTTCAAAGTCCTCATCAACCTACCGGTCGGCTTCTTTAACCGCCTTTTCTTCAATTCCGCCGATCATCGGTCCGTTGGCGGACGTCGAATCACTGTTCTAACGCGCCGTTTTACGTTGATTTCTCCCGTTTTGGTATCGAAAAGAGAAGAGAGTTCTTCTCATGCCTTCCGCACCATTAGCGGATTTATTCCGGCCGTTGTTGCGACCGCCTTCGCTTCCGCTTTACTCTATGGAGTCAATTTTCAACCCTCTCCTTTGAATTTTTCAATACAAATAGTCGCTGTCGTCTTTTGGCTGTGGACGGCGCTCCCCTGGTTCTTTTTGGGTCTGGGGACATTTTGGGAGATGTATAAATTCGACTCGGGCAAATCCTCTTTTTTAAAGCGGTCCTTTATTTCTTTCTTTTCTCCCATCGCCACGTCCGCTGGCCACCGATCCCCCGCCCACCTCGCCATGAAGGATGGATATTTGAAACGCCGAGTTGACCTTCATGAATCCTTTAAAAACCATGCCGTCGGCCTCTTCGCCATGCTGCCGGGATTGTCATTTTTCGCGCGTCGGTATTTGAATGGGGTGGAAAGAGAAATTCATCGCCAAATCGAATCGACAATGGCTCCTGAAATTAACGTCGACATCATTGCCGACCGTTTCATATTGGTTTCCAAGGGATTTGTCCGGGAGGCCATAAGAAATTTCCAACCCCAGGAAGCAAAGAGGCCCATTCTTTGGGTGGGTCAGAACAACGGGCTTTTTTACAGCGAATATCAACTGTCCTCCGGGATTTTTAAGCGGTCCAACCAGTTCTATCCGGATGAATTGTTTCATGTATACGAAGAAGGGTATACATTACTTCAAGCCGGACGCCATGACGAGGCGCTCTTACGTTTTGTGCACGTCTTGGGGAATACGGCGGAAGAGCTCGTGCCATTCCAAGATGCCATATTAAAAAACACCGTGCTTATGGGATTAAGTGGAGGAGACTGCGCCGGGTTGAACACCGCGCTGGCAGCCTCTACCGAAGAGTTGGCAAAAAACAAAGTGTTGCAAGCCGGCGTGCTGAGCGGCTTCGAAGGCCTGGCGGTGGAACCGGCCGCCTTCCTGAAAAGGCTGGGGTTTGTACGGTCAAGAGAGACGCCCCGGCTCAAACAATGGGCCACCTTTGAATTTAAATCCTCCCGAGCCAAGGTCACCGACAAGAATAAAGACAATATGGTGGCCAACGCGTCGCGGTTCCGCGGCCTGATCCTCATTGGGGGGGACGACCATTCGAAAGAAGCCAACAAGCTGGCCCAACTCCTCCCTGAAGCGGCCCCCGGAATCTCTGTTCCGGTCGTCGCCATCCCCAAATCCGTCGACAACGACATCCCCACAAAAATGCTGGGCGCGATGACGGCGGCCCGGGATGAACAGAGAGCTTTCTACAGCCAGGGGGCCACCGCCAAAGCTCACGACAGAATTTCCATCAATGAGTCTCAAGGCCGCGATGCCGGTTGGTATGCGCTTTTATCGGCCCACAAATATCCGGACAACTTTGATTCCCTGTCCGAAGGGGAGAGGCATAACATTGAAAACACGAGGGACGGGGTCATGATTCTGATCCCCGAAAAACCCGCCTATTTGAGGGACGTGTTATTGGAAGGGTTCCGGATCTTTATGAGAGAGGGATTCCTCAATGTTCAGATGAGCGAGGGATTCTTGTTTCAGGATTTCAACATAAAGGAACACCGGAAAAAGCGGGACACGCTTTTCTACCGGTTATTGGATATCGACGGCGAACTCCGGGAAAAATTCGCAAAACCGGACGTCTTTGATCCGCACGAAAATCCCAAGCTGGCCGGCATCCATCGTTATCTTTTCCTCGCTTTTTTCCACCTGGTTGAATTGGCGGAGCATGATCCTGCCTTAAAAGAGCTTCTCCAAGAATTTTCAAAAACACACAAGGATCCCCCAAAAATCCTTGAGGGGACCCGGTCGAATGAATATGCCTATACGGGCCGAGGGGTTCCTCCTTCCCGCGGACTTTCAGAAATCCTGAAGAGGCTTTTTGGAAGATTTGCATTCCTCCTATGGTTTGTGAGGAATAAGGTGGAAGACGCCGAAGGAGAGGATTACATCCTCGGCTTAAGATACGGCACCGTTGCCGCCCAAGAAGTTCTGGCTCGCCATACCAGCGTGATTGTGACCATGGCCAAGTTCGGTGATCCCCGCACGGCTCCCATAGAAATAAAACGCATTGTGGAGGTGGCGATCAAGCAAAAAGTGACCGACGTCTTTTCGGATGACGATCTTCGCCGCGCCGGCGTTTTCATTCCCGGCCCTGATCAAACGACATCCGGTGTCGAGGCAACAAAAGGAATCCCGCCGAACGCCACGTCAGAAACCGGTCCGGGCTCCCGCCGAATCGTCAGTGGAACAAACAGGATCGCACCTCTTCTAATTGGTGTGATAGCAGGGTTAGGAGCTCTTATTGGTGCCCCATCCATTGCATCCGCGATGATGGTGGTGAAAGACGCGGCCGTAGGAGTGGGGGAGGCTGCTTCCTCATTAGCGAACTTGGAATTTGGTTTGTTGAATTCCTGTTTCCCTTTCATGTTCGGCTTCCTGGGGGCGGTTGCCGTTCCATTGTGGTTTTCGCTACGGCGGGCTTTGCCTTATCAACATTTTGCCAGGATCAAAAAGGTTGTCTGGCCGAAGCCCTTGAATTACGATGAGGCCATCGAACGACTCGAAGAGATACGATTTGGGTTGGGGGAAATTAATAGCGGTTTCGTTATGGATCTCGCTGTCCGTGGCCAAGATGTTGAATGGACAGCGAGGCACGCAGACGTAGTGCAAGCGGAGATTGAAGAGGTGCACGCCATTTGTGATGTCACAGCGTCGATAGCTAAACAAATTGAGCGAATCAAACGAGATAAAGCCGAGGCTGGAAATGACCCTAAACAGATTGATCTCGTCCCGACTTCCGTAGTGGGTGATCTGGCTGTTGTCCTCCTTGGCTTAAAAATGGGAAGGAAGAGTGCGAATAACCGCGTATTGGCTGAAATTATTGAAAAACTCACCGAGACAGAAGAATTCTTAACTCGCATCCCGGCAAGATCCCGAAGGCCACATCGGTTTGTCAGCGGTAAAGGTTGGATGGTTG
>JAJAPZ010000031.1 GCA_020523905.1 Candidatus Obscuribacterium magneticum
AAGCGAAGAAGCAGTTGGCCGCGGCCAAGACGGACAAAGACAAAACCTACTACGAGTCAAAATGCGCGGCTCTTGATCGGCAAATAGACGATTTGGTTTACAAACTGTACGGCCTAGGAGACGAAGACATTCGGATCGTAGAAGAGCATTTCAAGCATTAGGAGAAAACCATGTCAAATAACGATTGGGTTACGTCAGCCGGTGATTTCCATAGCTCATTAGCGGACAGACTAACAGGTTTTGAAACAAATGCCATTGCGTTTGTGGCGACAGTTGGATCTGCACTTGGCGGGTTGGCCTATGTGCATTGGCACGATCCCACCCCGCTCAAAGTTATTTTTGCCACGTTAGGAGCTCTTGTTGTTTTGGGAATCGGAGCATTCTACCTGCAAGCCACCGCTCATTCGCATAAGTCAATTCTAATTGTGATGTGGAAGATTGAAAAGAAATTGGGCTTAGCGAACAAGGTGGTTCCGAAAGCATGGGATCAGAAGAATCATGTTAAAAACGCGGATCTATTTTATGAGAAGTGGAAATGGAACCAAATTTTTCCGTTTAATAGAGAATCTTTGAGGTGGTGTTATTATTACTTCAGCGAGATTCTGAAAGTACAACTCATATCATACGCTGTTTTGGCTATTTGTGCGTGGGGTGCGAGCTGGATCTGGATCGCATTAAAATCGCCGGAATATTTGGTTGATGCATGGGGCCTTTTGAGGTGGTATCGCCTTGGTCTGCTTGTTCTGCCCCTTATAGTTTTAATTGGAATGTATTTGTTTTTCCAGTTAAACAATCGCCGTTTAGTTTTGAAACAAGTCGGCCTTTTTGATCACCGAAAAGGAAAAATATGATGGAACAAGAAGACTATGAAGCCACAACAAGAAACATCGAGTTTACTCTAAAGATTTTCAGAGACCCAAAGAAAGGCGCGTTTGTCGGGCAAATCAATGGATTCACCACACTGTCCCAAATTGCACCCGGACAACCTTACCCGGTATTTAAATCGATCGCACCAATGGAAATCAGGCATGGCGATAAAAAAATGCTTATAGAGTTGTGCAAGGAAGAGATGCAAAAACTTAGTGGTGGGCCGATAAAACTCATCGGACCGTTTTAAAAACATATATTACTGACGTACGCGAAAGTAATTGAAAATCCTCACTCGACGGTGACAAAGTTTCCATTACTTTTGCGAAGCTCAGTAATTCCGCGACAATTTACGTTTGCCGAAAGAAAGAAACATGAATCTGCCAAAACACGAAAAACAATTGGCCAATACTGCGTTGGCGCGATATTGCAAGAAGCGGATTCCGGAAAACGTGCGCGACAAGATCCGATTGACGTACCGTTTCCGAGGGAACACGGCAACCCTCTACGAAACCCGCCCACCATGGACGGGTGAAGGAGACTGGACGGAATTGCCGGTGGCTCAGCTCCGATACGACACGAAGAAAAAACTTTGGACCCTCTATTGCGCCGACCGAAACTGCCGATGGCACGTATATATCGAATGCCATCCCGCCAAATCAATCAGCACGCTCTTGGAAGAAGTGGAAGACGACCCGACCGGAATCTTCTGGGGTTGAATATAAAGACGCAATCTCCCAGGATTATTCAGCAATTTGATCGTCTGAACCTCTCCACAACAAGCCGCTGGGGGTTAGAACATAAACATCTAAAAGTTATTATTGATTGATAATCAGCTATTAGTAGTGTATATTATCAATATATTGATATATTAATCAGGATACTGATATATATGACCCCAATAATTAAGCAATACCAACAGAACATCGCGAAGCGGGTGAAGGAGCTGCGCCGCGAACGAAGGTTGACCCAGAAGGAGCTGGCCGACTATTTGGGCCTGTCCCAAAACAGGATTTCCCAGATTGAAGCGGGCCAAGGGTCATTCTCCGCGGAGCACCTTTTGCTTTTGGCAAAAAAATTCAACGTGCCGGCAAGCTCCTTTGTGTCTGAAAAAAGGAAAGCCGACCCGACCATTCAGAACGCCCTTGCTCGCCATGGGGCGAGCCATTTAAGAGAAGACGAAGAAACCCTCCCATCGGAGAAGCTGGACGACGTTCTGAGACTCGTTCGAGAAGTTCTCGTTGCTCCGGAGTCGCCTCGGGCCGTTGCGGCTTTGGCCCCCGTTATCGTTCAGCATGCGGAACCACGGACGTTGAACCGGATCCGGCTACAACTGAAAGACGATGGCGTTATCCAACGGTATGGCTGGCTTCTGGAAAACATTCAAAGGGCAATAAATGAAGAATTGGCCGAAGACTTGTCCGAAGATTGGAGAACGAAATATAAAAGAGCCGATTTTATTTTTAAGAATCTGCTGGCCTCCCCTTGGTTCGAATCGAGCAAAGCGGATCGCGAAGACCTCATCGATTCAGTAGTGACCGAAAAAACCCTGGAAGAATTACGGGTCACATCATCTGATATTTCGAAGAAATGGAAGGTCATTACGCGTATTCAGCCTTCGGACTTCGCCCAGGCCCTAAAGGAGGCCCGTGAAACTTATTGAGCAATACTTTCGTGATTTGGATCAGGAATGGAAACCCGGCCCGGAAGGGAAGGTTCCGCTTTACGTCATAGGGTCCGCGGCCATATTTCTTCAAACGGATTATCATCGTCTAACCAAAGATTCAGACGTTCTCGAAACAGCAGAAATATCCGCGGAGATTTCAAATCGATTGAGGGCTCTGGCCGGAAGAGGTTCTCCTGATGTTTTTGGACATCGTTCGGTTGGCCATTCCCTTTTTGCCCCAGACGTCCATTTTTCATGCCGTCCCAGAATTAAAGGAACTCAGGAATTTTTCGGTTCAGGCCTTGGACATTGTGGACGTCGTTGTAAGCAAGTTGAAGCCATTCCGTCCTCAGGATGAGAGTGATATCGAGTTTCTTGTCAGTAAGAAGCTTGTGCCTCATGACAAGCTCCTGGAACGGTTTCGCTTGGTTATGGACTATTACTCTATGGACGCTCGGGCAGAAGATTTTTCAAAGTTTGTTCAGAACTTAAATCGAGTCGAACGGGATATGCTTATGGTCCCTGAATCCAAAATCGATTTACCCGGATGGATTTAAGCGCCTTTGAGAAAAATCACCGGACACTTTTTGGGCATTCCGACGGAACCCAAATCCGATTTGATTTGTTATATCATGTGATAGACGGAGAATCGCGATCATGCCGGTGACGTTGACGCCAACCATCCAAGAAAAAATCCAGACGCTTAAGACGGAGCGGAAGGCCGTTATTCTGGCCCATAATTACCAGCTTCCGGAGGTCCAGGACGTCGCGGATTTGGTGGGGGACTCCCTTCTGCTCTCCAAAAAGGCTGCCGAAACGGACGCCGACATCATCGTGTTCTGCGGGGTCCATTTCATGGCGGAAACGGCGGCCATCCTATCGCCTGACAAAACGGTCCTTTTGCCGGATCTTGAGGCCGGTTGCAGTCTCGCCGCGACAATGACGGCGGACGATCTGAGGCGTTGGAAAGCCGAACACCCCGAGGCGGTGGTCGTGACCTACGTCAATTCCACCGCGGAAGTCAAGGCGGAATCCGACACCTGCTGCACCTCCTCCAATGCCGTCAAGGTCGTTGAATCCATTCCAAAAGACCGGGAAATCCTGTTTGCGCCCGATATGTTCCTCGGCCTGTGGGTGCGGCAAAAAACCGGCCGCAAAATCCACCTCTGGCCGGGCTCCTGCCATGTCCATCACAAAATCAATACCGAACAGATCAAAGCGTTGAAGAAAGAACACCCCCAGGCGGAATTTCTCATGCACCCGGAATGCGGCTGCATGTCCACCTGCCTTCCTTTGGCCGACCAGGTCCTTTCGACGGAGGGAATGGTAAGATACCCTCGTCAATCAAGCCGCCAGGAATTTTTGGTCGCTACGGAGACCGGTATTCTCTACCGCATGGAAAAGGAGAATCCGCAAAAGACTTTTTATCCGACCACCCCGGACGCCCTGTGTGAATTTATGAAGATGATCACGCTGGAGAAAGTTCTTTGGTCTCTGGAAGACTTGAAATACCGGATCAGGGTTCCCAAACCCATTGCCGACAAGGCCCGCCAAGCCATCGATCGGATGGTAGCCATCGCCTAATGAGGGGAACTTTTACAAGAAGAGGGAGCTTTCTTTTATGTGAGGGAGAACAAATCGAATGGACATACTGACCACCATAAACCAACGACGTATTGAAGATGAAGTCCAGGGATTCCCGGAACTCATCAAGCAGCTTTTAGATTTCATCGGAGAAGACCCCAAGCGGGAGGGGCTCCTGAAAACACCGGAGCGTGTCACGCAATCCTGGAAGGAACTGACCAGTGGTTATCACGTCGACATCGACGCCCTCATCAATCGTGCCGTCTTTCACGAAAACTACAATGAAATGGTCGTGGTTAAAGACATCCGTTTCTATTCCGTTTGCGAACATCACCTTTTGCCCTTCTTCGGGGTCGCCCATGTCGCCTACATTCCCAACGGAAAAATCCTCGGACTTTCCAAAATTCCAAAAATAGTGGAAGTCTTCTCCCGCCGCCTCCAGGTGCAGGAGCGCCTGACGCAAGAGATCGCCGATATTCTCCAAACCAAACTGAAGCCCATGGGGGTGGGTGTGGTCATCAACGCCCGACACCTCTGCATGGAAATGCGGGGCGCCAAAAGCGTCGATTCTCCGACCGTCACCAGCGCCATGCTCGGGGCTTTCCGGAACGACGCCCGCACGCGGAAAGAATTCCTGTCCTTCATCAACGGCAGCCATTAATCCGACATGTTATTGCGGGCGCAGCCACAGAGAATCCGTCATTCCCGCGTCAGCGGGAATCCATCAAACAGTCACCAGGCTAGATCCCCGCATTCGCGGGGATGACAGCACTATGGCCACAATCCAAACCATTCTATTTGATCTCGACGGGACACTCATCGATTCCCGGGCCGACTTGGCCGCGGCAGTCAACAATGCCTTGGTTGTGACCGGCCGGGCGGCGAAGCGTCCGGAGGAGATCGTCCCTTTTATTGGTAACGGCCTCAGCGTTCTTCTCCGGGATGTCATTGGACCCATCGATGATAAGACGCTGGACGTCGCCATAAAAACGTTCAGTGATTACTACCTTATCCATTGCCTGGACAAAACCGTCCTCTACGAGGGTGTTGCTGAGTGTCTTCTGGATCTTTCCATCCGACACAAATTGGCTGTTGTGACAAACAAACCGAAGGGCTTTTCGGAAAAAATTGTAAAGGGACTGGGGATCGGCGACGCCTTATCTCTCATCATGGGGGGGGACTCCACAACCCAGAAAAAGCCCCACCCGGACCCTCTACTGGAAGCCCTGAAAATACTGGGGGGGAGGGCGGAGCGGACACTCATGGTCGGAGATGGTTCCCAAGACATCGGAGCGGGAAAGGCCGCCGGCATTCGCACCTGCGTCGCCCGTTACGGCTATGGATTCCGTCCGGAAACCATGGGGCTTAAGCCGGATTTTGTGATTGATAAATTCAGCGAACTGAGAGGAATCGTGGAATGACGTTAACCGGTGAGGAAATCATCCGCTATTCGCGGCAAATCATCCTTCCCGACGTCGGTAAGGAAGGCCAGGAGAAATTGAAAAACGCCAAGATTCTCCTCATCGGGACCGGCGGCCTCGGTTCTCCCAACGCGATGTATCTGGCCGCCTCAGGCGTAGGGACATTGGGCCTGGTTGATTTTGACGTTGTGGATCCTTCCAACCTGCACCGGCAGCTTCTTTTTGGATCCGACGATGTCGGGAAAGTTAAAGTCGAGGCCGCGCAATCCAGAATCAAATCCATTAATCCCAACGTGGAGGTCAGGATTTACAATGAAAAGCTCTCTCGGAAAAACGCGTTGCCGATTTTTAAAGATTATGACGTCATTATCGACGGGTCGGACAACTTTCCCACGCGTTATCTGACCAATGATGCCTGTATCATGCTCAATAAACCCAACATTTACGGCAGCGTTTACCGATTCGAAGGACAGGCTTCCGTTTTTCTGCACAAGGTCGGCCCGTGTTATCGCTGTCTTTTCCCCGAACCCCCGCCCCCTCAAGATGTCCCTTCCTGTGTGGAGGGGGGTGTTCTCGGCATATTGCCGGGACTCATCGGCCTCATCCAGGCTTCCGAAACCATAAAATATCTCCTGGGAAAGGGAAATCTCCTTGTCGGACGTCTTCTTCAGGTGAACGTTATGGACATGACCTTCCGCGAATTGAAAATCCAGAGAGATCGTAACTGCCCCGTTTGCGGCGACAAGCCAACCATCACTAAACTTGCTGATTACGAAGGGTATTGCGGTGTTGGCCTTGGCCAAGAGGACCTTGAAGAAAAAACGGGTGCTGTTCCCGAGATGACACCGGCAGAACTCAAAAAAATTCTGGATCGGGGTGACAAGAACATTAAAATCATCGATGTGCGAGAGCCGGATGAACACGAATTCTCGCGCCTGCCGGGGTCCATACCAATTCCCTTGGGAGACATTATTGACCGATCCAATGAGCTGGACCCCAACCAAGAGTATGTCTTGCATTGCCGTACCGGCAAACGTTCCGCCAAAGCCATTCGCCAACTGCAACGCCTGGGATTCAAAAGGCTCAAGAATTTGAAGGGCGGCATTAATGCGTTTGCGGACATAGATCGTTCTATTCCAAAATACTAGTATCACACGCCTTGGCGGGCGAAGGCCGGTGCGGTACCCAAGTGGTCTAAGGGAGGAGTCTGCAAAACTCTTATTCGTCGGTTCAAATCCGACCCGCACCTGTCTTCGCCCGCCGCGGCGGGCTACGACATGGCAAGCCTGAAAATTTTGATCGGATTTCGCGCGGTTAGCTCAGCTGGTTAGAGTACTACCTTGACATGGTAGGGGTCAGAGGTTCAAATCCTCTACCGCGCACTTGATTTTCCCGAAGGGAAAATCAGACTATAGACTATAGTCTATAGTCCATGGTCTAAAGACACATGGCAACAAATACAGAAGGAGCAAATCGTCATAAATTTCATGCCCAATCAAACCGCTTCCAATTCTATATCGGCCGATAAAATCCAACGCGAAGAGTATCTATACAAGCTTCGTCATTCGACCTCCCACGTGATGGCGCAAGCCGTCCAGGAACTCTTCCCGGGAACCCTTCTCACCATCGGCCCGCCGACCGAAGACGGCTTCTATTACGACTTCGACAGCCCGCACCGGTTCACAACGGAAGACCTCGACAAAATCGAGGAATGCATGCGGAAAAATCTGGACAAGGTGGAGACGTTTATCGGCGAAGAAAAATCCCGCGATGAGTCGATCGCCACCTTCAAGAAAAAGGGGGGAAAGTACAAGGTCGAAATCATCAAGGACCTTCCTCCCGACACGAAAATCTCCTTCTTTCGCCACGGGAACTTTGTCGACCTTTGCAAAGGCCCTCACTTGGAGACCACAAAGGAGATCAAACATTTCAAACTTTTGAAGATCGCCGGCGCCTATTGGCGGGGGGACGAGAAACGGGAGCAACTCCAGCGGATCTACGGCACCGTTTGGCCGACGGACGCCGAGTTGAAAGATTATCTTCACCGGCTGGAAGAAGCCAAAAAAAGGGACCACCGGGAATTGGGGCCCCGCCTCGGGCTCTTTTCGATCCAACCCGAGAAAATCGGTAGCGGCCTCATCCTCTGGCATCCGAAGGGCGCCATGGTCCGCCATCTCATCGAAAACTACTTAAGGGAACTCCATTTAAAAAACGGCTATCAGTTGGCGGTGACACCCCATGTGGGTCTTTCGAAATTGTGGGAAACCAGCGGGCACTTGAGCTATTACAAGGAAAACATGTTCCCCGAGATGAAAATCGAGGAACAGGGATATTATGTCAAGCCCATGACCTGCCCCTTCCACATCACCATTTACAACACCGACCTGCACAGCTACCGGGAACTCCCCTTGAGGCTCTACGAACACGGCACGGTCTACCGTTATGAGCGCAGCGGTGTGATTCACGGAACGCTTCGGGTTCGGGGCTTCACCCAAGACGACTCCCACATTTTCTGCCGTTTTGACCAACTTCTGGATGAAATCCGGGGGGTTCTCAGTCTCGGGCGGCAAATCCTCCAGGACTTTGGCTTTCACGAATACGAAGTCAAGCTTTCAACACGGCCCACCAAATTCGTCGGCGATCCAAATCGGTGGGAGGAGGCGGAGAAAATTCTGGCCCAAGCCCTCAAAGAGGTCGGGTTTGACTACGACATCGATCCCGGGGAGGGGGTCTTTTACGGTCCCAAGATCGACCTTAAAATCAAGGACTGCATCGGCCGTAAATGGCAGTGCACGACCATTCAGATTGATTTCAATTTGCCGGAGAGATTCCAAGCCACCTACCGCAATGACGAGGGAAAAGACACCCCTGTTTGCATGGTCCACCGGGCCGTCCTGGGATCCATGGAACGATTCTTCGGCATTTTGATTGAACAATACGCCGGCGCTTTCCCTCTCTGGCTGGCGCCCGTCCAGGCGGCGGTCCTTCCCATTTCTGAAAAACAAACGTCTTACGCGCAAGAGGTCTTAAAAAATCTGGTTTCCCAGGGCGTCCGGGCCGAGCTCAACGAGAAAAACGAAAAAATCGGGGCCAAAATCCGCATGGCGACGCTGGATAAAATCCCTTACATGCTGGTCCTGGGAGAGCGCGAAAAAGAGGCCAAAAAGGTGGCGGTTCGTACACTTAAAGGCGAAGATCTCGGCGGTACGGACCTAGGCGATTTCATCGCCAAAATGAAAAAAGAAATCGACGCAAAATCGCATTGACAGACCCCCAGCTCCTTGTTACTATAAGGCCGAATTGATGACTATTTTTTATTCCGTCTAATCCTTAAGGGATGGTGCCATCGGCCATCCTTTTTTATTCAGTAGGACCGTGTCACGAAACGGTCCCGTCGATAATTAAAATTATAGAAACGGGAGGAGCGCATCGCCGAGAGAATCTTTGTTCGGATCAACGACTCGATAAGGGCTCCCCAAATCCGACTCATTAGCGAAAAAGGGGAGATGCTGGGCATAAAGACCATTCAAGAAGCTCTGGGCTTGGCTCGTGACAGCGGGTTTGATCTGATCGAAATCGCCCCCAACGTAACTCCCCCGGTCTGCAAACTGGGGAGCCTTTCCAAGTTTCTCTATGAGAAAGAAAAGAAAAGGAAAGAAGCACGCAAAGGACGCGGCGCCGGTCATTTAAAAGAAATCCGGATGCGCCCCAACATCGGCGTGCACGATTTTGAAGTCAAAACGAATCACATTGTTCAATTTCTCAAGGATCGACACAAAGTTCGGGTGAGCCTGGTTTTTTACGGCCGCGAAAAGGAGCATAGTGAATTCGGCTACAAAATGCTGGATCGCATTGTTCAAACAATTAACGGCGTGGGCCTCATGGAAAATAAGCCCCTTCTCCAAGGCAATCGCCTGATCGCCATCCTCATCCCTCATTAAAAGGGTTTTATGCCAAAACTAAAAACTCATAGCGGAGCCAAGAAACGGTTCAAAATCACCGCCCGGGGAAAAGTCGTCCACAAAAGAGCCGGAGCCCGGCATCTTCTTCAAGGGATGTCCGCCGGCCGCAGCCGCTTTCTACGACGGCCCGGCCAGCTGAACACCACCCAGACGAGGATGATCAAGAGGCTCCTGCCTTACGGCTGAGAATTTAAGGAGTTCCCATGCGTGTTCGAAGCGTCACCTATACCCGCCAGCGAAAGAAGAAACATTTCCGGCGCGTCAAAGGGGCCTACGCCACGAAGAAAAATCGTTGGCGGATGGTCAAACAGCACCTGAAGAAGGTGCTGACCTATGCCTATGTCGGGCGAAAAGACCGGAAATCCAATTTCCGGAGCCTCTGGATCATACGGATTAACGCCGCGGCGCGGGAATTGGGGGGACTCACCTATTCCCAGTTCATGCACGGCCTGGCCAAAGCCAAGGTGTCTGTTGACCGGAAAATCCTGGCGGACATGGCCGTCAACGACCCCCAAGCCTTTACGGGACTGACCACGATTGCCAAACAAGCAAAATAGACAGCCCTCTATGGGGATGAGGTTTCATGGACCTCCAAGCGATTGAACGAGATTTTCTCCAAAAACTGGCCGAGGTCAAAAGCCTCCCCGACCTCGAATCCCTGCACACCCGCTTCCTCGGACGAAAAGAAGGCCAGCTTAATCAAATCCTGAAAAACATCGGCACCCTGTCAGCCGAAGAAAGAAAGAGCGTCGGCCAGGCCGCCAATCAACTCAAAACCTTCCTCGAAGAGAAAATCACCGAAAAAAGGCGTTTTCTTGAGAAAAAACTGATCTCGAGCGAATTGGAAACGGCGCGGATTGACCCCACTCTGCCGGGCTACCCCTTTTTACGGGGGGGAACCCATCCCATTACGCAAGCCATCGACGAAATTTGCGACATCTTTCACTCCATCGGCTTCGAAGCGGTTCAGGGGCCCGACATCGAATCGGATTTCAATAACTTCACGGCCCTCAATATGCCGGAGCACCATCCGGCACGGGATTTGCACGACACTTTTTATTTAAACCTCAAAGAAAAATGGGAAGGAAAACAAAGCACAGGTAAACCCATCCTGCGCACCCACACCTCGCCGGTCCAAATCCGCTTCATGCAACGGGTGAAATCGCCCTTTCGCATTGTCGCTCCGGGCCGCGTGTACCGTTACGAAGCGGTGGATGCCACCCACGCCGCCATCTTCCATCAAATTGAAGGCCTGGCGGTCGATTCGGACATCACCTTCGCCGATTTAAAAGGGAGCCTGAAATACTTCGCCCAGAAATACCTCGGCGCCCATACCGTGGTGCGGTTTCGTCCCAGTTATTTTCCTTTCGTCGAACCGGGCGCTGAAATGGACGTCCAATGCTTCTTATGCCGCGGGGAGAAACAACTTTCGGACGGGAAACCCTGCAATCTGTGCAAGGCCACGGGCTGGATCGAGCTCTTGGGGGCCGGCATGGTCCATCCCAACGTGTTCCGTGCCGTGGGTTATGATCCCACGAAAGTGACGGGTTACGCCTTCGGCATGGGGATCGAGCGAATCGTCATGACGCGCTACGGCATCCGCGACATCCGTCTTTTTCTGGATTCAGACCTCCGATTTTTGGAACAGTTTCGCTGACGGAGGTATTCGTCGTCATCCCGACGTACGTCGGGATCCAGGTCTTTAACATGACTCTGGATTCCGGCTTTCGCCGGAATGACGGTATGAGGCAGGCTGACATCGCAAAGATACCATAGGAGTATTTCGTGAAGATTAGTTGGAATTGGTTGAATGAACTGGTGGACATCCCCTGGGGTCCGGAGGAGACGGCGGAGAAAATCATGCTCCTGGGGTTTCCCCTGGAGAACCTGCAGAAAACCGGGGTTCAAGCCACCAATGTCATCTCTGTCAAAATTCTCTCGGTCACCAAGCACCCGAACGCTGACCGCTTGACCGTCGTCACCGTGACCGACGGCCGTAAAGAACGTACGATCGTCTGCGGTGCCTCCAATGTTGCCGCCGGCCAAGTAGTCCCTCTGGCCCTGCCGGGGGCCAAACTCCAGGGCGGATTATCGCTCACCGTTTCAAAAATACGGGGCGTGGAGTCCCACGGCATGCTCTGCTCCGAACGGGAACTGGGCCTCTCCGACGATCATGCCGGCATCATGCAACTGCCAACCTCAACAAAACTCGGGGCGGACATCAAAAATGTCATCGGAAAAGGGGACGCCATCTTTGACTTTGAGGTTCTCCCGAACCGCGCGGACGCCCTCTCCCATATCGGATTCGCGCGCGAAATCGCCGCCTTGACGGGCCACAAATTGAAAGTCGCCCTCAAACCCTGGAAAAGCGTTTCAAAAAAAGAAAAATGCAAAGTCCGCATCGATGCTCCCAAAGGCTGCGCCCGTTATTTGGGAAAGCTGATTCATGATGTTAAGGTCGGACCTTCGCCTCAATGGATGGCGGAACGGCTGCAATCGTGTGGCCTCCGGACCATCAACAACATTGTGGACATCACCAATTACGTCCTTCTGGAATGGGGGCATCCCTTGCACGCCTTTGACCTCAATAAGCTGGCGAACCGCGAGGTTATGGTTCGCCACGCCCGCGCCGGCGAAAAAATCACCGCCCTCGACGAAAAGACCTATTTACTGGAATCAACCGATCTTGTGATCGCCGACGCCGAGAAACCGATCGCCATCGCCGGCGTTATGGGAGGCCAGCAAACGGGCGTCGATGAAAAAACAACGGACATCTTTCTCGAGAGCGCCGTTTTTAATCCCGTCAACATCCGCCTCACTTCTCGCCAACTCAACTTAAAAAGCGAAAGCTCCATCCGCTTTGAAAAGGGAACCGATTCCTGTACCGCGGAAGCGGCCTCCTTAAGGGCCGCCCAGCTCATTTTGGAGCTGGCCAGCGGAACCCCAGGGCTTTCGGCCGACGCCTGGCCCCGCAAGGAAAAAACGGTTTTCATCACCCTCCGGCCGGACCAATTTGAAAAAGTGACGGGTCACACCGTGGCCCCGGCTCTCATCGAGAAAGTCCTCACCCGGTTGGACCTCAAACCCCGCAAGAAAGGCGCGGCCTGGCAATGTCAAGTCCCGCCCTACCGCCGGGACATTCAAGAAGAAGTGGACATTATTGAAGAACTCACCCGGCTCGTCGGCTACGATGCCATCCCCGAAACCATCCCTCATCCAAGCCCGCGCGACATTCCGCCCGAGCTCCTCGTTCCCAAAACGGAGCGACTCGTTAGCGTCCTCAAGGGCCTGGGTCTTAACGAAACGCTCACCAGCTCCTTCAGCGGCACCGAGTTGGCCGAAAAATTCGGCGTATCGAAAGACCAAATGATTTTTCTTTTCAATCCCCTCTCCCAGGAGGAGACGATTCTGCGGCCCCTGGTCCTATTGCCGCTTCTTGGCGCGGTCCAAAGAAACATCAACTTGCAACGGGAATCCGTTTGTTTCTTCGAAATCGGAAAGGAATACCGCCGCTTGAGTGAGACGGAAAACGAGGAATCCCAGGTCCTGGCCGGCGTTATCTACGGGAATGTTTTCTCAAAAGGCTGGCAGATGCCCGAAAAAGAAGTCGACTATTACTATATCAAAGGGCTGATCTCGAAAATGGCCGCCACGCTGTCGATCCCACTCGAATTCAAGTTCGGGAACGGCAAGCCCTTCCTCCACCCCCACCAGAGCTTTGAGCTCACATTGGACGGGATCCCCATTGGTTGGGGGGGAATGCTTCATCCAGCCATAGGAAAAGAGTTGGATATCACCTATCCTTGCGCTATTTTTGAGATGGACCTCATATTTCTTCTCGTCAAACAACAGAAGAAACGTTTCCAACCCCTGCCGAAATACTCGCCTGTCGAAAGAGACATCGCCATCCTCGTTGACAAGGATAAAATCTGGGGGGACATTCTCAACGAGATCGTCAAGGCCGGTGACGAAATCCTGCGAAACGTCGAACTTTTTGATGTCTTTGCCGGCGAATCCCTCGAACCGAATAAAAAAAGCCTCGCCTTCCGGATTCAGCTCCGTCACGACGACCATACGCTGACCGACGCGGAAATCAACGCGGTCGTTGATTCGATCAAGCGGACGCTCATCGAACGCTGTGGCGCCCAAATCCGATGACTCATCCGTCATCCGAAGTGATTGTCATGGCGAGCGAAGCGAAGCCATCCGTCGTTTCGAACGGTGATACGGTTCCATTTTTCTGAACAACAGATGGCTTCGCTTCGCCATGACACCCGACCATGATCGATCACACGATACCTTCTGAATTTTCATTTCGTACTCGAAGTCAAGACTGGCAATGTCTGAAAGACAACCCGACCCAAATCCTCAACGTCGTCATCATCGGCGGGGGTATTGTCGGGGCGGGGATCGCCCGGGAGCTGGGCCTTCAGGGGATGCAGGGTGTTTTCCTGTTTGAAAAAGACGATTTTGCCTCCGCCACCAGCGGCCGTTCCAGCAAGCTCATTCACGCCGGCATCCGCTACCTCGAACAGGTCTGGATCGCCCTCAAGAACTTCAATCTTCTGGCCGCCTATCGTAATTTTAAATTCGTCATGGAGGCGTCCCAGGAACGAAAAATCTTAGGCAGACTCGCGCCCCATCTCATCCAACCCAAGCGGATCTACCTCATCCTCGGTGCCGACGACAAACGATCCGCCCTAAGCGTCCTGATGGGCGTCTGTTTCTATTATTTGCTGCAGATTCTTCAAGGGCAATTCTTCACCCCTCCAACGATGGCCTTTCGGAAAAAAATATTGCCGGGAACGGCGCCGGAAATCGACCGCAACAAGGTGAAAGCCATCTTCAGCTTTTGGGACTCCGAAACGGATGACGCCCGGCTTGTCATCGAACTCCTGCAAAACGCTCACGATCACGGAATTCATGCTCTGAATTACATGGACGTCCTCGATTTCGAAAAGAGAGAGGACCACATACGTCTTCATGTGAAAGACCGGGAAACGGGAGAAACTCTTTCCCTCAAAACGAAGATTCTTATTAATGCGACCGGCCCCTTTCTCGATGAAATGAGAAGAAGGGAAAAGGGAGGCCGGGTGAGCGCCAACCTAATTGAACGGGTCGCCGGATCCCACCTCGATGTCTACCCGCCCCTCACCCATGATTCCTACTACATCACCGCCAGCGACACCCGCCTCGTGTTTGTTTTAAGAAGGAACGAAGACGGGATCATCTTCACCCGCATCGGGACGACGGAGCGGCCGCTCAAGGAGTCCGAGTCCTCAGATGACCCGCAACCCAGCCGGCAAGAACTGGACTATTTGAAAGCGCTTGTAATGGAATTCTTCCCCCAGGCGGATCTCTCGCCGGAACGGATCATCCGCACGGACGCCGGCATACGCCCCTTGAGAATCCAGGAAGAGCAAAAGGTTTTCTTAAAGACCCGCGAACACGAAATCATCAGGGAGGACGGCGTTTATCACATCATCGGCGTCAAACTCACCGACTTTCGCCGCGTCGCCTGCGAACTTCTTAAAACCATCCCATGGGACCATTACGGCTTAAAACTCAACGATCTAAACCGGTCGAAGAACATTCCGCTTCGCGCTCAACCTCGACGCAACCGCAAAATGTACGCCGAAGCTGACTTGGGCGAAATCATCCGTCGCACCATGGTTCTTCACTGGCGGGATTATTACGAGAGGCGCCGCGGGGCCGGCCCGAGGATTCTCGCTCATATCGCCCCCGACACCCTCCACCGCGAGTTCGGCATCATGCGCAAAATAATGGGTTGGAACGACACCACCGCTGAAAATGAAAAGAAACTCTCATAATCAACGCTTTTAAAGACACCGCAGAAAAACCGCAACGACCCGACCACCGATAATTAAGAGGAAATTAACGCAATCTTAAAGCCGCCTTAATCTGGTCCCGCATATAATATCTATGGAGATTCCTTTTAATCACAAACAGTCTTTATTTAGAGGGGTGATGCCATGAAAGTGGTTTATAAAAAGCGATTATTATTGAAATTAATTTCTTCTTCTCTTTCCTTAACAATAATTCTTGGCAATTTCCCCCTTCGTGCCTCCAATTTATTTGATGAGTTGCGTCAATCTCGGGCAAGAAGAGCATCATCCTGCAATGTCAATGATATTCAAAGGAGTGAATCTCAATCCCATCCTCAGCCAATCCTGCCGGGCCAAACCGGAAAACCCTCAAACAAAGAGAACGAAAGTAAGCCGGCCGGAGGACAATCGTTTTCCGTGACCCCCCGCAATAATGGAATGAGAGTCACCATCCCCTTGGATCGAGTTAACGTTCCGTTCCAACGGGTGCCAATGAAGTTGACGTTCTCGGACGGTTCGACCAAAGGCGAATTGGGATGGTTGGAAAGATCTCCGGGGACCGACAATGTATGGACTCCCATAAGCCGCTATGACGGAAACAGGGGCGTGAAACGAGTCGACTATCAGTTGAACGGGCAATGGTTCACAGCGGAGAAAAAGACGGGCGCACGGGCCCCTTCTGACACGGCCTCTTCAGTAACTCCCTCCGCCACCAGGGAACTGAAAGAACCCGCCAAAAAGGAAATCGTAGGACAAGTTTCAAACGTCTCTCCCGCCGCAACTCACGCCGTCGCAGAAGGGCCCGAGGTCGATACCATGAAAGTTATCCAAGAAGGGAAAAAGATGGGACTCGAGCTTAAACCTGAAGACGTCAAAGTCAGCGCGGATGGAAAGTTTGCTTATGCATACTTGAAGGCAGGAGAGGCCATCGATGTTCAAACCAAGGAGGGAACGTCTGGACGCCTCGAAGCGAATGGCGATCGGGCTGTCGCCGTCAAATTTGATTTGGAAACGGGAAGAGTAACAGGCGTCGCCGTTAATCCCGATGCGGTTCAGCCCAATGGAGAAAGTCTGAGGAGTTTGTTGCCGGATAAAGACATATACAATCAGGAAGGGGGACTCTGGTTAACGCATGATGCAAGTAATAAAGTTGTCGTTACCGATGATGGAGGTCTTAATGCCAGTGGAGTACAAGGAGCGAAGCCAAACGCTGGGATGGTTGCTGGAGAAGCAAAGAAACTATCAGCAGAAGCATCGAAGACGGAAAATCCTTCCCCCCAAAAACAAAATCAGTCTGCCGGGGTTGATAAGCCAATTCCCATGGATAACGGCGGCTTTCCGACGATGCTTATACCCACCCTTGTCAGTAGTATCCTCTCTGCTGGGCGTGTTCCATCGTCGAAAGCTCCGGAGGAAACAGCCGCAGCTCAATCAATTCCCGCTGCAAATGATCCAAAAGCTCCTGAGGCACAGGCGGCACCCAAATCTGTTCCGTCGGCGTCCGTATCGAAAGCTCCGAGTGCAACGGCCAATCCAACCGTTCGACCGGCACCCGCTCAGCCCGCCCGGCCTGCTCCTGCCACCGAAGCTAACCCTGCACCGGCAACGGCCCAAGGTTCCGCTCCCTCCGCGCCAGACCAGCAAGGAAATACACGAGTCGCACCGTCTCAGCCAGGGTCAACGGCAAACCAGCCGTCAACACCTGAGCAACAATTTTTGCGGTCTTTCGAGGTCTTTGGTCAAGCTCTGAAATCAGGCGATAATAATCGCATCGGTATAGCTCATGCTCAACTGGACAATGCTATCCAAGCTCTTCCACAAATGGATCAATCTGATTTGTCGTCTGCATTCACGGTATTTAGAGGCATGTATCAAGGCAATATCCCTTACGACAATGGCCAGCTAATGGCCGCGGTAGGAACCATCAGGCGAGCGCTGACGGCGACCGGGCTGAGGGCTGGCGTCACGGGAAATAGTCCCAGCCAAGTTGCCATGGATCCGAAGCCAGCTCAACCAAGCGTATCCGAAGTGACACCCGAACCGGGCAAGCAACAAAATCCATCGGCCGGGGGAAACTCAACGCCTCAACACCAACCAGCGGGCGCGCCAGCAACTCCTGAAGTTAAAGCTGGTTCTCCAGTGGCAACGGCTCAAGTTCCCGAATCCGCCGCCCCCCCGGTCGAACCAGCGCCCAATTCATCGCAACCTACTCCCGCCTCGCAAGCTCCGGCGCCGGCGACGATCGCTGGCGAACAGCCAACAGGCGCTCAGGGTCATCAACACGCGCCTGCCCCGGCTGTGCAACCAGCCGTTGCACAACGAGGCCAAACATTCGGGGAGATGGCTCTTGGTCCCGATTTCAACGGTGATAATAATGACATCGGTATAACTCATGCTCAACTCCTGACAAATGCCGGAAACATGAGAAAAAATGATGTTCGATCTCCTTTAATGAATACAGCGGTAACGGCGGCCAAACAAAATGGATATGAATTGGGAAAACACTATTCCGTTCAAACAAAAGGCAACACCACCTTTTTGCTGTTTAATAATGGAGTTAAAACTACTGCAGGAAAAGAAATAACTGGAAATAGCGGTTACGTGATTGCTTTTACAAGCAGCCGTCAAGGAATTCAAAAAACAACCTACATGAATGAAGCCACTTATCGGAACCACTTTCCCGATTCTTCATTACAAAGTCCGACACATATTTTTGTTTCTCAATTCAATCCAAGTCGGCGACAGTCGGAGATTTTCCGACCCCTGCCCTACACTCCTGATTTGTTAAGAGAATTGATAAATGCGAACCGGTGACATTGAGAAGAAATAGGTTCCTTTGGTTTCAACCTCGTCACCTCGTATTCATTCGAGTGATCGCCCACATCTCCCTTCATTAACCATCCCCATTGAAGTAATATCAGACGATGAGCGTTTCAAAAGGCAAAAATTACATCAATGAAGGAATTCAGAATGTCCGTCTGAAGGGAAGCCGGATTGTGGGCGAAGGCGCCCACATGATTCCGGCGGCTTCTCTCATGAAAGCGGCGGGCGTCATTAAAGAGGTGGCCGACCGGCGGAAGTCCTTTGTCACGGTCATCAATTCCTACACCACCCAAATCCCCGGCCACGCCCATCTGGAACCCCTGGGACATCTCGTCGAAAAGGAATTGAAAAACCTGGGCTATAACGTGTGGTACGCCAACATCGGGGGGGCGGTCGATGACGGCATCGCCATGGGTCATTTCGGAATGAAGTATTCCCTCCCCAGCCGGGAACTCATCACCGATCAGATCGAAACCATTATCGGCGCACACCCTTGCGACGGCTGGATCGGTATCGGAAACTGCGACAAGATTGTGCCGGCCATGTACAACGCGATGGTCCGGCTCGACATCCCCGCTGTTTACGTGTCGGGCGGCCCCATGCTGGCCGGGCATGATGGATCTGATCTTATCTCCTTGTTCGAAGGAGTCGGGAAACTGTCCGTGGGGAAAATTTCCGAAGAAAAACTGATGCAATCGGCCAACATCGCCTGCCCGAGCTGCGGATCCTGCTCGGGGATGTTCACCGCCAACTCCATGAACTGCCTGGGGGAGGCCATCGGCTTGGCGCTTCCCGGAAACGGCACCATTCCCGCCGCCATCTGGACGGATGCAAGCAAAACATCTTGGAAATTAAACCCGGCCCGGGAAGAGTTGTTCAAAAAAGCGGCTCACACCTTGAAAGACTGCATCGACAAGAACATCCGGCCCTCGGATATTGTCACGAAAGAAGCCATCGATAACGGCTTTATTCTGGACATGGCCATGGGCGGCTCCACTAATACGGTTCTCCACACCCTGGCCTTGGCCCATGAGGCGGGGATCAAATACGCCCTGAAAAAACTGAATCAGCTGTCACGGAACACACCCTGCATCTGCAAGGTGAGCCCCTCAAGGCCGGACGTTCATGTGGAAGATGTCCATGCCGCGGGAGGAATCGGCGCGATCCTTAAAGAAATTTCCAGGGTGACAAAGACGCTGGATCTCTCCGCCAAAACGGTGACCGGCACTCTGGGCGACAGGGTCCGATCCGCCCGCGAGCCCGATGGAGATATTATAAGGAGGGCCGACAACCCCTTCACCAAAACGGGGGGCCTGGCGGTTTTATTTGGGAATATCGCGCCCAAGGGATCGGTTCTCAAAACCGCCGGCGTGAACGCCGATATGATGCAATTTGAAGGCCCCGCGGTTATCTTTGAGTCCCAAGAAGCCGCTCTCGTCGGAATCTTGGCTGGAAAAGTGAGGAACGGAGATGTGGTTGTGATTCGCTACGAAGGCCCGAAGGGCGGCCCCGGTATGCAGGAAATGCTCAGCCCCACCGCGGCGATAGTGGGCGCCGGACTTAAAGTGGCCCTCATCACCGACGGCCGCTTCTCCGGGGGTACCCGCGGTCTCTGCATCGGTCACATTTCTCCCGAAGCTGCTGCGGGGGGACCCATTGCGGCGATCAAAAAGGGGGACCGCATCCGTATTGACGCGGAGAGGGGGAAAATCGACGTTTTGCTTCCGAAATCCGAAATCGCCCGCCGCCTCAAGGCCCTTAAACCATTTAAATCCAAAGTCAAAGCCGGCTGGCTCGCCCGCTACGCAAAGTTCGTCACCAGCGCCGACACCGGCGCCGTCTTAAAAGTTGATTTCTAGGCTTTCGTATTTTTTCGAACGTCTCCCTTCAGGGTGATTCGGGATCCATCTAGTGCTTCCATAACCATAGTGGCTTCACCTGCTGTAATTAAGATGCGGCCGGAGTAATCAATTGGATCCCCATCATAGAAGGTGACCGTAATTCCATTAGTGGTTTTCGTGTATGGAATCGGTAGTGAAAGAGTGACTTTTTTAAACGTTATCTCGTAACTTTTGCCAGATAACACACAAACACCTTCTCCAACACCGCTCCGAGAGGCCGCAGGCCAATCAATAGCTATGTCCGCGCGCGAATTCTTCACGTGTACCTTTAGACGAAGTGCCACATCGGACAAATTACCGAACCCATCATCGGCGGTTCCATTCAAGTTGGAATGGAACACTAAAGAGAGAGAATCGCGCCCGTTTGGCGAAATTTCTCCCGTCTCAACGTCAGCTCGATTGGCTTCGATAGGGCTCAATTCATTCCCTCCTATCAACCTATCAACTCCTCTGCTTTTACATCCAATTACTCCTCCTAAGATAAAGAGGATAAGTCCTATTGATGCACAGATTTGACTTTTCATGTTAATTCTCCTTTCGCGTAGAAATTGGTTGGGGTCTCCTCGAGTCCAATACAAAGATAGCAGTCAAGAGCCGAGAAGTAACAAAAGTGTAAACAGTCTCAATTAAGACCGCCTTACGATTCGGTTAAATTCTTTGGAATTCAAAAAACGATGCGAGTTCTGAAGGCCTTTATTCCCGTAACACCTTTATGCCTCGATCCCTTGATGCGTTGCGTTCGTTAACTGCTGCATACATCAGTAAGTTTATGGGCGCATCACTTGGGGCCAGCGGGCAAATTTTTCTGGGGCCTATTTATGTGGTGAATGAACCTCTCCGCAGCAAGCTGTGGGAAGGTTCATTTATTTAAAGCGGGAACGAAACGCCCCCAAAGCCGTTTAATAGCATGAGAAAGGAAGACTGGCTGAGAGAGACGCATTGAAAATAGCGCGTATGCCATGTCGATCGGAGGAATTATGGAAAAATTACTGGAGAAACTTGAAATAAAAAGCCTGAACTCACCTGAGGATGTCCGAAAATTCGACAAGGGAAAACTCGAACTCATCAATATTGGCGGCGTTGTGATCGGACGCGCCACGTTCGAGCCCGGCTGGAGTTGGTCCGAGAGTGTTAAACCTCTGGCAAAAACAAAAAGCTGCGAGGCTCCACACTTCCAATATCACATATCGGGAACACTCAAAGTCCGGATGGATGACGGCACCGAGAGGATTCTCAAAGCGGGCGACGTTTCTCTCCTGCCTCCGGGACATGATGCCTGGGTCATTGGAAATGAACCGGTTGTCGTCGTCGATTTTCAGGGGATGGCCGACTACGCCAAAAAGCAATAACCGGGATTATCCCTGGATTTGAGCCTTTTTCCTTTCCTTGGCGTAACCCAGGAACTTTATGATGGAATTGGTCCCCTCCGTGCCGGCGCTGATAATCAAACCCGATACGAGAACGTCTATAAACCCGGCCCGGTAGAGACCAAAAGCCTGAAGAACTTTTAGGCCCGCCGCCCAGGAAAGAACGAGACCCAACACCAATGACGTAATTCCCAGGAACTCCTTTTTATTCTTGTTCCATTTGATCCGGTCCAGCACCGGCGACAGAATCTCCAGCAGTTGCTGTACCGCAAACCCCGCCGCGAACACGGGCCCCAACGCCTCCACAAGTCTATCCATATCACACCCCCTTCAATCAGCTCGCCTATGCGGCCTTGTCTAAATACTTTTGCGCATCATAAAGATCGCAAGCGATCTGCAAATTCAGCCAAAATTCCGGCGTTGTTTTCAGTACGCGGCTTAACAAAACGGCGGTTTCTGCCGTGACGTCGCGCCGGCCGTTAACTAATGTGTTAATTCGTTGAATCGGCACGTTCATTTTCTTCGCCAATTCCACTTGGCTCATGCCCATCGGCTCAAGAAACTCTTTTAGAAGAATTTCTCCGGGATGGGTGGGTTTCCGATGCGTGGGGATCATACTCAACTCCTTATGCGTGATAATCAGTTATGCGCACATCTCGGGCATTTCCTTCCGACCATTTAAAAATGACTCGATACTGATCATTCACGCGGATACTATAGAAATCATTTAAATCTCCCCTTAGCCGTTTTAATCGGTTGCCGGGGGGGACGGATAAATCACGAAGTTCATGGGCAGCACTCAACGCGTCAAGTTTCCTCCTCGATTGAGGCCACACAATTTTGGGGATTTCACGGGCGCTCTTTGAATCAAGCCCGTCATATATGTCCCGAGTCGTTTGATCCCCAAAACCAACTATCACGGGAAGTATACTACCTATTTAACGTATACCGTGCAATATGTAAGTTATCGGATCATTTTTTTTGCCCGAAAGTACTATTCCCGACCGGGGGGGCCTGAAACTAGAATGTTAGGGAAATGGGCCCTATTATCGACATCATCGACGGTAAAACGTCCCGCAAGTTTCTCGCCGGTTTTCTATCCATCCTTCTAATAACCTCTTCACTCCTCACCCCCTGGGCCCAGGCCAACCCGTTTACCACTGTCACCAAGGGCCCCGGACAGGAACTGGAAAACCAGGAAAAAGACGGTTTCTACAATCCCATCCATCTAAAGGACCGCTTGGCCCAGCAGCAGGCCGTCGTTCGGGAGATGAAAAGGCGCGAGGAACGGCAAGACTACCTAAAGCGGAAAAGCCTTTTCGAGGTCCTGAAAAACGTCCAGGAAGCCATCCAATCGAAATTCGCCAATCAAGAGGAATTTGAAGCTGAAATGGAGCGCCGGCGGAAGGCCTCCGCCGCCATTTTCGGGGAGGGGGGGCTTTTCACTTTCGTCAAATACGCGGATGGTAAAAAGGTGTGGTTTAAAGGCGGGCAGGTGGCCAAAGTCGAAAATGAAAAGATCATGGACGCGCACGGCCGCACCTCCATCCGCAACATGGATGGGATGGAATACAACGGCAAAGGCCTTCTCACCTCCTATCAAAGCAGCCTCACCGACCCGGAGGGGCACACCAAAACCATCTCTTGGCATGGGGCCACCTACACCGAGGACTCCGTCGCCTACGGCGGCGAAGCGACCCCCACCAAGAAACTCCTGACGAGCTACGTGGAAGAGATCACGGATGACCGGGGGAACAAAACCACGGTGGAGTGGAAGGGGGCGACCTACAACGAAAAGGGACAGCTCACCGGCTATGAGCAGACGAGCACCGACATCGAGGGCCGCCAAACCATAAAACAATGGAAAGACGCGGGGTACGATGAAAATGGGAATCTCACCCAATTCAACGAAACCCTGACGGATTCCTTTGGACTCAAGACCGAACGTCGATGGTCGGGCGGGACCTATGAAAAAAATCCAAGTTTTGCCGATACTGAGAAAACCCCTCAATATCAAGCCTATCTACTCAAAGGTTATCATGAGGAAGTGACCGACTCCCGCGGACAAACCCTCACCAAGGACTGGCAAGGTGCGAACTACAATTCGTTCGGCGAACTCACCTCTTACCGGGAAACGACCCAAAAAACAGTCAACGGAAAGACCCTAACACAGGAGGTCCAATGGTCGGACGGCCAATACAACGAGCGGGGACAACTAACATCCAATAAAGAACAGCGCACGGGATTCGACGGCCGGGTTGAAACCAAAACCTGGAGCGGCGGTACGTACGACGACCGCGGCCGCCTTCTCTCGTACGACGAGACGTTGACGGACGATGAGAATAACGAGACCCGCCGCCAGTGGCAGGCCGGCAAAGAGGGTGGATACGATGACAATGACCGCTTGCTGGCGTACGACGAAGTGACGGTGGATCCTCTCGGCAACAGCCAACGCAAACAATGGGAGGGGGCGGTTTACGATGGAAACGGTCGGCTGTCGGCGTTTACTGAAAAAACAACGGATCCTCAAGGCAACATCAAAATCCGCCAGTGGAACACCGATGAGGGCGGTTACGATGCGTTCGGCGAAATCCTGCGCTTCTCAGAGACCCTTACCGATGATTTGGGCAACAAAACCTCAAGGAGCTGGAGCGACGCCCAATACGACATAAGAGGGAATTTGATCCACTACAAAGAGGGCGTCACGGATCTGCGGGGATCCGCCACCCAAAAATCCTGGGACCAAGGGATCTATGACGAATTGGGGCGCCTCACATCGTACGTGGAGACGCGGACGGACGCCGATGGCAACCTGGAAAAGACGGTCTGGTCCAACGGCCGGTATGACGCCAAAAGCCGCGTCGTCGGTTATGATGAGAACTTTACCAATGCCTTTGGCGAAACGCGATCCAAAAAATGGACGGCGACGGCATCCGATTACGACCGGTACGGCAACCTCCTCGGCTACTCGGAAAAGATCGTGGATGAAAACGGCCAGTCTCTCATCCGCCAAAGGCAGGGATCGGCGTACAACAAGCTGGGACAACGGGTCCGCTACGCCGACTCCATCACCCGGACCATGCACGCGCTCCGCGCCCCGTTGTCCGAACTCTTCGATTCCGAATCGATCGACTTCCTGAGCCAGGAACATGTCACCGTTGAAAATATTGTCTGGGAGGGGGCCACCTATGACCGCCGAAATCAGTTAATCGGCTACAAAGAAACAACTCATGACGAGGCCGGCCGCGTTCAATCCAAAGAATGGGAGGGGGCTTACGACGATAAAAGCGACCTGAGATACTTCAAAGAAAAAGCCAAAGACGTCCACGGTGTCGAGATTGAAACCACGTGGGAGGGTCTCAAATTTGATGCCCGGGGCCGGGCCACGGCCAGCCAACAAATCCAAACCACTAACGACGACCCGGGCATTTCCTATATCACAAACACGCTGAACCGAACCTATGATCGCCACGGCCAGGTCGCCGGCGGCCTCGAGTTGACAACGACCGCCGGAACCAGCCAAGACGGCCGGACAGTTTACGTGACGCGCCTTTCAGAAATTTCGGAGGCCCTCCTGCAAGAGGGAGCCCTCACCGGATACAAACAGCAAACGCACACCATCGGAATGACGCGGGTCGTTTCTTGGAAGGCCGTCAGGCGTCCGGCTGGATC
>JAJAPZ010000032.1 GCA_020523905.1 Candidatus Obscuribacterium magneticum
GGGGGGGAGGACGCGTCCGGCCGGCATGTGATCATCACCAAGCAGGGGGAGAGCGTCTTCGGCGTCATCGTGGAAGAGGTGATCGAGGTTTTGCGTATTTCCAACACGGAAATCAGGAAAGCCCATAACCTCATCACAAAAATACACGAGGACTACGTCACCGGAACCATCACCCTGGGGGAAAGGATGATCATATTGCTGGATTTGGCGAAGGTCCTTTCCGAGCATGAACTGGTGCAACTCACCGACCTCCAGCGCAAAGAGCGGCGCGAGGCGGCTTCCGCCGCAACGACGGAAGGCGGGGAAGCAGCGGATAAAGAAAAAACAACACCCGGCGAGATGGAAAACACGGGAGGCGTTCAATGAAAAAGGTCCTGATCATCGATGATTCGCTCTACATGCGAACGGTTTTAAAAGACATCGTGCAGGAAACGGTGTCCGCGGCGGGACTGGAAGCCGGCGTGATAGAGGCGGAAGCCGCCGACGAAGCCCTCGTGAAGTGGCGTGAGGAACGCCCGGACCTGACATTCCTGGACATCGTGATGCCCGAAGGCGAAGACGCCGGCGTTCAGGTGCTGAAAACCATCCGGCAGGAAGACCTTCAGGCCAAGGTCGTTATGATTTCAGCGGTGGGTCAAAAAGCGGTCATGGACGTGTGCCAAAAGTTGGGGGTGGATGATTACATCGTGAAACCTTTCGATAACAGCATCGTAGAAGCCGTGGTCAAGAAATTTCTGTGAATATTCGCTGAGGAGGTGTCTGATTGGCTATCCGGGTGCTTGTCGTCGATGATTCCTTGTTCATGCGCGCATTGGTTTCCGATCTCCTTAAAACGGATCCGGACATCGAGGTGGCGGCCACGGCCCAGGACGGGCTGGAAGCCCTGCGGCTCATCTCCAAGGTGCGACCCGATGTGATCACGTTGGATTTGAACATGCCTGGCCTGAGCGGTTTAGCGACGCTGCGCCGCCTCATGGCCGAACATCCCGTGCCCGTGGTGGTGCTGTCGGCGCACAGCAAAAAAGACGCCGATATTGTTCTTGAATGCCTTCATGAAGGGGCTGTCGGGTTTGTGCTCAAACCTTCCGGTGAACTATCCTTGGACATCGAGGCCATCCGGTCCAGGCTGTTGCATGAGGTGAAAGCGGCCGCCGGGATCTCCGCCGACCGCATCCGGTCATTAAAAAACACCGGGGCCATTCAAAACCATCCGGCAAATGCGGACGCCGGCCTGGTGGTCATCGGCGCCTCCACAGGGGGGCCGCAAACCCTGGAAGCATTCCTGCCGGCCTTCCCTCCCGATCTAAAAACCCCCTTCGTTGTAGCTCAGCATGTGCCCAGCCGCCAGCTCACGGAGAGTCTGGCCGCGCGGCTTAACCGTTTTTGCAGTCTTTTGGTGAAAGTGCCGCAGGACCAGGAGCCGGTTCAATCGGGCACCGTTTACCTGGCGCCCGGCGAGTTCCGCTGTACCCTGCAACACGGCGAATCACATCCTCCCGATGTTCCCTCCCCGCGATTTTCCATCGTTGAGGAAAATGCCGGAAGGCCTGGCCCCTCCATTGACGCTCTCATGGTCTCCGCGGCAGAGGTCTACGGCGAAAAAACCGTTGGAATCCTTCTTTCCGGAATGGGGCGGGACGGCGTGGAAGGAATGAAAGGAATTAAAAACGCGGGAGGGTGGACGATCGCGCAAGACGAGTCGGCTCTCATTTTCGGAATGCCGAAAGCCGTCATTGACGCGGGATACGCCAGTGAAATATTACCCGTGGGAAAAATGCCTCGGGCCCTGGAGGCCCACTGGGCAAAACGTGAAACCAGTCCAAACCTAAAGGGAGCGTCCCATGCCCATTGATCCGAACCGATACAGGGACATTTTTTTTACTGAGGCCGCGACGCACCTTAAGGCGATGAACGCCAGCCTTCTGCGGCTGGAAAAAACCCCCGACGATACGTCAGCCTTTCAAAGTCTCTTTCACGCGGCACACACCCTTAAAAGCATGGCGGCCACCATGAAATACGAGCGGATGGTGGCGCTCTGCCATGCCGCGGAAGACCTTTTGGATGCCGCTCGAAAAAAAGAGGTGGAGATGGCCCGATGCGCCGACCCCCTCTTTCGTTGTTTTGACCAGCTTGATCTCGCCATGAAGGCGCTTCAAAAAAACGAGGATGAACCGGATTCCACGGATTTCTTAAACGATCTTCGCCGATGGATCGCCTCGGCAAACAAAGGCGCCTTTCAGGATGCCGTGGAAAAGGAAGCAAAAGGCATTTCCCCCGTCATGGGGAAAATTCAGCACGTCGAAGTCAAAATCGAGCGGTTGGACCTTCTCATGAACATCTCGGGTCAGCTTTTGGTGGCCAAAATGAGGCTCGACCAGGTGAAGGAAAGTCTGAACAACCCCGAACTCACCGCCACGGCGGACGCGCTGGGCCGGTTGATGACGGACCTTCAATACAATGTGATGAAGGTGCGCATGGTGCCCCTGGACGTCGTTTTGGAGAGGTTTCCCCGCATGGTGCGGGACCTCGGCAAAGAGCAGGGCAAAGAGGTGGACATCCTCATTCAGGGAGCCGACATGGAGATGGACCGCTCCGTAATCGACGAAATCGGTGAATCCCTCGTGCACCTGCTCCGGAACGCCGTGGATCACGGCGTCGAATCGCCGGAGGAACGGCAAAAGCAGAACAAGCCCGCGCGCGCCACCATACGGATTTCCGTCAAGCATATTCGGGAAGAGGCCGTGATTGAGTTGTCCGACGACGGCGCAGGCCTCGACTGGGACGCCATCAAGTCGGAAGCGGTGAAACGCGGACTGCTTCCCCCCGAAGCGTCCCCCGAAGAAGTCCGGCGAGCCCTTTTTGCGGGGGTGAGCACCGCCAAGGAGGTAACGACCGTTTCCGGGCGGGGTTTGGGGCTGAACATTGTGAAAGACAAAATCGACTCCCTGGGAGGAAACATAGAGGTTTCTTCCGAGCCGGGAAAAGGGACAACCTTCACCATTGAGCTTCCCCTCACGCTGGACGTTGTGAAAGCCCTTTTCGTGGACGTGGGCGGCCAGGCCTATGCCGTGCCCATGGGCGTTGTGGAACGTCTGATGACGGTTACACCCGAGCATATTGCCGGGCAGTTGGAGTATGAAGCCTTTGTGTTGGACGGGGAAAACGTGCCCCTCACCCGATTGAACAAACTTTTCGGAACGCCGCGTCCCGCCCTGGGCAAACAACCCGTCGTGCTGGTCAAAAAAGGGAATGAAAAACTGGGCCTGGCCGTGGACGTCCTTTTGGACACCCGCGAAATATTGATCAAGCCATTGAACAAGGTGCTGCGAGAGAACCACTATTTTTCGGGTTCCACCATTGTGGGTTCGGGCGATGCCGTTCTCATTTTGGACGTGGAAAACCTGGGGCTGACGAAAAGAAAAGGAGAAAACATTCATGCAAATACCTGAAAAACTTAAAGACATCAACCGGGACGCCGCCGAACAGGCTTCGTTGGCCTTGTCCAAACTCACCGGCACGGCCGTACAGGTGCAAATCGAACGGGCGGAAATAGAAAGACAAGAAACAGTTTGCCCCCCGGCACTCTCCGAGGAGTTGGTGGTGGGCGTGTGCCTTCCGGTCACGGGCGATGCCAAAGGCACCGCCTTATTGGCGATTGCCCAGGAAACGGCTTTTCAGTTGTGCGACGTGATGATGCGGCGCCCGCCGCACACCACCCGCCTGCTGACGCCCCTGGACGAATCCGCCTTGAAAGAGGCGGGCAACATTCTCGTCGGCAATTATCTCTCGGTTATGGCCGACCGCCTTGAAATGAAAACCGTGGAAGGACTGCCCTATCTGGCCACGGGGATGCTCGGTTCTCTTCTCAGCCAGATCGTGGCGAAGACAGTGATAACCGCCTCGGAAACCCTTCTGGTGAACGTGGAGTTCCTTGTTGCGTCCGCCCATTTCAAAGGGGTAATGATTTTGGTGTTCATGGCCGAACAGATGGAGGCTATTTTTCGCGCGCTGGAGAATGTGTGATTGAAGTCCCCATGGGCGAATTGCAGGCGGTCGACAACAGGGACGTCCTGACGGCTTCGGGAGTGGGGTCTTGCTTGGTGATTACGTTCTACGACCAGCAACGGAATTGCGGGGCCCTGGCGCACGCGCTTATTTCGCGGCGTTCCTCCGGAGGCGCGGTGCAGAAACGCCGTGCGCGCTACGTAGAAGACGCCATTGAGGAATCCATCAAGAGTCTCGCCGCTTTCGGGTCAACTCCGCGCGACCTCGTGGCCAAATTGGCGGGCGGGGCCAACATGTTCCCGGCCCTCGGGCCGGACATCGGCGCGGAAAATGTTTCCGCCGCCAAGGAAGCATTAAACCGGGCCGGGGTGGCGATCGTGGGCGAATCCACGGGCGGAAACATTGGCCGGTCCGTTGAGTTTCAGACGGACTCAGGTGTTGTCACCATCAAGATAAAGTTTTGAAAGGAGATGCAAGGGCCATGGTGAAACCAGAATTGATGGAAATTTTTAAGGAAGAGGCCCAAGAGCTCATCGATAAGATGAGAAAAGAACTGACTTCCTTTGAGGAATGGGGAAAGATGCCGGATCGCGCGGCCCCTCTGCGGGAGCTTTTCCGTTTCGCACATATTCTGAAAGGGGTTTCATCTCAGGTTGAGTTCGGTGACTTGAAAAAAATGGCTGAAGCCCTCATGAAAGTATTTTCGGCGGCAAAAGACGGACCGTCCGAATTGAAGCCCCTGGCGATTTCATTGCTTTCTGAGGGGATACAGGCCTGTCAGAATCTTTTTGAACAGAAGGAAGTGGGGCGGTTTCAAGAACTGCTTGAAAAGTTGGCGAATTTATCAGTTTCATTGAGAAGACTGAAATGAAGGGAGGCGAAGGGGCCCGACATGCAAACTGAAATTAAAACAGCAAGTCCGAAACTGAACGTGCTGCTCATCGAAGACAGCCGTGATTACACGCATCAGGTGAAGGAGGCCCTAGGCGAAAAAGGGAATGACTCCTTCCAATTAAGTTGCGCTGATAACTTGTCGCAAGGATTAGAACGCCTGGCACAGGGAGGAGTCGACGCGATTCTGTTGGATCTTATGCTCCCCGATAGTCAAGGGATGGAGACCTTTGATCAGGTTTATGCTCAGTCACGGGCGATACCGATTGTGGTTTTGACCCAGGTCGACGATGAAGCGCTGGCCATTGAAGCATTGAGAAAAGGAGCGCAGGATTATTTGGTCACAGATGAGGTGAACGCCAATCTGCTGGTGCGGTCCATCAGCTACGCTATCGAACGGCAACAATTCCAGCTGGAGCAAAAACGCGCGCAGGAGCGGGAGTTGCGATCTTTGGAGCGTTTTTCCGACCCCTCACGGGCGTCCGCGGCGTCACGAAGCTACGGCTTAGCGCCTCTCAACGAAAGCAGACCGGACATATTTAATGAGCTGGTCCAACAATACTCCGGTTTTTTGGATTTGGCTTTGGAACAACGGAGTTACAAGGTTGACCACCACATATCCGAAGGAATTTGCGCCATGGTGGAGCGAATGGGCTTCTTAAGGGCCGGGCCGCGGGACGTTGTGGAGATCCACTGCACCGCCCTGAAAAGAAAGACGAAAGAAGCCACGCCGCAAAAGGCCAAAGCCTATGTTGAAGAAGGGAGAGTGATGGCTCTTGAATTGATGGGCCACTTGGTTAATTTTTATAGCCATAAATTTGCGAACGATAAAAGTATTGAAAAGAAGGGACCCGACAAAGAGGGGAAAATAGATGGATAAAATATTGTTGAAGCTTTATATCACGGGAAAAACCGCGAACTCGGAGCGGGCCCGGGAAAATCTCCGTCGAATTATGGAAACGGATCTGCGAGATCAGTACGAACTGACTGTGATTGACGTTTTGGAGCGGCCGCAATTGGCCGAAGATGAAAATATTATAGCCACACCCACCGTCGTAAAGGAGCGGCCGGAACCTGTCCGCCGTATCGTGGGCGATCTATCCAACACAGAGCAGGTCCTTTCGGGGTTGGACTTGGCGAGAGTCACGCCGTCCGACGGAGATCGATTTAAGAATCAAACCGAAAAAACGGAAAGGGGATAAGCCATGAATAGTAATGGAATGCATATTAAAAAATTGATGACCGGAATCCCGGGCTTCGATCAAATTACCAACGGGGGTATGCCAAAAAATCGGACGACCTTGGTGGTCGGGACGGCGGGCAGCGCCAAAACGGTTCTCGCCGCCCAATTTTTAGCTGGGGGTATTTCAAAGGGTGACGAGAATGGGGTCTTTGTCACATTCGAAGAAACGCCATTAAACATCTGCCGAAATATGTCGGGTTTTGGTTGGGATATCAAGAAATGGGAGGCCGAAAACAAGTGGGCTTTCGTGGACGCCTCTCAGGAAATGGAACACGATACGGTTGTAACGGGAAACTACGATTTCGGATCTCTCCTGGCTCGTATTGAGCACGCCGTCAAAAAAGTGGACGCCAAGCGCGTCTCGCTGGATTCACTGGGGACGATATTCACCCGATTTGCGGATGCTTCAATTGTCCGAAGAGAGCTCTTCCGGGTCGCCAACGCTTTAAGGGATATGGACGTGACCGCTCTCATCACGGCGGAGCGGGTTCAAGAATACGGGGACATCTCCCGGCATGGCGTGGAAGAGTTCGTCGCCGACAATGTCATTATTTTGCGGAACGTCCTTGCGGATGAAAAACGCCGCCGGACGATGGAGATCCTCAAATTCCGGGGAACCGACCATCAAAAAGGAGAGTTTCCTTTTACCGTGGTGACGGGCAAAGGGATTATTTTGATCCCGCTCTCCGCCATGGAGCTGGCGCAGCATTCCTCCCAAACCCGTGTCAGTTCAGGGAACATTGAACTCGACAAAATGTGCGGCGGCGGGTTCTTCCGGGATTCCATCATTTTGATCTCGGGAGCCACCGGGGCCGGCAAGACGCTTGTGGTGACGGAGTTCGTTTCTGGGGGAGTTAAAAATAACGAGCGAACCTTGTTGTTCGCCTTTGAGGAAAGTCCGGCTCAATTGAGCCGGAATGCCATCGGTTGGGGGGTTGACTTTGAGGCTTTGGAAAAAAAAGGGTCGCTTAAAATCATTTGCGCTTACCCTGAGACCGCCGGGCTGGAAGACCACCTGATTCGCATCAAAGCGGAAATTGAAGAGTTCAAACCAAACCGTATCGTCCTGGAAAGTCTTTCGGCCCTGGGACGTATTTCTTCCTTCAAGAGTTTCCGCGAATTCGTGATCGCGCTGACCTCCTTTATCAAGGAAAAAGAGATTGTCGGGCTTTTTACCTCAACGACGGCTGCTTTCACGGGAGGCGCCTCGACTACCGAAAGCCATATTTCCACGATCACAGACTCGATCATCCTCCTTCGGTATGTGGAGATATTTGGGGAAATGCGCCGGTGCATCACGGTGCTTAAGATGCGGGGTTCTTCGCACGATAAGGATATCCGCGAATATACCATCGACGGCCAAGGCATGCACATCGGGAAACCCTTACGCAACGTCACCGGCATTTTGGGCGGGACCCCCACCTATCTGTCTCCCCAAGAACAGGAACGTGTCGGCGATCTGTTCAAGGAAGTGACGGGGTAGGGGGGACCCTATCAGGCCGTCTCCTATGGCAGGGTTAAATATGAAGAATGAAGGGATCAAAGTTTTATTGATTGAAGACGACCCGCAACTCGCGCGGTTGATAAAAAAACTTTTGGCCGATTATTCAGACCCGCCTTTCGATTTCGATTGCGCCGACGAGCTTTCATGCGGATTGGTTCGTATTTCAAAGAATCGTTATGACGTTATTCTCTTGGACCTTAACTTGCCGGATAGCATAGGATTGGAAACGTTCTCCAAGGTGTACGCTCTTTTGCCTCATTTACCGGTTGTCATTCTAACGGGAACGGATGATGAAGATCTTGCCTTGAAAGCGGTGAAGGAAGGGGCCCAGGATTATATTTGCAAGTCCCGCATGAACGGCGAACTGCTGTCGCGTTCCATTCGCTACGCCGTGGAGCGCCAACAGGTGCGAACCGATTTGGAATCCAAATCACAAGATCTTTCTAGGATTGAGAAAAACTTCCGTAAGGTCATAGAAAAAAATGCGGACGGAATGCTGGTTGTGGATCAGAAGGGAATCGTGCGATTTATCAATCCCGCCGGGGAGTTTATCATGGACAGGAAAAAAGAGGATATTTTGGGGGAGATGTGGGGGCTTCCCCTGGTGGAGGGAGAAAAGAGTGAAATAGAGGTGATCCGGAAAAACGGGACCGTCTCGGCGGTTGAAATTCGAAAAGTAGAGCTGGATTGGGAAGGAGAACGCGCCTTCCTGGCGTCTTTACGGGATGTCACGGAACGGACCCTGATGGAGAAGAAATTACGGGAAGCATGCGAGGAGCTGAAAAAACTTGATCGAATGAAGTCTCAATTCGTGTCGACGGTCTCCCACGAATTGAGGACCCCGTTAACCATCGTTCTTCAAACAGCGGGAAATTTATTGGACGGGACGTTCGGCGAATTAACGGAGAAGCAAAAAAAATGGATGAAAGAAATCGAGCGCAGTTCCAGACGATTAAAAGATTTGCTGAACGACATCTTGGATTTATCAAAGCTTCAATCCGGGAAAGTGGATATGCGTCGCGAGTTGTTTGACATCGGAAATATTATTAAAACGGTCGTATCCAATCTGTCCACATTGTCCAAGAACGGAGGAGTCGAGCTGACTCATGACATTCCCTCCGACATCCCGAAGGTTTGGGGGAATCCGAGCCGGATCCAACAAGTCGTGACGAATTTGGTGTCCAATTCCATGAAATTTACCCCCCGGGGAGGCCGGATATGTGTTTCAACCCAATCGGATAAGGACAATATCCTCGTGAGAGTTTCTGATGCAGGCCCCGGGATCGACGCCGAAGACCTCGAATTGATTTTTGACTCGTTTGTGCAAATTAAGAACGACAACAATTCTGAATCCGCCAAACACGGAATTGGCCTGGGCCTCGCCATATGCAAGGAAATTGTCATGCAACACCGGGGACGAATATGGGCCGAAAGCGAACCCGGGAAAGGAAGTCAATTTATCTTCACCCTTCCGGCCGATCCAAGATCAACCCCCGAGAAACCGAGAACGATTCTCATTGTGGACGACGACGAGGAAATCTGTGAAATGCTTAAATTGTCGCTGCAACAGGAGGGGTATCAAGTCTCGGTCGCGAGGAATGGAAAGCATGCCATCCATTTAATTGAGGATGAGGGAATAAGTTTCGACCTCATATTTTCAGATCTTATGCTTCCAGGCGCCAATGGCGTTGAAGTGATGAAAGCCGTCCGAAAACTTCACGCCAAGACCCCTGTCGTTGTCATTACGGCCCATCCGACCAGCGATCTTCTGCTTGAAGGGATGGAGACCGGCCCCTTGACCATCATTTCTAAACCGTTCAATTTAGATCACATAAAAGACGTCCTTGAAAAACTGCTGCCGCAAAACAAGCACAACATATTGAGTATGAGGAGTTGATCCTTGCCCAAAGTGTTAATCGTGGATGATGAACCCAATATTCGGGAAAACCTCAAAGCTGGATTAAACGCGCGGGGTTTCGATATCCTTACGGCCGCTGATGGCGAAGAAGCCCTCCAGATGGCCTTACGAAGCCAACCCGATTTGATCCTATTGGATGTGATGATGCCGAAAATGAATGGGATGACGGTCTGCCAAAGGTTAAAGTCCCTCATGGGAGACTTCGTCCCGATCATTATGGTAACAGCCATGGGCGAAATCGAGGACAAGAAGGAAGGCTTGAAACACGGAGCCGACGACTATTTGGCAAAACCTTTTGAAATCGAAGACCTGGTCACTCGGATTAAATCGATGCTGAGGATTAAAGAACAGCACAACCGACTTAAGGATATGGCCCATACAGACCATTTGACGGGGATTCACAACAGACGATTTCTTGAGACATATATAGAGGAAGAGGGCGCAAAGGCCAAAAGAGAGGGAACCTTTCTCACGTGCCTTATGATCGATTTAGATGGGTTTAAAGAAATCAATGATAAATTCGGGCATACGTGCGGGGACGAAGTTCTTAAGCAGGTGGTGAAGCTTTTTAGGGAGATAATCGATTCGAAAGGCCTTCTGGCCCGTTATGGAGGAGATGAATTTGTATCGGTTCTACCGGAGACCTCCTTGGAAGACGCAAAATCTCTGGCGGAGCGCATTCGAAGCTCCCTTGAAAGAAAGGACCTCATGGAAGGATCTCGTCCCCCCATTCGGGTGGCGTGCAGTATTGGGATTTGTGAATTTCCCAATACAAAATACAACGGGATCGACGAATTGTTTTTGCGATTAGATGAAGCTCTCTATACCGCAAAAGAAAGAGGTCGAAACTGCGTCACAGTTTATGAATAGAACCGAAGAAAGAACCCGCCCTGTGATCCTTGTCGTGGATGATGAGCCACGCATCGTGGAAAACATGCAAGCCTTGCTAGAAAAGAAGGGTTTTGAGGTCGTTCCCTCTTTCTCCGGGGGAGAGGGGTTATCGAAATTAAAACAAGTAGGCCCTGATCTCATTATTTTAGACGTGATGATGCCAGAAATCGATGGTTTTCAAGTTTGCCGCCAGGTTAAATCCAATTCGGAGACGCGGAGCATTCCGATTCTTCTCTTAACAGCGCTCAACCAGACGGAGGAGAAAGTCAAAGGCCTGGAAGCAGGGGCTGATGATTTTCTTACCAAACCATTTGAAAATGCAGAGCTCCTGGCACGGGTCAAAGCCCACCTCCGGGCCAAACGGCTCCATGACGACTTAAAAAAAATGGAACAATTGAAGGACTCTTTGACGCACATGATCGTTCATGACCTGAAAGCCCCCGTGACCGCCATTAACGGGGGGCTCGGGGCCATCCTAAGCCGTGTGGAAGAAAATGGAGGGAATTTAACCGAAGAGATGAAAAACCTTCTTAACAATTCATACACAGGAAGCACCAAATTGATCAATCTCGTGAATGATATTTTAGATGTGAGTCGGCTGGAAGAAAATAAATTCCCCCTCGATAAAAAGGAAGCGGATATCGCCGGTTTGGTGGATTCGTGCCTCATTCTTTTGGAACCTCAAAGACGAAAAGGAGAAATCGAGTTCCTGAAAAATATCCCAAAAGACTTGCCAAAAGTAATCCTTGACGAATCAATTATATCTCGCGTTCTGATCAATTTGATATCGAACGGGCTTAAATTCACCGATCCGGGGGGGAAAATTACTGTATCTCTTGAGCCTGTCCCTTTGGAGAAACAAATAAAATGTGTTGTGGAGGACACGGGCAGTGGCATCCCCGATGGGGATAGGGACAAAATATTTGACAAATATTTTCAAGGGAATAACCTTGAAGTCTCCAGGAAAGGGCAAGGATTGGGCCTATCTTTCTGTCGCATGGCCATCGAGGCCCACGGCGGAAAAATCTGGGCAGAAAATAAGGAGGGCAAGGGAAGCCGATTTATTTTCCGGCTCCCGTTAATATGAGTCTATTTGGCGCGGATAAGAAAAAAATCCTGGTTGTTGATGATGAAAAAGTCCTGGCGGAAGGGATAGAAGCAAGATTAACCGTTGAAGGCTACAAGATTGTCGTGGCCTATGACGGGCAAGAAGGCGTTGAGAAAGCCAGATCCATCAAGCCCGATTTAATCATTTTGGATGTTACCATGCCCAAAATAAATGGCATCGAGGCTTGTCGTATTTTGAGAAGAGAAGAAAAAACAAAAAATATCCCCATTATTATTTTGACCGCCTTAAATACACTGGGCGACTCCGAAAAAGCCTTCGCAGCCGGAGCCAATGACTTTGTTCAAAAACCTTTCGATAACAGTAGATTAATAGAAAAAATTAAAAAACACTTACCCTGACGTACGGCTTGGTGATTCTTTCCCGCTCCCGGACTGTTCCTTTCTGATGTGGTGCCTAGGCGTCCCGTTTTTTCTTGGAGATGGGACATTGGCGGGTATGTGGAGGCAGGGCCATGAGGAATGTTTGGATTTCCGACGCCAGTTTAAGTAAATTTATGTTAGGGATGGGTTTAAATTATGAAACCCGTTGCATCATCACCCTCATTCTGAGTGAAGAAGCCTGACATGTTGGACAAATAGGGCTGGAGGGAAATAGGATGGATATCCTTGTAAGGGAAAATTATTCGGACATGAGCCGAACCGCAGCGGGCCTCATCGCCGCCTGTGTCAAGTCGAAACCGACTTGTGTCCTTGGACTTGCGACAGGAAGCACCCCCGTCGGAACGTACAAGGAACTGGCCCGGATGCATAAAGAGGGGCTTGATTTTTCGAGCGTCAGGACCTTCAATCTCGATGAATATCTCGGGGTGGGCCTGGATCTCTCGAAACCTTATCCGACGGATCAGAGTTATGCCCGATTCATGCACGAAGAGCTTTTTAAGCACATCAACATACCCAAAAAGAATGCTTGTGTTCCGGATGGGCTTTCGAAAGACCCGATAAAATTTTGCACGTGGTATGAGGATCAAATCAAAAAAGCGGGCGGTATTGATCTGCAACTTCTCGGGATCGGCGGAAACGGGCATTGGGCGTTCAATGAACCGGGGTCGTCCTTGGCGTCGAGAACAAGGATTCAACCGTTAACGGAGCGGACGCTCGATGACAATTATGAGAGCTTCTACGAAAAAGCCGGATTCCCCCGGGACCAGATGCCGCATTTTGCCATCACCATGGGCGTTGGAACAATTCTGGACGCCAGAAATATTCTCATGATTGCTAGCGGCAAAAAGAAAGCGGATGTGGTGGCCAAGGCGATTGAAGGGCCCCTCACGTCCCAAATCACCGCTTCAGCCATCCAGCTTCACGGCGGGAACATTACGGTTGTGCTGGATCAAGAGGCGGCGTCGGGATTAAAGAGGTTGGACCATTACAAACACATGGAGAAGATGAAAAGGGATTTTAAAATACAGAGCTAAAAGATTTCCTCCGTTTCTTCCTTCGTGTAAAACAGTTTCAAGACCTCTACTTCGGAAAGGGCCCCTGTGCCTTCCAAGAGATAAGATTGAGCGTTTTCCCTGTCCCGGAACGCCTTTTTTTCCATGGCTGATAATTTTTCAGGGACGCCTTTTTTTGACAGCATCCGCTGTATTTTGTCGAAAATACGTCGACTGCCATACAAGAACTTCCCCTCATCGAGAATTTTAGATGCCACCATGTGTTTAAATTCATCGAACTGCAGTTGTTCATCCACCCTTGAAATGTCTTTGATAATGTAGTCAATTTCTTCCTTGTAATTGGGACTCTTCATATAAAAATATTTTTCCTTGTAGAGGGAAGAATCCACGGCTTTGATCAACGTGTCGGGCAGATTTTCCGTAACAACAATAATGTCAAGATCGGAACCCGCAACGAGCTCCCCTGTCGATGATTCGGGACGAAGCTCCGAATGGGCCATATCGTAAACCACATCTCCGGCAATGATGAAACATGCGCCTGTTTTAATGCGTTTTGATTCCTGGTGATGATCAACTAAATTGGAGATTATTTTTTGGGCCAGCGTTAACTTTTTTCTGCTGATATTAATTATTTCCCGCTGAAGCGATTTTGCTTTTTGGCCTATTTCCGGAGAGTGTTTTTTGAGGCCGACGACGGTGTAGGTGAGGAATTCCCTCATGATGGAGGGCGATAGCCGGGCGTAACCTTGAACGTGTTGATCGAGCCGCAAATACCTAATTCCAATGATGCGGGGGATGATTTTTTCAGATCGGTAACAGCGGCGCCACAGGGGCAGGACGTCACTTTTTGTCTTATCGCAAAGCTCTTTTCCCGTTAGGGGCCCTTCCGAATCCAACAGCTCAACAAGGGTATCCATTAATCATGACTTAGTTCAGTTTTTGTTTGACAACATCGGCGATTTTCGCGGCATAACTTTCCGTTTCATTCTGAGTCGGGCCTTCCACCATGACCCGGCAAACCAATTGAGTGCCGGAGTATCTCACGAGAACCCGGCCTTGCTCCCCCAGTTTCTTTTCAACGTCCGCAACGACATCTTTGATCTCAACGATTTCTTCGAGGGGATGTTTCTTTTTTATCGGCACGTTGATCGTAATTTGCGGAAATGTCCTCATCACTTTCGACAGTTGCGAAAGAGGGGTGCCTTCTTTTTTCATGATGGAGAGGAGCTGAAGCGCGGTTAACAAACCATCTCCCGTTGTGTGATGTTCGCGGAAAATAACATGCCCGGAGTCTTCGCCGCCAATCGTGGCATCCCTTTTGACCATTTCTTCAAGCACATACCGGTCTCCCACTTTTGTTTTTATATGTTCAATGCCCATCTTTTTTAAGGCCATGGAGAGTCCGAGATTGCTCATAACGGTCGTCACGACGGTGTTGTTTTTCAATAGACCTTCTTTCTTCAAACACTGGGAGCATATGGCGATGATCACATCACCGTTGACAATGGCCCCTTTTTCGTCGACCCCGATGAATCGGTCCCCGTCGCCGTCGAAGGCGAGACCAATATCCGCCTTGGTTTCCAGCACTTTTTTGGCGAGGTTTTCTGGGTAAAGGGCGCCGCAGTTTAAGTTGATGTTCTGTCCGTCGGGGGAGGCGTTGATGGTGGTGACCTCGGCTCTCATTTCTTTGAGAAGAGTCGGGGCCACTTTATACGTCGCCCCGTTGGCGCAATCAATCGCAATTTTGACCCCTTCCAGATCCTGATTCTTAGGGAAGGAGTGCTTGAGAAACACGATGTATCGACCGCCCGCGTCTTCCTCTCGGTAGGCTCGCCCCAAATCCTGGGACGCCGTCAAAAGCGTCGGCAGCCTTTTTGAAAATATGAGTTCTTCAATCCGAAGTTCTTCTTCGTCGCTCAGTTTGAAGCCGTTTTTCGAAAAGATCTTGATGCCGTTGTCCTGATAGGGGTTGTGTGAAGCGGAAATGACGATCCCGGCGTCCGCATCCAGATTGGTCGTCAAAAAGGCAATGCCGGGGGTCGGCATGGGCCCGACAAGAATCACATCTGTTCCCAGGGAGGTGATCCCGGCCACCAAGGCGTTTTCCAACATATAACCTGAAAGCCGGGTGTCTTTCCCGATAACGATTTTTGGGCGATGCCCTTCTTTTTTTAGAATGAACGCCACGGCTTGCCCGATTTGCATGGACATATCGGGTGTAATGGGATCCCGATTGGCGACGCCCCTGACTCCGTCTGTGCCGAATAATTTGCCCATAGTTTTATTTCCTTTCGATGATTTCCTGAACTTGCTTGAGTTTTATGATCTTTTTGGGAGGACAGTAACCCCTGGCCGTTGCGTTGGGATAGAGAAGAACGTCCTTGCCGAGCAGGGTTCCCGGGGTTGTTGCACTATTGCATCCCGTTTCCACGCCATCGGCGAGGATCGCGCCGAATTTCCTTAATCCCGTTTCATATCTTTTTCCATCAATAAAAAGAACAACAGGCGATTCAATAATCTTCAAATTGGCCAATTTTGTTCCGGCGCCCAAATTAACCTTGCCCAGAATGCTGTCTCCAATATAGGCAAAATGACCGGCTTTGCTTTCCCCCAACATGATCGCCGATTTCATCTCGGTGGTATGTCCCACAACGCATCGGTCTCCGATGATAACATTTCCCCGGATATACGCCCCTTGGCGGATTTCCGTGTTGTTGCCGATCATACAGGGGCCCTTCAAGAGAGCGCCGGGTTCGATGACCGAGCCCGTCCCAATTTGGATTCTGTTGTCCATGAGCGCCACCCCTTCATAGATCACCGACGCTCCCGCGAGGATTTGTCCGGCCCTTTTGACGATCAATTTTCCTTTTGTCGCATCGCCGAGTTCAATGTCACAGCCGGACTCGATAACATCATTATTATAAAGAACAAAGGTTTTGTTGATGAAGCAACCGTGTTTTCGTAATTCAGACACATTTGGTTTCATATGTTCTTTGAGGTGCTTATCAATGTTTTTTAGCGCCTCCCATACGAAGGTGGTGTGATCAAAAAGAATTTTTAACGGATTTCCTGAAAGTTCGAAAAAATCTTCCGCCTTAAGCATTTTCTACCTCCTCTCAAAACGCTGCATACTAACTATATGGCCCCCAGAAAGTCAAACAGGAAAGGAAAGGTTTAAAAGCCCCATCCCAAATATTGCCGATGTGCGTAAATTGACCGGTTTTCAATTAAGCTATAATCCCGCCTGGTCTTGTTCCAAAAACTTTTTGCGCCCGTAGCTCAGCTGGAAGAGCGTCTGGCTTCGAACCAGCAGGCCGCAGGTTCGAGTCCTGCCGGGCGCGGTTCGACTCGCTTAGCTCGCTCACCGCAGGCGGTACCTGAGCGAAGCTTAAAAAGAGCGAGGGCTTGCCCTGAGCGAGCCCGAAGGGCGAGTCGAAGGGCAGGTGGCGGAATTGGCAGACGCGCGAGGCTTAGGACCTCGTGCCCGAAAGGGCTTATGGGTTCAACTCCCGTCCTGCCCATATGGTTGGCCCTCGGGCCGCTAGCTCAATTGGTAGAGCAGGTCCCTCTTAAGGACAAGGTTACAGGTTCGATTCCTGTGCGGCCCAAAAATCTACGTGGTAGAGGATGGAGTAAACATCATGCTGGGGCTCACCAACGACATCAAAGTAAAAATTGAATCCGTGAAAGACTGCGTCCAGACGGTCTCGGTCGAATTGCCTCTCTCAAAAGTGAAAGAAAAAATAGAAAAGGCGTTTGAGAGCGTTAAAACACGGGCGAAAGTGCCGGGTTTCCGGCCGGGGAAAACGCCCATGGAACTGGTGAGAAAGAATTATCAGGAGACCGCGTATCATTACGCCGAAGAAGATCTATTAAAAGAAGGCGTTGTGGAAGCGATAAAGGCCAAAAAAATACATGCCCTTGAACCGCCCGTGGTTCAAACGGCAGAGTTTTCGCCCGACAAAGCCTTCCGTTTTACTTTCACGGTTGAGGTCGCACCGACATTTAAGGTGGGAAACTTCAAAGGGCTCAAGCTGACAAAAAAACCTGTCAACGTCACGGAGGACGATGTTCAAAAGGTCCTGAAAGACCTCTCCGAATCAAATTCAACCCTCGTGGAATCAAAGGCAGACAGCTTGTTAATCAATCATTTTGCCGTTGTCGACTATGAAGGGTCGGTTGCGGGGAAGCCGATTCAGGGGGCTTCCGCCACTAATTTCCTGCTTGACATGTCGGCTCCTCAAGCCATCTCCGGGTTGGTGGAAGGCTTGGTGGGAGCCAAGGCGGGGGGGACCCGCGAGATCCCCGTCACGTTTCCGGCGGATTCGCCGACCAAAGAATTGGCCGGGAAAGAGGCGATCTTTAAGGTAAAATTGCACGCCATCAAGGAAAAGAACCTACGGGCGGTGGACGATGAGTTTGCCAAGGATATGGGGCTGCCGTCGTTAGAGGAACTCAAGAAGAAAATCCGCGCAAACCTGGAGAAGGGAAAACAAAAAGCCGCTCGCGCCGATCTGGAGAAGCAGATCGTCGACCGGTTGTTGGAAGACCACCCCTTTGCCGTTCCACTCAGCCTCGTGGAAAAGCAGCGCGAACATTTAATTAGCTACCAGAGAAATCGCCTCCAGGGTCTTGGTTTTCCGCCGGACGAAATTGAGAAATTTGTCAAGAATCAGGACGGCGAGTTTAAGAAGAAGGCGGAGCGGGAAGTTCGATTATTTTATATCCTTCAGGCCATCGCCGAGGGTGAAAAAGTCAGCGTCAGCGAGGTGGAGCTCACCGCCAAGATTGATGAGATCGTTCAGGCGCAGCCGGTCCAGGAGCGGGCCAAGATGGAGCCTCTTATCCGCGGCGATTATGTCGAGAACATCCGCTCCCAGATGAGAGACGACAAGCTGTTCGGCGTGCTGATTGCCCACGCCAAAGTGAAAGAAGAAGGGGGAGCTTAAGAGATGATCATTCCTTCCATTATCGAGCGGTGGAACCAGGGGGCCGTCGTCGGCTACGACATTTTTTCCCGGCTCCTCAGAGATCGCATCATTTTCGTCGGGGGCTTTGGAGGGGCGGTGACCACGGATTCCGCCAACCTGATCATTGCTCAATTGCTTTATCTGGAGGCCGAGGACCCGGAGAAAGAGATCAATCTCTATATCAATTCGCCGGGCGGCATGGTGACGGCGGGTCTGGCGGTTTACGACACCATGCAGTACATCCGCTCTCCCATCACCACCATCTGCATGGGGATGGCGATGTCTTTTGGCGCGGTTCTTTTAATGGCCGGAGCCAAAGGCTGCCGCTACGCCTTGCCGAACGCTCGTGTCATGATCCATCAGCCGATGCTCATGGGGAGTGGCTTGTCCGGACAGGCCACCGACATCAAGATTGAAACGGACGAACTGGTGCGGGTGAAAGATCGCCTTTTGGACATCATTGTGAAGCATACCGGCCAGAAGCCGGAGAAAGTGCGGATCGACATGGAAAGGAATTTTTACATGTCGGCGGAAGACTCGAAGACCTACGGCATTGTAGATGAGGTCATCACGCCGCGAAAAATTGCCTCTTTACTGAAACAATAACAATTTGTCATTGCGAGCTCGGTCGCCTTCGGCGACCAAGCTCGCAATGACGGCAACGGTTAAAATAGGAGGGTAAGTTGGATACGCCGTTTGGCCTGCCGGATTCACCCCAATGTGTGTTTTGTGCCAAAGGGAAAACCGACGGGCTTAAGTTAATCGGAGGCCAGGGCACCTATGTGTGCGAGGAGTGCGTTCGAAACTCCTACGCGCTTCTTCAGCGGATCACGGAGGAGGAGCAGCGCCATGCCATCCGCACCCTCCCGCGGCCGACGCAAATCAAAGCGGTCCTCGATGAGTATGTGATCGGCCAGGAACGGGCCAAACGGATCCTCTCGGTGGCCGTCTACAACCATTACCGCCGGGCCGAGGTCGTCAGCAAGGCGGATCGAGCCATCAAGCCGGATGTCGAGCTCAGCAAATCGAACATATTATTGGTCGGGCCGACCGGAACGGGAAAAACACTTCTGGCGCAAACCCTGGCGCGCCTTCTCCATGTGCCTTTTGCGATCGCCGATGCCACCGTCCTCACCGAAGCGGGCTACGTGGGGGAAGATGTCGAAAACATCATCTTGCGGTTGCTTCAATCGGCCGCCTACGATGTAAAGAAGGCGGAACGGGGAATCGTCTATGTGGATGAAATCGACAAGATTTCGCGGAAATCGGATTCACCTTCCATCACCCGGGATGTTTCCGGGGAAGGTGTGCAGCAAGCCCTCCTTAAGATCCTGGAAGGGACCGTCGCCTCCGTTCCCCCACAAGGAGGCCGGAAGCATCCTCAGCAGGAATACATTCAGGTGGATACGACAAACATCCTTTTTATTTGCGGCGGGGCCTTTGAGAGCCTGGAGCCCATCATCCGGCGGCGCATCGGGAAGCAGGGGATCGGTTTTGGCGCCGATGTTCAGCCCGTCAAACGACCCGTTGAAGCCAACCTGTTAAAGCACGTTCAGCCGGAGGATCTCATTACTTATGGCCTCATCCCGGAGTTGGTGGGCCGGTTGCCGGTGTTGGCGACCGTCGAGCCCCTGGGACACGGCGCCTTGGTGGATATTTTGACGCGGCCCCGGAACGCCCTCGTTAAACAATTCGTTAAAATGTTTCGGTTGGAAGGCGTGGATCTTGAGTTTACAGAAGGGGCCCTGAACGAAGTCGCCTCCCAGGCGCTCAAGCGCGGATCGGGGGCCCGGGGCCTGCGGGCGATTGTGGAGGATTTGACCACGGATCTCATGTACGAGCTGCCGGAACAAAGGAATTTGCGGAAGGTCATCGTGGATGAGGCCGTGGTCACCAAGGAAAAGCTTCCCATCCGGCTCTACGGAGATTCGGAGCGGAAATCCGCCTGAAAGGGGAAGGAATTTCTTTAACTTAAAAATAAGGAGAGTCAACGATGGTAAAAGTTCTTGTCTCTGATCCAATTGAAAAAGAAGGGTTGGCGCCGCTGTTTGATAACCCGAAGTTTGATGTGATTCACAAGCCGGGGCTGAAACCCGAGGATTTCTTGCGCGAAGTGGGATCCGCTGATGTTTTGCTGGTCCGGTCGGAAACGAAGGTGACGCCGACCGTCTTGGAGTCTGCAAAGAACCTGAAGTTGGTGGGGCGGGCCGGGGTCGGCGTCGACAATATCGATTTGGCGGCGGCCTCCAAGCAGGGCGTCATCGTCATGAATGTGCCGGGAGGAAATACGATTTCCGCCGCGGAACACTCCATCAGCCTCATCATGGCCATGGCGCACAACGTCGCTCAAGCGGATGCGACCATGAAACAGGAACGCTGGGACCGGAAAAAATTTATGGGGACGGAGCTGGTGGGCAAGACCCTCGGGCTTATCGGTCTGGGACGCGTCGGTCGCGAAGTGGCCACCCGCGCTCTGGGATTGGGAATGCTTGTCATCGCCCATGATCCCATGGCCGATCCCGATTGGTGCCGCCTGGTGGGAGTGAAATTGGTCCCCATGGAAACGGTCATCAGCCAGTCCGATTTTATTTCCTTCCATGTGCCGCTTACCGATGCGACGCGCCATATGATTGACGCCGCCGCCATCGCTAAAATGAAAAAGGGCGTGCGGATTGTCAATGTGGCCCGCGGGGGCATTATTGACGAGAAGGCCCTTTTGGAGGCCCTTAACAGCGGTCATGTGAAAGGAGCCGGTTTGGATGTGTTTGAAAGCGAACCGCTCAAGTCATTTGAGCTCGTCAAGCATCCGAATGTGGTGGCTACCCCCCACCTGGGGGCTTCAACGGAGGAGGCCCAAAGCAAAGTGTCGGTTCAGCTGGCCGAGGCCGTGGTGGAATTTTTTGAAAAGGGAGTGGCCCGGAACGCGCTTAATCTTCCCGCGGGTCTTCCGCCCGAAATTAAGCCTTATATCGTGTTGGCCGGCCGGTTGGGACGATTCATCGGCCAGATTAGCGACGGGCCCATCAAGAAACTGACGCTCACCGGAGCCGGGACGTTGAGCCGGCATAATCTTGCGCCTCTTACGGCGGATGCTGTCGCGGGCCTCTTGTCCGTGAAAACATCCGGCGTGACAGCGGTCAATGCCCTGGCGAAAGCGGCGGATTTTGGCCTCACGGTGTCGGAGGTGGCCAATCCGGAGTCGAAGGAATATACGGCCCTTCTTGTCCTCGAAATTGAAACGCCTCGGCAGCGGCGCCGGGTCGCCGGGACCGTTTTCAACACGGATCAGCCGCGGCTCGTGCAGATCGATGATCTCAGCGTGGACATCGTTCCGGAAGGCAACATGATCGTTCTCACCAATGCGGACCGGCCGGGCGTGGTTGGGTTTGTGGGCACCATTCTTGGGGCTTCCAATATCAACATCGCCGGCTTTGAGGTGGGGCGGCGCTCCCAGGGGGGAGAAGCCGTTTCCATCATCACGATTGATGAAGCGGTCCCCGAACGAGTCCTGGAGGCCATCCGGACAAACGCCTCCATCCTGGATGTGCGTTCCGTTCGTATTTAAGACGTCTTATTTTGGGTGAGGATTTGTGCATGGATTCGGAATCACTCCTTGTCGCCACGGATCTTGCCAAGATCTATCAACGTTCTCACCTCGGCCGGACCACGTATACCACAGGTGTTGTCGATCTTAACCTCACTGTTAATAAAGGCGAAGTGTTTGGGCTTTTGGGACTGAATGGGTCCGGCAAGACAACCACCATAAAGTTAATTTTAGGCCTTTTGTTTCCCACCAAAGGCACGGTGACGGTTTTGGGACATCGGGTGCCTCATCCGCAAGCGCAGAAACAAATCGGTTACCTGCCGGAAGTCCCTTATTTTTACCGGAATTTGAGCCCTCGTGAGGTTTTACATCTCTATGGGTCTCTCTCCAAATTGGAGTCCAAGGCGTTGTCTCAGCGAATCGATGAAGTCCTCCGGCTGGTCCAAATGGAACATGTTAAGAACAAACCCATGCGGGAATTTTCCAAAGGGATGCTCCAGCGGATTGGATTGTCCCAGGCCATTCTTCACAACCCCGACCTGCTCATCCTGGATGAACCGGTGACGGGCTTGGATCCCTTGGGGATTCGTCAAACGCGGCAGTTGATACAGGACCTCAATAACCAGGGGAAGACCATCTTTTTTTCCTCCCACAGCATTTCGGAGCTGGAACGGCTGGCGCAGCGGGTGGGCATTCTGTTTGAAGGACGGTTGGTCCGGCTGATCGATCACCTGGAGTGGAAGATGAAGCCGGGCCGCCTCGAAGAGCTGTTCATCGAGACATTGGAGGCCCAGGGAGCCACAGGGGTATCGAAATGACCTCAACATTGGCGATCGCGCGGTACACCATTATCGAGCAAATCCGCAACCGGTTATATCAGATCATTCTTTTTTTCGGCGGCGTCATTCTATTTGTGTCCTTGTTGTTGGGGGCCCTGGCCCCGGGCCACCGCACACGCGTGGTTTTTGACCTCGGGCTCTTATCCCTCGAACTGTTTGGCCTGACCGCCGCTGTTTTTGGCGCCGTGAACCTGGTGCTTCAGGAGATTGAATCGAAAACGCTCTACTTGTTGTTGACGCGGCCCCTTCGGCGTTCAACCTACATCATGGGTCGGTTTTTCGGCTTGATGGGGGCGATCACGCTTACGATGGCAGCCATGGCACTTTTGCATGTTCTCATCATGCTCATTTATTTTCAGGATTTTAAAGAATTTACCTCTGAGTTGTCCTTTTGGACGGTTTATCCGACGCTCATTTTCATGTCCTTGGGAAAGATGCTCATCACGGCGGCAGTGGCCATTTTCTTTTCGTTGTTTGCGACTTCCTCCGTTTCCGCCCTTGTGTTTACCGGGTCTTTCTGGATCGCCGGTCATTTCGGACGGGAACTGGCTTTTATGATTGACCGGGCCGTCCAGGGGCCCCTGCGTTACGTGGTTCATGCGGTCGCGGCGGTTTTGCCGGATTATCAGTACTTTAATTTTAGGGACAGCTTCGCGCTGCCGGGTTTTCCCGGGTATGGTTTTATCGGATGGGCAGTTCTCTATGGCTTGGCTTATTCGGGTTTTTTCTTGATTGTGAGCACCATCCTTTTTTCTCGAAAAGAGTTTTAGCTCGGGTGGTGTCGATTCAAATTATGGAATCGCGAAAATCCCTCTTCTTTTTTCTCATCCTTTCCGTCATTATCATCGTCCTGGCCAAGTGGCGCATCGACGCTCGCTTTGAATGGAAGTATCCTCCGCTTAATCAGTTGGTTGTGACAGAAAATTATGCCGGCGATGTGGGGGCACTTCTATTGGGAGCGCGACGGCTGGCGGCCGATATCGCCTATATCCAATTCCTCCAATATTACGGCGTTGAAGAACATATAAAGGAAAGCGATTCCCGTGTCGTCCACGTAACGCCATGGGGCCATCGCATCGGGCATGAGGAGGGAGGAATCTATCCCCGTTTGAAAGAGTTCGGGGAGAGGATTTTGATGTTGGATCCCTACTTTAACGCCGCGATTTTGGAGGTTGCAGGCGCATTGGCCTTTAATCAAGTGCGGATCCAGGAGTCCTTGGACCTCCTCCAGGAAGCGATTCAGTGGGATCCATCGTTTTATCGTTATCATCTCTACGCAACGGCCATCCTTTACCGGAGCAACCAGCAGGATGAAAAGTTGATCGTCGTCCTCCGTGAGGCGATTCAATATCGTGAATGCCCGATCCTCTTGGAGCAGGTTTTGGGCAATTTGTTGAAAAAGTACGGCCGCTATGAAGAAGCCGCGCGCGTGTTTCTCCACATTATTGACACGGCCCCGTACGAATCAGATAGAACATCAGCGCAAAAAAAGCTGGAGAGTTTACTTCAGCAGAATCCCGGGGTCGGAGTGAAACTCGGGCTCTGATCAGAGTCCTTGACTCATCTACCTGTAGTAGCTAGAATCAGCATTAACCCCATATCTTGTGGTTCTAGCGAGGTGAATTCCTATGAAATGTCCCCATTGTAGCCATGTTGAAGATCATGTTATTGATTCAAGACCTATTGAGACCGCCAACGTCATCCGGCGCCGGCGGGAATGTCTCGGTTGCGCCAAACGTTTTACCACCTATGAGCGATTTGAGGCCATGCCTTTGATCGTTCTTAAGTCCGACAACCGCCGGGAACTGTTCGATCGGAACAAACTCCGCGAAGGAATCGTACGTGCGTGCAAAAAACGGAATATCACCAGCGACCAGATTGAGCAGCTGGTGGCCGATGTCGAAACCGAGTTGCAGGAAGATTATGTGTTGGAGGCGCCCAGCCGTGTGGTGGGGGATTTGGTGCTGGAGAAACTGAGGAAGCTCGACCCCGTCGCCTACGTACGGTTTGCCTCCGTTTACAAGCAGTTTTCGGACATCGACACATTTTTACGGGAGCTTCAGACCTTGAAGCAAGAGCAGTTGAAAGAGAAAAAGGAGCTCACGAAGGAGTTGGTCACCGCCCACACCAATGCCATCGACAACACCCATTAATTACACGCCCGAGGCTCGGCGCGAACCCTCCCTGAAAGAGCCGCCAAAGCGAAAAAGGAAAGTCACGTTTGTTTCCGAGAATCAGCGCCGGGTCATTCAGGACAAGTTTCTGAAAGAAGCCCCTTCCGTGGAGGCTTGGTTGGCCGGGGTCGCGCGGAATGTGGCCCTGGCGGAGCTTCTGTACCATCCGTCGGCCTATCAATGGGGATTGTTTGACGGCGTCCGCGTGTCCATCAAAGAGTTTGATTTTTCAGCGGAACTCGGCCCCCTTTTTCCCAAAACGAAGATGTGGCTCCTTCACGCGGGGCTTCCCTCCGCTCACGAAAGGGAGGTCAATTTTTCACGCTTTTTACGGAATTGCGCGGCCGTGGT
>JAJAPZ010000033.1 GCA_020523905.1 Candidatus Obscuribacterium magneticum
TGTCCTTGTTTGACGGATGCTCATCTCCGAGATGGTATATTTTTTTTATTCCTTTAACTTGAATGAGCGGCAATTCTTTCATGGAGAATCCTTTACATCGGCGGCGGAGGCATGCCCGAGGATTTGCCAGACTTATTTTTCTTGGGTCCGCTGGGCATGAACGGATTTGCATCCGAAGATATCATCTGAGGTTTGTAGTTTTGATCTGTAAAAAATACAGTTTCACCCTCATTTACGCCCGAAAGAATCTCGACGTTCTTTCCGTTATCTATGCCTACTGTAATAGGTTCCCTCTCGGGATGATTCGGGTCACCCTTGTAAACGTATCGAACGCCATCATCGGATTCCATAACAGCTGTCATTGGAAGACAGAGAACACTTGATTTTCTTTTAATAATCACTTCGATGTTTGCGGACATTTCCGATTGAAAATAGTCCGGCACTCGAGTTGGACGAATTTTAACATCGTAAGTGATCACATTGCTTGTGTTGACTCCTTCTCGGGATATTTGAAAAACATTTCCTTCAATCTTTTTGTTGGGAAAAGCATCGAGGGTGATGAGCGCCCGTTGCCCGACCTTTATTCTCCCAATGTCCGACTCATCCACTTGTGCCACAACGATAAGATCGTCCGACAAGGCAAACATGACGTAAGATGTGGCTATGGTCTGGCCCTCAACCACGTTCCGTTTAATTACAGTTCCATTTAAGGGAGAAAGAATCGGGGTTGGTTTGTAAGTTTTTTCCCACTTGGCCATAACCTCTCCGCCTTTGGCGCGCGCCGCATCGAGGATAGCTACCCGATCGGTGGAGCTTAAATATGCCAGTAGTTGTCCTTGTTTGACGGATGCTCCTTCCTCAACGAAGATTTTGTCCACTCGTCCAGCCACCAAAGATGTTGCTTCTACACGATTGAGCGGCTCCACTTTTCCTGTAGTTTCGATGGTTTCCTGAATCGCACCCCGGCTGACTGTGATCGGAACATAAAACTGTCTATTGGGTTGTTTTTTCTTTCGGAGGATTGTAATTCCTACGATAATGGCGGCAATGATGAGGGTTATAACAACAACTTTTTTCATATTCAGTCTCCTAGAGGAACTCCGAGCAGTCCGTCAAGTTCTGCGCGCGCGGTGTTCGAGGATTTAAGACTATTCAAATATGCTTGTTCGGATGAAACCAATTCCTGTTCAACATCTTGCCAATTCTGAAAGTTCAAAGTTCCTGCAAGATACTGAATCTCAGCTTCCGAATGCCGTTCCCGTGCCGCTTCCAAAAGAAGTCCCGAAGTGCGCACATTATCAATAGTCGTTTCCAGCGATGCCAGATCGGACTGTAAGCTGGACTTGGCGGTTAAAAGCGCGTTTCGATAATCCATTTGAGCGCTTTGATATTGGCTTTTGGCGCTGGCTCGGTTGTTAAAAAAATATGTTGGCCCGTTATTAAAAAGAGGCCATGTCAGACTTAACCCGACAGACCAAGTTCGGTCTGTCGGGAATTCAGTAGTGTCGATCCAACTGAGTCCTTGATTGGAGGTAAGTGTCGGGAACAAGTCCGATTCAGCTTTTTTTACTTTAAGATAGGAAATCTCAACCGATTTTTTTGATGAAAGAACGCTTGGAATATAGAGAGCTAACTCATCGAAATCTATGTTGGAAACCAGCGAAGGAATGGATAACGCGCCCGAAGCAATGATTGCTGAAAAACTATCCAGACCAAGACTCGCGTTCAAATTGCGTTGAGCAGTGACAAGATCTCGCTTAGCTTGTTCCAGATCAACTTTGGCTTGAGCCAATATTGCTTCTGTTCGCAATCGGTTTCCGTTGCTTTCCCGACCACCTTCATATTGAAGATTGATCATCTCGGCGCTTTTCTCTCGGATAGTAAGAATATTTTCCATCACGCGGATTCGTTCTTGCGCATAAAGGAGGTTAATAAAAGAATTCAAAAGATTCTTGCGCGTATCGGCCAATGAAGAACGCAAATCTACGTTTGCTTTTTCAAGCGACTTGCTTTGCACTTTCATCTCAGAGTAGGACTTCATACTGAACAATGTTTCAGAAGCGCTGACATCTAACGAATAGCGATCTGCAGATTGAGAGTTTTGATTCTCTGATCGGGAAAAGGAATGTGAAGCGGAAATTCCGGGATAGGGCAAAGCCTGATCCCTGCTGACGTTGTAATTATATCGAGCCGTTTCCACGGAATAACGGGAACTTTTTAAAGACGGATTTCTCTCTAAAGCGGTCTTCTGGCATTCGTTCCACGTCATCGATTGGATCGTTTCAGCATTCACCCAGACAGGAATCAGCATCGCCGCTGAACTGACAGCAATTATCGAAATATTTTTCAACTTCATTATCATAAATGCGTCCTGCAAATTCCTTAATGTTTCATGACTGAGTTTCTCTTCATTCTGTGTCGTCGGCAAAAGGAGCCTGCCCAGCGATTGGATCCGCATCCTCCTCTAATTGGAAACCATGCGTTTTCTCTGGGCAGGCAAAAGAATCGTGCATTGTTCATTCCACGACTCTTCAATCCCAGATGTTACCGGTCGTATTCTTCCATCATCGGAGGTTCTTTTTCGAAAGGACATTGCCGATTTTGTCCTCTGTCGAATCTGGGACCTTTCTCATGACCGCCAAGAGGAGAACGGCATTCATCCCATCCCATGGCACCATGTTGTCCAGGCTGTCCGCCGAACGGCGGCATAGGCCGTTTCATAATCATCTTTGCTCTTTGAGTTAGTGTCAAAACAGAGTCTTTCTGATCACGGAATTTTTCCATTTGTTTCTGGATTTCCTGACGATTCTCTTTAAGAGCGGTCAGAATTTTGTCCAATTCGGCATCACTTGCAGCGTAACTTTTGAAACGGCTACTAAGAACCCAACTACTAAGATTACATATCCTATTTTCTTGATCTTCATACTCTCCTCCTTTTTGTTTTCGCAAACATCATGCTGCTCATAATTTCTGACATCCTGTTTGAACATTAGACATCTCATCCATAGAAAAAGTGTCAGATTCTTTTACAAATATTTTTGACACTTTTTTTCAGATGCTTTGTCTAAAAAATAGGTAGAATTAAAACATTGGCAATTCCACGTTTTGCCAACCTACAAAAGAGATGGTAAATTAATGGAAGATTTCGAAATTATTAATGAAATATTGTCCGGGAATCAAGACGCTTATGGAATTCTGGTCCGGCGGTATCATTTAAAAGTTATGGGGTTTTGCCTTTCTATCCTTAAAAACCGAACAGAATCTGACGATGCCGCGCAAGAGATATTTCTAAAAGCTTTCAAAGGTTTGGCAAGCTTTCAAGGAGAATCCGCCTTTTCCACGTGGCTCTATCGAATTGCTTATAACCATTGTATGAACGTTCAGAAAAGCCGTCAGCGCCATCGTTTGGAAAGTTTAGATGCCCTTCTTGAGAGAGGAAATGGGGAGATCGGAGAAGATAGGATAACATCCGCTTCTCTCGGAGAAGAATCAGACCTTGTCCAGAAAGCCCTTTTTTCACTCCCTGAAGATTACCGGGCAGTCTTAAACCTTCGACTTAGGGGTCTAAATTATAAGGAAATCAGTCTCGCTTTGAATATCTCCTTGGATACTGTTAAAGCCCGGCTTAAACGATCACGCCAATCCTTGCGGGAGAAATTCGGACACTTTCTTTCAAATCAAAATGTCTAAATAAATGAAGGAGCATAATGACATGGAACATGAGGATATTAAAGAGAAATTGATTTTATTTTTCGACGGTGAATTGCCGATGAATGAGCAACAGATTGTTCGGCAACATGTGGAGAGCTGTACAAAGTGCCGTGAGGAATTGGCGATTTGGAATGAGATAGACAAACGACTCGTGGCATCTGCGTCCGCGGCGATACGAAATGAGGATACGGAAGAATTTGTCAGAAGGGTCATGGACAAATTGCCTCGTCCCCGAACGATGCAATCTATCCTGCATTGGAATTATAGCAACTGGTGGAAATTGGCAGCTATTGGAGCTGTCTCCACAATTATTCTCCTTTTTGTTGGATTGCCTCGAAAAACGACCGTTTCGGTAGGTGCTATGCTTTTGGCAGATCAATATTCGCAGGATAAATCACAATTATTTTTAAGAACTGAAGAACCCAAGACAGAAGAACTTGCGGCTCTTGTTTGGGAGGGCGTATGAAAATCCAATGGAATCAAATAATTATTTCGCTGTTATTAGGATTAGTCATTGGTACGTTTGCAGGACCGTGGTTGATGCGGGAATTTTTTCCGAGACATATGGGACATCATGGAGAACCACAAAGAAAGATGTTAGATATGTTTAGCAAACAACTTGGCTTAGACCAAGATCAAAAAATCAAGGTGGGGAAAATTTTTGAAGCCCATCGTCCGGAAATGGATGCGGTATTTTCCGAATCTCGAGCAAAGTTCAACGAAATCCGAAAAATCACAAGTCAAGAAATCAAGGCTATTTTGACACCTGAACAACAAAAGAAATTTGACGCTCTTGAAGATGAGATGAACTCTCGTGATAAAAAACAGCCGTTTCCACCTCCGCCTCCACGATAAAATTGTGGGAGGAAAAACAGGAAGGTCTGTGGGTGACCCTTCATCCGAGAGAGGAACAGGTAACCACTCAAGTACCCATCAAGCACCCCTCAAGTCAAAAAAATCTTAAGAATGGCTTTAAAACCCAAAACCAGAGGGATGCTCCAAAAATGTGTGGGTCTTAAGGACCGGATGCATTTCTTGGAAGGATACTTGGAACCTCTTCTGTCCACCAAATGGCTTGAAATGACCTTGCCTGATAAGCCCAAGAGTCCCAAACAGCGTTACCGAACGACAGCTACAGGCATCAAGGCGGCTAAGAGGAAGGTGGATTAACTGGCGGTTTTCCCCACTTAGTGCTGGCTCATCGGTCCTAATATCTGGACAAGTTGGGGTTTCAAACCGGAATTCGGGTGTACAATGTCTCTCTCCCATCGCCTTACTGTTTCACGGTTTACTCCTAAGAGACGAGCAAGTTTTTTTTGTTGAAGTCCCTTTTTCATTCTGGCGTTTTTAATCCAGGATCCAAGAGTTTTAGGCGGGATCAAAAGGTCATAACAATCTCCATCGGTTTCCGGGCTGATTTCTTGGAGTTTCACTCCCAAAACTTGCATGAGTTTTTCCAGAATGGTAGGATTTACTTTGAAAGAAGATGCTCTTTCAAGGCGGGAGATGGAATTGTGGGAAATGCCCGATTGTGTGGCAAGTTGGGTGATGGTTATACCGGCCCTTCTTCTGAGGTATCTGAGACGGGTACCCAGGGTGGCTTTTGAGTAGTCAAAGGGCATCTGGTATTCTGGGGTAAGCCATCGGACGAGCTCTATGCAGTTACCCTTTTCACCCATAGAGCCACCCAAACGATTTATTCAGTATAATGAGTAAATCGTTTATTCCTGAAAAAACACTTCCGAAACTGATTTGTCTTCCAACTTTTTTTGCCTTCCTTCGCACTTTTTCCTATCTATTGACCTGCCCCCGTTTTTTGGACCACTATGAAGTAGAGTCATAGCCGTAGTTTTTCTCTTTTACTTCCCGACAGCAGGCGTGATCGGCTCTGTTTGAATATATCGAAATATTCTACAATAGGCAAAGAAGGCATTCTTCACTGGGCTATCTTTCTCCTTATGAGTTTGAACAAAAAGCTTTAGTGGCTTAACTCTGTGTCCGTTTTTTCGGAGAAAGATCAATTTATAAAACGGTTGAAATTAAATAGATGTGAGAAAAGTTTTGATGACCTTAAAGTGTTGTTGATACAGGAAATGGAGGAGAATAATGATAAAAAATAAGAAACACGGGAGCGTTGTTCTGTTTGCAGTTTGTCTCATGGCAATGACGGTTGGTTGCAAGAAGAGCGCTATACCTGAAAGTCCCGAGGTGTCCCAGACCCCAACGGTAACGGAGACTCCCGCCGCAACAAAATCCCCAACAGAGAAAAGTAAAAAACCGACATCGGAGCATCCCACCAGCGAACATCCGCATAATTAAAATATCCGAGCTACTTTCATGGGCACAGGTTTCATGAACCATCGCGCATTGTTAACAGCTATGCTCTTTGTTGGGCAGTGCGCGGTTTATTTTTTTTCCGCTATAGCTTTGCCCATGATGGCAGGGTGTTCTAAGGATAAAGCTCGCTCAATGCCGGAGAATACGGTTGTTACTGCCGATATTCAGGCCGGCATTGAGAAACATATTGAAGAGGAAACGCGCGAGGGCGGTGGTTATTTCAAGCTGGGCATCGGCAAAAGCGAGTACGATTTGAAACTGGTTCGCGTTCATACGGAATATTTGTCCAGCCTGGGTCCTCGCCGGCATTTTGCCTGTGTGGACCTTGTGGATACGTCGGGAGACGTCTATGACGTGGATTTTTTCATGGAAGGTTCCCCGGGCTCTATGATTGTTACCGAGACTACTGCGCATAAAAAGAACGGTCAGCCATTTTACGTTTGGGAACAGAAAGAAGACAAAATATGGAGGCGTGTTGCTGTTCACGATGCGCCAAAACAGCTTCTTGGAATTAAGAACGGACAGGATGAATTTGATTTCTTCTATGAAGTCTATTTGCCAAAGATCAACGGTCCGGCAAAGATGTGGCTTCCACTGGCATCATCCGACGCATATCAGACCGTCAAGGTTGAGGCGATGAGCATAGAAGGCCCGCATCGGATCGTGGAAGATCGTCATTATGGAAACCATATCCTTTATATGGAACTTGGGCCCGGCGACAGCGGAAAAAAATTCGAGATTGATTATCATGTGCGACGTCTTGAAAAAAGCGGATATGAATCAACACAGGAGGATGCGAAGCGCTACCTGCGGGTGGAACGGTTGGTTCCATTAAATAAGGATTTTCGCGATACCGCAAGACAGGTAATTAAGGGAAAAAAGAGTCCGTTGGAACAGGCGCGCGCGCTTTATGACCATGTCATCGATCGGATGCGCTATATGAAATATGGAGCTGGTTGGGGGAAGGGCGATGCGGTGTACGCCTGCAATGTGCGCACCGGCAATTGCACCGATTTTCACGCCTATTTTATTGCGCTGACACGGTCCATTGGTATCCCTGCCCGGTTTGCTATTGGCGCGGCAATACCTTCGGAGCGTTATGAGGGCGGAATAGACGGGTACCACTGCTGGGTTGAATTTTATACGGACGGAAAATGGTGGCCTGTGGATATTAGCGAGGCGGATAAATACTCAAGTCTGGCGACGTATTATTTTGGGCACCACCCGGCAAATCGGTTTGAAATCAGCCGAGGCCGCGATCTGGATGTTGTTCCTGCGCCGGCTTCCGGCCCAATCAATTTCCTCGTCTATCCGCTTTTGGAGGTCGAAGGCCAGCCGGTTAAAACCGTAGTTCAATTTTCTTTCAACAGAATATAAATAATCACAATTCGTTCAGGACGTTGTCTATCTTGGACAGGGCTTAAGGGGCGCTTAAAAAAGTTCTAACACCGTTTCAATCAGTCCTCTCAACTTCATTCAAATAAAGGTTAAAAAATTATTAGGAGGTGAATTCTACTTTCCATCTCTCAAAACAAGGTTCGAGCAGAACAATTTTAGTAGTTTCCGCTTTTTCTCAGAGCTCATCATTTCGTCTTAATTTTTAAAACCCTTTGCAGGCAGTTTATTCCCTCGTTTTTAGTTGAGCGCCAAAATTCTTCTATTATTTTTCCATCCTGTTTCTTTCTATAATAAGTATCTGCAAATCATTTTATAGTAAAATAGTTCAGGTATGATCCGGATTGGCTCAAAAAAAATAGATACGAACATTTTCTTGGCTCCGTTATCTTCTTGTACGGATTTAACCTTCCGTCTAATTGCGCGGGAATATGGCGCTAAGCTCTGTTTTTTCGAAATGGTTGATTCTCAATCGTTGTTATATGATTCTCCAAGAACGAATCGAATGTTGAGGAGCTGTCCTGAAGATCGTCCAATTGCCGCTCAAATTTTGGGATTTGATCCTAATGTTGTTATGCGTTCAATCGAAATTATTCTCAAAAAAGCGCCGATTACTTTTTTAGATATTAACGCGGCTTGTCCTGTGCGGAAAGTTTATAAAAAAGGGATCGGTTCTCATTTTATGATTGATCCCATCCCTCTTTATAAACTGGTCGAATTTATTACAAATAAAATCACTTTGCCGATCACCGTAAAAATGAGGGTCGGAATAAAAAAAGTTGATATTCCCGGTTCTGTCGAATTTGCAAAAAATTGCGAATTAGCAGGAGCTTCCGCTCTTTTTGTACATGGCAGGAGTCGAGAACAAGGCAATCACGGAACCGTTGACTACGAAGCGATTAAAGCAATAAAAGAATCAGTGAAAATCCCCGTTTTTGGTAGCGGCAATATCTTGAATCCTCTCCTTGCAAAAAAAATGTTTGATGAAACAAATTGCGACGGCATTTTAGTTGCAAAAGGGGCGTTGGGAAATCCTGTTATATTCCAAGAGATAGAAGATTATTTAAAGACGGGTATTTGGGTTCCGAAAACTAAAGCGAAAGAAAAAATAACGGCGCTCAAAAAACATCTTCTGAAGGTTCGGGAAGTGGATGGTCCAACCCCATATTTCCGCATAAGGAATCTTGCGAAAATTTGTTTTTGGCATCTGCGCGGATTTGAAGAGGTATCGAAGGTTAGAGCTAAGATTTTTTCCTCAAAAACCGAAGAAGAACTTATGGGCCATATAGACAATATTGAGTTTGAAAATTAGTCGCGCGCCTCGCCGCTGTTCGTGATGTGTGCAGCAAGTAAGTCTTAACTTGTTTCAGCCAGCGGCCCCACCATTTTCTCCGTCAGATAAATTTACACCCTTGATGTTTGAATAGGACTCCTACCCCAATATCTACCCAATATTCTTTCTGCTTACATCAGGAAAAATAGTACTATATGCAAAATGTGGGGACATTACAAAAATCTTGCCCGCAAATACCCCCAAGTATCGTTTTCAGAAGAAAGGAATCTGATTGCACGTGCCAAAAAAGGAGACAAGAAAAGCGCTAACCAGCTTGTTCTGAGGCATATAGGGTTTGTTATTTTTAGGGTATACAGCAAAATAGTTCCTCACTTATTAAAAAGGCACGGCGAAGATATTCTTTCTGAATCTGTACTGATACTCTATAAACAAATAAAAAATTATGACCTTAATTATTGTGATGGAAACGGCAATCTGAGGCCGGTCAAGTTTGTCTCTTATATCTGGAAGAGAATAGATGGGTTTATTATTGATTCTATAAAAAGAGAACTTAGGCGTGAAAGAAAAGAAATATCATTTCAGCTTTAATTACGAAATTGTTTCGGGTTGTATCAGACAGTTGTAATCAAAGCCAATCCTATTGTCGCCAAATTATTTTCAATCAACAACTGACCCTCGCAGTTTTCTTACTTCGAGGATTTGTTTCTTCCGATTGGAATTGAATAGAGTAAATGGAATTCATAGAAATTCCCGCTGGTTCCTCCGTAGAGTTGAGTGAGAGCTCCTCCTACGGTGCATTGATGCTCGCGGGAAAATGGGGAAATGAGCCCAATATCAAACCCAAAGACTGTTTCAAAAGTTCCGGACGCGATCCAATCTGTATCTGAACCGAGTTTACGATCTGCTCCGTCGCGCTTAAGGATCGTATCTTTCCAATCTTCCACTCCGACTAACAGCATAGAACTGATACCGGCGTAAGGCACAATCGAAATCCATGTTCCTAAAGGGATAATAGGTTGAAAAGCGACACTCGGTCTTAGAAATAACCCATAATCGGTCATATCTTCATGATTAATATCAAGGCCATCAACGGACTCTGCCTTTTCGCTATTGTTAAGATAGAAAAAAATGGAATGGAGACTGAAAGCAAGGTTCCAGTCCAATGCCCGCCCCGTTCCTAACTCGGTCTTTGCAAGAGAGTATCCACCCAAATATCTTCCGCCAATGTCGAATCCGCTTCCAGATAGATCCACGTTTAACACTTTGCCCAAAAAGGGTGAAGTATAGCTGTTCGTCTTTGATTTAATGGAGAGAGCTCCTGCAATAAAATCCCACTCTTCACTGTATCGGTCGCTACGGTCATATATATATCCGATGGCACCGTTCGTGGCAGTCGTCTCTAGGTCCCCGACATCCTCCCATTGTCCTCCCCCTTCGGCGCGACGGTCGAAAAAATTATCCTTCCAATTAAAAGTGACAGCCATACGATTGAACCCAAGGCCGATGAGACGTTCTCCCAAATGAGAAGGCTTAATATTGACGGGGACCGACGATGGAATATAGATTTTCCCGCCACTCGCCATAATAGGCGATGGTTGGATATACAAGAAAGCGATTAGACTTATAAAAAATATTAGTTTAAAGAAATGAAATATTGGACGAGAAATTAAGACATTGTGTTTCATAACCCCTCCTTATGAGCTAAAGTAACTTTTCGGAAAAATTGTACTATATAAAAAATGATTTGTCAGGAGCGCTGTTGCCTGCAATTAACTTAAAAACTTTGAACAGCAAGAATTAATCGAGGAAATGAGAGCTATCAAAGACCTAAACAACATTAAACTGAAAGCTAAACGTTTAGGAGTGAAGAATTACTATATTCGGTAGTGGAGATGTGACTCAGATTTGTTCTGCTATGTGAATACAGTTTTTTAGCATTTCAGGATCAGACAGCAGAGTTTCAGCATCTTTCCGGATAGGATCCCGCGTTGTAAATTGGGCTTTTTTGAAAAAAAAGATTGTAAGGTTTTAAGAAGACAAAACGGACTTTTGTACCCTCCCTTCCCCAAATAAAGCCTGTCCTGAGCGAAGTCCAATGGATTCTAACCAATCTTTCATGGTAAATTCCTTTTTTCTTCCAAAATTTCTAATTTCTTTAGTATTTTGAAACAATTAGATCTCACTTTAACTCCAAGAAAAACTCTTGCAAATTTATTTTATTAGGGAATACAATTGGAGAGTCCAAGCCAACTACGTTTTCAAAGATGAGGATGACGGTAAATTAAAAAATGATACGTTCTTTTTAATGGCACAGCTTTTATTTTGATATAAGAGGGGATGTTTGGCGACCGAACTGGGATGACAAGGCAGCTTGTTGAAACTGAAAAAATAGTTTCTGCCAAGTTACGTTTTCCTCAAACGTTGCGCAGCTGTTTTTTTTGGGGGGGGGATTACGGTCTAATTTCGATTCTCAAATTTATTTCCCGGCAACTGGGAAGACAGTTGCCGTGCTTATGCTACGTTTTTAATCGTTTTTGCTTTATTTCTTCGAAGCACTGGGGGCAGATTCCGTGAGAAGCTTCTTTCCCTGAAATATTTTTGACATATTTTTCTACCGTAACCCACTCGTCCGTCTTTTCGCGAACTTTTTTGCAGTAAGAGCAAATTGGATAAATCTTACTTAAGTCGTCAATCAAACGATCCCGATGCTCGATTTCGTCCTTATCATAAACAGTGCGTAGGGACAATTCGATCATCTTTGTGAACTGTTTGAGCAGTTTAACATATAGATCATTATAAGTATTTTCCTTATTGTCTAGGAAACATATCGTCCCGAACATCCCTCCATCAGGACGTTCAATAGGCATGCCTATATAGGAAATCATATTTAGTTTGACTGCTGAAGCATTGTCTTTCCATTTTGGATCTTGAAAAGCATTCGGAATGAGTAAAAGTTTTTCATTCTTAAGCGTGCGTTCACAGTACCACCCGGAATCTGGGAAATGTGTCTTATACCCTGCCGGAAAAGGATTACCTTTGGATTCGCTCGAAAGGAATATCTCGATCTCCGAACCTGATAGTCGAGTGATCAACCCCGCTGGCACACAAAAGATTTCTGCCACCACGTTGAGAAGACTCTGCCATTCTTCCAGAACATCCTTGCCAAGTTTTTTCCCGTCAAACATGTTGGGCTGTATGTTTTCCATATTCAATCCTATTTTTTTGACTTTACCTCATTCTTTTATCCAAAGGGCAGTCATTTTTATATAATATTATCGTTAATACTCAACATTGTCAAGAATCTGTACACCTATTGTCCTGTTTGTGACTGTTTTTCTTTTTCAGAATATGATACTTTTTTATTGAGAGATTCCTCCTTGGGTTATTTTTTAAGCATGGGAAGCCATTTCACATTTTTTCTATTATGAACGGGACATCCTCAAAATCGCGCAATAGGTTGATTAAAATTTTAGCAAGCTTGTGATAACATGAAGGTGATATATGACGATTGGAACTAAAAGCCAGAACTTGGTCATCATGGTTGTGGACATTTGCAATTATACTAACCTGACTTCGAAAATGGGCCGCGAAGAGATTTTACATCTTCAAAAAAAATTCTATAGTCTTATCAGCGCGGCCGTCTCTCCGTTCGACGGCAGGATTATCAAAAATATAGGCGATGCTTATCTCATAACTTTCTTAAGTTCAACGAACTCTCTCAAATCCGGGGAAAAGATATTGTCTAACCTTAAACAATTTAATGGGGAAAATCAGAATTATGAACTCAAAATCCGGCTCGCTCTGAATGTGGGAGAAGTCGTTATATCGGAACGGGGTGATGATATCTTTGGGGATGCGGTGAATCTTGTTTTTAGAATTGAAAAAGTCGCCAATCCTAACGAAATTGTTTTTACTGAAGCATTAAGATTGACTATGGTGCAGAATGCTGTTCCTTATGAATTTGTTGGAGAAAAAAATTTCAAGGGTATTAGCGAAGCGATAAAGCTTTACGTGGTGATGTCGGAAGAACGGTTCAAACACTATGTAATGGAGGAAGATAATTCTTATGGATTTATTGTTAAAAAATGGTTTAAGAAGTTTGTCTCAAAATGGTTTGGCAAGCGTAGTTTTTTTTCTATTGTTCGGAGATGGATCAATCGATTTGTTTCATGGGTTCGAAGGTTCATTTCGCGATAGGATAAAGTGATTGATGATTCCTGTATCCCGCCCGTTCCGTCCTGACAGTTAATTTTTTATTATTTTTCTAATAGCGACTGTTTAGAACTGTCGTTAATCTACTTTTAAGATGGAGCTTTCCCCTCCGTATCCATCCGATTGACTCGAAGGGTTTTTCGGATCCTTAAGCCATTGTCCGTCAACGACAAATTTATAAAGATATCTTTTAGGTTCCAGTAAAACAGTAAATGTCCATGTCCCGTCATTTTTTTTCTCCATCGGTCTTATTTGCCAGTCGGTAAAATTTCCGACAAACGCCACGTTTTCTGCATTTTGATTATGATATTTGAACGTCACTTTGCGCTTTAAAGTCGTTGTTGATGTGGAATTAGAAGTTTCTTTGTGTTCTTGCGACCGTTCTCCCTCAGAGGGGTCTTTTTCTTCTGTCAGATTTTCGTCCGTTAGAATCTCTTCCGATGGCTGCGTATCATCCCGACCTCTCATTAAATCCTGCTTATAACTCTGCAGGCAATCAACGATTCTATTATAGATTTCTATTGTTGCTTCAACCACTACTTTTGCTGCTGAACTTATAATTTCACAGATCGTTTTTCCTTGTTCCATCTTGCCCCCCTCCTTGAAGAAAAAAGATTTTTTTCTTCAAAATCAATCCTATATTTTTTCAATAAGTTAAATCTGTTTCGGGCTTTATATCACTCAATTATTGAATTGCCAATACCCTTAGTCGTCGATAACTTCTTTTTTCGTTTTTGTTCATACATTGAAGCATCTACTTTATTTAAAAGTTCTTCTATAGAAATCGGATGTTCAGGATTATATTCAGCCATTCCAAAACTTATGGACAACTTATAAGAGTTCCCTCGGGCTTCAATCTGTTTTTCTATTGCATTATGAAAACGGGAGGAGAGCATGTTTTTGATCACATTGCTTGGCTCTGTCATAAGGATGACAAATTCATCCCCGCCAATCCGGGCAATGATATCCGAGTCTCGAAAAATTCCTTTAAGAATATTGGCAGTTTCAATCAATGCCTTGTCGCCTTCCTGATGACCCAGAGTATCATTAATCCATTTCAACCCATCTACGTCGGCAAAAAGTAATGTTATAAATTTCTTAGTCCGATTTGTTATTTTCAATTGATGTTGAGCCAGTGTCAAGAATCCTCTGCGGTTATATAATTGCGTAAGCTCATCAATCAGAGACAAGGATCGTATTTCTTCTCTCAACTTAGCTCGATCAATTGCGTATCGTATCACGCGTATGATAGAAGTACCTCTCGCATGTGTTTTGATCAGATAGTCTTGTGCCCCCTTTTTCACTGCTTCTTCTGCAAGTTGTTCGTCATTAAGACCTGTCAAAATAACGATAGGAACATTTGGCGTATGATTCTGAATTTTGATCAAGCCCTCAAGGCCTTGGCTATCTGGTAAAGATAGGTCTAACAATACGATGTCAATTTTCTTGTCCTCAAGGGAAGAGAGTCCTGTTGAAAGGCGATTGACATTCTCCATATTAAAAGCAAATCCTGCATCAATCAGGGACTCTCGCAGCAACAAAGCATCGTCGGGATTATCTTCGATTAGCAAAATTTCGAAAGGTTTATCTTTCATTGATTTAGATTATTCAGGAGGTAATTTTATTATAGAAATCCAATCCTCAATCACCTTAGCAACTTCCACTATTTCCGGTAAATTGAATGGTTTGACGATGTAACAATTTGCATGCAGATTGTATGCCTTGAGAATATGCTGTTCATCTTGGGAAGTTGTCAATACAATCACTGGAATTCGCTTTAGCTTATTATCTGTTTTTATCTCTGAAAGTACTTCCCATCCATCTTTTTTAGGTAGATTTAAGTCTAGTATAATTAAATCCGGACGAGGAGCATTAGCATATTTACCTTTTTTGTGAAGGAACTCTAATGCCTCTAACCCATCTAAAGGCACATTGAGATTATATTTCATCTTAGTTCCTTTGAGGGCTTCTTTAACTATTTCTGCATCATCAGGGCTATCTTCAACTAACAAGATTTCTTTTGTTCCGTCTATTTTATTTGTGTTCATAGATATTACCTCCTCATTTCGGGATCGTGAAGTAGAATGTTGAACCTTTTCCCGGTTCCGATTCAACCCAAATTTGACCGCCATAGCTTTCTACAATTTTTTTGCAGATTGCCAGACCAATTCCTGTGCCGGGATATTCTTCTCTACTATGCAACCTCTGAAATATATTGAAAATTTTCTGATAATACTGTGATTCAATTCCTATTCCATTATCCTTTATGGAGAAAACCCAGCGCCCTTCCTTACTTTTTGCTGAAATATGAACTCGAGGCGTATCTTGTCCCCTGTACTTAATAGCATTACCAATCAGATTCTGAAATATTCTTACAAATTCTGATTCAACGACTGATAAGGTAGGTAAAGGATCAGATGTTATTACTGTGCCGGACTGACTAATAGTAACTGTTAGATTATTCAATGCTTCATTTAAAATTTTAGAGCAATTGACAGATAGAAAATGTCTTTCTTTCTTGATGACTCGCGAGTAGTCTAACAAATCATTAATAAGTGTATCCATTCTTCCTGCTGCATTTATACTGCTATTTATGAACTTAGATATATCCGGATCAAGGTTATTTTTACATCTTTGCTCAATAATTTGAAGATACTGGCTCACTACGCGTAATGGTTCTTTGAGATCGTGCGAAGCAGCAGTAGTGAATTGTTCTAAATCAGCAATGGACATGGCAAGCTCTTTATTGGAACGTTCTAATTCTCGAGATTGGCTGACGATATATTTTTCTTTTTGCCTGCGTATAGATAAACTGTAAGCAATAATTAAATAGAAAAAGAGTCGGGCCAACATGTTCCATAGAGCGAAAAAAGGAGTTGAATAGGGATGGTCGTTCAGAAAGTCAACTGTCAACCAAGTGAAAGCAGAAATGACAGAGATTATCATGCCTGCAGACATATCAGAAAACCATGTGACAAGGAGAATGGGTAGCAAGTAAAATGGTGAAAAAGCAAACTCCCATCCGGTTAAATAGTCCATGCTCGCCAGCAATAAATTAAAAAACAGGGCATGCATTATTAAAAATGATCTTGATCGGTTTTCAAAATAATTATAAATATTCATTTTGTTTAAAAATAAATGGTGTCAATTTTTGGTCGTATAAATCTAATATTTTCAGGAGAGAAATTTAAAATATTATTCTCTGACTATCTCTTCTCTAATATTATAAATGATATTGTTCCCAATGCAACAGATCTTTTAAATTGCGTTTTTTGATGTGAGGGATTTCAGAAGAATATCCCAGAGGAATAAGACTGACAAGCTTGTAGCCGATCGGCAATCCAAGAATCTGGCGAACAGTGTCCGCGTAAGGTTTTTTATCTCCGGCAACCCAGCATGAGCGAATTCCATGAGCCCACGCAGCCAGCAGGATGTTTTGACTTGCGGCCGCACCATCTTCCAGAAAATATTTCGTCTCTTTACAGAAAGTGACGACGCAAACAGGTACCTCGGTGATGAATCGGCCATTGTTGCCCGTCGCGTCGGCGATTTTCTTTCGTGTTTCAGCTTTTGTCACCACGATAAATTCCCAAGGCTGTTCATTGTTCGCAGTGGGGGCAAACCGCGCGCAATCAATGATATCCTCGACGATTTCTTTCGGAACCGGTTTTGGCAGGAAACTTCTAACGCAACGTCTTGATTTAATTATGGAGACCGCCTGTAACTCTCCATTCATAATAACATCTCCTCATTTCTTATACAGTTTGGCGCATCAAGCCAATTTTTAAATATTACCATTTTGATTTTAAGAAATCTATTTTTTAGTTTGAAGGGAATTTGTCAGGAGGATTTTTTTCACGTAGGAGTCAGAACATCCTCGTTCTTTACGACGAAATAGTTCTTCTTGAAATATAGGGCAACATTCACTAGTCCGATAAGAACCGGAACTTCAACTAAAGGGCCGATCACTGCTGCAAACGCTTGCCCTGAATTTATGCCAAAAACTGCAACTGCAACTGCTATTGCAAGTTCAAAATTATTGCTTGCTGCGGTAAAAGAAAGTGTTGCTGTTTTTTTGTAATTTGCCCCAAGTTTTTTACCCATAATAAACGAAATTAAAAACATGGTGACAAAATATATTAAAAGCGGAAACGCAATTCGCGCCACATCTCCCGGAATCTTGACGATATATTCACCTTTTAGAGAAAACATAACGAAGATCGTGAACAGGAGCGCTATCAGTGTGATCGGACTGATTTTTGGAATAAATTTTGTGTGATACCACTCTTTATCTTTTATTTTGATCAACAATAAGCGTGTTATAATTCCTGCGAGAAAAGGGATGCCAAGATAAATGAATACGCTTTTTGCGATTTGTCCGATAGTAATATTAACGATAGCGCCTTTCAGTCCGAACCATCCGGGCAGGATTGTTATAAAAATCCACGCATAAACTGAAAAAAAGAGAACCTGAAATATTGAATTAAAAGCAACAAGACCCGCACAGTATTCTGTGTCTCCTTCGGCAAGTTCATTCCAGACAATGACCATGGCAATACAACGCGCAAGTCCAATCATGATAAGTCCAACCATATATTCCGGATAATTTCTTAAAAAAACAATTGCCAAAAAAAACATCAAAATCGGACCGATGATCCAGTTTTGAATGAGTGAAAGAGTTAAAACTTTTACATCTTTAAAAACATCGCCAAGTTCTTCATATTTCACTTTGGCTAAAGGCGGATACATCATCAAAATAAGCCCGACGGCAATAGGAATGTTCGTAGTGCCGACTTGAAATTGGTTCCAAAATTCAGAAACTTGCGGGGCAAAATATCCGCTGAACACTCCGACTGCCATTGCTAAAAAAATCCATAGGGTCAAATAGCGGTCGAGAAAAGATAGTTTTTTAATCGTTCCGTTTGCCATTGATTTTATCTCCTTTTAAATTATTTTGAAATAGATGCTGATATAGTAAAGTCCTACCAATATGAAAATAATCCCTGTCATTTTCCTCATCATCTTTTCCGCTTGCGTCAGTTTTGTGAACCAATAGCTTAGGGAAGTGACACCTAACGCGATCAAAAGAGCAAACAAAAGAACCGGTAGAGCTGTTCCAACGCCATACATGGAAGGTAATATAATGGCCGATGAATTTTTAAGAGATAGAGGTATTAAACTACCGAAAAAAAGAGCGGCAGAAACTGGACAGAAAACCAATGCGAATAATAACCCTAAAACGAACGATCCAATGAATCCTGAATTGGCTAATTTTTCCTGTCTTTCTGATGAAATCGAAAAACTCCTGATATTGAAAGAGAATATATCCAGAAGAAACAGTCCCGTTAAAATTAGAATAGGGCCGAATGCCTTATTCATAGTTTTTTGAAGGGTATTTGCAACAATCGGCACGCTTAAGAATGACTGAACGATAATAAATCCAAGAACCGCATAACTGATCATCCTTCCAATTGTGTAAGAAAGACCGGAAAGAAAAACCCACTTGGGATGGTTAACCTTTCTCGATAAAAAAGAGACCGCCGCGACATTTGTGGCAAGCGGGCAGGGACTGATTGATGTCAAAATTCCAAGCCATAAAGCGGAACCGATACCGACCCAAAATCCATCCATTAGATTTCTTTTAAAAGCGGAGTAACTTCCTCTTTCACATAATTGAAGTATTTTTCTTTATTACCCACATAATCCCAGATTTTCTCAAGGTTTTTCCATTTCGCTTCTTTGCCGTTTTTGACAAGAGAGATAATGAGCGCTTTTGTGTAAAGTTGATATTCTTGCGCAAAATGTTCATTTCCTTTATCTTCAACATTCACAGTTTTAAAAATCAGCTTTCCGTAATCTATTTCATTCTTAAACTGCGTTTGGAGAGCTTCTTTGGCATACTCTTCCAGTTTATGGCAGGTTGGACAGCGAACATTTCCATGGAAGTAATAAGCGATGATTTGCCCTTCAGACTTTGGAGCTGTTTTTAGTGTTGTGGCCGTTTTCTTGACGGATTTTTTTTCTGCCTTTTTTGCATCGAGATTTGCTGTGATGACCATTCCCGTCAACAAAAACAGGAGAGTATAAATCGTTAATATTTTTTTCATGGGGTACCTCTTATTTTAAAATCAACTTTTTAATCTCGTCAGAGGGAAGCACTTTTCCTGCTGAAATCACTTTACCGTCAATCGCAAGAGCCGGCGTCATCATAACTCCGTATCCTGTAATCTTGTCAATGTCGGTCACTTTAACCACTTCGGCGTTCAGGTTCAATTCTTTAACTGCTGTTTCTGCGTTTGCGGTCAACTGTTTGCATTTTGGGCATCCTATCCCTAATATTTCAATTTTCATACTTATTTTCTCCTCGTTTCTAAAATTAGAAATTTATTTTTTCTTTCATATTTCGCTTATTTCTATTCGTAATGGTTTTTTATTTAACAAGCCAGCCATAAAACATTCCTGTGAAAGTGGACATCAAAACAACTAATGCAACATAGACGACCATTTTTTTCGTTCCTATCACGCTTCTGATGGCAAGCATGCTGGGTAAACTTAAAGCCGGGCCTGCTAAAAGGAGAGCCAATGCTGGGCCTTGACCCATCCCTGAAGCGATTAACCCTTGGAGGATGGGGACTTCAGTCAAAGTGGCGAAATACATAAATGCCGCAACAATAGAGGAAAAGAAATTTGCAAAAAAAGAGTTGCCTCCAACTAAAGATATTACAAATCGGGAAGAGACAATTCCTTCATGGCCCACTCTCCCTAATAAAAATCCTGAAATAAGTACACCCGCAAGAAGAAGTGGTAATATCTGCAAAGCAAATTCCCATGAAGCCAATGTCCAATTTTTTAATTCTTCCTTACTAAACCATCGAATCAACATAAAAGCCAGTGCGATTAAAAAGATAACAGTGAGAAGCCATTTGTAAGAGTAAAGCAACTGCCAAAAGATGTGGCTATTTTCAAGCGATTTGCCCCAATTAGCAAAAACGAGAATTCCAACCATAGAAAAGAAATAAAGCGCAGTTTGTGTTAAAGATCTTTTTTCTTCTTCTTTTGGTGCGTCAAAATTACTTGTCTCTTGCCGCGCGTTTTCTTCTTTTAAAAAGATGAAATGCATCATGAGCCCAATAATAACGCTAAAAGAGATAGCTCCTATAGTTCGTGCAATGCCCAATTGCCATCCCAAAATTCTTGCGGTCAAAATTATCGCTAAAACATTGATGGCGGGACCTGAATATAGGAAAGCGATGGCAGGGCCAAGCCCTGATCCTCGTTTATAAATCCCTGAAAAAATAGGAAGCACCGTGCAGGAGCAAACCGCCAATATCGTGCCGGAAACCGATGCGACTCCATAGGAAAGAATTTTGTTCGCTTTGGCGCCAAAATATTTCACGACGGATGCTTGAGAGACAAAAACAGAAATAGCTCCGGCAATAAAGAAAGCGGGAACAAGACATAAAAGGACATGTTCTCTTGCATACCATTTTACAAGCGCCAGCGCTTCAAAAATGGCATTATTAAATCGAACGCTTTCAATCGGCAGATAAAAACAAAATAAGAAAGCGACCGATACAAGAACAAACTTCTTTAAATTATCCATTCTTTTTTTCTCCGGAAATTTTACAGCAACCGCCCTCGATGCGAATCGCTTTTATATTCACAAGCGCGTCAGCGATCTTTTTATGGGCCGAATTGATAATGCGGGAAAATGTCGGGCGGGAGATCCGCATCTTTTTAGCGGCGTCAACTTGGTGCAGCTCATTCAGACAGGCAAGGCGAACCGCTTCAAATTCATCTAAAGTCAAATATACGCCTTCCAATTGTCTCAGAGGTTTATATTTCGGTCTAAAACAACGCTCACCGGGTGCGCACTTTATCCATCTTGTCTTCTTGGGTCTCATAAAATATTTCCATCAGTAATGAACATATGTTCATTATAATGCTTCTTTCAAAAAAGTCAAGGGCCCGGTGAAAATAGCGGTTGCAGTGCTGTGCCATTATTTGGTATCGTTGTTTAAGAAATTACATGAGGAGATATATATGAAAGCAATAAATGCTTATGCAACGAAAAGTGCTGCTCAACCTTTAGCGCCTTTCCAAATTACACGTCGTGACGTTGGGTTACACGATGTGTTGATCGATATTAAATATTGCGGTATCTGTCATTCAGACATCCATCAGGCGCGAAATGAATGGGGAGGCTCTCTTTTTCCCATGGTTCCCGGCCACGAAATCGCCGGAATAGTCTCTCAAGTCGGCGCAAAAGTGACTCGATTCAAAGCGGGAGATAAAACAGGTATAGGTTGTTTTGTTGATTCATGCCGCAACTGTTCTGACTGCCGCGCAGGTTTTGAACAATACTGTCAGCAGGGGACAGTGTTTACTTATAATTCTCTTGAAAAAGACGGTAAAACAATGACTTACGGCGGATATTCTACTCAGATTGTTGTGAATGAAAATTATGTACTGCGAATCCCTGAACCACTTCCGCTCGATCAAGCGTCTCCGCTTCTTTGCGCAGGTATTACAATGTATTCACCTCTCCGTCGCTGGAACGCAGGAGCAGGGAAGAAAGTTGCTATTCTTGGTCTCGGTGGTCTGGGACACATGGGTATTAAACTTGCACATGCTATGGGCGCAGAGGTTACGGTTTTGAGCCATTCCTTAAAGAAAGAGGTAGATGGTAAACGACTTGGTGCAGATAATTTTTATGCAACATCCGACCCTAAAACTTTTGAAAAACTTGCAAGGCATTTTGATCTTATATTGAATACAGTTTCAGTTGAACTGGACTGGAACCAATATTTAAATCTCCTGAACCGCGATGGTGCCATGGTACTCCTCGGCGTCCCTGCCAAAGCTCCTCAAGTGTCTGCTTTTTCTTTAATTGGTCTTCGGCGTAGTTTGGCAGGTTCAATGATTGGCGGTATTCGGGAAACTCAGGAGATGCTTGATTTTTGTGGCAAACATGGCATCACGCCTGACATTGAGATGATTCCGATTCAGAAAGTTAACGAAGCTTACGAACGGATTCTCAAGAGCGATGTGAAGTACCGTTTCGTGATTGATATGGCATCGCTAAAATAGTGATATTTTTTAGTTAGATTAGTTCGCTTAAAAGTTCCGGTCGTGGTTGGGGAATAACAACTTTTTCTACAAGCAATCCTTTTTGTCGGGCAATTTCGGCCCCAGATTGCACAGCCGCTTCTACAGCAGATACACTGCCTGTCATAGTTACGTAAGCTTTGCCACCCATCGCCATAGCGAGTTTAATTTCAATTAGTTTTACAGACGCAGTTTTTGCTGCAGCATCCGCCGCTTCAATTAACGAAGCTATTGAAAATGTTTCTATCAAGCCCAGAGATTCAAGTTTTGTAATTTGAGCGGTTCCTGTGATTGCAGGAAAAACGTCAGGATGAATGTTGGGTATTACAAAACTGTCTATGAGCGATTCTTCTGCGCGTTCGTCACCCGCATTCACGCTTGATGTCACTTCAGCTACATCGCCGGCAATAAGAATAGAATATTTTCCCGGACAGACTGTCCGTGCTAAAAGGAGTTCCACTTTCGCAGTCTTAAGCATTGTATCTGTCACTTCATATCCTTTTGCAAGACTGCTTAATTCAACACAACCGATAGCATTATGCATGTTCAGTTTCTCCTAATATTTTATCTGAATCTATAGATTTTATAAGCCCGTTGATGCTGCTATGCAAATTAGCGCCTAACTTTCCTTCCGGGACATGCGCAATTAGATCGCCTTTATTTATTTTCTGGCCGACTTGGACAACAGGTTTTGCAGTTTCGCCCAAATGTTGTTTCAATGGGAAAATAAATTCTTTGATTTTCAGATCTATATTTTCTTTTAATGGCGCATCGTTTTTATACTTATATAACCCTAACCTTTTCATGAGTTTGGGTATTGGCACTTTTCTGAACGGCTGCATCGGATGGGCGGAAATTCTTTTTTCGGAATATAAACCGGAAGTTTTCCACGATATTTTTTCGTTTCTTAAATCCGATTTTGCGGAGACGCATATATTTTTAGGATCAAGTTGTTCCGGGCAGGCATACAAACTACAAAGAGAACATTCACAGCATAATAATGCCCACTCGCTCCAGATTTTTTTTCCGTTCCCAACAAACCCCAATGAACGCATTACTTTGTGCGGTTGAATGGAGTAACCTAACAAGTATCTCGGGCAAAATTGAGTGCAGTATGTACATTGGTCGCAGCATGATTTTCCGATACGACTAAAAACTTTTCGGTCTTGCGTTTTTCTCCAGATCAAAGGATGATCGTTGGGCAATACAATAATGCCGCCGGTTGTTTTAATAACGGGCGTAGATAAATCGCTGACCACTCGTCCCATCATGGCTCCGCCGTCAATAACAACGGGATTGGGAGTCGTTGATCCGCCCGCTAAATCAATAAGGTTTTGGAAAGTTATACCTATAGGTATTTTTAGTGTGGCAGGACTTTTTACCGCTCCTGTTACTGTTAGAAATTTTTCTGTTACAGGCGATTCGGAAGATTTTGCCACATTGTAAAGTGTTTCCACGTTGTCCACTACGACCCCAACTTGTATGGGTATGCCCCCTTGAGGGATTAATCTGCCTGTAGCTTCATAGACTAAAACAAATTCGTCGCCAGCAGGATAATAGTCCTCCATTTCAAAGATGCTAATGTGGTCTTTTTTATTTGAATTTATATAGGCATTAATCTTTTCAATAATATCTTTATGTTTACTTTTTATACCTACAATAATTTTTTTTGCGTCAGTTGAATTTTTAATAATTTCCGCGCCTTCAATCACTTTGTCGAGATAATGCAATAAGATTTCCCTGTCTTTTTGCATTAGAGGTTCGCATTCAGACGCATTGATAATTATAATTTCCGCAGATGAGTTTGCCTTAAGATGAGTTGGAAAACCAGCGCCTCCCGCGCCCACTACGCCGGCATTTTGAATTTTTTTAACAATATTTTCTTTTATCGAATTTGTCATTACACTTTTTTGTTTTAAGATATGCTACCCTGTTCCTTAATAATTTTCATGACAGGACTGCACTCTCATTATTTTTCTAAAGGGAAAGCGCTGCAATTACAAAGTTTACCCCGTAAAAATACTTCCCGCATCTTGATGTGGGGGTATTTATACGGGGTAAATAAACCTATCTAACAGAAAAGATAATTTACCAGCGATTTGGTCCTCTCTTGGACCCTCCTCTTCCACCGCCAGCTCCACCTCTGCCGCCACCACCACCACCACCCCATCCTCGTCCACCACCGCCTCCGCCACCACCTGGCCTTCGGGGTTCCATCGGACGAGCTTCATTTACAACGATTTGACGCGTTCCAACCGTTGAACCATTCAGTTTCTGGATAGCAGCTTGTGCTTCTTCGTCAGTAGACATTTCTACAAATCCAAACCCTTTGGATTGCCCGCTGTATTTATCGGTGATTAGCTTAGCGCTGACTACTTGGCCGCATCCGCTGAAGAGAGTATGAAGCTGATCTTCCATTACATCAAACGGCAGACTCCCTACGTATAATTTTTTTCCCATAATTTATTCTCCTTGTACCTAAACAAAAATACCGCAAGATTCTACATTT
>JAJAPZ010000034.1 GCA_020523905.1 Candidatus Obscuribacterium magneticum
AACTTCTGAATATTATGCGGCTGGCGACACCGACAAGTGCGATCCTGTCGGCGGTCATCTTTAACGCCATTATTATCGTCCTGCTGATTCCCCTGTCCTTGCGCGGCGTCAAATACCGCGCCCTAGGTGCCAGCCGCCTTCTCCGGGATCACGCTTTAGTCTATGGGCTCGGCGGCATCATTGCGCCTTTTATCGGGATAAAACTGATCGACATGCTGCTCGCTGCATTGCATCTGGCTTAGGAGGAAAATGTGTTTAAGGAACAACTGAAGATTTCGTTGCTTTCACTTTTATGGCTGAGCCTTTTAACGGGACTTCTTTATCCTTTGGGAATGACCGCGCTCAGCCAGATTCTTTTTCCAAATCAAGCGAACGGGAGCCTCATCTTCAAAAGCGGAAAGCCTGTTGGGTCAAGACTCATCGGCCAACCTTTCGACGATCCGAAATACTTTTGGAGCCGCTTATCGGCAACAAGTCCGGTTCCCTACAACGCTTCCGGTTCTTCCGGCTCAAATTTGGGACCTCTCAACGCAGCTCTGATCACAGCCGTGAAAGGGCGCATCGATATTCTCCAAAGCGCCGATCCGGACAATAGAAAGAAAATACCTGTCGATCTTGCCACGTTCCAGAGCGGGCCGACCCCACATCCGCTGACCGCCGCTCTATCAGGCGATGCGTAAGAGAACGGGGTTTGATCCCAACCTTGTGCGAAACTTGATTGAGCGCCACACGCAAGGACGGTTCCTTGGGATTTTTGGCGAGCCGGCAGTCAATGTATTGGAACTTAACTTGGACCTCGACCAAACCCCAAAATAAAATAGCGTTGAAGTCAAAGGAGCGATAATCTTCATCTCATGCGCGATAGACCCGATCCAGACGAACTCTTAAAAGAAGTCCGGGCTGAAGAAGAAAGCCAAAGGCGCGGCCGCCTTAAGCTCTTCTTCGGGGCGGCGCCGGGTGTCGGCAAAACCTACACCATGCTCGAAGCCGCCCGAATTAGGAAAAAGGAAGGCGTTGATGTGGTCGCCGGGTTCGTTGAAACGCACGGCCGGGCCGAGACCGCCTCTCTACTGGAAGGCCTCGAAGATCTTCAGCAGCGCGAGGTTGAATACAAGGGCGTGCGTTTAAAAGAATTTGACTTGGACGCTGCATTGGCCAGGAATCCGCAACTCATCTTGGTGGATGAGCTCGCCCATACCAACGCCGAAGGTTCCCGTCACTCCAAACGGTGGCAGGATGTGGGGGAATTATTGGAGGCGGGAATTGATGTTTATTCCACCCTCAACGTTCAGCATTGGGAAAGCTTGAATGATGTGGCTGCACTGGCGGGAATCCCTGTTCGTGAAACCGTGCGACACCTCCTGGAGCGAGCCTTGACACGAGCCGGTGGACCTGCCTCCCGGCGAGCTTTGGCCTCAGCATGGCAAGGTTTATTTGGGAACCATACGAGAGGTCGGAAAATTTCTTTCAAATCGCATCCATCGCTCGCGAGCTGGTTCGCCATACGGCCCAGTGAGTGGACGACCAAGTTCAGTGTTTAAAAAGGCCATGATTTCCACTGATGGCCCGTTCAGGAACGAATTCTGGTGTGCATCAGCGCCAATCCCCTGAGCGGTCATCTGGTGCGATCGGCCCAGCGCCTGGCGACACGGCTCCAGGCGGAATGGATCGCGGCTTATATCGAGACACCGGCCCACCAGCACTTGAGCGACGAGGAACGGGCCCGCGTGGTGGAAACCCTCAAACTGGCCGATCAACTGGGCGCCGAAACCGTCACTCTGGGTGGAAAGAAAGTCGCGGAGGAGCTCATCAACTTCGCCCGATCGCGCAACATCACTCGGATTATCCTTGGAAAACCCAAAGAGCCGAAATGGAAGGAGCGATTATTTGATCCATCGTCAGCGACGTCGCCAGGGAAAGCGGCGACATGGATCTTCACATCATCAGCGCCCGGGGGCCGGAAATTAAAGTTCGGGCATCGGCGGCGCCGGGGAAGGCGAATGGATATCACGGCCTCTTTTGGGGCGTATCGGCGGTGGCACTGTGTACGGTTTTTTCCTGGGTTTTTCATCGCTGGCTCGCCCCCGCCAATCTCCTCATGTTCTATCTCCTGGCGGTATTATGGGTGGCGTACCGGCATGGACGAACTCCGGCGGTTGTGGCCTCATTTTTAAGCGTCATCGCCTTCGATTTCTTTTTCGTGTCCCCCTATTTTTCCTTCGCCGTGCGAGACACGGAATATTTAATCACCTTCGCGGTGCTCCTGGGAGTGGGGCTGTTTATCTCTTATCTCACCAGCCAGCTCCGGTGGCAAGTCAAGGCCACCCGGGAGAGGGAAGAGCGAAATCAGATGCTTTATCGTATGAGCCGGGATCTGCTGCGTCTTTCGAATTCCAAGGAACTCCTGGAGACGGCCTTTAAACATTTGGCGGCTTATTATCAGAGCCCCATTCTTCTTTTAACGCCGGACCGGGAGGACAAGCTGATGATTCAAGCGGGAGAGGCGGCCGGGTTCGGGTGGTCCGACCATGAACAGGGAGTCGCCCACTGGGTGTTTTCTCACCATCAAACCGCGGGGGCGACGACGGATACCCTGGCGGGGGCGAAAGGATGTTATGTCCCTCTCCATGGAATCCATGAGACCGTTGGCGTGTTGGGAATTATCCCTCCGAAAGAACGGTCATTGGAGGAGCCGGATGAATTAAGACTCTTGGAGGCCTTTGCCTCACAAATTGGATCGGCGTTGGAGAGCATCCAAGTCGCAGCTGAGGCGGGTCGGGCCGAAGCCCAAGTTGAAACGGAGCGCCTTCGGAACATGATTTTAACGTCATTCTCCAATGATTTAGGGAAACCCATCGAAGACATATCCAGAGAAATTCGGGCTCTTTCGGAAGAAAAACTTTCTCCTCCTCAAAAAGACATTCTCCGTAAAGTGGATAATAAAGTGTCCCAACTGCAAAAACTGATGTCTGAGCTTCCTCAGATTTTGGACGTGGAAGGCAAAATAGAATCTGACAAGAAATAATATAGCTAAAGTTCTAGCCAAACAGGCCTATCGCCCCGTTATCCACAGAGTTATCCACACAACCCACAACTAGATTTTTCTGACTTGACCCGTTTCGCCCTAATACCTATTATTGGGTCGCCTCCGTTGGGAGGGCCGTTTCAAGTCCATTATCCGTCATAAAAAATTCAAATAAAACATCAGGGAAAAGGTGCGCCATGCCAAAACATAAAGACATCAATAAAGTTCTCATCATCGGATCCGGCCCCATCATCATCGGGCAGGCCTGTGAGTTTGACTATTCCGGTACCCAAGCTTGCAAGGCGCTGCGCGAAGAAGGGTATGAGATCGTCCTGGTCAATTCCAACCCGGCCACCATCATGACGGACCCCGAGATGGCGGACCACACCTATATTGAGCCCCTGACGCTGGAATGGCTTGAAAAAATCATTGCGAAGGAGAGGCCGGATGCCCTCCTCCCCAACCTTGGGGGGCAAACCGGACTCAATTTGGCCTCGAGTCTCCACAAGGCCGGAATTTTAAAAAAGTATGGTGTTCAAGTCATTGGCGTCAAAGTGGACGCCATCGAACGCGGTGAAGACCGGCAGGTTTTTAAAGACACCATGAAGGAGCTGGGGATACCCGTTCCAAAGAGCGAAATTGCCCACTCCGTTGAAGAAGCGGAGCAGATTGCGGAGCAGCTGCACTATCCCGTGGTGATCCGCCCTGCATACACGCTCGGCGGGACGGGGGGCGGAATCGCCTACAATGTGGAGGAACTTCGGGTCATTTCGGCCCGGGGGTTGGCGGCGAGCCTCGTTCACCAGGTGCTGATTGAAGAGGCCGTGATCGGCTGGGAAGAGCTGGAGCTCGAAGTGGTGCGGGACCAGAAAAACCAGAAGATCACCGTCTGCTTCATCGAGAACATAGACGCGATGGGCATCCACACCGGCGACAGCTTTTGCGTGGCCCCCATGATGACCGTTCCGGAAAAACTGCAGAAGAGAATGCAAGATCTCTCTTATAAAATCGTCGAGGCCATCGGCGTTGTGGGCGGCACAAACATTCAATTTGCCCACAACCTGGCCGATGACCGCCTGGTCGCGATTGAGATCAACCCCCGCACCTCGCGCTCCTCCGCTCTGGCTTCCAAGGCGACGGGTTTTCCCATCGCCCGCATCTCAACAAAATTAGCGGCGGGCCTCTCTCTCGATGAAATCCCGTACTGGAAAGAAGGAACGCTGGAAAAGTACAAGCCGAGCGGCGACTACATTGTCGTCAAGTTTGCCCGGTGGGCCTTTGAGAAATTTCCGCAAGCCACGGACATCCTGGGCACGCAGATGAAAGCCGTGGGCGAGGTCATGAGCATCGGCAAGAATTTCAAGGAGGCCCTCCAAAAATCCATCCGGTCCCTTGAGATCGGCCGCTACGGTCTGGGCGGCACCAAAGAGGAGAAGGATTTATCGCTGGATGAATTGAAAAACCGCCTGGCTTTCCCGTCCAGCAAACGCATCTTTTTAATGTATGAGGCTCTTCGGAAAGGCATGAACGTGGACGACCTGAACCGCCTGACCCACATCCACTCCGCCTTTATCTCCGATATGAGGGACCTGGTCCTATTTGAGGAAAAGTTAATCGGCGTCTCCTGGGAGAAGCTGTCCGACGCCGAGCTTATTAAAGCCAAGGAATGGGGCTTCTCCGACCGATATCTAGCCCTGCTCTTTAACATCAAGGAGAAGACCGTCCGCACACGGCGGCTCTCCCTCGGCAAGCGCGCCCGCTACGAGGGCGTGCCGGTGAGCGGGGTGGAGAACGCCGCGTACTATTATTCCACCTATGCGCCCGGGAAAGAGGACGTCGCTGTCTCGAAAAACAAAAAGGTGATGATTTTAGGCGGCGGTCCCAACCGGATCGGCCAAGGGATCGAATTCGACTACACCTGCGTCCATGCGGCCTTCGCCTTGCGCGATGAGGGTTATGAGTCCATCATGGTCAACTGTAACCCCGAGACGGTCTCCACGGATTACGACACCTCCGACAAGCTGTATTTTGAGCCGCTCACGGTGGAAGACGTTCTTTCCATTTATGAAAAGGAAAAGCCGGTGGGGGTCATTGTTCAGTTCGGCGGGCAAACGCCCCTGAACATCGCCCAGGAACTGAAGGACGCCGGCGTCAACATCCTGGGGACCACGCCGGAGAGCATCGCCTTTGCCGAAGACCGCGAACTCTTCCGGCAGAAGTTGATTGATCTGGACATCCCGCAGCCGGAAAGCGGGACCGCGAGGAGCCTGGCGGAAGCCGTCGCTATTGCCAAGAAAATCGGCTATCCCCTCATGGTCCGGCCCTCTTTTGTGCTGGGTGGGCGGGGGATGGAGATCATCTACGACGAATCAATGCTGGGAAAATACGCCCTGGAAGCCATCCGGGTGAGCCCCGAACACCCCATGCTCATCGACCGATTTCTCGAGCGCGCTTTGGAGACGGAAGTCGATGCCCTGTCGGACGGCGAAAACACTTTTGTGGCGGCGGTCATGGAGCATATCGAGTACGCCGGGATTCATTCGGGCGACTCCGCCTGCTCAATCCCATCCCGGACCATTCCGGAGAAGCACTTGAAGACCATTGAAAAATACACGGACTTGATCGCCAAAGAGCTTAAAGTGGTCGGGATTATCAATATTCAGTACGCCATCTGCGATGACAAGGTGTATGTGTTGGAGGCCAACCCCCGCGCCTCCCGGACGGTTCCCATTGTCTCCAAGGTCATGGGCTTTCCCATTGCCCGCATCGCCACACAGCTCCTGTTGGGGAAAACCTTAAACGATTTCCCGGAGCTCAAGAAACGGAAGGTCCCCTATGTCGGCGTCAAGGAAGCGGTCTTTCCGTTTAATATGTTTCCCGAAGTGGATCCCGTGCTGGGGCCGGAGATGAAATCCACCGGCGAAGTGCTGGGTCTGGCCGACACCTTTGGTCTCGCCTTTTACAAGGCGCAGGAAGCCACCGGCACACGGCTTCCCTTGGAGGGGAACGCTCTTCTCACCGTCACCGATAAGAACAAGGCGGAGCTTGTCGGCCTTGCCGAACGGCTTAAAAAACTGGGGTTCAGCATTTACGCCACCGAGGGTACGGGTGAGTATCTGGAGAAAAAGGGGATTCCCACCACCCGGGCCAAGAAGATCAACGAAGGCCGGCCCAATCTCGCGGACTTCATGAAGAATAAGGAGATCCACCTCATCATCAATACGCCCCTGGGAAGGGCGGGCGGCGAGGACGACAGCTACATCCGCATGATGGCCATCCAGTACAAGATTCCCTACATCACGACCATGGCCGCCGCCCACGCCTCGGTCGAGGCCATCGAATCCGTCAAACGGGCCAACATTCTGCCCAAGTCCCTCCAGGAGTACTACCAGGGCCTTTCAGAAAAGAAGGCCCCCACAAAGGATATGTCAGCAGTCAAGTAGTGTCCCATCTATCCCTTTACATTCGTCACACCGGCGAAAGCCGGTGTCCAGGCCTTGATTCCGGCCTTCGCCGGAATGACGACTTCCGGTTTTTACTTTCGGCTGTCTTGAGTGATGCGGCCGTCCTGGAGGCGGATGGTGCGTGAGGCTTGGGAACCCAGGGCAGGGTTGTGGGTGACGACAAAAATGGTCAAGCCCTCCTCTTTGTTGACCCGCTTGAAAAGATCAAAGATTTCCTGAGAGCTTTTTGTGTCCAGATTTCCCGTCGGCTCATCCGCGAAAAGGATCTTGGGTGAGGTGACAAGCGCCCGCGCGATGGCCACCCGCTGTTTCTCCCCGCCGGAGAGCTGACTGGGAAGATGGTTCAGCCGATGCTCCAGTCCGACTTTTAGAAGAAGGTCCCTGGCCTTACCGGTATCCGCCGGTCGCTTGGCGAAATAGAGGGGGAGAAGCACATTCTCCAGGGTGGAGAGGCTGGATATCAGAAGAAAATCTTGAAAAACGAAGCTGATGAGCCCCCGTCGGACGGACAGAAGGGCGCTCTCTTTCCCGTCGGACACATCTTTCCCGGCAACGACTAATTTCCCACCTGAGATGGTCGTCAGGCACCCCAAGCTATCCAGAAGCGTCGTCTTCCCCGAGCCGGAGGGACCCATGACTGAGATGAACTCGCCGGCGCGAATGTCCAAATCGATCCCGAGCAGAGCCTGAATCTCCTCCGCCGGGAGCTTGTAGACCTTCGTCAGTTTTTCCGCATGGATCAAAGATTCGTTCATCTTCATTCTCCGGACCGGATTGCTTCCACCGGCTTCATCCGCGAGGCACGAAAAGCCGGATAAGTCCCCGCCAGAAAGCCCATCAGAACGGTGGCCGCAAGGGCCATCAAGAGAACAAGGGGCTTGATCACAACCAGAGATCCGGCCGGGGCGTAAGGGAGGGTGTGTCGAATGATGAATTCAACAAGCCGTCCTCCCGCTAAAGCGAGGCCGACTCCCAAGATCCCTCCCGAAAAACAGAGGATGACGGTTTCCGCCCAGATGATTTTAAAAACGTCCAAGGCCGACGCCCCCAAAGCCTTCATGACGCCGATCTCCCGCGTCCGTTCAAAAACGGACATGAGGATGGTGTTGGTGACGCCGAGGAGGGCGATAAAGATGGCGATCAGGGCGATGGAATTGGCCATGGCGCGGGCGGAGGCCACCAGATTCAGGATCGTGCCCCGCACCTGCGCGAGGCTGATCACCTGGATGCCGGGCTCGTTGTAAAGGTCCTCCTCAAACTTCGCCAGGTTCTGGATGTTTTTGAGCTTTATTCCGATGCCGGTCAGCTTCCCCGGCAATTCGAAAACACGCTGGGCGGTTTTGAGGGGAATAAAGAAAAGGCCGTCATCCTGGGTTCCCGTCCGCTCAAAAATGCCCGCCACGGTGAGGACCTTGTTCACGGTCGGAATGAAAACCTTGTCCCCCACCGAGCGCTGCTCCAACTCGGCCGCCTCGTAACCGAGAATGGCCTCCTCCGCATTGTCCCCGGAGAACCACCCGCCCGACTTAAATTTGACCCAGGGCTTAAGATCGAGGTACGACCTGTCGATGCCCATGTAGAGGGAAAAGCCGCCGCGGCCCCCGGGCCCCTCCTGGGTGTAGACGCTCGAGACAAGCTGGGGCGTCACCTTGTCGATCCGTGAATCCCCGACTATTTTTTTATAGATGCCTTGATCCATGTAGCGAAGCCCGCCGCCTCCCTGAAGCATCAGGGTCGCGGCTTCGTAAGGGCATCCTTTGGCCGTCACCAAGAGGTGGTAACCCAGCTTGTCGATATCCGAATTCAAACTTTGCCGGTAGCCTTCATCGAAGCCGAAGAGGCTGACCAGGACAAACACCGCGACGGCCACGCCGCCCAGGGTGAGGGCGGTGCGGATCTTCTTTCTTTTCAGGTTTTTGAAAGCGATGGAGGCGACGTTCATTTTAATTCGACTCCTTTCCCGATCACGGTGATCCGCTGGCCTTCTTTCAAGACCGTCCCTTCGGCGACGGTTTTGTGTCCGACGGCCTGCGGGATGGCGAGATCGGAAGGATGCAAGTCCACGAAAATGAGGCCGGTGTCGTCTTTCAGCATGAACCAGCCGCCCGTCGGGCACTCTTCAACGATTTTGCCTTCCAACGTCACCGTTTTTCCTTCGAATTTCTTTGGCGCCGAGAGAAGTGTGCCGATGGGGAGGGCGCTCTGGCCGGACAACGGCTGGCCATAGACGCCGGCGATGCGCTGGCATCCCCCCATCGCCAAGCCGATGAGGAGGGGGAGGGAAAGGAGAGTTAGCCTTGTCATCCCCGCGAAAGCGGGGATCCAGGCCTTAACCATTTTGTTAAAAGCAAGTTCAAAACCTAGATTCCGGCTTTCGCCGGAATGACGGGTTTCCGGTGATCTGTTATTTCTGGTCCCGTTCATAAGGGTTCAGCTCCTTGAGCAAAATCAGGTTCTTCTTTAAGCCCCGCAGGGTGGCGTCAAAATCCGGGCGGTTCGCTTTGCTGGGGTCTTTAACGGAGACGCGCCCTTTCAGAAAATCATCGAGGGTGAGCCCCACGAACTGCCCGGTGAATTTTTTGTTCATGAACGCAGAGGCCTCGGGAGAGGACATCTTTTGATAGTAAAACGCGAGAATTTTTCCATTCAGATCCGTCGCCAGAATGGTTTGCATCCCGCCGTAGGTGCCCTTCTGATTGACGCCGTGGATGATGCCGATGGGTGTTTTTCCTTTCAACACCTCGTAAAACGCGTAGGGTACGTCAATGGGCTCATACACCGGATCCAGTTTGTCTCCGAGTTCTTTCTCCACTTTCGCGTAGAGGGTGGGGCCGCCTTTATCTTTGATGGTGAGGAAATCTGTCCGGTAGCCGGTGGAGGTTGGGAAAAGCCGCTTGACGTCGCGGTCGGGGTCGTTTAGCGAGCAGCCGACGGCGCCACGGGCCGACTGGGGCAGGCTGAAAAGGATCGCAAAGCCCGCCGTGATTAAAAGGAGGAGGGCTTTACCGGCCGAAATAATAAGCCTGTAGTAAGAGTTTTTCATCTTTCTCTCCCATCCAGCGATGGACGTCGCGAAGATAAGCGGCCCGGAGTGTGAAATCCTTGTTTAATTTGTATGACGCCCCCACGCCCGCCATCGAATCGTCGGTTCCGCCTTTGTCTAAATCGTTGATCCATGATTTGTATTGAACCTCCAGCTCCCAGTCTTGAAAACGGGGGATGGTAATGTCGAGTTCACCAAGATAACCCAACACGTGCGTACCGCCGTTCGTTCCATAGGCCGCTTCCCCTTTTAAAAGGAACGGACCAAAAAGGACCTGAGCGTCCGCTCCGCCTCTATTCATTACAACAGCTTCTTGTGACAAAAGTTCGTTTCGGGGGAAGGTCCCCATCCCTTCGGTCTCTAAAACCCTTCCCAAAAGCAGGGATAGCCCGTATTGAAGATTGCCCCCGGCGGGCGACCCCGCCCGGGCGGTGGCCAGGTAGCTTCCGTCCTGCCGGCGCAGGCTCATGCCGGATCCCAGCTGGAGCGCCATCTGGTAATCAAACGCAGGGGCGATTCCTTTGACCGCGCCTCCCCAGTCCTTGTTAAATCCGATGTCCTGTTCCGCCAGTGTCTGAAAAAGAGTCGCGTGAGTGTCAACCGTCGGCTCCAATCCGAAGGCGGGATCAAAATGGCCGACAAGGTATTTCCGGCCTCCGGCCCCTCTGGACTCCAACCAGGCGTTGTGGATCTCAAGGGCCCAGGCGTCCTTCATCGGCTCCTTATCATCGTAGGCCAAGCGCACCTGAAGGTCGGTGGTGAGGTAATCGCCGTAATCATTGGAAAACTTCCGGTAGTCCTCAAAGCCCGCTGAATTTTTAAGGGGACCACTCATCCCGGTCCATTTGTCGACATGGGAGTATCCCCCAAGGAAGTTCAATTCTTTGTAGAAAAGCCGTTCCGTGGCTTGGAGGGCTTCCGCAAAACACAATAAAGTCAAAAGAATGGTACCGGTTCTCAAGGGGACACCTTTCATTTAAGCCGTTTATATTCAATTAAATCCATATTTGAAAGGTGTCCCCTTGAGAACCGGTACCATATTATATCTAGCTGACGGTTTCGGCGCTGTAGCGGGCGATGAGGCCCGTGCGAACAGCCTGCCGGTAAATCCACACGAAACACCACCACGCTAAGAGAATGTAAAGCGCCGCCAAGCCTGCGCCCCAAAGAAGAGACATTCCCGAGGCGGCTCTTCCTAAGACTATCTCCCGCATGTTCTCAAACACGTAAGTAGGCGGAAACAGGTGCCCGACAACCTGCATCCAACGGGGAAGGACGGAAATGGGATAAAGAACACCGACAAAGGGCGAAAGGAGGGCGGGAATGGGCCAAATGAACCACTCCGCTGCCGGTCCAAGCCTTAAAACCACGGCGGAGCTTAATATGCCGAAGGCGATCCCGAAAAGAAAAAGGACAAAGAGAAAAGGGAGAGCCAACAGACCGTAGGTGAAAAAGGAGAGGCCGAACACGCCCGTCGCCAAAACGAGCATAGCGATGAGTCCGATGAGGCTCGTCCCAATACTGGAGAGCACCAGGCCGCTCACATACTCCGTGACGGAAATGGGGGTCGCAAAGATGTTCAGAAAATTCCGTGACCAGACATCTTCGAAGAAAGCCAAGGTCACCCCTTGCATGACGCGGATGAAGAAGTCCCAAAAAAGAACGGCTCCCAGAAGCGCCGGGACGAAATTGAAGCCGGCGGGGGCGAAGGCGTTCAAGTAGCGGGTGAGAAAACCCCAGAGCACGATGTCGATGGCGACCCACGCGAATATCGGGAAGATGCGGGAGGTGCTTCCTCGCATGAGGTAAAAATGCCGAAGGGTGATGGCGGCGGCGCGTTTCCAATGCATCGGATTAACCGGCTCCCAGCGTGAGGGGTTCCCGCGCGACGGTGATGAAAAGCTCCTCCAGCGTCTTTTTGCCGTGCTCACCCGGCAGGGTTTTCGGGTCGCCTTCGAGGAGAATCTTCCCGTGCGAAAGGAAAAGCACCCGGTCGCAGACGTCCTGGACCTCGTACATATTGTGTGATGTCCAAAGAATGCCCCCCGAGCCCTCCGACGCGAAAGCCCGGATTTTTGTGCGGATGTCGCTGGCAACCGAGGGATCAAGCGAAGCCGTCGGCTCATCCAAAAGAAGGAGGTGCGGACGGTTGAGCATCGCCTTGGCCAAGCTGAGGCGCGTTTGCTCTCCGGAGGAGAGGACGCCGGACTTCACATCGCGAAACCTTTCAAGATCGAACTGATCGATGAGTTCTTCCAAGCGATGGGAGAGGTCCTCAACATCGTAGAGAAGTCCAAAGACGCGCAGGTTTTGAGATACGGTCAGATTCCCGGGGAGGGGGGCATAGACCGCGGCGAAATTCGTTCGAAGAAGGGCTGCGGAACGGTGCTCGGCGACATTTAAGCCTTCGATTTGGACCGTTCCTTCATCCGGCTCCAGAACGCCCATCACCATGTTGATGGTCGTGGTCTTTCCGGCCCCATTGGGTCCCAGAAGACCCACGATCTCACCCCGTCCCACGTCGAAAGCGACACCGTCCACAGCCACCGTGTGACCGTAGGCCTTCCTCAGGTTCGTAACCGATAGCACCTTGGTTTGCATGATTGTCCCCAATCATACCAGAGAAGGGGTCAGGTCTCGACATCCGACATTTTCGTAAAAATGTCGGATGTCGAGACCTGACCCCTTTGCCCTTTTTCTGTTATGATCAGCCGTCATGAGTTCCTCGTTGGGATTGTCCGTCATCATCATCACGCTGAATGAAGAAAGGGATCTGGGCGATTGCCTGGAGAGCGTGAAAAGTATTGCCGATGAGATCGTTTTGTCCGATTCTGGATCGACGGACAAAACCTTGGACATCGCGAAGAAGTTTGGTGCCCGTATATTCCACAAAGAATGGACCGGCTATGGGCCTCTCAAGCAATCCGTTTTGGATGAGGCCAAGGGGCCGTGGGTTTTGAATATCGACGCCGATGAGCGGCTCACGCCGCCCCTGCAGAAAGAAATCGCCGACACCCTTCACTCCGAAAGCGCGCGCCCTGTGAACGGGTATGAGATTCCCTACCGCCATTTCTTTTTGGGCAAACGCCTGCGCTTCGGCGGCTGCGGGGGAGAGAAGCACGTCCGCTTGTTTCGAAAAGACAAAGGGCGCTACGGCGACGCGAGAATCCACGAAGGCATTCACGTGGAGCCCCCCATCGGCCGCCTCCAGTGGTATATCGACCATGAAAGCTACAAGAGCATCGAGGAATATCTGTTCAAGTGCAATCACTACACCACCCTTATTGCCGAGGCGAAATTCAAAAAGGGGGAGCGTTTCCATTGGTGGCACCATGGGCGCCTTCCCTTTGAATTTTTTTCCCGGTATATTTTAAAGCTTGGATTCTTGGATGGCCGTCCGGGGTTTACCTACGCCCTTTTGTCGTCCTTTTATGCCTGGCTCAAATTTTTGAAGTTGAAGGATCGGGAGGCGGGACGATGCTGAGCAATCCTTATTTCTGGAGCGGACTTTTCATCGTGGGAACGACCCTGTGCGCACGCTGGAATTGGTGGCGGCTTCCAAAAGAAGGAATTCCGATCCTCCTTTTTCACAAGGTCGGCGTTCCGCCGAAGGGGTCGAAGCTCGAGAAGCTCTGGGTGAGCATCGACCATTTTAAAAAGCAGATGAACACCCTGGCGCGGTTGGGTTATCAGGCGGTCACCTTCAAGGACATCTACCGCTTCTGGGACGGCGGGCCGCCGCTGCCGCAAAAACCCGTGGTCATCACCTTTGATGACGGGTATTTGAGCAATTTCACCGAGGCCTTTCCGGTCATGAAAGAGTTGGGATTTCGGGGGGTTGTCTTTGTCGTGGTCGAGACCGTGGGAGGGCAGAACGAATGGCACAATCCAAAGACGGAAGCCCGTGTTCCCATGGCGACGTGGGCGCAGCTGGCGGAGCTACGCAACGCCGGCTGGGAAATCGGCTCCCATACCCTGACGCACCGGAATTTGGCTACCCTGGAGTTGGAGGACGTTCAAAGAGAGATGGACAAAAGCCGGCTCGCCATCGGGCAGTATTTGGGGGAGATTCCCCAGACCTTCGCCTATCCCTATGGCGGCGGGGAGGATCGAGACGACATCCGGGCCTGCGCCAAAAAGAGCGGTTATCGCCTTGGGGTCGGCATTCACGCGGGGAAATGGACGCTGGCGGAGTTTCAAAAGTGCCCTTTTGCATTGCCGCGCGTTTTTGTGAGGGGAGACGACCTCATGTACGATTTTCATTTGCAGTTGACGCGCGGGCGATCCCGGTTATAAAGGGGGCATATTGACCGCGGGACGTCGTTTTTCTTCGTTTTATCTCCTCGTTTTGGCACCCTTATTGGCGCCGGCCGCTTTCCTCTATTTTATCGGTATATGCCTGGACCGCCTTCTTCGCCGGTGGCGCGGCCAGAAATTTCCCATTCCCGTCATCTCCATCGGAAATCTCACGCTCGGGGGAACGGCGAAGACCCCTTTCGTAATCAAAACAGTCAAAGACCTTCAACACCTGTCGGTTAAGCCCGCGATCCTCTCCCGCGGTTATCGGGGGCTTTTTCGGACCTCGCCCCCGAAAGCGTATGGGCTTGGATCGGGCGCCAAAATGGACATCCCGGAGGCTGATGAGCCGGCTCTCTATCTCTCCAAACTCGCCGAGGTTCCGGTGGGTGTCGGTGCCGATCGCGTCGCCCTGGCGAAAGAACTTCTTAAGGAAGCGAAACCGGATGCCTTTGTATTGGATGACGGCTTTCAACATTGGCCGATCCAGCGGGATTTGGATGTCGTGTGCGTGGATGCGACCGATCCGTGGGGAGGGGGGCATCTTCTCCCATGGGGTCGGCTCCGGGAGCCCGTCCGATCGGTCAAGCGGGCTCATTGGGTTGTTCTCACGCGGTCGGAGATGGTCAGCCGGGAGGCGTTGGAGCACATCCGAAAGGCGTATGAGAAGTGGGTGGGGGAGGGGCATGTCTTGATAGCCGAGTCCCTGTATCGCCTCGCCGACTGGACGGGTGCGGCGGTCGACTTGGGAAGGCTGTTGGGAAAACATGCGTTGGCCTTGTCGGCCATCGGGAACCCCGTCGCCTTCGAAGATGTCGTGAGGAAATACGGCGCCACTGTGAAGCCGCTGCGCTACCTGGATCACCACGACTATTCCGAGAAAGACTTGAAGATTATTGAAGCGCGCTCCCGTCAGGAATTCGCCCTTGTGGTCACGACGGAGAAGGATCTCATCAAGCTGAAGCGGACCTCCTGGGGAAAACTCCTTTACGTGCCGGTTCCGCTCCTTGTTTTGCAGATGGAGGTGATCTTGCGGCCGGAGGATGAGGAAAAATGGCAATCGGCCCTGAAGTCCCTTTTTACCGACACGATCCCCTTTCGACCGTCTAAAGCGGGAGAACAATTCTTAAAAGCTGACAAAAGGGAGGGGCGATGAAGAAACTTAAACATTTAGTTGAGTATGGCTTCGTCCTGTTGTTGGACGCTTTCTTTTCCGCCTTGCCCTTGGAGGGGGCGTGCCGATTAGGGGAAGGGATCGGCGTGCTGGCGTCTTTTTTGTTGATCCGACGGCGCCGCCTGGCGCTGGAGAATTTGCGGCGGGCTTTTCCGGAGAAATCCGAGGAAGAAATCCGCCGGATCGAAAAGGGTGTCTGGAAAAATCTGGGCCGGACAGCGGTTGAGTTCGTCCGTTTTAAAGATATGACCGCGGGCGACCTTGCGGACCGGTTTACGCTGGAAGGCGGAGAGAATTTGGAAAAGGCCGTTAAGCGGGGCGGCGGGGCGATTTGCATCACATTCCATTACGCGAATTGGGAATTCAACGGACTTTTCCACCACCGGTATGCGCCTCTCTATGCGGTGGCCCGGCCCATGAAAAACTCTTTTGTCGAAAAATGGATTCAAGAAAAGAGATCCCACAACAACATGACCATGCTCCTCCATCGCAACGCCGCCAAGGCCTGTTTGAAGGTGTTGAAAGAAAAAGGCCACTTGGGAATATTGGTGGATCAGAATCTCTACACCGGCGGCGTCTTTGTGAACTTTTTCGGCCGGCCGGCGGCCACGACGTCCCTTCCGGCGCTTCTTCACTCCCGCACGGGCGATCCCGTGATCGTGAACCATTCCGTGCGGGAGGGATCAAAATTTCGGATTGTTTACAGCCCCGCGCTGGAGCTGCCCGACATTGAAAACCGCGAGGAAAAAATACGGGCGCACACGCAGATCATAAACGATGCCATTGAGCGGATCATCCGCCGGCACCCCGAAAACTGGTTTTGGATTCACAACCGCTGGAAGCGCCAGCCCAACCTCGTCACCCCCGCGGCGGGTCCAGGTTTAAAACATGACGTTTAAAAACCGGTTTACTGCCTGGACCGTGTTACGGAACGGTCCCGTCGATTATTTCAATTATCGAAACGGGATTTCCGTCCGCCAAAGGACGGATCCGCCGTGGCGGACTTTCGCGGGAATGACGGCGTATCGACATGTTTTGTTCGCTCTATTTGGCGCGAGTCTGGTGGTTTCCGTGTCGGGGGCCTATATCCTCCTGCCTTTTCTTCTCATCGATTGGACGTATCGGCTCCTTCGGTTTCCGGAGACCTATCGTTGGGAGAAATCCCCGTTGGACGCTCCTCTTTTAATTTACGCTGGCTGGGGTTTTCTCACAGCCATCTATAACCAATCGGTCGGGATCAAGAGGATGTTGGGCGCTCAGGATGCCTTTCTTTTATTTTTCCTCTTTTCGCGGGGTGTCACGGCCGGCGACATCAAAACGCTCTGGAAGGGGTTTCTGGCCGCTTCTATTTTTGCGGGCCTTTGGGGAGGTTTGCAGGTCGTCTCCGGCGTCAATTTTCTCCCGAATCAACAAACCTATGTCGGGCCGTCCTTGTTTCAGTCGTGGCCGACGGGGTTGGTACACCAGCTCGCTTTGCGAAACGCCCGGGCCGTGGGGTTTCGGAGCCACCCGTTGACTTATGCCGAGGGCTTCATCCCGGCCTTCCTCCCGCTTCTTGGCTTTTTGATTTATCAGAGATTTTTTAACGTGCGATCGAGACGCTTTTTATGGTGGGGGGGGGCCGGCCTCTTAGCCATGGGGGTGGGATTGGTTCTTTCATGGGCCCGGGCGGTGTGGTTGGGACTTCTAGGGGGGTCTCTGATTTTGATTCTGTCTCTAAAAGGGCGCGTGAAATACAGAGCGTTGGCGGGAATGGGGATATGTCTGGCGGCTCTTTTTGTGGGCTCGCCGAATTTTCGAGAACGGGCGGTGAGCATTTTTAGGTCTCAACCCGGCGGGTACGGGTCTCACGAATCGAAAATCCTCCGGTATCAGTTGTGGGAAGAGGCCCTCCAGGATATCAAGGAGCATCCTGTTATCGGCGTAGGATTGAAAGGGGCGAAGTGGTATATCTTCGATCCGTTGAAAAACGTGATGAAGAAATGGTCCGAGGCCCACAACATCTTCCTGCAGAGCGCCGTGGAGCGGGGGCTCGTCGGCGTGGGGCTTTTCGTTTGGATTCTTGTTCTTATTTTTTCACGGATTTGGAGTTTAAAGCCGCCCTGGAAAACCGTGTTTATTTCTGTTTACATCGCGTTTTTGATTGCGGGGTTGACGGAATCTTGGACAGGGGACAAAGAAATCGCTTTGATATTTTGGGCCTTCGTCGGAATCGCCGAATTTTTCATTCGCCGCCCGGGGGGAGTTCACGTTGAAGAAAAAGCGCCTTAACCGGGCTGTTTTTTTGGATCGTGACGGAACGATCCTCACAGAGACGGGATATTTGGCCCATCCCCGGCGCATGTATTTTTACAAGAGCGCTTTTGCAGGTTTGAGGAGGCTGAAACGAGCGGGTTTCAAACTCGTTTTGCTCACGAATCAATCCGGCGTGGGGCGCGGTTATTTTTCCTTGGGAAAGCTTCGCCTGGTCCACCGCTCGTTCAAACAAGCGCTTCATCGGAAGGGAATCCGGCTGGACGGCCTCTATTATTGCCCCCATCTGCCGGAGGCCGGATGTTTTTGCCGGAAACCTCGGCCCGGCCTCGCGTTCAGGGCGGCCCGTGACTTGAAACTGGATTTGCGGAGGTCCTTTGTCATCGGGGACCGGGCCCATGACATGGAGCTGGCCCGGCGGATCGGGGCCCGGGGGATTCTGGTGTTGACGGGCTTTGGCCGGGAGTCAGTGCGGAAAGCCAAGCGCAAAGCGGCGAAAGTGACCTCCAACCTGGCGACCGCCTCCCTGTGGATAGTTGCAGATTCGGCCAGAAATTTTTCTCAAATTTTCCACTCCTGACAGCATTTTGTGATAAAATAGAAGTCCCTCCGACGATAATTCGACGTGGTCCCTTCTTAAGTCCCCCAATGAGGTTCAATCAGTATCCTCTCTCATTGTGCTATTCAATTCCTTTTGTACTAAGGAAATATGTGCAAAGAATCCAATTAAAGCCACGATCCCCGACCAAAGCTGAATTTGACGTCATCCTATCGGCTTTGGAAGGGCAGTATGTGGAATTCAAGGAGAAGATGTCTGGATTGGACAGGGAGATGGTCGCCTTCGCCAACAGTACGGGTGGGCGCATTTATCTTGGTGTTGACGACGATAGATCCGTGAAGGGGATTAACGTTACCAACAAGGCCCTCTCCGATATCCAAAGTATTGCGCGTAATTGCGATCCTTCCATACGCATCAACATCATTCCCTTTAGGTACGACCAGACATCCATCATCATGATTGACGTGCCAGAAGGAAAAGAGAAACCGTACAAATGTTCCGAAGGGTATTATTTACGAACCGGGCCTAATAGTCAGAAGATGAGGCGGGATGAATTGATTGCAATTGTTATTTCTGCTGAAACGACCGCCATAGAGAAGTTGGACTGTAACGATTTCGTTTATCCGCGCGCTTTTGACTCGAAGGAATTTATGGCTTTTCTAAGGATGGCCGAGATTTTAACTCCAAGACTTCCAAGGGAAGACTTACTCGTTAATTTAGGAATAGCCCGAAAAGACAAGTCCCATCTTATTTTTAATACGGCCGGTGTTTTACTGTTTGCCAAAGAGCCCTGGCGCTTTCTTCCTCAGTCTCGTGTCACATGTGTTCTTTTCCAAGACACGTCCCGCCTCCATATTCTTGACCGCAAAGATCTCAATGGGCCGCTCTTACAAAATTTGGAGCAGGCCGAGGTTTTTCTTCTTAAACATCTTCGTGTGCGCTACGAAATCAAAGGTTTTGACCGTATTGAACATATGGAGTTGCCGTTAGAAGCTTTTCGAGAAGGATTGGTTAATGCTTTTATGCACCGTGATTACTCTGTTCAAGGCGGCAATATATTCGTCGAAATATATCCCGATAGAGTATCCATTGTGAATCCTGGCGGTTTGGCGCCGGGGTTGGCCCCTGAGGATTTTGGTGTCAAGAGTGTCCACCGGAACCCGACGATTGCAGACATCCTCTTTCGTGCCCACAAAGTTGAACGGGTGGGGACCGGCGTTCGTCGGATCCAGGAAGTGATTAAAAAACAGGGTGCTTCTCCGCCCGAGTTTCGGTTTTCAAAGGAATCGAAATTTTTTGAGCTTGTTCTATTGCGCCCCCTATCTTTTGCGGATACTCCAAAGACAGCCGACCAAGCTTCGGGGGAAGGGGGGGGTAAGTCCGGGGTAAGTGCAGGGTATGTCAGTTTAGGATTTCATGGCAGAGAGATTCTTGGCCTTTGCTTGGCCCCCCATTCCTTAACAGAAATTATGGCCAAGGTGGGAATTGGAAAGAAAGACAATATGGCACCTCATATGAAGCGTTTAATTAGAGAAGGTTATCTTTCCTTCACTATTCCCGATAAACCGAAAAGTAGATATCAAAAATACCAAACCACCCCAAAAGGTGAAGCACAGTTGAAAAATATCGTCGGGCACTTTTTGGACACTTCAATCTGAAAAAGTATGATAATCAATAAATGGAGCGTCGTGCTTATAATTGAAAAGTTAAATTTGAAGGTCGTTAACGGCTGGGTGTTTGCCCTTCTCATGCTGGCCGTCATTAATGGCTTTGTCCTGTGGCGGTGGGTCAAGGCCGACACCCGGCCCGTGTCCTGGGACGAAGCCATTCACACCTCGGTGGCGTACGACTATCAGGATCGGATCAAAAACGAGGGATTCCTAGAGGTTCTGAAACCCGCCTATTTTCACTACCCGCCCCTTTATCATCTGACGTTGGCGGCGGCCCTGAAGTTCGTCGACGATCCCGCGGATGCGGGGGCGCTGGCCAACTTTTTCTATTTGTCGATGCTGATGGCGGCCGTCTTTTTGATTGGGAAAGAGCTCTTGAACTCCTGGGCGGGTTTTACGGCGGCTTTTCTCATCAGCTCTTACCCCATGGTGGCTGAAATCGCCCGGGTGCCCCTCATCGATTTGGCGTTGACAAGCTGGGTGAGTTGGGCCGTCCTATGTCTGATCAAATCGGATAATTTTAAGAAGCCGTCGTGGTCCATCGGATTTGGCGTCTCTTTCGCCCTCGGAATGCTGACCAAATGGACGGCATCGGTTTATGTTCTGGGTCCTTTTATTTACGCCGCCTCTTTCGCCTTGCAGGAGAAGCGATGGCGCTGGTTGATGGCCTCGATCGGTGTCGCCGTCCTCATCATGTTTCCGTGGTTTTCCATCAATCTTATTCCCATGCTGAAATTTATCGGCGACGTTACGGGGATGAGACCTCCCAGCGGCCTCGTTTTCCAGAAGGCACTCAGCTGGTTCTGGTATCCTTATGTTCTCCTTGAACAGCTGAATCTCTTTTTCCTTCTATTGTTTCTCCCCGGTCTGGCGGCCGTCTTTTGGCGGCGGAAACTGTGGCCCGTTTTTTTATGGTTTCTTGTGACTTTTTTTCTTTTCAGTTTGATCAGCAATAAAAATACGCGCTACTCGCTGCCCGCGCTTCCGGCCATCGCCATCTTAAGCGTTGCCTGGTTGCCGTCCTTTCGAGGGGTGCCGTATCTTGTGGTGAACGCGGTGACCGCCTTATTCTTTGTCTGTTTTCATTTTTTCCCCGGGTCTGGATCCGCCATTTCAATCGGTTCCGTGCGCCTGCCTCTGGTGTCCCCGCGCCCTCCCTATGCGGTCAACTGGCAGCACGAACCCATCATCCGATTGATCCAGGAGAAAAAGGACCCGGACCGCTCCTTTTGCCGGGTCCTTATTCTTTCCAATGCCGCCAACTTTCACAGCAACTCGCTCAACGTGACACTGAAGCGCCTGGGCATCCAGGGGATCTCCTTCCGGGGGCCTTCCAAGAAAAGGTGGTTCGAGTTTGCGGAATTCATTCTTTTAAAGACGGGGGATATCGGCCCGCCTCACTCCATTGGCCACCTTAAAGAGTGCATCGATTTCGTTCAAAACCCGCCGCCATGGTTTCATCAGGTTTACAAGAAGGTCGGCCAATGGCCTCTGCCGGACGGAGGGGAGGCGATCCTTTTCCATTGTGAACCTCAACCGGTGGACGTGGCGGGCATGGGCGGGTTGAATTTGCAACTGGAGGAGTTTGAGATCCCAAATATACAGGCGGAGAATCTCTCCATCCGGGCGATTCCCCTCTCCTCGGCCGATACGGCGCGCGGGCGGATGAAAGAACTTCGGCTGTCGTGCGGCCGTCTTTCTTACAAGGGCATTGAGTTTCAGGACGTGTCCCTTCGACTGGAGAAGCCTCAGATCAACCTCCCTCTTTTCATGGCGACGCAGGAGATTCAATTGCTGAACCTGGAACATCTGAAGCCCCGTGCTGTTCTATCCTCCGAAACATTCGTGGCTTATGCGGCCAAGAAGGTGAAGAAGCTCGAAGACCCCGAGATTCGGTTTGAGGGACCACGCGTTTTTATAAAAGCGAAAATGCGAGGGATTCCGATCGGCCTCCGGTTTTCGATTTGGGTCAAGGACAAGACCCTGTTGACGAGAATGGAGAAGTTAACGATCGCCCATCTTCCGTTTCCCTTAGTTTTCATAAGGGCTGTGACCGATTACCGGGTGCCGCTCACCCCGTATGAGGAGGCGCCCTTTGCCCTGGACATCGGGTCGATTCGGGGCGCGGGGGATAAAATAATAATGGAACCTGTGGAATCTCTCTGATTTGCCGGTAAAATATGAAAGATATGTTAAACGATTGGGTTAAACCTCGATTTCTCCTGGCCGGCCTTTTCTTCTTTTTTGTAGGGGGCGGACTCTCCGGCGATGAAATGACGTCGAATTCCCTTGCGCTTCTTGATCCCTCCGCAGCTCCACCCAACGGCACCCCGCCGGCGGTCCAATTGAAGCGCGTTGTCAATGACGCCTTCACGGTGGGCGAAGAATTCACCTTCGAAATCAGTTATCAATTTGTGCCCGCCGGGAAGGCGACCTTGGAGGTCCGGGAGGGCCATGTGATCCAGGGGCGGCCTTCCATCAATCTCATTTCCCGTGCCCGCTCCAACGATTTTGTCGATGTCTTTTTCAAGGTGCGGGATTACAATATCTCCACGGTGGACAGGGAGTCTCTGGCGTCCGTCGGATTCCATCAGAACCTGCATGAGGGCCACTACCGGGTCATTCGCACCACGACCATCGACTACCAGAAGGGCGCTTATGAGTTTGTGCGAAATTATAAAGGAAAGACCACCCAGTCCACGGGCGCCATCGCCGAGCCCGCCTGCGACATTCTCTCCTCCTTCTTTATGGCCCGGACGCTGCCTCTGATGCTGGGCGGCGAGTATGAATTCACCGTTTTTTCCGACGAGGCCGTTTATCCCATGAAAGTGAAGGTCTTCCCCAAATTGGAAAAGATCCAGGTGGAAGCCGGCACATTTGAATGCGTCAAGGTGCAGCCCTTTGTGGTGGGGGACGCCATTTTTCGCATCGCGGAAGGAAAATTGTTCGTCTGGATGACCAACGACGCCCGCAAAATGCCGGTGCTCATCCGCTCCAAAGTCGCCATCGGCTCTTTCGACGCCGAACTCATCACATACGCCCCGAATTAAGGGGTCAAGTCGCGACATACGACATGAAAAAATGTCGCATGTCGCGACTTGACCCCTTCTTCCCACATATTGTAGCGTCAAACCTCATCGCGCTCGCCGCGGCGAGCCGAATTTCATTGGAAGGGGGAAAAGAAGCATGAGAAAGTTAACAGTTGTGTGGTTAACGATGGCGCTGGTATTGATCCTCTCGACGCCGGTGCTGGCCCAGTTTAAATTCGACATATCGGAGGGATTTAATTTCTTCTCCGACAGCCGGATTGAGGGCATGAATCGTCACTTCGGGTTTGGGTTCGACGTGTCGGACGATATCAATGTCGGGTTTTATTATGAGAATGCCGACCTCCAGTTGACGGGGGATGTCGGAGCGACGCCGCCCAACACCACGAAAATGAGAGTCAATGCCAAAGCCATGCGGGTCTTGAAGAAACTGACCAAGTGGCTGGATGCGGGCTTTGACATCGGCACGGCAAAGATCCAGCAGGGGACCACCTCCGGCGCTTTTGCGGCGACCGGGGGACTCAATCAAAACAAGCCCTTGGTCGGCGTTCTCGCCAATCTGCATTATGGCGTCACCAGCGGTGAGAAAATCGCCACCGACATCCATCTCGATCTGGGCTACCGGTTCGTGGACTTGAACGACATCGCGATCACGGGAGCGCCGGCGGGGGAAGGAACGGTCGATGACTTGAACGCCTTCATTATCGGGCTCGGCCTCGGGTTGAAGTTCTAAACCCTTGTTGACGATGAAAAGGAGGTCTTCCGTGAAAAGGTTGATCGTTTTATTAATGGCGGGCGTTTTCGCCCTGGCGGGGCGGGCGGCGTATGCGGCCATGACCTTCGATGTCTCCCACGCGTTTCAGGTTTTCAGCGATGACCGCTGGGAGGGATCGAATAACCACTTCGGATTCGGCGTCGATGTCGGGGGCGATGTCACCGCCGGCTACTTCTTCGAAGAGGCCAACTGGGATTGGCGGGGGGATGTCGGCGAAGCCGTTCCCAACTTCGTCAACACCTCGGCCCATCTCAACGGCTTGCGCCTGATGAAGCAGCTGAACTCCTTCCTCGCGACAGGAATTGATTTGGGGACCGCCCAAATTGCCGTGCGGGCGGCCGGGGGAACGACGGCGACCGTCGCCAATGCGGCGCGCCTGTCGCAAACCAAACCCTTCGTCGATCTGTTGGGGCGGGTGCAGTACCTCCGTAAAGGAGGGGGAACATCCACCGGTGTTTTTCTCGACATCGGGTATCGGTTCCTGGATCTCAATGACGTGGCGGCGGCGGGCTTCTTAGGGCCGGCTGGCGAGCGGACATTGGATGATCTGAACGCGCTCCTTCTCGGCCTGGGCGTCCAGATTAACTTCTAAGGTCGCGTCATGCCTGCGAAAGCAGGCATCCAGGCTGTAAACATGCATTTAAGGTCAGTATTACGACCTAGATTCTGGCCTGCCTATCCGGCAGGCAGGCTTTCGCCGGAATGACGGTCGCTTCTCATATGTTGTGATACTGCCTGAATGCTGCGCCCATACTAAGCCTGCCGGGCGGCGGTGAAGAAGGACTGCCACTTTCGGAGGAGGCTGAGGTCTTCCATCTCGAGCCGGACGCCGAAGGGACCCGCCTGATTCAGCCAGAGGATCGCGGGCCTCAAAGAAGGCGACACTCCTTCCAGGCCATCCAATTCCACATCCGAGAGGTTAAAAATTACCAGAAGAAGGTAT
>JAJAPZ010000035.1 GCA_020523905.1 Candidatus Obscuribacterium magneticum
ACTGCGTGAAGGAATTTGCCATTCCCTTCCGGGCCGACAGATTTATAGAGGGGTTGCTCTTGGGCTTGCCGGCGCATGTGCTGGATGTGGCGCATGTCGCCCTCTGGATTGTGATAGTTCCTTTTGTGGCCTTTTTCGGGTTGAGCCAGGGGAAGAACTGGATTGATTTTCTTTTTGATTGGACCCCCAGCAATCATGTGGAAGGCCTTTTGGGCTTGTTGGCCGAAATTAACGCCAAGCTGGGCGGGTACTTCCGGGGGGTGATGGTCGAGTCCATGGGCGTGGGATTGCTGACGATGGCGGGCTTAGGGTTGATGGACATCCAGGGGGCTGTCCTTTTGGGGTGCCTTTCCGGGGTGCTCAACGTCATCCCTTTTTTGGCTCCCGTGGTCGGCGGAGGAATCGCCTTATTGGCCGCTTATTTCCAAGGAAAAGCCCTTTCCGTTCTTTTAGGGATCATTTTGCTCTACGCCGTTGTTAGATTATTTGATGACGTCATCCTTGTCCCTTTTATCATTGGACCCAGTGTCCAATTGCACCCCGTGGTGGTCGTGTTCGCGGTTCTGGCTGGTGTCGAGGTGGGCGGCTTTTTGGGGCTTATATTTGCGGTGCCGGCGGCGGTGGTGATCAAAGTTTTCTTGAGCCTCATTTTGCGCCAGCGGCGGGAGAGCATCCTGTTGGGGCAGCCGCACATCTATTCATAGCGGGAGGAAATAATGTCCACGCCACCCAATGACACACCCCGGATAGCCGACATTGAAGCGACAAAGAAACGGGTTGAAGCGGCGCTGGATAAGGTGCGCCCGGCGCTTCAGGCCGATGGAGGCGGTGCCGAGGTTGTCGATTTAAGCCCCGACGGCGTGCTGACACTAAAGCTCGTAGGGGCGTGCGGCGGCTGCCCCATGGCCACCATGACCCTGAAAAACGGCATCGAGCGCATCATCCAGATGGACGTCCCCGAAGTCACCGCCGTCGAAGCGATACAAGCGTTTTAAATAGTCATCGCGAGTGCCGTCATTCGTCATTCCGGCGAAAGCCGGAATCCAGGCCGTAAAACTGCTTTTAAATTCATGTTTAAGACCTGGATACCGGCTTGCGCCGGTATGACGTAAAGTCTTTCGCCCTCCTGCGATAGACAAGCTCGATATGACAGGTTGAAATCCCATGCCCACACTTGATGAAATCAAATCCGCCCTTTCCACCGTTGAAGAACCGGAGCTCCACCGGGACCTGGTTTCCCTCAACATGGTCAAAGGCATCACCAATGACAATGGAAATGTGTCCATTGTCCTGGAATTGACGACGCCCGCCTGTCCCCTCCGAGACGAACTCACCCGCCGCATCGAAGAAGCAGTGAAAAAACGGCCCGGGGTGAAGAAAGTGCAAGTCGAGTTCACCGCGCGCGTCATCCCAGCCCGCCCCGTCACCGGGAAGATGGCCATTGAAGGGGTGAAACATGTGGTGGCGGTTTATGCCTGCAAAGGGGGCGTTGGAAAATCTACGATATCAACGAATTTGGCAGTTTCCTTGGTTCAACGGGGCTCCCGGGTCGGGCTTTTGGATGCCGATATTTATGGCCCGGACATTCCACTCATGATGGGGATTCGCGAGCGGCCTCAGGCCTCGGCTCACAACAAGATGGCTCCTCCTGTGGCTCACGGGGTCAAGCTCATGTCCCTGGGTTTTTTGACCGATGCCAACACGCCCATGATTTGGCGGGGACCCATGGTTCATGGGGCGGTGCAGCAGCTTCTTCGCGAAACGGACTGGGGCGATCTTGATTATCTTATCGTGGACCTGCCGCCCGGCACGGGCGATGCACAGTTGACCTTGGTTCAGTCCGTTCCTTTGTCGGGAGTTGTGGTGGTTTCAACGCCTCAAGTGGTGTCATTGGCGGACGGAGTTAAGGGAATTGAAATGTTCCGCAAGTTGCAAGTGCCCATTCTGGGACTCATCGAAAACATGTCCGGCTTTAAATGCCCGGAGTGCGGGCACCTCACGCCGATTTTTTCCCAGGGCGGAGCCGAGGCCGAGGCCCGGCGCCTCGGGATCCCCTTCCTCGGCTCCCTTCCGATCGAGCCGGAGGTTGTCACCGGCGGGGATGCCGGCCAGCCCATCGTGGTTTTCCGCCCGGATTCCTCCATTGCCAGGCTTCTCCTCCAGATGTCCGAACGCGTCGCCGCCAACATCAGCATCGCTCAATTTGAAATCGGTCAGAGTCCTCATCCCGACGAAAGCCGGGAGCCAGGCCCGCGTCATTCCGGCGGAAGCCGGAATCCAGGATAATGTTAAAAGCCTGGATCCCGACTTTCGTCGGGATGACGAGGCGCTCTGGATTCCGGCTTGCGCCGGAATGACGTTAATGGTAGTTTTTACCCGTTCGATTTTCGGCACTCATTCCAAAGGAGGTCCTCAATGAGCAAGTATTTGGTGTTTGGTTTGGCCGCGCTGTTTTTGGCCGGTTGCGGCGGGAAAAAGTCATATGTCAAAAAAGGCGAAATAGAAAAAACGCTTGAACAAGAAGCCATTACAAAGAAGTATATCGAGTCCATCGGCATCGGCGCGGCGGACATGAAGCTGGAAAACACAACCCAGCGGCGGGCGACGTCCCGAAACGCGGCGGTTGTGGCGGCCCAGTATGAAATGCTTTCCATGATTAAAGGCATTGATCTCGAGGGCGGCATCCGCGTCGAGCGTGCCATGGAAACGGATTCCGTTCTTCAGACCAAGATCGATGCGGCCATCAAAGGCGCTGAGATCATCAAGAGCGAGTGGACCAATGACGACGGTTGCCTGGTCACCCTTCGCCTCGACAAAAAACGCCTCCAGGAGATGATGGGCGTCAAGTTTAAGTAAGCCGTTCCCACCGCCAACCATGTTTTCGTTTATGCGACGGGCATTGGGCCTTTCAGGCCTTTTTTTATCGGTCCTTTTGGCAACGGTTCTTATCGTGTCAGGCTGTGCCGGGAAAAAATCGCGCTTGAAGATGGGGCAGACTCAGGAAGGGGAGGTCGTCGAAGCGGAAGGCTTGGCGGCCTATGACGCCAACGATCTGATCTCCACCAAGCGGGCTTCCCTTGTCGACGCGCAAAGGAACGCCGTCGAGAAAGCCGTCGGCGTGTTTGTCTCCGCCCGGACGATGGTGGAGAAAGCCATCGCCATCGAGAACAACATCCTCGCCAAAACCGACGGTTACGTTAAAAAATACGACATCCTATCGGAAGGTGTCGATCAAGGGCTTTACAAAACCCGGATTCGGGCCCTCGTTGCTTTCCGGGAATTGGAAGCGGACTTAAAAGAGATGTCCCTTCTCAACATGCCCCTCCTGGAGAGGCCGCGCGTCTCGGTGAGCTTCGATGAAGAAGTGGAGAGGAAGCCTGTCACCGAACACACGGCTGCCAGCGCTTTTGAGAAGCGCCTCATCGACCAGGGGTATGTTGTCGTCGGAAAAGAGCGGCTCAGCGAGGCCGAGGTTCTTATCAATGGAAAGGTGAGCGCTTTTCCCTTCCAATCGGAAGGCTTAGGGGGATTTGTCTCTTACCGGGCACGCTTGAGTGCGCAGGCCAAAAAGGCGGGCAGTAGCGACGTCCTTTTATCTCTCACCAAAGAGGCCAGCGGCCTGGGCGGCAATCCGGAGCTGGCGGGACTGAAGGCGTTGGAGACCGTGGGGGAACTTGCGGGAGAGGAAGCGGCCAACCAGTTGAACGAGCGGATGAAGAAGGCCAGCACCCTTCTTGTTTTTGTGGAAGGCGTCGATTCCTTCGCCACCGTCGACCGGGTAAAGAAGCATTTTCTATCGCAACCCAGCGTTTCCGACGCGGTGCTCCGCCTCTACGAAGAGACGATGGCCCAATACGAAGTGGAGCTGAGGCCCTCCACCCGGGTGGCGGACCTCGCCGCTCAGTTGGAAGCCAGCCAGACGCTGCCATTAAAAGTTCTCGAGACCCAGCAGAATACGCTCCGGCTGAAACTCTGATAACCCCATGTCGAAATGAAAAACAGCGTCGTCTTTCCGGCGACAGGCGGAAGCCAGTCCGTCATCCCGACGAAAGTCGGGATCCCATACGTCCCGTCATCCCGACGAAAGTCGGGATCCAGTCCGGTGTTCACGTCCTGGATCCCGACTTTCGTCGGGATGACGCCTCTCGCCTGGATGGCGGCTTTCGCCGGAATGACGTTTTTATTTCTGATTCTCCCCGCCTGTAAAGTCCAGCCGCCGAAGCCCCCCCTCGTTGAAACCGTCGCCGTCCTCCCGTTTGACAATGAATCCAACGATGTCGACGCGGCGGATATCATGCAGGGCTATGTCTATTTGGCGATGAAGCCCTCCGCCTACCGCGTCTCGGATTTTAAAGCGGTGAATGATTTCCTGCTTGAGAAGGCGGGCATACAGGAAGGCGGGCAGCTGGCCGTCGTCGATCCCGTGAAGCTCGGGAAAGATTTGGGCGTGCAGGCCCTTCTCTACGGTTACGTCGAGTCGTTCGGCTACATAAACATCGGTTTTTACACGGAGAGAAAGGTGGCCCTCGAGTTGAAGCTGGTGGATGTCAACACGGGGCAGGTCCTTTGGGAAAATGCCAAGAACGCCGCCACGCGCCAACTGACGCTCAACAAAGATGAAGCCACGAAAAATTTTGCCAAAGGGTTGGCGGACAAAGCTGTTGATAAATTGTTCGGCTCTCCCCTGGAGGAGGAAGCCAAGCAGGCGACGATAAAAACCCTCGCGACCTTACCGGGGTATCGCTTTTGCGGATTCGCCACGGACGACGAGGCCATGAAGCAGGTCAAACGTACTGCCAAAGGCGCCCTAAAAAGTTATATTCGAGGCCGGTAGATTTTGTGACAAACAAATAAATTGGGGGTTTATTATGAGACACCTGGTTTTTCTTTTCAGCGGAGCGTTTCTTCTCACCGCGGCGTGTGCGCCGAAGACAAGCGTCAAAATGAAGCAGGCGACCACCGTCGAGAAGACGGAGAAAGTGGAGTCCAAATACACGGGTCCCAAGCGGCGGATCGGCGTCGTTGATTTCCAGAACAAGGCCCCCTACGCCCAGGGGCGCATCGGCGATACCGCCACCGATATCATGATCACCGAGCTCGTCAAGACGGGGAAGTTCATCGTCGTCGAACGGGATAAGCTGAACAAGATTTTGGATGAGCAGAAGCTCGGCCAGACGGGAGCCATCGATCCCAACACGGCCGCTCAAGTGGGGAAGATTCTGGGCTTGAATGCCCTTTTGACCGGCAGCGTCTCCCAATTCGGCGTGAAAAAGGAAGGGAAAGACCTCCTCATCACGCAAAGCAAGCAGCAGATCGTCGAGTGCACGGTGGACGTGCGGGTCGTCGATACGGAGACGGGCCAGGTTCTTTTTGCCGATTCCGGGAAAGGCGTGGTGAGGAAAGCCACCGGCCAGATCCTCGGCATGGGCAACAAGTCCAAGTACGACGAGACGCTGGAAGGGGAGGCCCTTCGCGCGGCGATCGTCCAGTTCATGGAAAACCTCACCTCCCAGGTGAACAAAAAGCCCTGGTCCTGCCGGGTGGCGGCGGTGGAGGAGGGAAGCATTTATCTCAATGCCGGGCTTGAAGCCGGATTGGAGGTCGGCCAGAAGCTCAAGGTTTTCTCCCAAGGAAAAGAGATCAAAGACCCGACCACGGGCCTCGTCATCGGGCGGACGGAGAGAGAAATCGCCACGATCAAGGTGCTCTCTCACTTTGGGGACGACGGCGCCGTGGCGACGGTCATCTCTGGAAGCCTGCCCAACCCCACGGCCCTCTGCCGCCTCGCGGAGTAAATGGACGTACTTTATCTCCACGGCTATAACGTTGTTTCCACCCGGCACTTCAGGTTTCTGCCGCGGCGCCTGAAGGGCCTCCGGCCTCCCGTCCAAAAGGTCTTCATCAGCAAATACGTCACCCTGGATGACGCGCTGACGATGCCCGACCTTGTGAAGGCCTTCGATGCGGCCCTGCACGGTCTCTTTGGCCGGCCGTGGGGCCGAAAGAAATTTGCCTGCGTCGCCCACTCCACCGGCGGTGTCCTCATCCGCCACTGGATCCAAACCTATTATGGAACGTCGAACAAACCCCTGCCTTTAAGCCACCTCGTCCTATTGTCTCCGCCCAACAACGGGTCCCGCCTGGCGACGGTGAGTAAATCCATCATGAGCCGCTTCCGCAGCCGCCTCGGCGTGGAGCGGGGGGAAAAAATGCTGGAAGAGCTCCAATTGGGGAGCCGATTCCTATGGGATTTGAATTCCGCCTGGCTAGAACGGCGCTGGCATCGGCGTCCGGGGTTTTATCCTGTCGTCGTTGCGGGGCAGTGGATCGATCCCGCACAAATCGATCCCTTGGTCCCCGCCAGCTCGGAGCCCGGCTCCGACGGCTATGTGCGGGCGGCCTCCTCCAACCTCAACATGCGGAAATTCGTTCTTCAAGCGGACGGGGGTGTGAGAAAAGAATCCATTGACGGGGTTCCCTATCTATTGACGCCGAGGACGGCCCACTCCGACCCGCCCTATGGGATTGTGGAGGGGATTCCGAAGATGGGACCTCACCCGGTGCTGGAGGCCATCCATCAGGCATTGTCTGTAAAGAACGACCACGATTATGAGGCGCTCCGGAAAGATTTTTCTCTTCGGTCCGCCACCTTGCAGAGCGAGGAGACCTTATACGACGGCTCTCCCCTCGACCGGTATTGCCAGCTTGTCTTTCGCATTGTGGATGACGAGGGGAACGCTCTAAACGATTACGCCATCGAGCTCTTGGACCCGGAGAGGATGTCCTTCCGGATGCCGGCGGGGCTTCTCGCCCATGAGCATAAAAACCGGGCCAACCCCGAGCTTTTCGTCTTTTATCTGAATTACGACCGGCTCAAGAAAATCAAAGGCGGCCGCCTGGGGGTGCGCGTTCATGTAGCGAGCGCCTCGTCCCTGGTGTCCTACGAGGACTTTCTATATTTAGGAGCCGGCCAAAAGAACAGCGAATTTATAAAGCCCAATCAGACGACGCTCGTCGAGATCGTCCTCCGTCGCCGCCTCAATAAAAACCTTTTCGTCCTCACCTCCGACCTCTCCCCCCAAAAGATCCAACGCCGCCCTTCCGACATCTGGATTTAATTAGCGGCAATATTTAACTTTTCGAGGCAGTCTTTGAGAGTAAGGATGGGGATTTTTTTGTAGATCTTAATTTTTAACAAGTGTTGATCCCCTGTGACAATGGCGTCGGCATGTCCTTGCTCCGCGCATCCGAGGACATGGTTGTCGGAAGGATCTTCTTCGATGATATGGGGCACATTCTTAACCACCACCGGTGTAATAAAGGGGAGGATTTCGTCATGAATGAGGTCCCGAATTCCGGTTTCAGCCAGGTCAAATTTTGGGTAGCTGAGGACGCGAGTGATTTCTTGAAGAAGGGCGGCTGAACAGAGGAGATGGATGGTCTTATTCTTCCACAGGGTGACGAGATGGCCGGCCGAGCCCCCAAACAAAAGGGCTGAGATGACGATATTGGTGTCCAGAACGAGTTTCTTTAGGTTTGTTTTCTTGCCCATCGAATAGCTCCGTCAATGTCCGCTTCCGTAAGACCGAGGGATTTAATTTTTTCTCTCACTTTCGCCAGTTTGTCTTCGGAGGGTTCGACGGTGACAGGGCGAAGAATAATGCTTTTTCCTTGGGAGGTGACGTCGAAGTATACAATACCGGCGAATTCCTTGACGACCTCCTTGGGCAACGTGATCTGGTTTTTATAAGTTAGTTTAGCCAGCATAATCCTTCCTTACAGTAATTGTATATTACTTCATTACTTTCCGCAACCCTTTCTTTTCGTTACAAATCCGTTACCAAAACTTAAGACAAATTTAAGACGGTCTTTCTAGACTTTCACCATTGTGTTGCGATCCCATTCTTTACATTAATCCATAAGCATGAACAGAAAAAGTTCGCCCTTGATTCGATCGATCAGCGCCTCGCTGGCGGCCGTGTTTTTATTTACACAGGTCCTTTTCGCCCACAACGTCCAGAAAAGCGTCTGGGAGGAACGGCGCCTGGCGGCTCGCCTTCCTTCTGTTTCATCTCCAGCTCTCCCTGGGTTCGACACGAATCATATTCCTGCCGCCTCTATTCTGGACCGCTTTGTCCCTGCGCATCAGAGACCTCAGATCGGGAACTCGATTCTCCCGTCCCTCGTCCCTTTGCTTTCCGCGCATGGCGTAATCAAGGACATCCGCCTGGCTAAACCGGATCGGGCGAGGAAGGGGCTTGAGCCCCCTGTCCTCGTTTATATCCAGGATGTCCATGGGCAGACTGAAGCACAAAGCCACATGGCCTCAATGATTTTAAAGCTCCTGGAGATCCAACCGAAAGCACTTGTGGGGCTTGAGGGGGCCGCCGGCAAGATCGACGTCGAAAAATTCCGGCGGGCCTCCTCCGAAATCAACAAAGAGATCGGGGAGTTCTTTCTCGAAACAGATTTGATCGGCGGGCCGGAGATGGCGGCTTTTGCGGCCAAGGAAGCCCCGCGACTTTGGGGCGTTGAGGACAGAGACCTTTACCTTAAAAATGTCGAAGCCGTCCGGCAGGCGCTCCCAAAAAAGAAGGAATGGCTGACCACCGTCGAAAAATTAAAGATCGATGTCCGTGAGAAGAAGCGATCCATTTATTCTCCGGCCTTGAAGAACCTGGATGAGAAGGCCGAAGCGAAGGAGAGCGGCGACCTCTCTTTAGGTGACTACCTTGCTTATTTGGTTGGTACTGCCATCCCCGCGAAAGCGGGGAGCCAGGCCGTGAACACCGGCCTGGCTCCCCGCTTTCGCGGGGATGACGACTTTGGCTACCCCACCCTTTCTCTTTTCCTAAAGACCTGGGCAATAGAGAAGTCTCTCGATTTCAGCGCCGCCGAGCGGGAACGGGAGATATTCCTCTCCCGTCTTGTACAGGTGATGGGAAAAGAGGAATTGAAGAGGCTGGTTGAAACCAGCGTGGCTTTTAAATCCGGCGTCGTCTCTTATCCGGATTATTACCGGGGTTTGAGAGACGCCGCCCAAAGAGCGGGACTTGAAATCTCCAACTATCCTCATTTTGAGACCTTTATCCGCTACACCCTGCAGGCGGATGCCATCAACGCCGAAGCCTTCTTAAAAGAGATGGGCCGTTATGAAGAAGCCGTGTGGCGTAGCCTCTGCCGGACGAAAGAACAGGAAGAATTGGTTCAAACCTCTGCGGGCGTTGGCCTTTTGGAGAAACTTGTCCGCCTGAACCTGACGACGGACGAATGGAAGAAGGTCCTCACCGAGAGAGAATCAATTCATCGCCTGGTGCCGGCGAACGAAGTCAGCCGACTTCGACCCTTCGAGAAATTCTATGAGGTCGCCGAAGCCCGGAACGAAGCGATGGTGAACAACTTGCTTAAGCGTCATCCTCGCGCAAGCCGTCATCCCCGCGAAAGCGGGGATCCAGGTTGTAAACCTTCTGTTCTGGATTCCCGCTTGCGCGGGAATGACGTTGGTAGCCGTTTGTCCATTCTTGTCGCCGGTGGTTTCCACGGCGCCGGCCTGAAGGATCTCATCCCTAAAGATTTCACCCTCGTCACCGTCGCTCCGAAGCTGGTTGATGTCGATTCAAAGGAAGGCGCGGAATATCTCTCCGTCTTTACGAGAGAAAGGACGCCTTTAGAGAAGCTGTTTGAGTCGCCAAGAATTTCTCTCTCAAGAACGCTCTCTCTCGCGCCGCTGGAGCGAACCGAAGCGTCGATAGCGGTGGGTGTTTTGTCCAATTCACTTCCCGCTTTGTGGCCTGAGCTTCGCCGGAACGGCTCCGCCCACGCCCGGTTCGGGCGGCTTGGCGTTTGGGTGCGGGATCTCGGCGGCCGCGCGGTGAAGAAAGCGTTCCCATTCGGGACATTGGTGTTTTCCCGGGCGTCGGGCCAAAGGGAGGTGTCCCTCTACGATCTCCAAGCACCGTGGGGAACGGCTGGAAGCCGGATCTTAAGCCCCGTTTATCGTCTCAAGAAAGCGTTTACGGAGCACTTCGCCTTTGTGCCGGCGGTCCTGGTGCCGACATTGACGGCGACCATTCCCATCGTTTTGAAATTATTCGTCCCCAACCTTCCTTTGAATATGCCCCTTCTTCTCATCATGAGCGCGGCGGCTGGAATCGTGGCTATCGCAATCTCCCTCGACGATATCGTCCGTAGGCACGGGCTCACGCATAGCCGGCCAGGCTTGCGGCAACTCTATTTCACCATTCCTCTTTTGGAATTGTCGGCTTTGGTTTCGGCTTTGGCGGCCTTTGGCTTGATGAGTCCCCTCCTTTCGCTTGTCAGCCTGCCCTGGGCAATCGTTCTTATTGTGGTAACGATGCTGAACGCAGGCGTTTTGGCTTATCTGGTAGGCCATTCCTTAATCAATGGGCTTTCCGTCTTCATTCCTTCTCTGGCTCCCCTGGCTGGTATCAACTGGCTATCTGATAAAACAGAGACGCTAAAAATGGATGTGTCCAGTTATGCGGAGCACGGCAATGGTCTTGCCCTTTTTCCACTGGCAGTGTTGATGCAAAGATTCGCGCAACTAGATGGACCGACGAAAGAATTTATGGTTGAGAAGCTTCTTCGGCTTATGGAATTCAGCACCTTGGCCGTGATCATACGTGAGTCGATGATAAGTCGGTCAGTGAAAGTTATCGGCGACATCACCATGGAAGAGCTAGCCTTGGCATTCGACGCGCTCAAAGCCGGCGATTGGACTAAGTGTGCCGAGATGCAGGGCCGTCTGACTCCCTCCCCAGAATCGATTGAGACAAAAAATTTCCTTTCGGCCTTGGCCTACATAATGGAACGTGGCTTTCCTTTCCCCTCCGGTCCCGCACGAGCGGGCGTGGGGAAGGAAAAGGAGGCTCCCCTCGAGCCCGCACCGCCGGCTGCATCGAGCCCTCAAGAACGATTCGCAAGAAGTTTGCGGGAGAATAGCTTGACAGATTTGACGGAATGGAAAAAGGCGTATGAGCACTATGTTGAGATCGGGGATCTGGAGGGAGCGGAATATTTCCTCGGCTTAATCTGTAGGGCGAATTATTCATTATTCGAACCTGCGGAAGCGGCCGTCTTTGGGCCCTTACTCAACTTATACAATGATCATACCTCCGCTCGGGACCAACGTGAAAAAAGCGACGTCAAAAAATTTAATCAATTGAAAGATACCTTCCGCAAATGCCTGTCCGATATAGACCTTTTTCGTATGACTGAAGCGCGGAACCTCACTATTCCTTGAACAGGCGATTGTAAGTTTATTGGAGAAATTATTCGGGCAGCTTGCGAAGGCACGACGTCTCCCAGGCGCGCGGCCCAAGCTGAGGTGACCATAAGACCCCGTACAAAAGAGGAAATAATGAGACTTGGAGCTGCGCCGCCGCGCCCGGCGCCCAGGGCCCCCTCGGCGGCGGATATGGCCGATTTAGAAAGCTCTGCGCAAGAATTGGTTAAGTTGATGGAAGCCTACCGTCAATCAGTCAGGAGGGGCCGGTGGTTTGGGGCGGGGCCCTCGGGAATTTACAGCGACATGACGAGGCTGCTGAAAGAAAATCCCGGACTGAATAACAGGAGCGACCTCGGCGTCCCGCAGTTTATGGGAGCGATTCGAGGGCAATATGTAATCGTCAGACAACGCGGGGAAAGTACCAATCGCGCCATTGCGTCTCTTTTTTCCGAATGCGGTTCGGCTCTTCACACGGGCCAGACGGCAATTGCTCATGCAAGATTGAAGGCGTTACGGAAATATCAGCAGGGCGGTCAATTGGTCGGTTTTGAGATCGAAGGACTCGATGGCTTAGAAACACGATTGAAGTCGATGGAGCCGCAGGCCGGGGAGGAAACTTCGAAGGGAGCAAAATCTCCAAAAGGAGGACGAACGGCCGCGGGTGCGCCGAAAGCGCCGGAAAAACCCAAAGCAGAAAAGAAAAGACCGGCGGATATCGACAAATCATTATCGGAAGCATTCCAGAAATGCGGGGAGGCGTTGACGGCGAGCAATCTGGATGAAGCCCGGCGATGGATTGGTGAGATCGAGAAGCTGCGAGCTCATTTAACATTAGATGAGCAAACACAATTGGACGGTCTCAAGAAAGAGTGCGGACTCTTGAAGGATTTACAGAAGCAGGTGCCGGCTCGATATCAATCGGTTCTCAAAGGTTTGGAAGGGGGTGACGACCAGACGGCAAGAAAATTGCTGGCTCAGCTGGAGGGGATCCAGCGTGCTCACCCGAGATTGATCGGGGCGATTCAAAAGATGTTACAGGATTTAAGGGAAAAGCTTCCGCCTCAGGAACCGCAGGTGCCGTCAACAATTCAAGCGACGAAACCGGCGCCACAATCGGAAACTCCGGCGGCGGTCCCGCCGAAGGCGGAAATTCCTCCGGTCGCCCAACCTGTCGCCGCGGTCGAACCGGTCAGTGTCGCTCCTCCGCCGGTTTTTACTTTTGAGCCGGTTCCTTTTGTGGAAGTTACAACTTCAAAGCCGCCTTCCCGTCCCCAACCTCACGCTGATCAGCTTGAGGCCGGTCTTTCCGATTCGAAAGCCCTTCCGTCACCACTCTCGGTGGGCCCGCCTGACGAAATTCCACAGGAGGATTATCCACCGATGACGCCTGATGATTACATGCTTTTACGGGATCGCGAGCCGGACCAAGCCAAAATCATTCGGTTGGCTTTTGAAGGAACCGTTCAGGCCATTCGCGAAGGTGATTTTAATTATTTGGCCGACATGGTTGATGTGCTCAGTCAGTATGAACTGACGGGGCCGGAAAGGGCCCGGTTAGACGGGTTGGAGGAGCAATTAAGGAGGGGAGCTAGTGTTGCGCAAGAACCCGCCCCTATTCAAATCGGAGATTCCAGACATTCTCCAGAAAAAGCCGCCCCTTCTGATCGGACCGCAGATCATTTGGCGCCGCCTTCGGCGAAGGAGCCAAAAGTTGAAGAGCCGGTTTCAAAACCTCCGCCGCTTCCCGGCGCATGGCGCAAACTGACTGCGACTCAGGATGATTACCGGATAGTTCAAGGTCGCAGCGGAGTCCATGAATTTATCATCCATAGTGCTTTTGATAGAGCGGAAGGCGCCGCTCGAGAAGGCAAAATTGAATTTCTCTCAAGTATGCTTGGTGTGCTTCGGCAATATCAATTGACGAGCTACGAAAGCGCCCATGTCGCCGAGCTGGAAGGTCAGTTGAGAGCGATGCAGGCCTCTGCTGCGCAGGCGTCAGCGGAGTTTACCCATCCGGAATCTGTCGCTCAAAAGCGAGAGGAGCCTGCTCCTTTGAAACGAGCTGATGATCGGGTGGTACCTCCTGCAGCTGCAGTCAAACCGGAGCGAGTGGTTCCTCCCCCGTTGCCGCGTGAGGATGTTCCGTCACCTGTATCTTATGACTCTCGGCTTTCCGCCGACGGGAAAGCGCTTTATGACCATCTGCTTGGCCTTGGGTTTTTCGATTTGTCGAAGCACGCGGAAACAGGCACCGTTACCGAGCGTCACTTCGTCCCCACCGTCGCCGAAAACCGAGGGAAAATCGAGATCCGGGCCCAGTTGGCCGGCGATCAGTTGAAGATTATCTCCATTGATATTCCAGGGCCTGGGGATTCCGGCAGGTACCCCCAGAAATCGGAGGCGGTTCAGATTTTGGCTAATACGGAAGGTGGGCAGCTTATCACCTGGGACGGCAATGCCCTCTGGTTATTTGATTATGCGGAGGAGGGAAGCTTGGTCCATGTCTGGGCTGGCGCGTCCCATTTAAAAAAGAGCGTCCCTTCTCTACCCCGTAATTCTGGGGAACCCGCCAATCCCAACGTGCTGAGGGATCTCGTCAAAGCCATACAAGGTGCCGGGCCCATTCGCCGGGCCTTTATTGATTTATCCACGAAAGAGGCGCCGCTATGCCTTGAAGTCAAGGCGGGGAAACACATCCTCTTTCGTAACCAGCGGGGAGCTTCCTCCATCCGCCGCGCCGATTCCCTCCCTTCCCGCAAACCGGCGGTTCCACAGACACCGATTGCTCCACTTAAACAACCGGTTCCGCCCAAACCTGAGGCTTCCGGCAAGCCCAAAGTTCCTCCAACGGCACCCGAGATTGAGCGTGAATCCCCAAGGCCTTCATCTTTTAAATCCTTTTGGGACGGATTGTCAGATCATGACCGCGAAGTTTTTGGTAGGCGTGACCAAAACGATGCCGACCAGATTGGCGTGATATTTAGGGCAGCAGAGGAAGGATCAAAACAGGGGGCGGCGGAATGGTTGAGGGTGGTGTTAGCGGATCTGTCAAAGTATAAATTGACGACCGCCGAGATTAAGCGGCGCGACGAATTGTCGGCCCAATTGGCCGAACTCGAACGGAGGGCTAAACCAGACGGCCTTCAGGCGGAACCTGTCACCGAGCCGGCCCGTGAAACACCGAAGTATAAATTAACACCGCCTTTGTCTTCGCAACCGGCGCGCGCATCCGTGCGTGTCGACGAAGTCCAAGCCGCTCAAGCGCACGACAAATTCATCGAATTGCGGAAACGGCTTGTCGAAGCCCTCCGCACGCTCGATCGAAAAACGGCTTTGTCCATTGTCGACGGTGATATGCGGGTGATGCGGCCTCAATTCAGCCCAAGACAAAGGACATTGGGGATACTCTTAACCGATAAAACGCGTTTTGAAATTGGTCATGCCGAAGGCATGAACAGCGGCGATCGTGAAGGGCTTAAAGAAGCATTTTCGGAGTGTGAAGCATTATTGGCGCGGGGAGACATTCGTCAAGTCAAGGAATGGTTGAGCTTGATTGAAACCATTTGGAGGAGCGAAGGCCTGACCTTTTATGAATTTGAATGGTATGAAACGCTACAGGGGAGAGTGGCCTACATCGGAAATCCGGATGGTTTTAATTTACCTTCGAAATTACAATTGGGAATAATTGAAGAGTTCTATCAAAGGGCTCTTCGAGGTTTAAATGAGAATCGTCTTCAGTTGTCGGACCTTCTTCTGGAGACTTTGGAGGAGGGTCAGAAATGGTTTCCCCGGTTGTTGTCTGCGAGGCATTTGGAAATTCTGGATAGCCTTAAGAAGGATTTGGATTTAGAGCTCGAAGAACCGGCAGCTCCGCCAACCGCGGTGGATAAAGAACGCGAATCGTCAGTCGGGCTGGACACGGAACGCGAATCACCGGTCGCGCCGGGATTGAAGCGTGCGTCGACGGCGCCGCCGGACGCGTCCATCTTTATGGATGATCTTCGTCAGCGAGTCAATGACATACTCGATCGGCTGATTAAATTTGCATTTCATGAAGCCATTGGGCCTTATTTGACGAACGTACCGGCAAGTCAGAAATCAGATTTCCATAAAAAATTAGAACTTTTGTGCAATATCTCCTGGATTCGACCGGAGGGAAGCGCAAGGTGGGCTTTTGCCATCGGGGTGGCCCTGGAATCCTTGTCTCCCGAACAAAAAAAGGCCGTCGGGCTTACTTATTCGCTCCAACGGTCGGCGGAGATTGTGCGGATATTGATTGAAGAGATCGATGTTTTCCAACATCCCGATTTAAAAGGCGCCAATCAAATCGAGGATACATTGGCTGCCGCTTGGCTTTTTAATGCCCTTCCAAAAGATCCGCTCATTGCCACAAACCTAAGACTATTCATCCAAGAAGCGACGAACGGAGAGATTAGAGGATTTGTGAATGTCTTAAGTTTTGGAAACAGGGCTTATGAAGATGATCCTGCCGCCTTGAAGCTTTTATTTCAGGCCAATGAGCTTTTCAAAAAAAGACCTCATGCTGGTGATCAAAGTCTCGGGCCCAGCCATACGGGCAACTGGTGGGGGGTGTTGAAGGAGACGAAATATTTCATCCCGCCGGCGGTACCTCTATTCCTTGGGAGTTGGATTTTATTGGGACTCTACGTTTACTTACGTCCACAAATCGGTGTACTGCCGATCGTATTATTTTTTGGCGTTAGGACTGTGTGTGTCTTGGTGGCGGTGCTCTTTTTTGTAACCGCCGGGCCGATTTCCCTTAGGATTGTCCGATCGATGAATTTTGTGCCGGCATTTGTTCAACCCCATTTCGAGTATCTAAAAAGAATCGGTAAATATGATTCATATTTTCCAACGGGGGAGGATCAACGCAGCTTTATCAGTTACTTGGTCTTGCATTTTCTCCTGTTCATGAATGTGGTTTTGGCTTCAAGTTGCGTTATGATGGGAGTCACCCTTCCTGTTTTCCTTGAATTCCCCAATTATTGGACGGCCTTTTTGATTCCGGGTTTGTCCGCCGTTTTCGGGCTGGTCGCACTTTTGGTTGTTCACACCGTTATCTTTTTATTTTTCCGGTGGCGGGGGGAGTTGCCGCCTTCGGCCGGATGGAACCGGAGAAGCCGGCGGTATGAGACAGATGGAAATTTAAGGGAAAAATTGAAGGCGGCCATGGAGGGCCGCCGGTGGAGTGAAGCGGATGGGACTGCGGCGACGCTCCGGGATCGGGCCAAGATCAGAATGCGCATCCATCCGCCGGATGAAACGAGGAGGCTTCTGGTTGAATATGAGATGAGACGGGCCCCCATCGTCGGCAAAAGGGACGGGAAACTCTCTTATTGGTATGGGCTGGCGAAGGATTATCTTGAATCTCCCTACAGAGGTCACGGCCACGAGCTGACCGAGGCGTGGTTTGCCTTTCGTTATCTCAGTTCGTCGTTTTTGAAAATGAGGGAAGATAAAAAATCGTTATACCTTGATTTAATTAAAACCATCCGTCGTACCCTTTCCTTGACTTCTCTCCGGAGGCAGAATGGCTGGGGGGATCCGGAAAGAGATATGAAGAAAAGTTTTGTTGAAGCCGTTGATTCCTTGTGGAATATGAATCCCCGGCCGGCCGAGGAGTTGATCCAGCAATTAAACCAGTATAAGACGGAAGGGGATGTTGACTTCATCGGGGAAAGCCTGCATTTGGCGGCCGCGTTGGAATTTCTTTTGAGCGTGAAGGCCGCCCCGCGGCCAGCTGTGCTGGCGGAGGCCAGCGGTTCGATTCTGCCCTATCGCTGGTATAAGTTATGGGTGGCGGGGTGGGCGGAATTTCCTTTGGCCCTCTTGTTATGGCTGGTTGTGGCTCCTTCCTCTTTGAGTGGGTTGGCCCCCTGGGCATCGATCGTCATCAATGCGACGGCGGTGGCTTTCATTTTTTACGCGCTTCATGGAATCGCGCGTGTTCTCTATTGGTTGTTTGATCATGTGTATTATGGGGCCTCGATGCCGAGGGAATGGCCCTCCCTGTCGAGCCGAATAATGGGGGTCCTTACGGCGGGCGCATTCTTGGTGGCGGCCTCCTTTTATTGTAGCGGTCTTGGAGGAATATTCGCATTCTTGGTTGCGCCCTCCTTTTTTAATAACGGTCCTGGAGAAATATTTTTTATCGCCGTCGTCTTATTTTCAGTGATGCACCATCGGATGAATCGATTAGTAGATAATTTACAGTCCTTTTTGAAAGACGATCTGGCGAAGGATTTGTTGGTTGGAAATTGGGTTCAAGCCCGAATGAGCGTGCAGAGTTTGGGTCCGTCAAGCCGGAGCGTTTTGGAGCGGGTGAAGAGCTTGATTGAACATAACACCCGAGATATGTATTGGAAGGGAAATTTAGAGGGGGCGATCTCTTTCCTGGAACAATTTGAATCGTTGTATTCTCTGCTCTCTCCTCCGTCACGCAGGTTGCCGCAGCGGCTGCCTTCTCCCTTGCTATCGCTGATGAGGGAAGATAAAAAGGACGAGACGATTACGGCCGTGGAGCGTCTCCAGTCGGCGTTCAACTTCACCTCCGATGCTCTCGGTGATGAGGGCTTCAACTTGAGCGACGCCTATAATGGAATAAAGAGTCTCACCAGTAGATTACCCCTTGTTCAGGGAAAAGAAAGGATTCGCTATGGAGATCTGGTGACGAGTTTTTATCAGAAGGGTTCTTTTCTCGACGTCGCCGCCGGGAAGGAGGAAAAGGATCCCCTTTGGTTGGACTTTTTTTATTCCGTGGACGCGCTCCTGAGAGGGAACGCGAAGGAAGCCCGGCGGGTGTTTAAGGACCTGCGCCGCAGCCTTCGGTATGCCCCGCGATGCGCAGGGCCATTAAGCGCTCTGGAATACTTATTGGCCGTTTATGATCCTAAAGGACAGTGGCTGGATGTGGTGGCCCAGCGGTGGGAGTATTTCATCGTGCCGTCGAATCTCCTCTTCTCCTTGGGTCTTTACTCGTCTTTTTCCGCCTTGAGCCCGCCTTTGGTGATGGGATTTGGCCTTCTTCTCGGTGTTATGACCTTGTTCTTCCCAGGTTTTGAAAATGCCTATCTTAAATCCCACCGTCGAATAATTGATGTCTATCGTTATTTATTCCCCAAAGAATCCGACGTGGCCAGTTATGGCCGTTATCTCCACCGCCGCTATTGGGCGTTGAATTTGATCCCGGTTTTTTTACAGACGGTTATTTACGGGGTAGCGGCGGCCTATTTTATTTTACCGGCAGAAACGGCATCATTTTCGATTCGCCGGCTTTTCGTCGCCGTCCTCGCTTTTGCCCTCAGCCATTTTTTGGGGTGGGCGGCTCATTTGGCCAACAACAAATGGGGGAGGTGGCGGGGCGTTCTTGGGGCCTACACACTCACCCCTCCCACAGGTCCAGAAGAAGAGCCGGCGGAGAGCATTGAAGGGACGATCGGTGAGGTGGTGGAGTGGCTTCGAACCAGAAATAGGGGCGTGGAAGCGGACAGCTTGCTGGCGGCCCATGGGATCGGAATTCTCGAAGTTCCGGAGATCCGGCTCGAAGGGCCTCCGTCATTTCGATGGGCGGCCAGATCGGACCCGCGCCCGATTTATATCGACGGGCAGACGATTGTTGTCAGCGATCCGCGGGCTCTATCCATCCCGCGATCGTTGGTCAGCGCCTTTCGTCAGATCGTTAAATCTCGAATGGATCATCTGCGGGTGACAGAAAAAGAGGCTTACGCTTACCGTGTGCTTTTTGAATCGGCGGATCATTTGGCTGAAAGGCTTCGCTTGCCGACCCTGGATGAACTGCGGAAAATAGGGGAGGAGGAGAAATTGCCGTTGGAGCTTCTTCTTCGCCGGCGCGTCGCCAGGACCCTCTCCTCCTATGTCGACGTTGAGCCGACGGCCGCGTCGGACAAATTATCCGGGGCGTCATTGTCTATCGCCGATGCCTTTGTCCAATGCCTGAAAAGCGTCGCGGCCGATAACGACAGGTTGTTTCTGGCTCGATCCATGGCATTGAGCCTTGTGTGTCAGGCCAGTCGGGGCGATGTTTCCCTGGTTCTTCGAAATGCGGATGTTGTTCGTCTCCTTCTCGGCGGTAAATACTATCCGCAGCTCTACTCAATGAAGGATTCCTTGGAAATCATAGCGTCGGCGTGGTTGTTGGGCGTTTCCAAAACCGACCGCTTGATGGAGGCCTTATTAAACCCTCATGTACGCGATCTCGTAAGAACCGTTGAATACAGGAGTCTTCCGAGGGATGACGATCCGCCCGGCGTAAAGATCCTCCGCGAGGCCTTTAGGAGGGTTTCGAACCCGAACGATTCCATGTCCCTTGTGCCGGGGCCCGCCTGGTGGGTGAAAGGGGTTGCTCCCTTTATTGAGAGTTTGGTTCTTGGGTTTGTCGTCGTCGCCTCGGCTGGTTTCATCCCCTATTTGGTTTCCCTGTTATTCGATGCGAGCCGGGTGGGATGTCTCGCGGCAGTGCTCCTCGTTTATGTGGGAACAATCCTTTTCATGTTCTATTTGAGTTTCATCATCGCCCTCTTTGGGTATGCCGGTGCCCATCAATATGTTTATCAGAGGTTTTTCAGGTTAAGATGGGATGGCTTCGATGGGCTTTTTGAGGCCAATAGATTGGCGACAATGCTTTCGATATTTTCAGGTTTAATCCCTTCTAATCTTATGATTTGGGGATGCCTCACACCCTCTCCCTTATTGGTTTTACTGTGCATGGCTCTTGTATATGGGATCGTGCACATGTTCTTTCACTATTTCCACAACTGGACCTATCCGCCGGACGCCTCGTGGACGTTGATCCCGCTTGCTTCGGGGGAGAGGCGACAGGCCGAGGCAATTCTCCTTAAACTTGTGGGGAAAGATCGTCTGCCGAGGCTTTTGGCAGAAGGATTTGACTTTAAAGGCATGAGCCGGACGATCAATCGGCTGCAGACGAGGCCCTTTTATTCCCGCTTACAGAGGTGGATACCATTCTCCCGGCGGACCCGAAATCAAGTCGTCGTGTTTGACATTCGTCCTCTATTTGAAGTCGGAGATTCGCCGGAAAAAGCGGCGACTCTGGAGCATTTGGAAGCGCTTGCGTGCTCGCGGAGGAAGGTGGGGGAGCTGCCACCCCTCATTGGTGTACGCACTTTTGAGAACGACTGGACTCAAGACCTGGAGAAACTTCACTTGTCTCAAACGGCCTTGGATTTCCTCCGACAAAAATCAAGTTTGAATGAAGTCGTTGACTTAGGGACAGGGCCGATTGAAGTCTCTCCAAGTCTTAGGTCCAGCCGTTCTCAAAAGATTGATCTACCGGCGTTATTGCAGGTGAGCTTGCCCCTGGCCGATAAAACCGTGAGTGCTCGGGAAGCCGCGGAGCTGGTTCGGGCTGGCATTTATCGATTGGGTTTCTATACGGCCCATCCGGAGGGAGTGAATTTCATCGATGCGCCGGGGTACGAAATTTATCTCTTGCTGAAAGGCATGAAGGTTCTGCCGCTCCTGCGCCTGCGGGAAGAGGAAGCTCGCCAAGCCCAGGTCATCGGCCTTCAGGCGTAATTAAAAACGGTGCCCCTCACCCCGTCCCTCTCCAACAACTTTGGCTGTATATTCATAGGCGTCGAAACTTGTGAGACGAATCGGGACGAATTTTTTCCCATTGGGGAGTCCTTTGGGATGAAGGCGGACAACGGCATCGATCTCGGGGGCTTCCTGGGCGGTCCGCCCCAACAACCATCTCCCTTCCTTTTCATCCACAATCACCGTCTCAATTTTCCCCAAGCGTCCTTCCGCTTTCTTTCGGGCCACTTCGTATTGGGCGTCCGCGAGAATTTTTTGTCGTTCTTCCTTTATTCGTTCGGAGATTTGAGGTTTCATTCGGGAGGCCGGCGTCCCTTCTTCTCGTGAATAAGTGAACGATCCGGCATAATCGAAGTGGCCTTCCTTCACAAAGTTCAAGAGTCTTTTGAATTGCGCGGCGCTCTCACCAGGGAAACCGGTAATGAAGGTCGTTCTTAAACTTAAGTGGGGCAGCTTCTTGTGGATTTCATCGAGAAGATTTCGAGCGTCTGATTCACTGTGGCGCCGTTTCATGGCGGCCAGAATTTGATGATCGATGTGTTGGAGGGGTATGTCCAGGTAAGGAAAAAGGTCCGGCGACTCACTTAAAATCTGAAATAGTTCGGGATCAAAAGAGGCGGGGTGCATATACATGAGGCGGATCCAGCGCAGACCTTTGAGTTTCCGTAGCTCCCGGAGGAGCCGCGGCAGATCGGCCGGCCTGCCCGGCCGGCCGGCGGGCCCATAAAGATCGCGCCCCCAGTCGCCCGTGTCCTGACTGATGAGGATCAATTCCTCCACGCCTTCCTCAATAAGGATCCTGGCTTCTCTGTAAATTTTTTCTTGGGGGCGGCTTTTCAGGCGCCCGCGCAGGCGGGGGATCACGCAGAACGTGCAGGGGTGGCTGCATCCTTCCGAAAGTCTCAAATAAGCCGTCGGCCCCTGTACAAAACGTTGCCTGGGGGCATCGGGGTCAAGGAGTCCGCCGGGATTTGATTTGTCCAAGAACCGTTCCCGGGGGCGGGTTAAGAGATCGGGGATTTGAGCCAGTTGACCAGTCCCCAAGAAGGCGTCCACCTCGGGGAATTCCTTCATCAATTCCTGTCCGTAATGTTGAACCAGACAACCCGTGACAATGAGCTTTTTTCCTGACCGCTTGTTACGTGTGGCATCGAGGATGGTCCTGATGGATTCCTTCTTTGCTGCATCGATAAAGGAACACGTGTGGACCACTAGGGCGTCGGCCTTGTTTGGGTCTGGCTCAATGGCGAATCCCTGTTTCTTCAGCAAGCTCGCTAGGTTCTCCGCGTCGTTTTCATTCTTAGCGCAGCCCAACGGAACAATGCTAATTCTATTCATAATCAGCTATTTTCGTGCTTATTCAGCAAGTCTCCTTTTATTTCTTGTCGGGAGCAGTATTATGCAACATTTTCAACACATACCCGTTTTTCTTTTTGATATGATTCCGCCGTTATGATTTTTATCCCCTTCAACCTGTCATTGCGAGCGAAGCGAAGCGTCATTCCCGCGAAAGCGGGAATCCAGGACGTGAACATCGGACTGGATTCCCGCTTTCGCGGGAATGACGTAAAGTGCTTCGGTCGCCGCGGCGACCTTGCAATGACAGCCTATTCGCGGAGGCCCGTCTGATGCGAGCCATCATTTTGGCTGGAGGATTCGGCACGCGACTGAGGCCCCTCACGATCAATCTGCCCAAGCCCATGGTTCCCGTGGCCAACCAGCCCATGATGGAGCATGTGGTCCGCCTTCTGGAAAAGCATGGGTTCGATGATGTCCTCTCCTTGCTCCATTATGCTCCCGAGGTCATCCAGCGCTATTTTGAAAGCGGAAAGAACTGGGATATCAAAATGTCCTATCTGCGGCCGGAGGTGGATTTGGGGACGGCCGGGTGCATCCGCTTTGCGGCCGATACGCCGGAGCACAAGCTTCTTTTCCAGGAACCTTTTCTCGTCATCTCCGGGGATGTCCTGACCGATATTGATTTGACCGCCGCGTGGCGGTTTCATCAGCAAAACAAGGCGGCCGCCACCGTGGTCCTCACGCGGACGGTCAAACCCCTGGCCTACGGTGTCGTCATCACCGATGATACGGGCCGCGTGTTAAGATTTTTGGAGAAGCCCAGCTGGGGCGAAGTTTTTTCCGACACGGTCAATACCGGCATCTACATTTTAAGCCCGGAAATGGTCAAGCTCATGCCGGAGGGCGAGGGTTTTGATTTCTCGAAAAACTTGTTTCCGAAGGTGATGGAAAAGGGGCTCCCGCTTTACGGCTACGTGGCGGACGGCTACTGGAAAGACGTCGGCGATCTGACCGAGTACCGGAGCGCCCACGTCGACATTCTCGAAGACAAAGTCGCCGTCAAGATAAACGGGACGCCTCTTCCCGACCATCCCAATGTCATTGTCGGCGACAACTGCGAGATCGAGCCCGGCGTAAAATTTACCGGCAAAGTCGTTCTCGGGAAAAACTGCCATGTCGCCCGCGATGCCGAAATCACGCAGTCGGTCATTGGCGACAACGTGCGCGTCGCCTCGGGGGCCAGCGTCCGCAAGTCCGTCGTCTGGGACCGGACCTTTATCGGCCCGGAAGCCGATTTGCGCGAAGCCATCATCGGCCGGGGCGCCCGTGTCGGACAAAGGGCGCGGGTGGAAGTGGGGGCGGTTGTGTCCAACCGGTGCGAAGTGGGGGCCGATGCCGTCATCAAACCCTCCGTCAAGATGTGGCCGGAAAAAGTGTTGGAGGAAGGCGCCGTTCTTTCCTCCTCGCTTGTCTGGGGGGAACGCTGGACGAAAGCGCTCTTCGGAAGCGCCGGCATCACGGGGCTCACCAATGTTGAAATTTCGCCGGAATTCGCCTCGAAACTGGGGGCGGCCTACGGCGCCATGCTGGGGCAGGGCTCTTATGTGATCACCTCCCGCGACGCTCATAAAGCGAGCCGCCTCATCAAGCGGGCCTTGATCTCCGGGCTTCTATCGAGCGGCGTCCGCGTCGGGGATTTGCGGATGATTCCCGCCCCCGTCGTTCGCTACACGATGGGCAAAGAGGGCGAGGCGGGTGCCGTTCATGTCCGGCTTTCGCCTTTCGACCCCCGCCAGATGGACATCCGGTTCTTCGATCGGGACGGCAACGACCTGCCGGTTCAGAAAGAGAAGGCCGTGGAGCAGCTCTTTGCCCGGGAGGATTTTAAACGGGCGAATGT
>JAJAPZ010000036.1 GCA_020523905.1 Candidatus Obscuribacterium magneticum
ATCAGCGTTGTCCTCAGCCGGCTTCTTTGGGCCGGGGTGGATGAACTGGCGGTCATATTAATAGCGGCTCTCCTTATAAAACCGGTGATAGAACTGTTTATGACGGCCAAGGAGGCGTTGGGAATGGGGTCGCCACCGCTCCCCAACGGACAAAAGGATAAAAATTAACGTATGGCAGCGATAACTCCTGCCGCTAAGTTTCAACATACCACCGATTCCCTCCTTGGTTCCTGGTCCTGGGTCTGGGTCGTTTTTATTTTAATCACGGGATTGTGGTATTGGCGGGTGGGTCGCGCCACAATCCCCGGCCGGTTCTCCAGCGTCCCCCGCCTCGAATTTATAAACGCCATTCCAAACCCGACCGAGGGGCTTTTGAATCAAATCGATGCAGTCCCTTCAGCCCCGGCATCTTCCCCTCTAAAGACGTCATCAACGAGTTCAGGGTTTTTCCCGAAGGTTTTTGTGCTGGGCTTTTTTGTTCTTCTGTACCTGGTCGCTTACCGCGAATGGATCAACCAAACGACCTTGTTTGTTCTCGCGGCCATGGGGATGACCTTTTTCGGAACGACCATCGGATTTTACGATGGTCAAATGGCGTGGAAGGCCTTGTGGGGGAAGATCGATGTGTTCTTTTTACTCGTCGGGATGGGCGTGATCACGATCATTTTAACCCAGGGAGGCTTTTTCGACTATTGGGCCAAGAAAATCACGTTGTTCACCCGCCGGGATCATTGGCGAATCATGGTGTGTTTTTGTCTTTTGACCTTTACGGTTTCACTTTTTGTCAACAATCTCACCGCCATGTTGGTTCTCATCCCCATGATCTTGAGCCTCAGCCGATATATGCGTTTTAATCCCCAAATTTACCTGATTGGCATGGTGGTTGCCTCTAATTTAGGTGGAGCCTCTACTATGATCGGTGATTTCCCCAACATGCTCATCGGCGCCAAGGCGGGCGTTGCCTTCATTGAATTCCTTATTTACATGCTGCCGATTTGTTTATTTGAGCTCTTTTTACTGATCGTCTATTTAAGAGCGAGAGAACAAAAGGGAGGGAGTCCACCCGTTTTACAGAATGACGTTCCGCCGGCGGATGAGATGGAACCCTTCTTTCAACAGATAAAAAGGCAACTTCAGGCCGGCCTTAAAAATGCCACCGCGGTTCGACGCACGCTGTGGATTTTGGGCGTCGTGACCATCGCCTTTTTGTTTTCCGACCGCATCCACGTTCCTCCGGCGTTCATCGCGCTCGCCGGGGGGTTCGCCGCCCTATTTCTATCCGGGGTGCCCCCCGCCCGAGTCCTCAGGGAGGTGGGAATTCGGGATCTTCTCTTTTTTGCCGCTCTTTTCGTCCTGGTCGGCGCTGCCGAAGCCAGCGGACTGTTGGGCTGGTTTGGAGAGATTATTTTTCATCTTTCCTTCGGCAATATTCTTGTCCGGTGTCTTTTGCTGATGTGGGTGGCGGGGCTTTTGACTGCCTTCTTAAACGCGGGGCCGTCGACGGCCCTCTTTTTGCCCCTGGTCATGGGATTTCACACGCCAGCCCCCCATCATCTCTATTGGTGGGCGCTTTCGCTGGGGGTTTTGGCGGGATCCAGCGCCACCACTACCGGGGCGACGGCGGGGATGGTCGCCTCCAGTATGTTGGCTCAGTTCAAGCCCGATCCCGTTAACGGATTGAAGGCTCAACCTCGGGCCCAGCTGACCTTCCGCGAATATGCCCAGGTGGGAATTCCGGTGGCGCTCCTTTTTCTGGCCGTCTCCAGCGTTTATCTAGCGGTGATTTACCGATTTGTCTAAAGGAATAAACAAAACGTCATTAAAGGAGGTCGTATGCCGATTCAACTCATTCTGATTCTGGGCATATCGCTCATTCTCGTGCTCTTCACGTTTCAAAATCCGCATCCGGTGCAGATGCAGTTCATGGCCTGGCAAACCAAGGAATTCCCTTTGATCGCGTTGATCCTCGTTTCCGCCTTGTTCGGGGTGATTGCCGCGGCGTTCTTGAGTCTCAAAAACAGCTTGCAACTCAAACAAACGATTCGGCAATTGAGAATGGAGTTGGAATCCCCAAAAACACCCCCCTCCGAGCCGGAGGTCGAGGAAGAAGCCGTAGGTAAACCGGACCTGGCCAAGGTCAAATGAGGTGAAAAAATGAGTCGTTTAAAACCGCTCTACGGAGGAGATGGAATCACGAAAACTAAAAGTGCGGGATTGGCGGCCGTATTTTCGTTCGTGATCCCCGGACTCGGCCAAATTTATAACGGCCAATTCGGCAAAGCCGTTGGTTTTATTCTGGGCGCGATTATTTTTGGCGCTTTATTTCCGACGATAGTTGGGGCCGTTCTGTTTTTCGCGCTTTGGATTTGGGCAATCTTGGACGCCTATCATGCGGCTGAGACCATGAACGTGGTGGGGTCACCCAAAGAAATCGTGGACTAAGGGTCCTGTATGAAAGACGTGCAGAAAAACGTGCAACGCCGCATAAAAAATCGAAAGGGAGGAACAAACGTGAAAAAAATAAGTGAAGAAAAACTCAAGAAGTTGGACGAAATGAACCTGGCGTGGCTGCTGGAGCAGATCAGCGTCGGGAAAATCGTGCGGGGATACCTTCGGCTGGTGGAAGCGATAAAGCCGGTCGCCTCAAAAATTAAGAGTTGCATCCAATGCGAGGAGACGGCCGCCAAATCGAAGCCGGCCCATGAAGAGAAGGCGGAGGGATAAGGGAGGAGCCAACCGCCACTCTTTTGGATTCGGATGAGTGGGAAAAATATCGGGGTTGAGGATAAGTGCGTTCGGTGCGCCAACAGGCTGGCCTGGGTCGGGCTCTTTGACAGTTTCTTTTTAGCGGTCTTTAAAGGAGTCGCCGGGATTTTGACCCATAGCCGCGCCTTGACCATGAGCGCGGTCTATTCGCTCCATGATGTGATCTCCGAAGTCGCGATCCTCTTCGGCCTGAAGGTGGCCTCGGCACCGGCCAATGAGGAACACCCCTACGGACACGGTGATATGGAAAACGTCGTGTCGATCTTCAACGGATTGATCATCTTCGGCGCCACGATCTTCCTCTTGTTCGAATCCGTGGGGATGCTCTTGAAAGGCCAACCCGCGCCGCTTCATTGGACGGCCTTGGGAGCGGCCGTGATCGCCACCGTGGCAAATGAACTCATCTATCGCTATGACATTTGCGCGTATCGGCACATCAACAGCCCCGCAATGCTCACCCATGCCCGGCACCACCGGGCCGATGCCGTCTCCTCGTTGGCGGCGGTCGTCGCCATTTTCGGCGCAAAGATGGGATGGTACTTTCTGGACGCTTTGGTCGCGGTTTTTGAGGCTGGCCACCTTCTCTATCTCAGCGGCGAGATTCTTTTCCACGCCGGCGGTCATCTCCTGGACCGCTCTTCGGATGAGGAGGTTGTGACCTCCATCGAGGAAATCACAGCGAGAGTAGCCGGCCAGCAGATCACTAAGAATGTAAAAGCCCGGCATATCGGACGATTTCTCAATGTCGACCTCTATTTGGGCTTACCGCTTGAATTGAGCTTGAGCGATGCGGAAGGGGTGGCGGAGCGGATTCGATACGCTCTCAAACGGAGAATCAAACACATTGGAAACGTCAATATCATTTATGAATAAGGATGACCGCTGCGGGCGCTGCGGACAACGGCTGAGCTGGATCGCTCTCGACATCAACCTGGGTTTATTTGTGATTGACGCCATCTTCGCCCTCGTGAGCGACAGCCGGGCCCTCTTTGCCGCATCCCTCCAGTCCCTGGCCAATGCCGTCGCTTCAGTCATTGTCTTAGTCGGACTTAAAGTCGCTGAAAAGGAGAGAGATGAGAAGCATCCTTACGGGTATGGAAAAATGGAATTTCTCGTTTCCGAAACGATTTACCTGGTGCTTTTGATCGGGGCCATCCTATTCCTTTTCGAAACCACCTGGGAATTGTTCGCCATCGGGCCGGAAAAACCCCCCAAACTCATCGCGGTGGTTCCGGCCTTTCTTTCCATCCTCTGCAACGAATTTTTGTTTCGTTACGGGCGTTGCGCCGGGGATAAATTGCGAAGCCCCGCCCTTCTCACAAACGCTTGGGCGAACCGGGCGGACGTCGTCACGTCGTGCGCCGTGATTGCCGCCGTCGTGATGGCCCACCTTTCCTGGCATCATGTCGACCATCTCGTCGGTTTGTTTATCGGAATTTGGATCGCCAAGATTGCGTTGTCGGGCTTGGAGACGGCCACCCGGGGGTTGATGGATTATTCGTCGGAGGCGGAGACGGACCGGATCCGGGATCTCGTCGGTTCCGTCGAAGGGATTGAAAAAATCAAAGACATCAAAGCACGCTGGGTGGGACGAAAGATTTGGGTGGACCTCGAAATCGGGATCCCGGGCCATCTCATTTTGCGGGAAGGATTGGAAATGGTTCAGCGCCTGAAGAGGACCCTGTTTGAAAATATGAAGCAAATCGGGGATGTTACCGTCCGTCTTTCTCCGGCGAACTCCGGGTGAGGATAACGATGTTATTTAGCGGACATATAAAATCGAATCCGTCGCCTCTCGAAGAGGCGCCAGAGACTCACGAGCCGCAAGAGGAATGTTTTGCTGAAACGGCGAAACCGTGGATTTGGCTATTGGCTTTTCTGGTCGCTTTGGTTCTTGTGGTTGGGCTCGGGCAGATCTATGGTCAGGTTTCCAAAAACCGCGTTCAACGATACCGCTGGGCCAATTCGTCACCCTGGACCGTCACCTTCCGCCCCTGTCCCTATTGTCCGGGGATGGTGGACGCCATGGGACGGTGCAACATCCCGACATGCCGGATCTATAGCTCCGATTTCGGCAAAGGACTTAATTCCGGCGGTGTGACGGCGGTGGCTCTTGTCCCGACCCAATCGTTGCTCATTCAGGAATTGGGCGTGGATGTCGTCAATTGCCGGACGAATCGGGGCGTCCTCGTTGAGTCCGTTTATCCGGGGACCGAAGCACAACTGGCGGGGATCCGGCCGGGAGATTTAATCACTCGTTTTAATGGCCGGCGTGTCCGCAACCCCCAACAATTTCAAACCATTGTCGCCCAAGCGTTGCCGGGTAATGCCGTGGCGGTTGAATTTGTTCGTCCACGGGAGGGGCTCTACAGCGCTTTCATTCGGGTGGGACTGGGGGCGGGCGGTTGAATCAATTTATGAGGGAGGTGGAAAAAACATGAAATTCACGACGCCACTCGTCCGTTGCTTCTCATTGATCTTTGTCCTGGCTCTTTTGGACGTGCCCCTTGTATCAGCGGCGACGCTTCTCAATGTCTCATACGATCCCACCCGGGAGTTTTACCAGGAGTTTGACGCCGCTTTTTCCAAGCATTGGAAGGAGAAAACGGGCCAAGGTGTGGCCATTAACCAATCGCACGGCGGCTCAGGGAAGCAGGCGATGGCCGTTATCAACGGGCTGGAGGCGGACGTGGTGACCCTGGCTTTGGCCTATGACATCGACGCCATCGTTAAAGCCGGCCTCATCCGGCCGGGATGGCAAAACCGGCTTCCCCATCACAGTTCCCCTTATACGTCAACGATCGTTTTTCTCGTACGGAAGGGGAACCCGAAAGCGATCAAAGACTGGGACGATCTCGTTAAGTCGGGGGTGGTCGTGATCACGCCCAATCCCAAAACGTCGGGCGGGGCCCGCTGGAACTATCTCGCCGCGTGGGGATACGCCAGGAAAAAATACCGGAATGATGAGTCGGCGGCCAAGGACTTCGTCGCCCGCCTGTTTAAAAATGTTCCCGTTCTCGATACGGGCGCTCGCGGAGCGACGATCACTTTTGTCGAGCGGGGCATCGGAGATGTTCTCATCGCCTGGGAAAACGAGGCCATGCTCGTCGCCAATAAATTGCGCAAAGGAGAATTCGAAATCGTTTATCCTCCCTTAAGCATTTTGGCGGAGCCTCCCGTTGCCGTCGTCGACAGCGTGGTCGATAAAAACGGGAGCCGCCGACTCGCGGAAGCCTATCTTGATTATCTTTACACCGACGAAGGCCAGCGGATCGCGGCCCGGCACTTCTATCGCCCCGCCGAGAAAAAGGCAGTGGCCGAATTTGGGGCGCCGTTCCCGAAGATCCGGCTCTTTACGATCGAGAAAGAGTTTGAAGGCTGGGAGAAAGCCCAGCGTATCCATTTTGCGGATGGAGGGACGTTCGACCAAATTTATCTGCCGGAGGGGAAATAGACAATGAGACAGTCGCGCGATGGCCGTCATTCCCGCGAAGGCGGGAATCCAGACACTTTATGAGGTTCTCGGTTGCTTTGTTTGTGCGTCTGGACCCCCGCCTTCGCGGGGGTGACGACTTCCGTGATGGGCTCACAATGAGCTTGTGGAGGAAAACGAGGGATTCATGATAGCGTTTAGGCGGCATAATATTCTGCCCGGATTCGGGGTGAGCCTCGGCTACACGCTGATCTACCTCGGGATCATGGTTTTCGTGCCCCTCCTTGGGCTTTACTTCAGGGCGAGCGGCATGAATTGGAGCTGGTTTTGTGAAACGACCACGAACTCCCGGGTCCTTTCGGCCTATCGCTTAAGTTTCACTGCTTCCTTCGCCGCCGCCTTCATCAACTTGTTGTTCGGGTCGCTCGTCGCCTGGGTGTTGGTCCGCTATGACTTCCCCGGCCGGCGCCTCATGGATTCGACCATCGACATCTTATCGGCCCTTCCCACGGCCGTTGCCGGCATCACCCTCACCTCGCTCTATACATCGAAGGGTTGGATTGGTTGTTGCTTAAATCGGGCCGGCCTTCAGGCTGTTTTCTCGCCACTTGGGATCATTATCGCCCTAACATTCATCAGCCTGCCCTTCGCCGTCCGGGTTCTTCAGGCCGCCCTCAAAGATCTGGATCCCGCCCTGGAGGACGCGGCCGTTTGCCTGGGGGCCAATCGCTGGCAGACGATCATCCGGGTCACCCTCCCCACGGTTCTTCCCGCCCTCATCACCGGCTTTTCGCTGGCGTTTGCGCGGGCGCTGGGGGAATATGGATCGGTCGTTTTTATTTCCGGAAACATGCCCATGAAAACGGAAGTCGCTCCGCTTTTGATGGCGATTAAGCTGGAACAATACGACGTCGCGGGGGCCACCGCCATCGCCGCGGTCATGATGGGAGTCTCATTTTTCATTCTATTAACCATCAACGTTGTTCAATGGTGGAGAATGCGTGAATGTAATTCTTTCTGAAGAATTTGACGGCCGGAAAATCGGGCCGCCCGTTTTCCCCTTGAGGGTCCATCAAGAAGGTCCTTGGGCCCGGTGCACTGTGATCGGGATTGTGCTCATCTTTATGGCGCTTTTTGTCGCCCTCCCGATTGCTTACATTTTCGTACAGGCTTTTGCCAAGGGTTGGGGAATGTATTGGGACTCGATTAAAGATCCCGTGGCGCTATCGGCCATCGGCCTGACGATAAGGGCGGCGGCCATCGCCGTGCCTTTAAATCTCATCTTCGGCGTCTGTGCGGCGTGGGCCATCGCCAAGTTCGAATTTTTGGGGAAAAATTTCCTGATCACTTTTCTGGATCTACCGCTCACCGTCTCTCCGGTGATCGCCGGTTTAATTTATGTTTTGATCTTCGGCTTGCAGGGGTGGCTTGGGCCCTGGCTTTCGGCCCATCACGTGAAGATTATCTTTGCCACCCCCGGAATCGTCATGGCCACCATTTTCGTGACCTTCCCCTTTGTCGCCCGCGAACTTATTCCCCTCATGCAAAAAGAAGGGCGGGAGGGAGAAGAGGCCGCCGTCTTATTGGGCGCTGGATTTTGGGGCACCTTCCGCCGGGTGACCTGGCCGAACATCAAATGGGGCGTTCTTTACGGCGTCATGCTTTCGGTGGCCCGCGCGTTCGGCGAGTTTGGAGCGGTATCGGTCGTTTCCGGGCACATCCGCGGGCAGACCAACACCATGACGCTTCATATCGAACAACTTTACAGCGAATACAACTTCACCGCCGCCTTTGCCATCGCCTCGCTCCTGACGCTTCTGGCCTTTGCGACATTGGTGGTGAAAATATTCATGGAGCGAAGATCCGGTTCCCCCCAATGAGTATTGAAATCACAAACATTTCCAAGACCTTTGGACGCTATTGCGTGTTGAAAGAGATCAATCTTCACCTCGTGACGGGGGAGCTGGTGGCCCTCTTGGGTCCCTCTGGGTGCGGAAAGACGACCCTTTTGCGGATCGTCGCCGGACTTGATCGGTCGGATCCCGGCAGTGGAACCATCCGGTTCTATGATAAAGACGTCGTGGGCCAAAGTCCGCGCGAACGGCGCGTCGGCTTCGTGTTTCAGCATTACACGCTTTTCCGCCACATGACGGTGTTTGAGAACATCGCTTTTGGCCTGCGCATGCGGCGGCCGCGGCTTCGGGAGGCGGTCATTCGGGAAAAGGTTTACGAACTCCTGCAGCTCATTCAAATGGAGCCCTTGGCGCGCCGCCATCCGTATCAGCTCTCGGGAGGCCAGAGTCAGCGGGTCGCCTTGGCGCGGGCGCTGGCCGTGGAACCCCGGATCCTCCTTTTGGATGAACCCTTTGGCGCGCTGGATGCGAAAGTCCGCCAGCAACTCCGGCAATGGCTTCGACATTTACACGATGAGATCCGCGTGACGAGTCTTCTGGTCACTCATGATCAGGAAGAGGCGCTGGAGGTCGCCGACCGGATCGTTGTCCTTAATGAGGGCCGGGTGGAACAGATGGGAACACCGACCGAGGTGTTCAATAACCCGGTCTCCGAATTCGTCATGCGGTTTTTCGGGCATGTGAATTTGTTTCACGGGCGGCTGGAAGGAGAGCGCCCCATCATCGGCCATGATGTGAAAGACCCCATTCCCATCTGGGTGAGGCCTCACGAGCTGGAAATAGAGACATCCGCCAACGACGGCCTGTCGGCTCAGGCCATGGTGGTTCATGTTTTTGAAGCCGGAGCTCTGATCCGGGTGGAGCTTCGGGGCCGGGCCGGCCAAATTTGGTTCGCGGATATGACTCACGAAAACTACCACGCCTTGAGCTTGAACCTTGGCCAGCACGTTCATGTGCGGCCGCGGCAATATCGTGTGTTTCCGAAAACCGGACCTGAAAAAACCTCGTCGCGGGTCAGTCCAATGGCCGCCGAGGCGGTGTGTTAAAAGGAGTCATCAAACGATGAATTCAAGGAGACAACATTGGTTGTTCATCATGCTTTTTTTATGCGGGTTCGCCGGTTCCATCGGTTCGTTTTTTGCGAGCGAAGGAAACCTGACGGTGGAGCAGCGTCTCGAAGCGTTGGATCAAAAGGTGCGGCTCTTGGAGGAACGCCAGAACGGCGTTGCGATCCAAGCGGGAAAGGACGGTTTTTCACTGCGTTCGGCGGACGGAAATTTCTCCATTAAATTCCGCGGGCTCCTTCAGGTTGATGGACGGTTCTTCACCGGGGATGGGGCGGCCTCCGCCGTGGATACCTTTCTCCTGCGTCGCGTTCGTCCGATTTTGGAAGGGACGCTCTATAAGAACGTGGATTTCCGTTTTACACCGGATTTCGGGGGAGGCACGACGGCGATTTATGACGCCTATGTGGACATCCGGGCCTGCCGCTTCTCCCGGATCCGGGCCGGGAAATTCAAGCCACCGGTGGGTTTGGAGCGACTGCAATCCGCCGCCGATCTCCTTTTCGCCGAACGGGCTTTTCCCACCAGTCTCGTTCCGTCACGCGACGTGGGGCTGGCCGTCATGGGAGAGGCCGGTAACGACACACTGACATATGCGGTGTCCTTCACCAACGGCGTGGCAGACGGCTCTTTAAGCGATATGGACGTCAACGACGGCAAAGAGGGGGCGCTTCGGATTTTTGCCCAGCCTTTCAAAGCCGGTGGGGTGGAGGCAATAAAAGGTTTGGGGTTGGGGCTGGCCGGGTCCTACGCCGGCCATAACTCTCTCTTACCGACGTACAAAACGCCCGGCCAGCAGACGTTCTTTACCTACAATACGACGGCCATCACGGGATTTGGGACCCGCCGGCGCTTTTCTCCACAAGGGTATTACTATTACAGGTTCTTCGGGATTTTGGGGGAGTTCGTGCGGTCCGAACAAGTCGTGCGCAAACCGGGCAGCAGAGCTCTCCTGGCCAATGACGCCTGGCAGGTGGCGGCCAGAATCGTGGTCACGGGGGAAGACGCCTCCTTCAAGGGAGTCTCGCCGCGCCGTATTTTTGATCCCAAGGCAGGGACATGGGGGGCGCTTGAGCTGGCCGCCCGCTATCACGAGCTGAGCGTGGACCGCGATACCTTCAGCGGCGGGTGGGCCAATGACTCGACGTCGGCGAGACAGGCTCAAGCCTGGGCGGTTGGAGCCAATTGGTATTTAAGCCGGGCTGTGAAAATCATGGCGGATTTCGAGCAGACACGATTTAAAAAAGGAGCGGTCACCGGCGACCGCCCCATCGAACGCGTCTTCGTGACCCGCTGGCAAGTCGCCTTTTAAAACATGAACCGGGTTTCCAGCATGAGCTGGTAACCTGATAGGCGGTATTTGACGTCGGCTTCTTTTCGTCGTCCCGTTGAGCCGACAAGCCCGAGCACCGTCTCAACCGCTTAAGCCCAGATGGGAATATATCGGACGTACCGGGGAGAGGCCCCAGGGTTTGCCACTTTAATCAGGCGGCTTTCGATACATTGCCGGATTAATTTGGACACGAGTTGGGACTGACCCTCTGACAGCTTGAGACGTTCTCTCAAGGATGCATTCGTCACGTCCTTTTTCATAACGTAATGCAGACAGGTGTGCTGATAGGCGGTGCGGAGGCGTTCGGCGTGAGGCATCTTCTTGTAATCTTTCGGTCGAAAAAGCGCCGCCTTAAAGCTGTCGGCAAAGTTCTCAAAGGCCACGGCCGGCAAACCATAGAGTTCCAATTCGAAGGCGACTTTGTCGATCCCGCTTCCTCTTTCTTCGCAAAACCCCAATTCACGCATCCTGGACGCCAACACTTCGTTGCGGGCCCGCGGCTGTTGATCGATAAGCCGATCGACATCCATGCCGGGGAGCAATGAGCCGGGGTTGGTTATTTCGATTCTGTCTTCGAAAATTTCAATTTGGACATAACTGTCTGTTCGGCTGTAATCACGGTGAATGACGGCATTGGCGATGAGCTCGCGCAGGGCCATGACCGGATACAAAGGCACCCTTTTCCGCGTGGCTTTCTCAATGACCTCGCTATGAGGGACCATGCCGATTATCTCTTCGATGATTTGATCAAAAGAGTGAACAAAGCCCTGCGTATAAATCTTTTCTTTTTGGGCGCTGAGTTTGGATGTCCCCGCGTATTGGGTGACTTTCACTCCATATCGCTCACAACCCGGCACCCTCCCGAAGTCTTTGGCGGCAACAATGACGCCGAGAAATGTCGGAATGATTTGTTCACGGGACCGGGTCGCAAATCCCAAGTCAATTGTGATCTCGGATAACTTTTCCGGATCGATCGAGTAAGGCTTCCCCAACCGATCGCAAACGGGCTTCAAATCCATATTGTCGACGACTTCTGTAATGTTGGACGCCAGAACCGGCAGTTCTTCAAACCTCTGAGGACGCGAGGAAAGAAGAGCCTGGCGGATTTCCGTCTCGTCCATCTTTCGTGTTTGCCCGCCGCTTCGTGCAAAAGAATGTTCGAGGCTCTTGCCCCGCAGATGGACCGGTTTCTCCACCGATTCCGGGATGAACACGAATAACAGGACACGGCCTTCTGATGGGAGTTGAACGACCGCGTGCTCGATCTGGCAGGCCGGTTTCAAGCCGTCGCGCGCGATATTCGCGATTTGAGTGATGATGTGTTTTGGTTGTTCGGCCGTGAGACCCTGTTTTTCACCGAAGGGGGAAATGCCAAAGACCATAAAGCCGCCCCCTGATAGATTAGCGAACGCAGAGATGTGTTCGGCTAATCTTTTTCTGTCAGGAGACAAGCCGGATTTCCAATCCAAACTATTCAGCTCCTGCGAAACAGGGAAAAGACTTTGTTCCAATAAGCTTTGCGCCCTTTCAAGCCATGAGGTCATAACCGAATAATACAAATCGCTCACATATAAATCAACACATTAACTACATGTAAGATATATGTAGAGTATATATAGCAAATAATTGATAGTCACGTATTATTGTAACATGCGGGGTGAGGCACTACTTAGAAAAAATGGACGAAGTAGGTGTGCCGACTAAAATGTAAATCGGGTTTCCAGCATGACTTGGTAACCCGAAAGGCGGACATTGACGCCGGCGGCTTCCCGATGACCGGATCCGCCAACCACACTGAGAATACTCTCAAAATTCTCCCGCCACCGGTGGGCGACGCCGGCCGAGAAGCGGTTCATCGGCACATCGAGGGACGTGGCCAAATCGATACTCCCCTCATCCATCGCGGGCGCATCGTAGGAGTAACCGCCCAGGAGCTCCGTCTTTTCCGTCAGCCCGTAACGCGCCCCGAGGCGCAGCTTCCAGGAATCGCGCCATTGGAACGTATTGGGCCCATTCACAATAAGGGCCCCGGGCGTGTCATAATGGACGTTGCTGATAAACCGGTGCCAGAGCGTCCGGTCATAGTCGAGGGTGACCGTCAGCTTCTGATGGGGCCGATAGGCTCCCCCGATTCCCCAGGTCGGCGGGTGTCTTAAGTCATAAGAGAAATCGCTTCTCTCGTCGGGAAGAAGATCGGAGGTATTGTCGACGTTCGCCTTCCCCTTGACGTCCAAATCGCTTCCGGTCCGGTAGACGGCCCCCAAAGAGACTTCCCTTCGAGGATCATAACGGAGGCCAAATACACCCTCCAACGCCACCCCATCCCCTTTGGACTTGTTCGTGATCGTGTTACCGGGCAGAAGATAGTTATCGACGGTTATTTTGCTGGTCAGCCGACCATACAGCACGTTAAGGCCCGCGCCAGCCGACCACTGCGGCGTGAACAGGTAACTCCCCGACACGTTCCACGTCAAAATGGCCACGGAATTTTTCAAATTCAAGCCAACCGGCGGAACCGTTTCAGCGGTGTTTTTAAACTTGGCTCCTTGCAGAAGCGGCGTATAAAATCCCGAACCTATACCAACCTTATTACCGATGGGCATGAGCATCCCCACGGCCCCCAGGTAAGACACATAGTGATTCTTGTCTTTGTTAAAAATGGCCCCCAGCCCCGGCAGGCTGGAGAGGGAATTGGAGTCTTTTAAGTAAGCTTCCCCCCCAAATAACTCAATACCTAACTCCGACCCTGATTTTTTCGTCGCTTTCACAATGTTCCCCGGATTCCAATAGATGGCCGTCCAGTCATCGGCGTCGGCGATGGCCGCTCCCCCCCGCGCCACCTGGCGGGCCCCCACTCCTTCGAACTCGTAACCTGCACCAAAACAAACGCCCCCCACAAATAGGGCCAACCCACAACCATAGATGAAATTATGTTTCATACTTGTTTTTCCAATACCTCCTTTGGTGAAATATTTTCGAACTTCTCCAACTTCTCCAAATAAAGCGGAAGACGAATGGTCACGACCGTCCCCTTATTTTCCTCGCTTTGGATCTCGATCTGTCCCTGGTAGCTTTCGAGAATCTCGCGGGCGATGACGAGGCCCACGCCGGCGCCTTCTTTTTTGGTGGAGATGACCTCGCGATGAAGCCGGGAGAGAAGACCTTTCGGGATGCCGCGTCCATTATCCTGAATGACAATGAAAACGTGAGGGACGGACCCGTGAATTTTTATCCGGATGAAAGGCGAGTTGTCCAACCCGTCCAAGGCTTCAATGGAGTTCTTGAAGATATTAAAGATGACTTGTTGGAGCTCTTCTTTGTCGGCATAGAGCCGAAGGCTCTCTTTGGCGGGGAAGTCTCGGATAAACTCTATACGCCGGGCCCCCGGATAAAATGACATCACCAAGAGCACGGTCTCCACCAAATCCACGGGACAAAGGACGTCTTTTGTCAATTGACCCGGCCGGACGTACTTGATCAGGCGGTCGACAAGATTGGTTATCCGTTTAATTTCCGCCGACATGACGGCGCAATCTTCCTGCGACTCCGGCGTCAACTTGTTTTCGGCTTGCAGTATTTTGACGAAACCGGAAATAGCGCCCAGTGGCCCTCGTATATCGTGAACTATTTTATTGGCCAGATGCCCAATTTGAGAAGGCGCTTCGAGTTTCATAAGTTGCGCGAGGATATGTTTTTTACTCTCGTGCTCCATATCAAGTTTATTCCTCATATTGCGCATGAGAACCCAGTAGGTTTTTGCTGTCGCAACCATAAAGCCGGTGGTCGCAAAAACGATCCAGAGTGTAGTGGTAAGATTTGCATAAATATCTTTCGGAGAGAGGGCTATGGGATTAATGAGCCCGATTGCTTCCGCTCCGATCACGCCCAAATAGACGAGAATGGCAATAATAAGATCTAAATGAAATTCAATCCCAAATGTCGCATCAGAAATAAGGATGATAAAGAAAACAAAAATAAAAGGGGATTGGACGCCGCCAGAATAATGGACCGCAAAGCCCAGAAGAATAAGATTAAACACGCTGGCCAAGGCAAACACCTGGGGATGGATCAAATAAAGGCGACGAAAGAACATGAAGAGGAAGAGATGAAAGAGTCCCCCAACGAAAATCGTGTGGAAAAATTCTTTCGGAAAAGGCAACTCTGTAAATCGATAGAGCTGAGAAATGAAAAGTGAGAGGATGCTAAGGAAGAGAATCATCCCACGCGGGACAGCCGCCGAATGGGCAAATCGGGGGTCGGACTTTTGAAAGTATTTTAATTTCATGATCCAGCGTCAATAATCGGAGGCCGGCGACATAAACGACAATACAGCAAGTAGATAGAAATAGCGGATGGGGGGGCATAAAAAAAGAAGTTGAATTCGTCAAACGGGACGGGCCCGATGCGAATTTGGGTTATGGCGTGGAAGTCCCACCACCCAAACTTGAGAGCAAAGAAGTCCCAAAAATAGCCGGTTGGCCCTAGAATCAGAACGGGAGTGATCATCGCGACAAGATTGATGTCCCGCGCCACAAAAGGAGCCAAAATAAGACAACATATAAGGTTGTAGGTCAGCAATTGGCTAGTGAGGTAGTGGGGCCCATTTTCCCTTTTCAGAAATGCCACGCTCCCGAAAACAATGACCCCCAAAATTAGATAGCCCCAGTAGATAAACGCCGAGGTTTTGCCGCGAGTCCATTTCAACCGGAGCATGGCCACGTAGAGAAAAAGACAAAGGATCCCGCCAAAGGGATAAAAAAGGACCTCTTCAAAGGGAAGGTGCGGAATCACATCAAATCCCAACATGTAACGTTCTCCAAAAGACCACCAGACATGGGAGGTGACCGTCCAACTCCAGGTCCAACCGATCAGAGCGATCGTTAGAGAAGCGAGATAAAACGGCTTCTTGGGCAGTTTCTTCCAGACGATCCCCAACAGGATTAAAACGGGAACGATGAATATGCCGATGATCGATTCGAGATATCTTGGGACCCGTTGGATTAACTTCTTATTATTTGACTTATTTTCGTCGGTCATGCTCGTCTCCTTTTAGCCCGCTGTTTTTCCCTCGAACGCTCCCTGCCAATAACGGACGAATGTGGGGACGGACAACATGAGCAACGCATATCCCACCAACGCCTCATAGGGCATGTGAACGAATGGGATCTCTCCCCAATTCCATTTCAAAAGGCCGTAATTGTATTCCCAAATTCCAGATTTTAAGCCGATGATCTCACATAGGAGTCCAAGGGGAATGCCGACGACCAAGTCGAACACTAAAATTCTTTTATCGTAAAGGCGAACTTCGTCCTTCTCCAAAAACTTGCAATAAAGCCTTTCTGAGAAATATGTGATGATGGCAAACGTAATACCCCAAGAAGTGGGGAGTGTTACCGGAGTATCCTTAAAATAAGTAATTACAAAATGGTAATTCCATAGTGGCTCCGTGATGAATTCGATGAGTACTCCAACAATGGTTCCGGCAATAATGTCACCTAAAACATTCCTTTTGGCATAATGCTTGAAGAGATACCAAACAAGAGGAATTTCAACGTAGGTAAATATTTCCCATAGTGCCAGTTTCATAGTCGACCCTCGAAAGAACCATGCCAATACCGAACGACGGTCGGCATCACAAGCATGATAAGGGCATAAGCGATAAGGGTCTCAACCGGCATGTTTAGGAACGGGATCGTGCCCAAATTCCAACCGATCGCGAGAGAGTTGTACTCCCAAAGACGCGCCTGAGATCCAACGGTTTCCAAAAAGAATCCCACAAGAAGACCGGCGATTACATCGAACACCAAAATCCGTTTGTCCTGAGCCACTATTTTTCTACGTTTTAAGAAAAATGAATACAGCCTCTCGGAAACATAGGCGGTCATAGCGAACATCATTCCCCAGGCAATCGGGATAACGACGGGAACATCTTTATAAAACGTCAATTTAAAATGGTAATTAACGAATGGTTCGGTGAAGAACTCACTGAAAACACCAAATACGGTGCCAATTAAAATGTCTCCGGTGATGTTTCGCTTGAGGACCCGGCGAAAGAAAAGCCACACGGCAAAAACAGTCAGGTAGGAAACTATTTCCCAAAGAATGAATTTCATGACGGCGCCTTTTCCTGACCTTTTCTTAAAACCTTTTTAACACCGTGCATGAGAGAAATGATGATGAGGGGCGGAAACAGGTAATAGAGAAGCGGTTCCTCAATCGGAATGCCGAAGATCTTAGGGCCTAAGATCCTTGCCTCGTTGTAAACCCAATGGCCTCTTTTAAGAGAGTAATATTCGGCACAGAGAAGGAGCAACTCGAAAATAACGACGGTTCCGAAGGCCGCCTTCCAGTTCACCTCGTCTTTCACATACCGATAAAGAGGTTCAAAAAGAATCAGAAAAGGAACAATCAGAATCGCCCAGAGAGGAATCCACCGTCCCTTGCGGTATTCAAACTTCCTGGTGAGAAAATCCCACCGGGGTTTAGGCGGGTTTTCGGGCATTCCCCCCTCCTTTCTTCGGCCGTTTCATCCACCAATCCAACGTCAAATAGGTGAGGAGCATAAAGGGCGGCCCTCCGTACCAAAAGGAAAATTCTTCAATCGGAGCCCCAAAAATCCAAATGCCTAAGAGGGGATCCATCTCTTCCGAGAAACTCCAAATATCCGTCCAGAGGTACACATACTCCATCAGGGTCGTCACCGGCAGCATAATCAGAAGGGTGATCCAAAAAGCTTTTTTGGTTAAAGGATCCAACCGATGGCGCAAAAAAAATCCCAGTGCAAGGACTGGGATCCAAAAATAAACGAGTGTGCTGATAAAGTACCGTGGCATCCGTTCACTCCCCCAAGGATATGTTTTATACTATTTGAGTGATTGGAATATATGTCTTTTGCCGGCCCAATTCAAACGTTTCGGCGTAAAAATGACTGGCTTAAAAAGACTTTCAGAAAGACCGGCTAAGAAAGCAGCCGGGTGATCTTAGAGGTCAACTCCTCGGCCTCAAACGGTTTGGCTATAAAATCATCGGCGCCGGCATCAAGGGCTTTTTTCTTGCACTGATCGACGCTATATCCGCTCATGACGAGAATCTTAACGGTTTTCAAGTTTTTATCCTGGCGGACCATCTGGCACACTTTGATCCCATCTATCCCCGGCAATCGGAGATCCAGCAGAACGAGGTCCGGTTTTAAACTCCCGATCTTATGGCCGGCTTCGTATCCGTCTTTGGCCTCATGGAGGGCCGCTTGAGGATAGATTTTCTTCACCAGGCGAGTGACGACGCGCCGGATTGACGGTTCATCGTCGACGATCAAGATATCAACCAATTCCCCGGACTTTAATTCATCGGGGACGGGGATGTTATGCTTTTTGAGAAAAGCCAGGAGATCATTGTCCCAAACTCGCCGGTGACCGCCGCCCGTCGTAAAAGAAGGCAGTTTCCCTTCCTCAATCCAACGGCCGATGGTGGCGGGCATGACGTGGCAAATCTTGGCGATGTCGTAAGTTCCATACGCTTTCTTCTTCATATCGACGGTGATACTATGTTTTATTGGGTGAGAACAAAAGACCGGCTCGGCCAAACTCGACGTATTCAATGCGAATTATCAATGGGATTTTAATAGAAAAATATTTTTGGGAGTCGGGCCCACGGTTGGTACAATTTGAGCTCGATGACCGCCACCAAAAAAATAAACTGGGCCCTCGCGATCGTATACGTGCTCTTCATCTACGCCACGCTGGGCGTGATTCGAATCCCGACGACTTTTTTAAGAACGCTGGGCCTTCTTCGATTCGCTCTTCTCGCCCTTTATCTCTCGTGTTTTGCAACCTTTCTCATCTTCTTGATCCGGTCCGGCACGAAAAACATCTGGCGTTTCGCCGCGCTGGTGGCGATGTTCGTCGTGTACTATTTTTCGGCGATTAAAATTAAAATCCCGGAAGAACAGGTTCACTTTCTTGAATACGGCCTGGTGGGGATCCTTTTCCTTCGGGCGCTCACCCTCCACATCGGCTATAACTGGAAATCCTACCTAGCGGCGTTCCTGATCGGTTCGCTGGCCGGCACGCTGGATGAACTCCTGCAGAAAATCGTCCCCAACCGTTATTACGACATCACAGACGTCCTCCTAAACGCCCTTTCCGTCTCCATGGGCCTGATTATTTGTATCATTTATCCGTCGGGCCGGCCCCTCGTCGGCGATCCCGCGATGATGATGCGGAGGAATTAAGCCATGGCCAAGATCTTCGTTGTCCATCCGGACCCTCTCTTTCAGGAAGCCTATCGAAAAATTCTGGAAAGAGAGGGGCACTGGGTCATGACCCTTTCGAAGGGACTGGAGGCGTCCAACCGTCTCCACACTCATCGGCCCGACATCATTCTATTAAGCATGAATCTCACGGATGGGAAACCGAACGAGACCATCAATCGCCTACGCTCCATTTCCTACAGCCGTCCCCTGCCCATCGTTTTAATCGCGAAAAACCAACAACTCCCCTCCCTGCTGGATCTTTTCTCGACCCTGGGCGTCGACGGCGTCCTGTCTGAAGAGGATCTCAGCCCCGTCAATGTCAGCAACACCGTCCACAGTCTTTTGGAAAGGCGCCTTCTCAAAAGCACGGCCAAACGTTTCCTTCGCTACGGCCATTTGGAACTCGATTGCCAGAGCCGGACCGCACGATTGGGAAACGCCCTGGTGAGCGATTTACCGAAGAGGCTTTTCGACCTGCTCTGGTTCTTGTCGAAACGGTCGAAAGACATCTCCGACCGCAAAATGATCATCGGAAAAATTTGGAGGACCCAGGTTCGCGACCGGCAAGTGGATGTCATGGTCAGCCGCCTCAAATCCCGCATCCCTTTCATCGCCCCGTTCATCCGGACAATTCCGGACAAGGGGTACACCTTGGAATTGCCAAAGCTCCTTAGCAGAACAAAGCCAAAAAATCGACTTGTAAAATCAATATAAAATTTGAGCGCAATTTTGTAATCCCACCCCAGTTAACCGCTTAAACAAGTTAAATAAACGATCATATTTTACGTGCTGAATTTTATCAGAACGTTTATAAAACTAAAGTCTACTACTTGTTGCGTCTATTTTGCATTTTCCGAACAATAAACGAAATTCATATTTAAAACAATGCCTGTTTTTCAGTTTTATTGTGTGACAATGCCGAAGTTTTTATCCTCCTAATAAGTAGTTAAACCGGTTTAATTACGTTGCTGCGGCAGGTCAAAACCGGTTTTTCTATTTCCAAAAACTCACTGGTCTTTTGAATGACGGTTTGATGATGAGCCATCAAATTTGGGTGAATAATACGTATCAAATAATCCCAACTTGTTCGCAAGAACGGGTCGGGGTTTTTTTTGCCCAATCAATGGACTGTGAGTGTCCGTTGGTCACGAAGCAATGTGGTCAATTAATAAGGAGGTATCACGTATGAAACTCAATCAAAAAATCAAGTACGCCGTTGCGTGTCTGTTCGAACTCTCCAAAGGCATCGGCGAGTACATGGATGCGGAATTCATCGCATCCCAGCAAAGAATCCCGCCCGCGTATGCGCACAAGGTTCTGCAAATCCTGGCGCATGCGGGGTTGGTGTATTCCATGAAAGGCCGCGGCTACCAACTCGCCCGCTCCCTGGAAAACATCACCGCCCTCGAGGTGATCGAATCCCTCTCGGCGGAAGGGACCAACATGGTGGACTCCGACATTGGAATTCGCCTGGAGAGCCACGTCAACCAAGCGTTGGGACATCTGACGCTCGGCGAAATCGTACACGCTCAATAAGACAGGAGGCCAACATGAAATCAACACATAGAAAACGGAAGCGGTGGCTTTGGGTCTTGGCGTTTCTCGTCCTCGCCGGCATGGCGATGGAAGAGATATGCGCCGAGGTGCCGGACCGCATCAACTTCCAAGGAAAACTGCTGTACACAAACAAAAATCCGAAAAACGGGACCTTCCTCATGAAGTTCCGTATCTGCGACACGCTCTCCGAGAGCTGCGCCAGTCCTCTCTGGACGGAAACGCAAGAAAGTGTGGCCGTTACCAATGGCGTCTTCTCCATCCAGCTGGGGTCCGTGAACCCGATCAGCTCTTCGGTGTTTGAGAGCGCTTCCGCCTATCTCGAGACGGAGATTGAAGGGGAGACCCTGAGCCCGCGGGAGCAGCTGGTCACCAGTCCCTACGCCTATCACGCCAATACGGCGGACGATGTGGTGTCCGGGGATAGTGACTACATCCAAAACCGCGACACCCTTCAAACCGGCTCGACGTTCTACGTCCAACGTGGAACCGTGAACGGGGACCTGACGGTGGGAGGCATCATGACCGCGGGAAGCGGTTCCAATCAAATCACAACAGACGCTGGCTTGCTTGACGCCACGAAGCTGAGCGGAATCCTTCCCAGCGCCAACTTCTCCGGACCCTACACGAACAGTGTGACCTTCAGCAGCAACACGAACGTGTTCACCGGAAACGGCGCGGGATTGACGAACGTCACCGCGGCGGATCTGGTGCCGGGAAACACCAACTACATCCAGAACCGGACGAGCGTCCAGACCGGTGCCGCGTTCTACGTATCGAGCGCGACCGTCGGCGGATCGTTTACCTCGACGGGCACCGTGGCTCTGGGCGGCGTCGCCGGGACGAACGATGTCACGGTGACCAGCGACCTGAAGGTGAACGGCGATATCCGAATCAACGGGAATGACATCCAAGACTCAGAAGGCACCAGCCGCCTGACCTTGGGAAGCAGCATTCTCTTGAACGGCAATCTCTCCGTCCCATCGGGATCGGCCAATGTCGTCGTCAGCACCTCGGTCATTTTCGCCGGGGCGACCAATGGCGACAACTACATCGCCTATCCCTTCACGGCGGGTGGAACCATCGCGGCGAAAGACATCGTCATCATCAGCGCAGCCAATAACGTCAACGTTACCAACGCCGCGGCCAGTCCGGCTGTCGTCGGGATTGCCGTGACGGGTGGAAACGCTGGCGATACCGTCTATGTCGCCATGTCCGGCATTGTCACGGGTGTGACCGCCAATGGAGCCGTCGTGCTGGCGGCCTTTGTGTGCACATCCGCTGGCTTCGGCCGAATTGATGACGCGTGCAACGCAAACGGAGCCCCTGTCGGGAAAGCCTTGACCGGCGCCGCTGCTGGCGGTGACAAGATCACGGTGGCTCTTTTCCAAGGGAGGTAAGGCGACCAGGATGAATTGAAAGGATGAAACATATGTGGCCAAAACTTAAATACTGGCCATTGATGATCCTGGGAGCCTGCCTCCTTGGGGGAGCGCTCGCCTCGAAAGCCGAGTTCACGAGCGTCTCTCACCGTTTGACTCCAAGCGCGGTCAATCAGGGCGGCGAAGACAACGCCAGTTCCGACAGCCATATCGTCCACACGAGTGCCGGTGAGGTGGGCATCTCCACCTTCACCTCGGACAGCCACATCCTTCAAACCGGTCTCATGAACCTGATCGCCTTCCCCGGGTCGGTCACCGACTTCTCGGCGACGACCTTAAGCAGCTCCTCCATCAATCTCTCTTGGAGCGCTCCGGGTTATGATGGAGCCGAGGGACAACTTCAGGAAGGAACGAGTTACTACCTCCAACATTCGACTTCCATTGACACCGCCTGGAATTATGCGGACGCCCTGACGGTGATTTCCACGAAAGACGTTACTTACACGGACCCGCAGGGATCTTCCGCATTGGATCTTTGGCCTAACACGACTTACTTCTTCCGGCTCTGGACGAAGGACGCCGAAGGCAACATCAGCGATCTTTCCAACGGCGCCACGGCTGTAACACTGGCCCAGGTCCCGCAAAACGCGGCGCAGCCTTTCACAAATGTCGAGGTCAGCTCGGTCACCTTCAACTGGACGGCTCTTCTGACAACGCCCTCGTCTGCCAGCGCTCGAGGTTACCAACTCGACGTTTCGACATCCGATGACTTCACGGGCTTAAGCGACATCACTGTTTCGACCGAATCCGCGACGGCAAACACACTCACCGTGGACAGTCTCATGTCCAACACCACGTATTACTTCCGAGTGGGTTCATGGAACTGGCTCAAAGAGGTGAATTTCGGAACGACCGCATCAACGGTCACCAAGGAATCCTCGGATCCAACGCCGCCCTATCCGGTGACCAATCTCTCCGCTTCAACCGCCTCGGCAACAACCGTCTTCTTGTCCTGGCTGGCTCCCACGGATCCCACCAACAATCCCTTAAGCGGAACCTACGCCATCCAATATGCCACGACGACCGACGTTTTATGGTCGACAGCCAACGCCCAGGTCTCCTTCGCCACCTCCAGCGTCAATCCGGGAGACCTCCAAGGACGACTCATCACAGGTCTCGTCCCCAACACCACGCATTACTTTTATTTATGGACCTCCGACTCGAAACCGAATTGGTCCTCGATTTCAAACGGAGCGACGGTGGCCACCCTGGCCAACCCTGTTTCCGACGTGAGCCTTCTCTCCATCGCCACGGGATCGGCGTCCTTCACCTGGACCGCTCTCCCCGAAGAACCGTCGTCGTCAACGGCCAACGGATATTTGGTGGAAGCCTCTTCAACGAATTTCGGCGCGATCTCCGCCGGTGGAATCAACTTGTCTTCAACCGTGGCCGGCGTTGTCTTGAACACCGTCACCATTTCCGATTTGGTCCCGAACGCAACCTATTATTTCCGAGTAGCTTCTCTAAATCGCAACAATTGCCCGAACTTTGTCAGCGCGGGTTCCTCTGTCACTTTGTCCAATCAAGCAACGCGCCTCTCCAACGACTTTGTCGCTGTCACCTCCTACTCCATCACCTCGCAGTGGGTGCCGCTGCCGGAGACCCCGCCATCGGCAACGTCAGAGGGCTATCGCCTCGAACTCTCCTCCACCAACTTCGGGTCCTCCGGCACCGTTTACTCAACATCAACATCCAACGTGAACTTGTCCGCCCTCGCCAGGTCAGGACTTTCTTCGAATACCACCTACTATCTGAGATTGGGTTCCCTCAACTGGATCGACGTCCCCAACTACATCAATCTCTCAGCAACGAGTACCTTGGCGAACATCCCATCCAACTTCACCTTGACCAACATGTCCAACTCCAGCGCCACCTTCTCCTGGACCGTCCCGCCGGAAGGGGCCAGTGGCTTTACCTTAGAAGCCTCCACCAACTTCAAAGGCTCAGGAATCGTCTTGTCCTCCACCACCTACAGCACCACCGCTACTTCCTTGGTAGTTAAAGACCTCTTAAGCAACACCACCTACGCCTTCAGAGTCGGCTCTCTTAACTGGCTCAGAGCCCCCCACTACGCTGCCTATATTACCACCGCCACCCTCGCCAACCCGCCCCAACGGTTAGCCTCCGATTTCCTCACCAC
>JAJAPZ010000037.1 GCA_020523905.1 Candidatus Obscuribacterium magneticum
CAAACTTCCATCGAACAAGAAGGAGGATTTTTTTCATTGGCCGGCGAGACCCCGAAAAGAAGCGTAATATTTGTAGAGGCTGCTCGCCTTGATCATCTGCATGACCTTGAACTTCAAAACCTTATCCCGCACGTGAATCCGGTATCCTTTGATCCCGGCGACCGCCAAAAAGAAAGCCGGAATCAGAAGAAGGAGCCCCCATGCAAAACTCCCCATCACCAAGGTGTTGTTGAATTTCGTGTAAGGGACCAGCGGCGTGTTATAGAGCTTCGTCCAAAAAGCGGTCAGGGAGGGCATCTTCACCAGAAGCAGATACCCCAATTTGTTGGCCAAAGGATCAACGGCAAAACTCAGGAGTTTCAATATCGCGGTAGCGAGAAAGAGGGACGCCAAATTGAAATTAATGATGAGGGCAAAAAGAAGGAGGAGTGAAGAGAACATTCCCACCGGCACCAGCCCCAAGAGGACCCCGTAGGCAAATCCGGCCGCGATCTGTTTGGGAGAGACTTCGCTGTTTAGAAGCGACAATATTTTGGCGAGAAACTTGATGATCAGAAGCATAGGGGTCTGATTATAGCATCAATGTCATTGCGAGCAAATCACCGGCGGAATTTACGGGCTAAGTCCGAGAGTGAAATTTCGACGACGGTCGGACGGCCATGAGGACAGGTGAAGGGGGCCTCGCACCGAAAAAGATCTTGAATGAGCTTCTGGCCTTCCTTCATATCAAGGGCATCACCGGCTTTGACGGCGCTTTTACACGCGAGCATCGCCGCCAGCCGGTGCTCAAAACTCTGCCCGGCCACGGCTTCATCCGGTTCCATCAAAACATCGGACAACCCGTCCAACAGGGAATGAAGATCGAACTTTTCGCCGAGAACGCTGGGATATCCCTTGACCAGAAAGGTTTGCGATCCAAAGGATTCCATCTGAAAGCCCAGGTTCTGCAGGATATTCAACTGCGGCTTCAGGTGGACCGCCACGGACATCGATACTTCCCAGGAGAAAGGAACGAGAAGCATCTGCGTATAGGGTTTGCTCGTCTTTAAGTTGAGAAACAAACCTTCGTAGATGACTTTCTCGGCCGCCGCGTGCTGGTCAAAAACCATGAGCCCCTGCGGCGACTCGGCCAGAATATACGTCCGCCCCACTTGAGCCAACGGCCGGATTTCCTGCTGACGAAGGCCGGTTTGAGCGATGGCTTCCTTCGCGCCCAAACCCTGAGGCTGATCGGCCAGGGGCCGATAAAGTTCCTTCAGGGCGAAGATCTCCTCCGGGGCCGGGGCCGATCTTGTTTCCAACACCGTTCCCCCCAACTCGCGCCGGGGCAAGGAAACAACCGATCCGGCCGAGTCCACGATGGCGGCGGGAGCATAAAGCTTGACCGGGACCTGCTCCGTTCGGGAGAGGACCTCCTGGACAGATTTCATCAGGAATCCATAAATCTCACTTTCATGCGCCAGTTTCACCTCGCGTTTGGCGGGATGAACATTGATGTCGACGGTTTGGGGATGGACTTCCAAAAAGAGAACCCAGCCGGGATGGCGCAAAGACGGAAGCTGACCGCGGTAGGCTTCATAGACGGCGCGCGCGAGGCGCCGGTTTTGAACCGGGCGACGATTGACGTAGAAAATCTGGTGTCGGGGAGTGGATTGGTGGTGCCCTTGGTTTGTCACCACACCGGTCAGCTTGAAGTGGGGCGATTGGACGGCCACAAGCTCCAGGCCCCGCCCCCACTTCGGTCCCCATGCCTCCATGATCCTCGCCCGGAGGGCTTTGGCCACGTCCATGGGCGATTCCATTTCATGCGCATTAAAAACCTGGGGGCGGCCCTTCTCCAGCGTCAGCTCGAAGCGGATTCGGGGCGATGAAAAGACCATTTCTTCCACCAAGCGCACGCATTGAGAGCGCTCCGTGAGTTCTGACTTCAGAAATTTAAAACGGGCGGGAGTGTTGAAAAAAATATCACGGACGTCGACGGTCGTCCCCAGTTCCCGGGCGACCGGTTTTTCCGACACAAGCTTCCCCCCCTCCAAAAGAAGCTCCCAACCCGTTTCCTCTTCGACGCTTCGAGTCAATAGGCGCAGGCGCGACACCGAGGCGATGCTGGGCAAGGCTTCGCCCCGAAAGCCAAAGGTCCCCAGGGATTCCAAGTCTTCCAGGCGATTGATCTTCGAGGTGGCGTGTCGCTGAAGGGCCAGCTTCGCCTCTTCCACCGTCATCCCGTGACCATTGTCCGAGACCGAAAGGCGCGTCCGGCCGGCGCCGTCAATGGCGACGGCGATGTCCGTCGCTTCCGCATCGAGGCTGTTTTCGATGAGCTCTTTTAAAACGGAGGCCGGCCGTTCAACGACTTCGCCGGCGGCGATCCGCGCCACCAACTCATCGGGCAACAGATGTATGCGAGGGACCGTCATCTAAGACAACTTCTCCTTCATCTCCGCCAGTTTGTTGAGCGCCTCAATGGGGGTGAGGCCATCCACATCCAGCCGCCGCAGTTCCTCCACCACGGGGTGTTCTCCAAAAAGGTCCAACTGCCCCGTCCCCTTCTCTTTCGACGGAGAAACCGCGTTAAGTTTATGATTTCCGGACTCCAGTTGCCCAAGAATTTCCCTGGCGCGTTTGACGCACGCCTCGGGGACCCCCGCCATTTCGGCCACGTGAAGGCCGTAAGAACGGTCCGCCGGCCCCGGCCGGATCTGGTATAAAAAGACGACATGCCGCTGGCCGTCCGGCCCCGGCCATTCTTTGGCCGTCGCGTGCGCGTTGGCCACCCCGAAAAGGCGATCTGTCAATTGAGTTAGCTCAAAGTAATGCGTGGCGAATAGCGTGCGCGGACCCATCGGCATTTTCGTTAAGTGTTCCACCACCGCCCAAGCGATGGAGATGCCGTCGTAGGTGGATGTCCCGCGCCCGACTTCATCCAGAATAAGGAGGCTTCGCGGGGTCGAATTCACAAGAAGCGAGGCCACCTCCCGCATTTCCACCATGAAGGTGGACTCCCCCTTGGACAGCCGATCCGTCGCCCCGATGCGGGTGAAAATTTTGTCCACCCATCCGATCACGGCGCTTTCCGCGGGCACAAAGGAGCCCATCTGGGCCATGATGACGATGAGGGCCGCCTGCCTCAGATAGGTGGATTTCCCCGCCATGTTGGGGCCGGTGATGATGAGGATTTGCGTCCCCTCACCCAGGGCCATATCGTTGGGAATGAACCGGCCCCTGCCAAGTTGTTTTTCCACAACCGGGTGGCGCCCTTGTTTTATCGACAGCTCAATCGAGTCCTCGATCGCCGGTCTCACCCAATGGTATTGCGCCGCCGCTTCCGCCAAAGAGGCCAGAACATCCACCCGCGCCACGGCGCCGGCGATGTCGGCAAGGGTCGGGCCGAAGGCGGCCACCTCATGGACCAAATCGCCAAAGAGCTTCTTCTCAAGTTCCAGAATTCGTTCTTCGGCGTTCAGCAGCTTTTCTTCCTGCTCCTTCAGGTCGGGCGTGATATAACGCTCGCCGTTGGCCAGGGTTTGTTTGCGGATCCATTCAGGAGGCACTTTCGACAAGTTGGATTTGGAAACCTCCAGGTAATAGCCAAACACATCGTTGTAACCCACTTTTAAAGATCCGATGCCCGTCCGCTCGCGCTCTTTCGCTTCGAGCTCGGCAATCCACTGTTTCCCGCCGCGGCGAAGGGCCCGCAACTCGTCCAACTCCTGGCTGATCCCATCGGAGATGACGCCTCCCTCATCGAGCTTGGCCGGAAGTTCCAGGGCCAACTGGGTGTTGAGCGCCTGCATCAAGGCGCCGGGGGAGCCTAGATCGAAACCGGCGTACGACTCGATGAGCGTGCGCTCCGTCAAACTTTTAAGAAGGGTTTTAATTTTGGGGAGCTCCGATAAACTATGACGCAAGGCGCCCAGCTCCCGCGGGCTTACCAAATTGGCCTGCGCCCGGATGGAAATCCGCTCGATGTCCGACACCTGCTTGAGCAGTTGCCGAAGCGTCTCCCGCAAATCCGGATGCTGCAGGAATCCTTCCACCTGCTCATGCCGCTCGGCGATCACCTGTTTCTCCGTCGATGGATGAAGAAGCCACCACCGCATCAAGCGGCCGCCCATAGGGGTCGGGGTTCGATCCAGAAGAGAAAGAAGCGTCGGCCCGGGATCCAACGGATCCAGCGGTTCGACCAATTCCAAATGCCGGATGGCCGCCTCACTCAAAAAAAGGGTGCCGGCCGCTGTGGTCGGGAGCGGTTCCGGGGCGCCCAAACTTTTTTCAAGATGCGTGTGGTGGCGTTTTAAAAATTGCTGAATCGCTTTAACCACGTGATCCCGCGGGTTCGACGCCTGCGGTGGAAGCGGTTCGAGCCGGACATTTGAAAGTTTCCCAAACACATCCCCCATCACCTTGACGGTGTCGCCCACCAAGAGGATCTCGCTGGGGTTCAGAGCCGCCAACTGGGCCCTTAAAGCATTCCACTGGACATCCTTTTCCTCCTCTCCCAGCCACTGCTGTCCCGTTGAGATGTCGGCGGCCGCCAGCGCCCATCTCCCAAGGCCGGCTTTCCCTGACGCCAAAGCCTCGATGGCAACGAGGAAATTGTTCGCACGCGCCGGAAGGAGCTCCGATTCCACCAGTGTCCCCGGGGTGATCACCCGCACCACCTCGCGCTTGACCATCCCTTTTGTCTTTTTGGGATCCTCCATTTGTTCGGCAATGGCCACGCTCAAGCCGGCCTTCAAGATCTTGGCGACATAGGTGGCCGCCGCATGATAAGGAATGCCGCACATGGGGACCGATTGGCGCTGGGTGAGAACCACCTCCAATATCGGGGAGGCCTTGATCGCATCGTCATAAAACATCTCGTAGAAATCCCCGAGGCGGAAAAAGAGAATCTCCTCCGGATGCTTCTCCTTCAGCCGCAGATACTGCTGCATGAGAGGGGTTGTGGAAGACGCGTTCAATGTTGATGGGATATCGGATACTTTATTCATTCCAATTTTTAAAGCGCCTTTTATGTCGATAATGTCGAATGACCTCAAGCACGCCGCGGGCGTGCGCCCCTCCAAAAAAAAGCAAATAATTCGCCAGCGACGCCACAACGGCCGCCTTGACCGGAAGGGGATAAACGAGAAACAGGTACCCCAACCAGATCCACGTCAAAAGGGCCAGCCACTTGATTTTCAGTGGAAGAACAAAGAAGAGAAGGAGCTCAAAATCCGGATGGATCGCCGCGAAGGCCAGGAAGACGGATAAATTGAGATAGAAGGCGCCTCCCACGCTCCCGAAAAAGAAAGCGGCGAGGGTTGCTCCTGTGGCTCCGACAAGATAAAAAATCGTAAAGGAAAAACTCCCCCACTCATTCTCCAACGCCATCCCGTAAACGTAAAGAAGATAAAAGAAAAAGACGGCAAACAAGGGGCTTTTCACCGGCGGCACGAATAGATAGGTGAGGAGGCGCCAATATTCATGGCCCTGAACGATGGCCACGGGATCCAGAAGAAGGAAACGCAGGAGCTGAGGATTAACCAGAGCCCACACATAAATGAGCCCTTGCGTCGCTACGATAAGGAGCGGCAAGTTGGGGATGGCAAGCCATCCGACGTGTTTTTCAAGTCTGGCTAACAGAGTCATGGGAGGGATTTCTTAAGAATAGCAAAAGGGGTCAAGTCGCGACATGCGACATTTCTTCTTAAATTGCGGCTCAAATTTTATTCATGAGGGAATGTCGCATGTCGCGACTTGACCCCATTCGGGGCGGAAATATAAGGGATGGATCGCTTTCCAACAAGATGACTTTGATCACAGGAAAAAACGATGCGAAAAGACGATACGTATTACATTAATAATACAGTATCACCCCTAACAGTTATGAATGAATGGGTTTAAACTTATAGTGAGGGTTTTGAGGCCTAATTTATAGATTTATCCAGGGTCACAAAGGCTTCACGCAGTGGGTTGAGCACGGCTGGGTAAAGGGGAGACCCTGACGATGAAAAGCACCCTCAAGCATCAGGACCGATCTTCTCGGGCGAGGAGGAGATCCAGTGGGCTCAGCAGGAAAAGTTTCACTCTGTTGAGCTTCCTCTTCCTAACCGCCCCCCTCTCCTTCAACCAAGCGGCTTTAAGAGAATGGACCGGCGCCGGCGTCAACGCCCTGGCCTCCAATCCCGCCAACTGGTCCGGCAACGTCGCCCCCGGCAACGATGATAGTGTCCGATTTGGAAACTTGAACCCCACCAAAGATTGTCTCTGGGATCTCCCCGTTGCCATCTCTGAATTCAACCTCACGGCCGATTACGCCGCCCGTGTCCAAGCCGCCATCGAAATGGACCTCCACAATGTGACCATCAGTGGCGGCGAATTCCACATGGGGTCATTTGAACACACCCTCTCCGGCCACTTCACGCACACCGGCGGCCGTTTCAACGCCGACTTAAACGGCACCCTGCGCCTGGATGGAACGACCCACCAACAAATCTTCATGACCCTGCAACCCGATGGCGACAACCGCTACGAGAGCCATTTCTTCAACTTCCGGCTCACCACCTCCAGTTCTGTCGCCGCCGTCAGCGACCTCATTATTGACGGTACCTTCAGCGTCAGCGCCGGCAAATTCAACGGCGGAAGCGCCACCCTCACCATGACGGGAGGAAGCCAAGTCCACGCCGGCGACGGCTCCAAGCTCAACTGGAGTGACACCGGGGGACAGTTCCTCCATCCCGCGGGAACGGTGGTCTTTTACAGCCATGACCGGGACTACACCATTAACCAGAAAACGGGCAATGCCTTCAATCACCTGATCATCAAAGGCAGCCGTTCGGTGGAAGTTACCTCCGACTTGAAGGTCAACGGCAATTTCACCTTTGTCCCCACCGGCGACGATGTCACTTTGAACCTGGGAAACAACCATCAGCATGAAATTTTTGGCCAAGCCGTGATCGGCCCCGCGGGAAGTGACGACCACCCTTCCTCCGTTCTCATGGGAGGGGGTTCCCTCACGTTTTTTGGAAACGTCTCCATTGGGACCGCCACGTTTGAACTGAGGGGCGGCAATGTCATTACAGTCGGTCCCGAATTTCTCGTCACATCGCGGGGCACTCTCCGGATAAGCGGCTCCCAAACCGGCCAGCTCACCTTTGGGCCGGGAACCTTTTTTCGTTTGTCCGGCGGATCCTTTATCACAGACGGCTCTTCTTACCTCACAAGCACCCTCCCCGGGTCTCAACGCTTCGCCACCGAACTCAATGGCCTCATTGACATTGAAGCCTCCTGTCTTCTCTCCTCCCTGGATAAGAACGGCCTCCGGCTGGGGCCAAAAGCCAATCCGATCCAGCTCAAATCCCTGAAATTCATCAATGGGATCGAAGGCGGGGTGGCCCTCAACTTTGACGGTTTCAATGTCCCTTACGTCTTGGTCGACTCCCCCGAGTTCGACCTCAGCTGGAGCACGAACATTCGGGCCGTTCCAAATCCCGCCCTATTGCCCAACGTCGACATCGATGTCATTTATCCGCAAGGGGTGGCCGTCGGAGCCGCCTATGAGAACGACCCTTATTCAATCGTGAACTGGGGCATTCTGGGCGCTCCCGCCCATTTCCAAGGGGTGGTCCTGGGCACATCAAGCATCAGCTGGACCTGGGAGGTGGTCAACCATCCCCTGGGACTGGTTGTGAAAGACCCCGATGACAACGACATCTCTCCCATCCTTTCTCCCCAGTCTTATTATTGGGTGGAAACAAATCTCGCCGTCAACACCGCATACCATCGTAAAGTCCAGGCGTTCGCCGACACCAAAGACAGCGTCCCTGGCACCGCGGATTCAGAAACGGTGCCCCTCTTTACGTTGGCGAATCCGGCCGCCCAATTGACCGCCCCCACCATCGGCATCTCTTCCGTCACATTGACGTGGAATTCAAGCGGGAATCCCTCCCCCACGCTCTTTCTGGTTGAGCGCTCCACCGACAGCAAAATCTTCCTGGAAATCGCTCGGGGAACTTATGACGCTCTTCACCCCTATGTCGACAAAGGTTTAAAAGGGTTCAACATGTATTTCTATCGCGTCGAGACGATGAACGGGGACGGCGTCATCACGCCCTACGCGAGCACCCTGCAAATCATCACCCAGCCAACACCCCCGCCGGTGGTTCAAGCCATCAGCCCAAACACCGCCAACAACCTAGGGCTTTTTCACTTCACCGTGATCGGGGCCGATTTTCAGGACGGGGCAAAAATCCTTTTCAGCAACAAGATCCATTCTCTTGAGCCGGCATCCGTTCAATTCGAAAACGCGACCACTCTGACCGGAACGGTTGACCTCACGGGCGCCACCGCAGGGAAATGGAACGTGTCCGTTGAAAACCCTGATGGGAAACTCTCCCTGGGTTCCGGGCAGGAGATTTTGACCATTACCGACGCTTCCTCCACCGACGACATCACCATCAAAGATTATGACCCGAACACATCCTTCACCTTAACCTCCCCCGGAGAGAGGACCCAAATCCGCATCAAGCCCGGGGCCCTGAAAAAATCCCGTCTCTACCTGACGGAGGATCCGCTCCGGCACCCCTTGCGAATAAACCCGGTCCTCATCATGGCCGCCAACACCAAACTGGCGGGGTGGCTCATCATTCCTGGCACCCTCCGTGAAATCGTGGCCTTCGATGACTACGGCCTCTTCACAGGGCCTTTCCGCTCCTCGATTGATCTGGGCATCCTTTATCCCGACGCGAATCATGACGGCATTCTGGACAACCTTTTGGCGCGCACGGAATCCATCAAAATCATGACCCTGAACGAACAGAAAGTCGAATGGGAAAACATTGACAGCTCGTCCCTCGACCGGAAAAACGACCGGTCCAACGGGGTTCTCCGCCATTTCTCTGTCTACGGCCTTTTCGCCGCGGCCCCCGCTCCGGACCTCAACGCAGCGCGCCTGTATCCCAATCCGTGGATGCCGGGGGCCAACAACGATTACGATGCGCCGTTTGCCACCATGAGCGGCCTCCCTGAAGCGGGAACAGTCAAAATCTTCACCATCGATGGCCTGCTGGTTCAAACCCTCTCCTTTGACGCCTCCAACGTCGGCGCCCGAACCTGGGATGGCATCACGGCGGATGGACAACGGGCGGCCAGCGGCGTCTATCTCCTCCAAATCGAAGGAACCGACGGCAACCAGCGAATTTTGAAACTGGGGATCGAACGATGAAGCGCGCTTATCTCATCATCGTCATGCTTCTTCTGGCGAGCCTGGCCTGGGGCCGAAGCCCGGGGACAAGCTCCGGGCTCTTTTTGACGATGCCGACCGACACCAAAGGAGCCGGAATGGGTGAGGCCTACAGCGCGGCCGCCAGGGGCGTGCGCGGTCTCTGGTACAACCCCGCCACCCTTTCACGGGATCCGCAGGGGTCACTGACTCTCACCCACACCCAATATGTCGAAGGCATTTCCTACAACTCCTTCGGCATCGCGGCTCCCTTTGGGTCGAAAAACGCCGTCGGATTGGGCGGACAATTCTTGCGAATGGAGGCGATCCCGGGATACGACAACGTGGGGACCCCGATGGGAAGCTATGCACCTCAGGACGTCTCCCTTCAAATGGGCTATGCCAAAACGATTTACAAAACGAGCCTCGGCCTCTCGCTCAAATACCTGCGCTCCACCATCAAAGACACGGCCACAACCCTCGCTTGGGACGTGGGGTTTCACCAAGAACTGGAGCGCGTTTCTTTCGGCATCAGCGAAGAAAACATGGAGGGGTCATTGAAATACAAAAACGAAAGCACGCCCCTCCCGAAGAGAACCCGCTTAGGTATAAGCTGGACGCCCGATGTCCGCTGGCTCTTGAACGCCGATCTCGTCTGCCCGAAACGGGAGGACAATTGGGCCGCCGTCGGAGCGGAATACCGCCTCTTTGCGGGAAAACCGACGATGATGGCCCTTCGCGCCGGTTACAACACAAAATACCAGGATTCCCTGAACGGCCTCTACGGCCTCTCCGCCGGCGCCGGCATCACCATCAATAAAGTTGAAATCAACTACGCCTGGCTTCCCTACGGCAACTTCGGCACCACCCATCGCTTTTCAATCGACATGAGGTTCCACAGTCCCTTCATCAAGAAAGATATCTTGGCGGGGAGCCAGCAAAATCCCCCCGCATCTTCTTCCCTTAAAGCGTTAAGCGACGCCCTCGCTTACCCCCGGCGCCCCTGGCGGAAAGCGGTTTTGGGCTCCCCCGTGGCGGACACCTCCATCGCCGCGCTCTTTGCCAGCCAGTCCCTCTGTTCTCAAAAAGGGCCGCAGGCCCTTTTGACCGGCAAAGGGGGCATCGCCTCCATCCAATCGGACAGCTCCCCCAAGCGCTGGCCCTTCTCACGCAAGACCCAACACCTTTTTGAAGGGGACGAAATCATCACAAAAATCGGCCGTGCCCAATTGATTTTCATGAACGGCAGCCGCCTGGATGTTCGGGCCAACTCAAGGGTGCGGATGGTGAATAATCCCGAGGGGTGCCAGGGGGCCACGGCGCTCTTAGAGAAAGGCGACATCATCGTCACAACCGAAAAGGATAAGTTCTTCACCGTTCAAACCGCTCTCGGAGAAATTCAGCTCCGCTCCGCCGAAGGCCGAATCCGATTAAACGACGGGGCCCTCACGATCGAGCTCTACCAAGGAAACGCCACCTTCCTCGAAGAGGGGACGTCTCTCGTCCTTGCGGAAGGCATTGTTCTTAAAAAAATCAAAGGCAGCCCGGCTCCCGCCATCACCAAGATGGAAGGGGATGCCAAACCCCCGGAGGAAGTCCTCTCCCCCGTTGAAACCGGGGATCTTCCCAGCCGTTGGGATCCGGCGGCGGTGGAAAATCTTCACAACACAATCCGCGCTCTTCTCGACATCAAAGGGGTTGAGATCTCCGAATATATCCGTGACCAGAAACTGCGGGACGCCTACGAGTTGGTTATAAGCGATCTGGAGTCGTCGCGGACCGACATCGAATCCCAAAAAATGAACTATGAAGAAGATCTGGCGTCTTTCAAAATACTCTTGGAAGAATGCGCCAAGCCGGTGAACAAGGAGACAAAAGAGGAAAAAATCGCTCGCCGGAAAAAGTGCAAGGAGCTGAAGCGGGTCAGCCGCAGCGCTCGCGTTGCCGGCCGGACCATTGAAAAACAGCTGAACGCGTTGAATAAAGACCTGTGCCGGTTCCACGAGGCCCTGGCCAAACTGCCCCTGGCCCAGACGGTCCGGATAACGGTTCATCCGTCTTTCTTAAATTACGAAAACAAAGAAACAGCCATCCCCCCGAAAGCGGAGGAAACATTGACCCGTGTCGCCCAGCTGTTGCCGGAACTCAAAGTGCAACAAATGATTGTGACGGGGCAAGCCGATCCCAGCGCGCCGCGCTTCGCCTCAAGCCGGCTGGCCAAAAAACGCGCCCAGGCCGCCGCCAAATTTCTGTCCGATAAATCGGGGCTTCCGGCCAGTCTTATCAACAGCTCCGTGCGAAGGCCGAAGGAGGAAATCCAAGAAAACACGCGAGGGATTGTCTTTAATGAGGATCGCTCGATCGAAATCTGGTTGGAACTAAAAGGCCTCTAAGACAATTGGTTTTTTTAATCCAGCTTGTATTCTTCCTCCGGTTTGGGGGCGGTGACCCTGTCATAGCCCTCCGTTTTAAGAGACAGGAGAAGGCCCTGCCGGCTCTCCTCGTCCCCATGGATGAGGAATATTTGGAGCGGGCGGGGTGACAATTTCTTTATAAACCATAATAGATCCTCTCTATCGGCATGGGAGGAAAAGTTGTCCATCATCCGGACCGTGGCCCGCACCTCATGCTTAAGCCCGAAAATTTTAACCTTCTTGGCCCCCTCCAAAAGACGGCGCCCCAAGGTCCCGGGCGCTTGATAACCCACAATGAGAATGGTCGTGCTGTCATTTTCGACGCTGTTTCTTAAATGGTGAAGGATGCGCCCCCCTTCGCACATCCCCGACGCCGACAAAATGATCCGATGGCCGGGCAGCGTATTCAGCCGCTTGGATTCCTCGACGTCACGAACATAGCGAACAGTTCCCAGCCCGAAGGGATCGCCTGTTTTCTTGACCGTGCGCTTGAACTTCGGCGACCAAAAGATGGAATCCAAGTGCCGATTGAAAATGTCGGTGATTTTTGCCGCCATGGGGCTGTCCACATAGATATGGGTCGGAGGAATTTTCTTTTCCCGCATGAGTTTCTCAACGACAAAAACCACTTCCTGCGTCCGCTCCAGGGCAAAGCTGGGGATAAGAATCTTCCCGTTTTCGGCCGCCGCCTTATGGATAATCTCCGCCAACTCCTTTTCAATTTTTGCCGTGGGATGGTGTGAGCGGCTGCCGTAGGTGGTTTCAATAATCAAATAGTTGATATTGGGCGGCGCCTCCGGCGGCTGCATGATCAAGGCGTCCCTGCGCCCCAAATCCCCGGAGAAAAGAAGGCGGCGTTTTCCTTTCGGTGTATCGGCCTCGACCTCCACCATGGCCGAGCCCAGAACGTGCCCCGCATTTAAAAAGCGAGCTTTGAGACCATCACCGAGGCTGAAAAATTCGTTGTATTCATAACCTTTAAACAAACGGAGCGCTGGCTCCACCTCCTCTTGCGTATACAACGGCTCAATGGTTTCCCCCTCCTCGGCGTGAATCTTGTTAAAAAACTTGGCGTCTTCCATGTGGATATGCGCCGAATCCATGAGCATGATGCGGCAGAGCTCCGCCGTTTGCGCCGTGCAATGAATCGCCCCGGAAAAACCGGACTTCACCAAAAGAGGCAGGGCGCCCGAGTGATCCACATGCGCGTGCGAGAGGAGAACGTCGTCGATCTCCTGAGGGTTGAATGGGAAATGCCTGTTCTTTTCGATGGCTTCTTTGCGGTGCCCCTGGAAAAGGCCGCAATCCAGAAGGATCTTTTTCGATCCCGTATCGATGAGATGGCGGGATCCTGTGACCTCATCGACGCTACCGTAGAAGGTAATTTTAAGCGTCATGATTCCTTTGAGTTTTTATCATTCCTGTCTCCCTTGAATCGTTTTCGATAAATTCCTAATGTTGAATATACTATCATTCAACGGTCATGAAAATTCTTATCACGTCGGTTTCAGCTGGCGCCGGCCATACACGAGCGGCCCAGGCGGTTCATGCGGCCCTCGCCAAGATTTCCCCCTCCATCGATGTTGCCCACGTGGACCTCATGGACTATGTATCGAAACCTTTCCGAGAAATCTACACCCGCGGCTACATTTGGCTAGTGAACCATTGTCCCCGTCTTTGGGGCGTTCTTTACAAGATGACCAACCAAGGGAGGCTTTCCCCAAAGCTCCAACAGCTGATGGACGCCTGGCAACGTCGATGGGCCAAGCCCTTCCTGGAATATATCGATCGAATGAACCCGGATCTTGTTTTGACGTCCCATTTTCTTACGCCGTCCCTTCTTTCTTCACACTCGACGCCCTCAAAATATCCTCCGTTGGAATGCATCGTCACGGACTATGCCTTTCACTGGTTTTGGGTCCACCCCGCCAACGCCCACTACTACGTCGCCAATGAAGCGATAGCGGAAAAATTTGCCCAAAGCGGTATTGACCGATCCCATGTGACGGTGGCGGGGATCCCGATCCATCCCATTTTCCTCGATCCGACGCCGGATGAAGCCACACGAAACGCCTATCACTTAAAACCCGACATTCCCACACTCCTCTTATTATCGGGTGGGTTTGGCATCGGGGACCTGGACAAAATCGTCCGCTTGATTTTTGAAATCAAACGGCCTTTTCAAATCATCACGGTGGCTGGGAAAAACGAAAACTTGCGAAATAAATTGGATGCCCTCATGCCGCCTCCTTCAATCTCTTTGGTCAACCTCGGTTTTATCACCAACATGCATGAGATTTTAAGCGTGAGCGATATCGTCATCACGAAAGCCGGCGGAATGTCCGTGTCGGAGTGTCTCGCGAAAGGAGCGGCGACGATTTTGTTTGGATCCATCCCCGGGCAGGAAGAGAAAAACGCGGATTACCTCAAATCGACGGGGGCCTGCCTCAAGGTGGACAGCCTGGACGAATTAAAACGCACCCTTTTCCAACTTCTCACAGACGGCGTTTATTTATCCACCCTTAAGGAAAAAGCCCGGGCCCTGGCCAAACCTCGAGCAGCGTTTGTGATCGCGGAGGCCGCGGAAGGGGTCAAGTCGCGACATGCGACATTTTTGCATGAATAGAATTTTTTGGGCCGCAGTTTAAGAAGAAATGTCGCATGTCGCGACTTGACCCCTCAACAAATCCGCGGGAGTTGCTCGCCGCTGAGCAAATCGACGATGCGGTTGACGCCGATCCGGCTTTTCATCGTCACCAAGGATCCTTTCCCGTCGATCACTTTCCCAATGATCGTCGCTCCACCCCCATCGGGATGAGACATCAATATTTTTAAGGCTCGATCCGCCTCTTTCTCCGGCACAAAAGCGACCAACCGCCCTTCGTTCGCCACGTAGAGAGGATCGAATCCGAGGATCTCGCAGGCGCCTTTCACATCCTCCCGCACGGGAATAAGAGACTCCTCGATCATAAGGGAAGCCTTCGCCACACCAGCGATCTCATTTAAGGCGCTGGCCAAGCCCCCCCTTGTCAGGTCGCGTAAGCAATGGATGAAAACCCCCTCCGAAAGAAGCTTCATGACAAGGTCGGCCAAGGGGGCGCAGTCGCTTTCAATCGTCGTTTCAAACTCCAGGCCCTCCCGGACGGCCATGATCGCCATTCCATGACGTCCGATGTCACCACTCAAGATGATCGCATCGCCGGGCCGGACCTGCTGAGGCGAAATATGTTGGGGATGTTCCAGGCGGCCGATGCCTGCGGTATTGATAAAAACGCCATCGCCCTTGCCTTTGTCCACTACCTTCGTATCTCCCGTGACCAGCATCACGCCCGCTTCATCCGCCGCCTCCTTCATGGAGCGAACAATTTTCTCCAAGGTCTCCGTCGGCAAACCCTCCTCCAAAATAAAACCCGCGCTTAAATAAAGGGGCCGGGCCCCGCTCATCGCGAGATCATTGACCGTTCCGTAGATGGCGAGCTTCCCGATATCACCCCCCGGAAAGAAAAGGGGATGGACCACATAGGAGTCGGTTGTAAACGCCAACCGCAAGCCGTTTATATCGATAACGGAGGCGTCATGGCGCTGGCCGAGAATCGGGTTGGAAAAGTGTTTGAGAAATACTTTTTCAATCAGATCGTGCATCATCGTCCCCCCGCCCCCATGAGCGAGAAGAATTTTATCTCCAGAATCAAGTGGCCGCGGACAGGATAAAACAAAATTAGTATTTACTTTTTTCATCGATATCTCAGTTTGAGTCGTCATCCCCGCGAAAGCGGGGATCCAGGACGTGAACACCGGAATGGATCCCCGCTTTCGCGGGGATGACGGATCTGTATCTAAAATACGCGGCGCAGGCACCTTCGGAAGAAACCATCGGAGCTCCCAACGGCTGTTCGGGCGTGCAGCGCACTCCGAAAGCCGGGCATTCATTCGGTTTTCTCATTCCGATCAAGACCTCTCCCGCGAGGCATTCCGATGATTCCTCAACGGAAAGGCTCTGAAGCGCAAAACGCCTTTCCGCATCGAAGGTGGAAAACTCTTCCCGAAGCCCCAGACCGCTTTGTGGGATGTCGCCAATGCCGCGCCACTTCCTTTCAACAACGCAAAACACCTTCTTTATCGCATCCTGGGCCGGCCGGTTTCCTTCCTGCCGGACAGAACGCGTGTATTGATTTTCCACCTCATACCGTCCCTCTTCCAACTGTTTCACGCACATCCATATCCCCTGAATGATATCCAAGGGCTCAAACCCCGTCACAACAATGGGGACACGGTATTTCTTCGCCAACGGCCCATATTCTTCAAACCCCATGACCGTACAAACATGCCCCGCGGCCAAAAAACCTTGGACTTTGTTATTGGGCGAGGAGAGGATGGCCTCCATGGCGGGCGGCACCAGAACATGAGAAACGAGTATTGAAAAATTTCGGAGGCCTTTTTCTTTTGCCTGAATCACGGCCATGGCGTTGGCTGGAGCCGTTGTCTCGAACCCAACGGCGAAAAAGACGACTTGTTTATCAGGGCTCTCACCCGCTAACTTCAATGCATCCATCGGTGAATAGACGACACGCACATCACCGCCACTCGCCTTGACACGCAAAAGATCGTTGGAACGTCCCGGCACGCGAAGCATGTCTCCGAACGAGCAAAAGATGACGCCTGGCCGGGAAGCGATCTCGATGGCCTTATCAATGAGCTCGACCGGCGTGACGCAAACGGGACAGCCCGGGCCGTGAACTAAATTGATTTCTTCGGGGAGGAGCTCATCGATCCCGAATTTAATGATCGCGTGCGTTTGTCCGCCGCAGATTTCCATGAGAACCCACGGGCGCGTGACAATCCGCTTAATCTCGCCGGCGACCTTCTGAACATCCGCCGCGTTTCGATATTCGTCAAGATACTTCAAACTATCTCCTTAACTCTTGCAGTTCATCCATCTCCCTCAGATACTCAAATACTTTTTGGGCTTCCCCGGGATCAACGACGCTGATGGCAAAACCGACATGCACAATCACATAGTCTCCGATGTTGGCTTCCGGCACATAAGCGAGGTTCACTTCTTTTAGGATGCCGCCGAAATTGACGCGGCCCCTCCGCCCCAGCGGATCATCGCCGGTGATCGTTTCAATCTTTCCTGGAATGGCTAAACACATAACATCGTCATCCGCCGCGGCGGATCCAGTTCTCTGACCTTTCTTTAAACAGCCTGTTGACGGCCTGGATTCCCGCGTGCGCGGCGAATGACGCCGCCGCCACGACGGCCTGGCCGAGAGCCAGCCCGCCGTCATTGGGCGGCACACGCCAGTGCCAGAAAGGTTTGAAATTTTCTTCCCGAAGTCTTTTAATCGACCGCTCCGTCAAATAGGTATTTTGAAAACAGCCGCCCGATAGAACAACCCGTTCTTCTCCGATCTTTTTCGCCATGGCCACAAGACCCTCAACGAGGGTATTGTGAAACGTGGCGGAGACGATAGGCTTAGGACAACCGGCCTTAATGTCCTCAACTATCTTCAAAATCATGGGGGCCCAATCGAAAATATATGGATATGAGTCATTTCTAATGGCAAACGGATAGATATCCTCCGCCGGTTCCTCCGGCAGAACGAACTCCAACCCCATCGCGGCCTGCCCTTCGTAGTGATTGATCTGCCGAAGTCCCGTTAACGACGCGACCGCATCAAAGAGACGACCGGCACTGGAGGTGACAGGAGAATTCAAGCTCTTACCCAGCATATCGGAGAAAACTCCCAACTCCTTTTCATTAAATCCAAAACTCAAATCACGAAGATCAAAATCCAAATTACATCCCCGCTTGAAAATTTCCTCTCCATAAATCTCATAAAGCACACCCAAGGCCGAGCGGCGGGGTTCATGAACGGCCTTGTCGCCTCCCAGCAAACGAAAGGTTCGGAAGTGACCCACACGCTTGAAGGATTTTACGTCGGCCAATAGAAACTCGCCCCCCCACACCGTTCCATCGGCTCCATAGCCCGTTCCGTCCCAGGCGACGCCAAGGACCGGCCCCGTTAATCCGTTGTCGGCCATGCAAGAGACGATATGGGCATGATGGTGCTGAACGCCGATCGTCCGTTTCCCCCATCGAGACGCATATTGAGTTGAAAAATAATCCGGATGATTATCATGTACCACAACATCGGGATTAACCTCATATAGGCTCCTCAAACTTTTCTCGCTCCGCTCAAAAGCCGTCACGCTTTCCTGGTTGTCCAAATCCCCGATGTGCTGGCTCAAGATGACGGCCTTTCCGGCCGACACGGCCACCGTGTTTTTGAGGTAAGGGCCGACGGCCAGAAGGGGCGGCAACTCCGATTCCAATAATACAGGTTCCGGCGCAAACCCGCGGGACCGGCGAAGAATCAAGGGCCGCCCCGCCACCACCTTTACGACGGAGTCATCAACCTGCCGAACAATAGGGCGATTATGGAGCAGAAAATAATCCGCAATGCCGGCCAGCCTGGCCAATGTTTCCTCATTATCGATGCAAATGGGCTCATCCGACCGGTTACCGCTGGTGGCCACAATCGGGATCCCCAATGGCTTCATCAAAATGGCATGAAGCGGTGTGTAGGGAAGCATCACACCGAGATAAGGATTATTCGGGGCGACGGAAGGCGCCACAACCGGAATTGCGGCTTCAATCGTTTTCCTCTTTAACAACACAATCGGAGCCGCGGGAGATGTTAGAAGCTCCTCTTCCAGCGCCGAAACATGGCAAACCATTTTCACCGATTCCAAAGTCGGGAACATCAAGGCCAGCGGTTTCTCTTCACGGAGTTTTCTTTCCCGCAGGCGCCGAACGGCCTTCTCGTTTCGCGCGTCCACCACCAAGTGAACGCCCCCCAATCCTTTCAAAGCGACAATGCGACCTTGCAAAATCATTTGACCCGCCAAAAGCATGGCCGAATGGTGGGTTCCCATCACGCGCCCGCCTTCGTTATAAAACTCCAAACGGGGTCCACATCGCGGACAGGCATTCGGCTGGGCGTGAAACCGCCGATTTTTAGGGTCGTCGTATTCCCGGCGGCAATCCTCGCACATCTCGAAGATTTTCATAACGGTATTTTTCCGATCGTAGGGAAGCGTTTCAATAATGGAATAACGAGGACCGCAATGAGTGCAGTTGGTAAAAGGATAGAGATAGCGCCGGTCGAGTGGATCAAAGATTTCGTGGAGACAATCTTTACACACACCCACGTCTGGCGGAATGTGGGCGATTTTGGGGCCCTTTTCATCGCTGGGCCTTATTTCAAAAACCGAAGGGATGTGAGAGATGGCCCCTTGCTTGTATGGGCGCCCGCCGCGGCGGGCGCCCATACGGACATGACGGCTTTCCATGACTATTCGAAAGTTGGCCAGGGGTGGTTTTTCTTCTTTCAAACGACGGCAGAATAGATCGAGTTGATCCTTGGTCCCGTCAATCTCGATGACAAGTCCCTGGGCGGTGTTTTGGACAAATCCCTGAAGGCCCAATTCCGTTGCCAGCCGGTGGACAAACGGCCGGAACCCCACGCCTTGGGCGGTGCCGTCAAGAGTAAGGCGCAGGCGGGTAAGCGTTGTGCGATCGTTAATTTTCAACATGGACATAAAAATGAATGCACAATGCAAAGTGCACAATGCACAATTATGGAAATAATTAATGGTTCCTTAATTGTGCATTCTGCAATGTGCAATCTGCATTAACACAAAGAAGGCTGCGGTCAGAGAAAAGGCTAATCCGATATCGAACCGGACGGCGTCGGGGCGTCAGGCTTGTAGCTCTGGAGGACCTTCATGTAGTTGGCGCGCTCAAAGGCGTCCGGATTCTCGACGGACTTCTGGCTCATGCTGCCCTGCATCATTTTGATGGAGCCGTAGTCGTGTTCCTCCATCCAATGCTGCATGTCCTTCAGGATTTTACCGACATGAGGGATTCCGTTTTTAAGAAGAGTGGAACAGAGCATGGTCGCATCCGCCCCGGCCATGATCATTTTCAAAACATCCTGGTACTCATGGATGCCGCTGGTGGCGGCAAGATGGGCTTTCACATGGCCGTAGAGGATGGCCACCCACCGCAAGGGAAGCCGGCTGGCAAAGCGGGTGCTCAAAAGGACATTGGGAGCCACCTCCAGCCGCTCCAAATCGATGTCCGGCTGATAAAAGCGGTTAAAAAGCACCAGCCCATCGACGCCGAGAACATCCAGTTTTTTTGCCACATTGGCGATCGAGCTGAAATAGGGGCCGAGTTTCACCGCCACGGGAATCTGGATGCTTAATTTCACCGATTGAACGATTTGGAGGTATGTCTGCTCCACTTCAACGCCGGTTCTGTCGGTGCCCGTGGGCAGATAATAAATGTTGAGTTCCAAGGCATCCGCCCCGGCCTCCTGAATTTTCCGTGCATAGCCGGTCCAGCCGCCGACGGAGGCGCCGTTTAAACTCGCAATAATCGGAATTTTGACGGCCCGCTTGGCTTTTTGAATATGCTCGAGATACTCTTCGGGCCCCAACTTGAATTCGCGGGGTTCCGGAAAATACGTGAGAGATTCTGCAAAGCCCTCGGTTCCTGCCTCAAGATGATGATGCAGTTCCAAGACATCCCGCGTAATCTGTTCCTCAAAGAGGGAATGGAGCACCACCGCACTGATGCCGGCCTCCTCCAACTGCTTGATCTTGTCGACGTTCTCCGAGAGCGGAGACGCCGAGGCGATGAGAGGATTTTTTAATTTAAATCCTAAATATCGGGTTGTCAGGTCCATTACACACCCTCCTTTGAACTTTCCATCGACATCGCGGCCATATTCTCATACAGGCGGCGGCGCTCTTTGATACTTTCCTGCGCCTTCTCCAGAAGTTTCTTCGCCTCTTCCGGATGGCTCTTGGTCAGCATCTTGAACCGGTTCTGGCGATAGGCATAATCTTCGAACTTGAGCGTCGCCGGGCCGCTGTCCAATTGGAACGGATTTTTTCCCTGGCTCGCCAGCATCGGGTTGTACCGATACAGCGGCCACATGCCGGAGGCCACGGCGTTTTTCTGTTCCTGCATACCCAGGGTCATATTGATGCCGTGGGCTATGCAGTGGCTATAGGCAATGATGAGTGAGGGACCCCGATACGCTTCGGCTTCGAGAAAAGACCGAAGGGTATGCTCGTCCTTGGCCCCCATGGCCACGCTCGCCACATAGACGGAGCCATAACTCATGGCCATCAGGCCCAGATCTTTCTTGGCCACCGGTTTTCCGCCCGCCGCGAACTTGGCCACCGCCCCGCAGGGTGTGGCTTTGGACATCTGGCCGCCGGTGTTCGAATAAACCTCGGTGTCCAGAACCAGTATATTGACGTCCCGCCCCGTCGAGATGACATGATCCAGCCCGCCGTAACCGATATCGTAGGCCCATCCGTCGCCACCGATAACCCACACGCTTTTCTTCACCAGATAATCGGCCAGATTCAAAAGAAGCCTGGCCTCGGGGCTTTTCACGTTTTGTAATTTTCCCTTCAAGATTTTGACGCGCTCTCTCTGTTCAAAGATGTCGCTCTCTTCATCCTGCTTGGCTTCCAGGAGGGCTTTGACAAGATCCCCGCCCACTTGTCCTTCCAACTTCTTCAGGAGCTCCGCCGCCATTTCGATGTGTTTATCAATGGCGAGGCGATAACCCAAGCCGAACTCCGCATTGTCTTCAAAAAGGGAGTTCGACCACGCAGGCCCGCGTCCTTCCGGATTGACGGTATAGGGCGTCGTCGGAAGATTGGCCCCATAAATGGAGGAACAACCGGTCGCGTTGGCAACAATCGCGCGATCGCCGAAGAGCTGGCTCATGAGTTTGATGTACGGCGTTTCTCCGCAGCCGGCACACGCCCCTGAAAATTCAAAGAGGGGCTGGAGGACCTGGATCGACCGCACATCCGTTCGTTTGACCTTCTTCCGGTCCATCTCAGGAATTTTGAGGAAGAAGTCCCAATGCTGACGTTCTCTTTCCAAAATGGGAGCCAGCGGCGTCATGTTGATGGCCTTCAGGCGCGTCTCCTGCTTATTTTTCGCCGGGCAGACGTCGACACAGAGGCCGCAGCCCGTGCAATCATCCGGCGCGACCTGCAGGGTGTAATTCATGCCGGCGTAATCCCGGTTCATGGCCTTGATCGACTTAAAAGAAGCCGGCGCGCCTTCGAGAAACTTGGGATCCGCCATTTTTACGCGGATCGTGGCGTGCGGACACACAATGACGCACTTGCCGCACTGGATACACACCTTTTCATCCCACACGGGAATATCCTGGGCAATGCAGCGTTTCTCCCACTGCGTCGTTCCCAGGGGATAGGTGCCGTCCGGGCTGAAAGCGCTCACCGGTAGATCGTCCCCTTTCCCCGCCATAATGGGAGCCAAAACCCTTTGAACAAACTCCGGCGCCTTCGATGACACCGTCGGCTTCTCTTTGATAAGGCTTGTGACTTTACCGGGGACTTTCACTTCATGAAGATTCGCCAGCGTCTGATCGACGGCGTTAAAGTTCATCTGGACGATCTCCTCGCCTTTTTTCCCGTAGGTCTTGCGGATGGAGTCTTTAATGGCCGCAACGGCGGCTTCTTTCGGAAGGACGCCGGAGATGGAAAAGAAACAAGTCTGCATGATGGTGTTGATGCGGCTCCCCATGCGGGTGTCCCGCGCCACGTTGTAGCCATCAATCACGTAAAACCTCAGCTTCTTATCGATGATTTGCTTCTGCACATGCTGGGGAAGGTGATCCCAGACGTCATCGGGTCCATAGGGACTATTCAAAAGAAAAGTTCCTCCGGAGGCGGCTTTTTCAAGGACGTCGAATTTCTCCAGGAACACAAACTGGTGGCACCCCACAAATTGCGCCCGCTCCACCAGATAGGGCGCCCGAATCGGCCGGGGCCCAAAGCGCAGGTGGGAAACGGTCACCGTCCCCGCCTTCTTCGAGTCATAGACAAAATAACCCTGTCCGTAATTCGGCGTGTCTTCGCTGATGATCTTGATGGAGTTTTTATTGGCGCTCACCGTGCCGTCCGCCCCCAACCCGTAAAAGATGGCCTGGACTTCGTCGGCTTTGTCAACGGAAAAAGCCGGATCGACAGGGAGACTAGTATTCGTCACATCGTCCACAATGCCAACGGTGAAGTGGTTCTTCGGATTTTCTTTCTTCATTTCATCGAAAACGCCCTTCACCATGGCAGGGGTGAATTCCTTGGAAGACAGCCCGTAGCGGCCTCCGACGACGCGCGGCGGCTTTGCCCCGCCGCCCTCAGCCAAGGCGCCCACCACATCG
>JAJAPZ010000038.1 GCA_020523905.1 Candidatus Obscuribacterium magneticum
GCGCCTGGTTGTCCGCCGGATTCGAATTGACGGTGATCTGAACTGTATCGGAGGCAGTCTTGTCGGAGTCGTTGGCGGTCAAACGGAGGACATAGACGCCGGGGGCGGAGAATTCGGCGGAGGTATCTGCCAGGGAAGCATTGCCGAAGGCGACGGAGCCGGGGCCGCTCAGCTTCTCCCAAAGGGTGGTGACGACACCGGGGGGCATGGGCAAGCCGTCATCGGTGACGGTGGCATCCAGGGTGACGGTATTGACGGGCAAAGTGATGGTTTGATTCGCTCCGGCTTCGACCGCTGGTGATAGATTGGCCGCCGGATTCGAGTTGACGGTGATCTGAACGGTATCGGAAGCGGACTTGTCGGAGTCGCTGGCGGTTAAACGGAGGACGTACACGCCGGCGGCGGAGAATTGAGCGGAGGTATCTGCCAGGGAGGCATTGCCGAAGGCGACGGAGCCGGGGCCGGAGACTTTCTCCCAGAGGGTGGTGACGACACCCGGGGGCGTGGGCAAGCCGTCATCGGTGACCGTGCCATTCAAGGTGACGATATTCATGGGTAAAATGATGGTTTGATTGGCTCCGGCGTCGATCACAGGCGCTTGGTTGCTGGCCGGATTCGAATTGACGGTGATCTGAACGGTGTCGGAGGCAGTCTTGTCGGAGTCGCTGGCGGTTATGCGCAGGACATACACGCCGGCGGCTGAGAATTGAGCGCTTGTATCCACCTGGGAAGCGTTGCCGAAGGTGACGGAGCCGGGGCCGGAGACTTTCTCCCAGAGGGTGATGACAACGCCGGGAGGTGTGGGAAGGCCGTCATCGGTGACGGTGGCGTCCAAACTGACGGTATTGACGGGCAAAGTGATGATCTGATTCGCACCGGCTTCGACGGCCGGTGATAGATTAGCCGCCGGATTCGAGTTGACGGTGATCTGGACGGTATCGGAAGCGGACTTGTCGGAGTCGCTGGCGGTCAAGCGCAGAACATACACGCCGGCGGCGGAGAATTGGGCGGAGGTGTCGACCAGGGAAGCATTGCCGAAGGCGACGGAGCCGGGGCCGGAGACTTTCTCCCAGAGGGTGGTGACGACACCCGGGGGCGTGGGCAAGCCGTCATCGGTGACGGTGGCATCCAGGGTGACGGTATTGACGGGCAAAGTGATTGTTTGATTCGCTCCGGCTTCGACGGCCGGTGGGTAGTTCACCGTAGGGGACACGACGTATACAATCACCGAAGCTGTGGCTTCTGCTCCGCAAAGATCGGTGATCGTGTAGGAGAATGAATCTTCCCCCACAAATCCACTGGGGGGCTGATATAAAATCCGATGGCCATCATAGATTCGACCATCATAGAACGGAGTCACAGTCCCATGAGCAGCCGAAGTCCAACTGATTAAGTGAAATGGATCGCCGTCCTGATCGCTGTCATTGTCCACCACATCAATTGTGATGCTCGTATCTTGGGGGGTTAGAGTTAAGTCGTCCTTGGCAATAGGAGGACTATTGTCGGCGCTGGATTTTACGTCGACCGTCACCGAAGCGGAAGCATAGCTGCCATTCCCATCCATTATCGTATAGGAGAATGAATCACTGCCCGAAAATCCGGCGTTCGCCTTGTAGGAAATCATTTGCGCTCCGGAGGGACCCACAATGCCGGCTGTTCCGTTGTCTGGGGAAGAAACATCGGTAATCGTCAGAGGATCCCCACTGGGACCACTATCATTATCCAAGACAGGGATGTCAACCGGTCTATCACCACAAGCTCTGGCTGTGTCATCGCCCGCGGTGGGCGGCCCATCATTGTCCACAATGGTCACAGTGGCCTGAGAGTTTTGAAGACCGGCCTCGCCGGTCAGGATTGAAAGGTTTGCGGAAAACGCCTTGTCCCCATCGGGGTCTATGTCATCGAAGATCGGAACCCAGAAAGACTGGTCAGAGCTCTCCCCTGAGCTCCACGTCAAATTACCGTTGGTTTCCTGGTAATCCCCGGGACCTGCAGTTCCATCAGAGGTGTTGTAATGCACGGTCACATCGCCCTCGCTCCCGTTCACGCGCTTCACATTTAAGGTTATTCCTCCACCGTCTTCATTGACCGTGTAGCTCGTCTGCTCAAATTGGATCGTCCCGGGCTGGGAAGGCGACACGTCGTTGTCCACAATGGTCACCGTCGCCACAGGGTTTTGCAGTCCTGCTCCCAACGTCTGGTTAAAAAGGTAGCCATGGAACGTCTCAGGATCTTCCAGTGGGGTGGAGTCATCGATAATCCGAACGGTGAACTGCTTGGATGTGGTATCCCCAGCGCCCCACCTCAATGTCCCCGTGCTACTCTGATAATCCGAGCCGACTTCCGCACTCCCATTATAGGTGATGTATTCCACACTTACCGCTTCTTGGCTTCCGTTCACACGCTCCACCGTTAAGGTTACTGTTCCACTGCCTTCATTAATCGTGTAACTCGTCGGGTTAAATTGAATCGTCCCAAGCCCCCCTCCAGAATCATTGTCTATGATCGTCACCGTTGCCCGCGAGTCGCCCAAGACAGCTCCCCCTTCCGGGTAAACTAGATCAACATAAAAATCCTCGTTTCCTTCCGGAGTCGGGTCATCGTTGATCGTCACCGTAAATGTCTTATCAGCCCCGTCTTTATCTGCCCATCTCAAAATCCCGCTCTTCATTTGAAAATCTGATCCCCCCGTCGCAGTCCCGCCGCTTGTTCGATAAGTCACACCGACCGCCCCGCTCGTCCCATTTAGCCGCTTTACATTCAAAACAATTTGCCCTCCGGCTTCACCAACTGTGTACGTAACCGGGCTGAATTGGATCGTCCCCGCGGTCCCCCCGGATCCGACTGTGATTGTCGCCGTGTGCTCGCCGGTGCACGCCAGTTGGTCGCAGGCTACGAACACAAATGTGTCCAGTCCCTGAAATCCCGTCGTTGGCGTGTAATATACACCCTGCGAATAGTCCCTCAGCTGCCCGTGCGTGGGGCCGTGGCTGATCTGGAAGGTCAATGGATCGTGGTCGACGTCAGTGGCCAGTTGAATGTAATACTGTTGATTCATCGGTACCGTGACATTTACTTGGCTTGCTTCCGGCGGATGATTGTCGGAAACGCCGACGGCGATGGTGACGGTGCCCTTCCAATTATCAGGGCTCCAGAGTCCGTGGTTGTCCTTCGCTATGAATGTAAAATGATCTAGACCTCTAAAATTGTAGTCCGGTGTGTACCGAAAGTACATGCCAGAGATTTGGACATTTCCGTTTGTCGAAACATCCACGATTCTGAACTCCGTTACCGTGTCACCCAAGTCCGGGTCCGTCGCCGATAACGTGCTAATCTTGATTTGGTTTTTAGGGGTGGTCACATTCGGTTGGCTGATTGGAACCGGAGGATGATTTTTATTGGGATCAGAATCGACCGTTATAGAAATGGTTGCCACATTACTCTCAAGTCCCCCGGGAACGTCCTCTTGAACTTTAAACGTGAAGCTATCAACCGGCGGGCTGTAGAAATCGCTCGTCGGGGTGTAGGTTACATTCCGCCCCGTGCCGGAAAGCGTCCCGTGACTCGGCTGTGTGAGAACAATGTACTTTAAGGGCTCATTTTCCACATCGGAGGCTGTCAGAGTGATCTGTAGGGGGGTATCTTCCTTTGTATTTAAATTCCGACTGTCAGCCACTGGGGGATCATCCACCGGATCGACGGTAATGGAGACGGTGGCCACATTGCTGTGGTCCCGGCCATCCCATGCCCAATAAGTAAAGGTGTCGGGGTGGGCGACGTCATTGTTGTAATTCAGCGCCGGCACATAGGTCAAGTTCGGAGGGGATCCCGTCAATTGTCCGTGGGGGGGGCCTGCCAAAACGTCATACGTCAAAGGATCGACCGGCCATTTGTCCAGATCGGAGGCTGACAACGTGAAGGAGACGGCTGTGTCTTCGTTCGTTGTGCTGCTGATATTGACTGCCGTGGGTTTCTTATTGACGCGGAGGACCTTAATCGTCACCGCCGCTTCCGCACTCTCCAGCCCGTTCTGGCCGCCTCCGTGATCTTCCACGACTTTAAAGGTAAAGCTGTCGTCCGGCTGGCCATCGGGGGTGAAATAACCGGTGTCTGGCGTATAGGTGACGTTGGGACTTTCCGGGGGATCTTGATGAAGCGTCCCATGAATCTGTTGAGAGGTAATAATGTATTTTAAAGGCTCGTTTTCGGCGTCCGTCGCTAACAAAGTGATCGTTTTCGGTTCGTTTTGGTTCGTTTCTAAATGTTGAACTTCGGCCACGGGGGCGTCGTCCACCGGTGTCACATTGATTGAAACCGTTGCCACATTGCTGTGCTCGGCGCCGTCCCACACCCAATAGGTGAAGGTGTCGGGATCAAAGGGGTTACTGTAATAATCCTTGTTTGGCGTGTAGGTTAAATTCAGGGCCGTTCCCGTCAATTGGCCGTGACCGGGATTCGACAATAATTGATACTCAAGATTCATATTCGGCCATTGGTCGGGGTCATTTGCAGAAAGGGTGAAGGAGACCGTGGTGTCTTCCGGCGTGTTGACCGAGACATCGTCCGCGACGGGCTTTTTATTGACGCGGAGGACCTTAATCGTCACCGCCACTTCCGCACTCTCCAGTCCGTTCTGGCCGCCCCCATGATCTTCCACGACTTTGAAGGTAAAGCTATCGTCCGGCTGACCAACCGGGGTGAAATAATCGGTGTCGGGCGTATAAGTGACGTTGGGACTTTCCGGGGGATCTTGATGCAGGGTCCCGTGAATCTGTTGAGAGGTAATAATGTATTTTAAGGGCTCGTTTTCAACATCCGAGGCAACCAAGGTGATCAGCAGACTTGTATTTTCATCAACCTGCAAATTCTGTCCTTCGGCCACCGGCGCATCGTCGATGGATGTGACGTTGATCGATACCGTGGCGACGTTGCTATCGAAAAATCCGTCGTTGGCTAGGAAGGCGAATTCGTCCGTGCCGTCGTAATTGAGGGTCGGCGTGTAGGTGAGCACATTGGCTGATTTTAGTGTCAGGGCGCCGTGTTGCGGCGGTGTTTCGACCATGAACCTCAGGGTTTCGTCTGGTTCGTTGGTGGCTTCCAGGGTGATGTCAACGGCGTTGTCTTCATCAAGGGTCACGGTTTGATCGTGTGCCACGGGCCGGTGCGTGACCACGAGGGTCATCGTGTCCGATTTTTGGGAGGCATGATCATCGGCGGTGAGTCTGAAAATGTATGTCCCCGAGTGCGAGAAGCTGGCCGTGGTGTCAACGGCAAGGCTGTCGCCGAAATTCACGGCGGCCCCAGCGGGGGCACTGTCGACGGTCCAGGTGACATCGACCTGATGCGGTGGGTCCGGGAAGCCGTCGTCATTGACGGTCGCGTCGAGATTGGTGGAGGCGCTGGTCGCTGTTGAAAGGAATTCGACTAATTGGTCTGTCCCGGCATTTACATACGGGATTCTATTGACGGTGACAATTACCCGGTCTCGCACGTTGACCGGTACGCCGTGAGTAAAATCAAAACAAGATATCTCGAAGAACAATGTGTAAATCCCAGAAATCCTAAATGTCGCGTAGTTCCCAATATCTTCGAGATAATTTGCTTCTTCCCACTGGAACTCTACATGGCCCGGGCCGTTTTCCACTCCCCACCTCATTCGAATAGGTCTCAGGTCAGCGTCGTAGGCAACACGGTAATGCAGGTATAAACTTGCCTTATTGTCTAGTTGAATGTCAGTCACTACCTGGTCAGGCAATGCGTCAACGTACGGTATAATTTTACCGGACGGCCAGCCGGACGGCCAGGAATCATGTGCATTGCCATGGACATCATAAGGTGGGGGTAAACCCCCGCCAGGATAGTTTTGGTACCACAGTTCATTGTGGTCGCCGGGTTCGGAATAGGTAAAGGCCCAATCCATATAACCGCCGTTGTTGAAAAATTGAGATTCGCGGACTTTAATGTGGCGTTCATTCCAAAACCGAGTGCCAATCTCTTGGAGGTGCCAGCCTGGGGCTAGTACGGCAGCGCTCCCTCTCCAGTAGAAGGTGTGATAAATTTCATCGGGCTTGGTTGGGTCGTATCCTTCGATCCCCCGCCGCCAAAATACATGAGGAAAGTAGGGATCGTAATTGTCAAAGGCTATTTTGGGTTCCCGGTCCTTTATGGTTTGATCGAGTGAGGGAGACTCCGATATTCGTTCGACCACCCAAATCAGTGACGTATAATTGAAAGTCCTTACCCAAATCCCTTGATTCTGATCGGACGATTGCCCTTCCCAGGCGACGGCCTGGGGTTGATGAGTGCTGTCGTGGTACGGGCCAAATCCGATCGAAGGATTTTTCTGATCATAATTTTCCATCCCCGGTTCAGTGGAACAGAGTTCTTCCTGGTGGATTATAGGTGCCCTATATCCATTGGATTCGATGTAGACACTCACGATTTGCGTGTGGGGACTGGAGTCGCCGGGAACATCACCGCTCCAAACGACATAGGCGTCACTTCGGGGGTCGATAGCGATCCGTGGAGGGGAGCCCATGTCCGCCGTTTCGCCGATGACCTGCAACGGGATGGCAGGCCAATTACCTTCTGCGAGCCGTGTGTACCAGATTTGCCAAGCGCTTCCTGAACCTGGCTTGGGCGCCTGCCAAGCCACATGGGTGCGGTTACCTTTATCCACGGCAATAGAAGGAGACCCTTGGGGTCGACCTTCCATTCCTTGAGCGGTTGAGATTCTATACGGAGGAGACACAGACCACTCTTCGTTGCTTAGCGGTTGGTAAAGACGGGCATTCCATATTTGATCTTCAGAAAACCCGGTTGCTTTTCCTCGCCAAACTATACGAGGCTCACGCCCGCCCGCGATGGCAATGGCCGGCTCGTATTGATCGTACCCTTCCATCCCCGCTGCCGCGGATATCCGTTGGGGAGGCAGCCACGTCAACCCCTCATCATGAGACACGGAATAAACAATCTGTTGTTTCCCCCCGACCGTTTTGACATACACGGCAAAGAGGTGTCCCCTATCGTCTCTCGCCAAGGTTTGCCCAGCCGATTTATTTGAGTCGACTGACACATCGGGATCGATGAGTTGACAGAAAATCGATGCCGGATTCGAGTTGACGGCGATCTGGACGGTATCCGAAGAGGTCAACTGAGTGTCGTCGGCGGAGAGTCGCAGGACATACACGCCAGCTTGAGAGAAATGGGCGGTGGTGCTTGACTGGGAAACACTGTCGAAGCTGACGGTGCCGGGGCCGCTCGCTTTAGCCCAGGTAGTGGTAAATGTGCCGGGGGGCCTGGGGAGGTTGTCGTCGGTCGCCGAGCCATGCAGGATCACAAAATTGTCGGGGAGAGTGATGGTTTGATCCCCTCCGGCTTCGACTTGCGGGGCCTGGTTGACGGCGGGATTGACGGCGGGATTGACGGTGACGGTCACCACGTCGCTCGATGAAAGCACGCTGTCGGAAGCCGTTAATCTTAAGGTGTACACACCGGCGGCGGGAAAGGTGGCGGTCGTATTTATCATGGAGGTGCTGGCGAAGGAGACGACCTGTCCGATCGGACCAGCCACTTGCGACCATGTCGTGGTCGTGATTCCCGGCGGATTCGGCAGTCCGTCGTCAGTGACCGTTCCAGTCAGATTCACATGATTGAACGGCAGGGTGATCTCGGTTTGGTCCGCTGAAGCGCTCACCTGGGGCGCAATGTTTCCCTCGACGGTGATGAACACCGTATCACGGCTGCTCAAAACGCTGTCCGAGACCGTCAATCGGAGTTCATATAAACCAGGTTGAGAGAAATGTGCGGCGCAAGGGACGTTGGCGGTTCCAGCCAGGGAAAGAGGTGAAGTAGAAAAATGGAAGCTGACGGCGCCGGGGCCCGAGATTTTCTCCCCCGAGACGGTGACGCCGCCGGGGATGGGAAGGCCGTCATCGGTAACCGTGGCCGTCCAATTGGCGTCTCTGATAGGCCAGTTGATCGTCCGATCGTTGCCGGCATCAATTTGCGGAGCACGGTTGTCCAGAGGATTTGAATGGACGGTGATGGTGACCGTATCGGAAGAAATCTTCTCGGTGTCGTCGGCGGAAAGCCCCAGGACATACACGCCGGGTTGAGAGAAGAGGGCGGAGGTATCCACTTGGGCGGCATCGCTAAAGGTAACGGTGCTGGGACCGCTCACCTTCTCCCAGTGAGTGGTGGGGGCGCCGGGGGGCGCGGGGAAGCCGTCATCGGTGACGGTGGCATCCAAATTGACGGTGTTGAAGGGGAGAGTGATGCTCTGATCGAGGCCGGCCTCAACTTGCGGGGCTTGATTGTCCGCCGGGTTTGAACGGGCGGTGATGGTGACCGTATCGGATGAAATCTTATCGGAGTCGTTGGCGGAAAGTTTTAGGACATACGCGCCCGCTTGAGGGAGTTGGACGCTATCTCCCAGGGGGTCATGGCGAAAGGTGACATCGCCGGGGCCTGAGACTTTCTCCCAGAGGGTGGTGAGGGCTGTGGGAAGGGGAAGGTCGTCATCGGTGACGGTGCCATAAAGAAGGATGGAAATAGGCCAGGGGAAACCGGTGGCAAGCGGAGGCAAAGTGAAACTCTGATCATTTCCGGCCTCGACATGCGGGGCTTGGTTATCCGCTAGATTGGACCTCACCGTAACAGAAACATCCTCATGACAAGAGTGGTAATCCGAGTTAATAACTGAAAATCTCAAGGTGTACACGCCCAGAACGTCAAAGGTGGCGGCCGTATCCAAAAGAGAATCATCAGAAAAGGAGACCTCTCCCCCCCCTGGGCCTTGCGTTTTTCTCCACGTATAGGTATCCCAACCATTTCCGTTGACCGATGCGCTCAAATTCACCTGATTGACCGGCAGGGTTATCATCGTCTGATCGGCATGGGCATTCACTATGCTCTCACAATTCCAAGTCGGGTCCTCCGAACCCTCATCGACGGTGATCGTCACATCCGCAATTAGGGGGTTAAGGTGTTGGTTCCACCACTCCGCGAAGATCACTGATGATCTCAAGGTGTAAACCCCCGGCGAGGCAAACGATGCCGTCGTAACCTGCATCGTGGCATCGGTGAAGGAGACCCGCCCGGCCGGACCCCCCACTTGCATCCATGTCCATTGGCAATTCTCCGGATAGTATTGTATTGCCCATTGGCCAGTATTCTGATCATAAAAATTTTGAATGACTCCTTCCAAATACACTTGATGGTCTGGCAAGCTGATCGCCGTTGGTGCGGCGTTTATGATCAGGCCGGCTGTAAGGGCGTGGATAGTGACCGTATCTGAAGAGGTCAACTGGGTGTCGTTGGCGGAGAGTCGCAGGACATAATCGCCGGGTACAATGAAAGAGGCGGTGGTGCTTAATTGGGAGTCATTATCGAAGTCGACGTCGCCAGGGCCGCTCACTTTAGCCCATGAGGTGCTAACAGTACCAGGGGGATTGGGGAGGCCGTCGTCGGTCGCCCTGCCATGCAGGGTTGCAAAGCCGGAGCAAAGGTAAAAGTGAGGAACAGAAATACAACCGATGGCGATGGTTTGATCAGCTCCGGCATCGACTTGCGGGGCCTGGTTGGCGGCGGGATAGGCGGTGATCGTGACATCCGCGTGCGAGCTGAGGGCTCCATCGGAGGCCGTTAATCTTAAGATGTACCCGCCCGGGGCGGCAAAAGCGGCGGTTGTATTCATCCTTGAGTCGTCGTCGAAGGATACCTGCCCAATCGGACCGGCCACTTGTGACCACGTCGTGGTGGTGATCCCCGGTGGGTTCGGCAGTCCGTCGTCCGTGACCGTTCCAGTCAGATTCACGCGGTTATGCGACAGGGTGATCACTGTTTGGTCCGCCGTCGCGCTCACCTGAGGCGCATCGTCTTCCTCGACGTTGATGGACACCGTATCACTTGAACTCAAAACGCTGTCCGAGACTGTCAAACGGAGTTCATATAACCCGGGTTGGGAGAACTGTGCGGTGCAAATCACTTGGGAGGTTCCAACTGTGGACAGAGATGGAAGAGGATAAAAGTTGACGGAGCCGGGGCCCGAAACTTTCTCCCCGAAGATGGTGACGACCCCGGGGGGCGCGGGGAAGCCTTCATCGGTGACGGTGGCCTCCCAATTGGCGACGTTGGTGGGCCAGATGATTCTCTGCTCGTCACCGGCCTCGACATTTGGGGCCTGATTGTCCGCCGGGTTCGAATGGACGGTGATGGTGACCGTATCTAATGAATCCATCATGGTGTCATCGGCGGAAAGTTTTAGGACATACGCGCCAGGTTGAGAGAAATGGGCGGTGGTGATTAATTGGGAAGCATTGTCGAAATTGACAGCACAAGGGCCGCTCACTTCAGCCCAGGTGGTGGTAAAAGTGCCGGGGAGCCTGGGGAAGCCGTCGTCGGTCGCCGAGCCATGCAAGACCACAAAATTGTCGGGGAGAGTTATGTCTTGATCCCCTCCCGCATCGACTTGCGGGGCTTGATTGAGGGCAATGACGTCGATCGTCACATCCGCATGTCCGCTAAGCTCGCTGTCGGAGGCTGTTAATCTTAGGGTGTACACGCCGGGGGCCGCGAAGGAGGCGGTGGTATTCTTCATGGAAGCGTCGGCAAAGGTGACCTGTGTGGGAGGGCCGGCCACCTGCGACCATGTCGTGGTCGTGGTCCTAGGTGGGTCCGGCAGTCCGTCGTCGGTGAACGTTCCGGTCAGATTCACATGATGGTTGAGCGGCAGGATTATCTCCGTTTGATCCGCCGTTACTCTCACCAGGGGAGCGAAGTTCGGAGGCGAATTGACGCCGATAATCACATCCGCCTGCCCGCTAAGCTCGCCATCGGAGGCTGTTAATCTTAGAGTGTACAGGCCCGGGGCCGGAAAGAGGGCGATGGTATTCTTCATGGAGGCACTGGCGAAGGAGACCACCTGTCCGAGCGGACCGGCTACTTGCGACCATGTGGTGGTGACGATCCCAGGCGGGAACGGCAGTCTATCGTCTGTAACCGCACCAATCAGGTTCACGCGGTTATGCGGCAGTGTGATCACTGTTTTGTCCGCCGTCGCGCCTACCTGAGGCGCGTGGTTGTCGCCAGGATTGGAATAAACGCCGACCCCCACCGTACCGCTCGACGACAGAACGCTGTCCGAGGCCGTCAAGCGAAGGACGTAGGGCCCGCTTATATTGAATGTCGCACGGGTCTGGGGTTGATTGGCGTTTTCAAAATTGACGATCCCGCCTTCAGGAGCACTGACCACACTCCACGTGGAGCTCACGGTGACCCCTTGGGGGTATCCATCGTCTGTGACGGTCCCACTTAAAGGGGCGGGCAGGTCCAAGTACGCCATTCCCCCTTGCCCCGCGTCAACGGCCGGCGGACTATTAATAACGACCGTCATTTCGTCGTAGAAAGTGGGAGACGATCCCGGATACTCATGGACGTTCAGGCGAAAGCGATAAGTTCCTGGCTCGTTGAACGTGGCCCAAGAATAGACCGTGCCGTCTCCCCAATCGTAAGAGGTCCTCCTAAAGTCCACCGCCCAAGGCTGGCTTGGGTAGGACCATGAGACGTCCAGACTTAATGGACAGGGTTTGTTGTCATCGATGACACTGGCCACCAGAGGAACCGTATAATGCCCGTCTTCACTCCGGGTGGGGTTCAGGATCACCTGATCATTGCCGGCTTCTACCGTCGGGTTGGTGTTCCCCGTGTTATCGCAAAAAGTGACTTTCGCTTGGTCATAGCCATATCCTGCCACTCCGCACTGGTAAGTAAAAACGTGGCTCGTCCCCGAAGGTGTTATGTTCCGCACGTAGTGAACCCCCGTCGCTATCGTGCCATTGGCATTATAGGCTGTGCAGCTGAAAACCGGAAGAGGACCGGATTGCCAAACCAACTCAGGGGAAACCGTGGCCTCGACATGGGGAGAAGGATAAGGTTGGTGGGGTGGGAGTTCATAAGTCGCTTGAAGTTGAGTAGGGTCCAGAGGATACGTCTGAGGCAAAAGGCGATTTGGGGGTGAACTGCTTGGGTAATAATAATCTCTTACTGTTAGGACATAAAGATCGAGTCCCATCCAATCTCCAACCCTCGAAAAATTACAAGGCTGATCTTCCTCTCCTGTGACCACTGATGGATCCCCCAGCACGTTCTCATACTCGATCGACACCATTGCATTCATGTAATCATTGGGATTAAGACTTGGACAAAAATGTAAAACTTGGCTCTTAACATCCGGAAACGAGTAGGGGTGTGGCCCTCCGTGATAACCGGAAAAAGCCGGCCACGGCGCCGATATCCCCATCAAGAGAATAATGGCGCGAATCAATCTAGTAGATGTTGTTTTCATGGCAGTGAAATCCTCTGGCCGGCCGGTAAACTCTTCTCGCCACTCATGACCCTCTTGTTTTTCTCATAGATCCGTTGCTCCCAACCGAGATCCCCGTACATCCGCAGCGAAATCTTGGCCAGCGTGTCGCCGGGTTTGATGTCATAAGTTTTGTTTTTGGCTTTCTTACGGAACATTGTGGTCAGCGGGTTTTTGTTTTCGTCTCTCTTCTCGCCAAAGCGCAGCGAGACGCTGATCCGGTGTTTGGAACTCAAGCTCTCGACCATTCCGAACGCGTAATCCAATGAGGCTTGGCCGAACGTGATGCCGAGACCCGCGGTCACTTCGCCGAAATCGATGCCGGAGCGGTAGCCCATCCTGAGAGCCAACGGGCCCGCTTTTGTTTCCAAGCCCACGGCCCGATCCAAGCGATGTTCGTTCAGCCGGTAGGGCGCATCAAACAGGAGATTCAGCGTTTGGTTTTTAACCAGTAATAAATAGGAGAGGCTCAGCCGAGCGAGTTTGGGAAGCGGATCGCCATCGCTGATATAGGCGAGATCGGTCCCGATGTTTTGAAGGGACGCTCCCAGCCGCAGTTGGGGTGTCAGGTGCGAGACCATTCCAAAGTCAAACGCGTAGGCGTCGCCTTTGTAGGTCTCGACGAGTTCAGAAGAGAGGTACTTTCCGGAGACGCCGGCCGCCAGGCTGCCGATTTGATACCCATATCCAAGAGAGAAAACGAAGTCCTTCTGGGCGGTTACGTCTTTCCGCACGATGCCGTCAGAAAAGTCGAAGTGGCCGCCTTGGTAGTAGGCGACCGAGCACCCCAGCCCGCCATCGGGCAATGTGGTTCCGATCATAAGCTGGTTGTAGGTGTCCCCAATCATGCCGGCTTCATGAAGGAGGGTGGCTTGGTGGCGTTTTAAGGACGAGAGGGAGGCGGGATTGTAGGCGAAGGATGAGACATCATCTATGGAGGCGCCGATCGCGCCCGACAGCGCCATGGCGCGGGCGCTGGGATCGTTGAGAAGTATGACGCCGCCGCTCACGCCGTTACCCGAACGCGCAAAGCTCAGGCCGACGAAGGCGACCAGAAGAGCCGTCGCGCTCGCTAAACCCAGAGCTTTTTTCACGCCATCCTCCCGTCACTGTTATTTGTCTGTAAACAAACGTTTACAACCAGCCACACTATGCTTGTAACAGTATCGTAACAGTGGGGGGATTAAGAATTCCTTAAGATTGGGTTAAAAAGTCCTATAAAATGGATTTTTTTAGTCGTGTTCTGTAACCGCAAAGTTGGACGTTTGAGAACACAAAGTTGGACATCGGCCGGCTTCACGCATAAAAAAGCCACCGTCTTTTCAATCTGATTTTTCCAGGGGGGCAGCCACATATGGGGGGCTTGCCCTGCGACGAGGGAAAAACCCTATGGCTGTGGAGGCGAATCCGGAAGCTTGTGATGATGCGGCTTGAGCGTCTGTGACCGGGGAATCGTAAAGGTTTGAGAGCCGCCTTTGTAAAGGACGATCAGTTCCGTGTGCGGTTTTCGAAGCGATGTGGGAGGTCTTAATACGACGGTGACCTTGCCATAGCGCGGGGCCTTCGAAACGGTCCATGTTCGACCGCAGAATTGAAAGGTTCCGCATTTGCTTAAGACCCGCTCGTAGTGCAATCCGAAGATCACATCAAGGGGGGCTTTGTCAGGGAGAGGCCGGAGATAACACCGTCCTTCTTTCAGGGCCCGATCCCACCGTTGTTGGGGCGTTTCTTTAATCTCCGCGTGGATGTGACGCTCATTGTAGTAGGCAACCTCGTCGTCGAGGATTTTATTCCCCCAGGTTAAATTGGTGATGTTGTGTCTCTCACAGAGATAGGGAATCCGTCGTTGGAAGTAGTCGTTCCGCTTTTCCAGCTTCCCCTTGGCTTCCGGGTGAGCTTTGCCGGTGAGCTTTAAGAGGATATCCAGAGAGCGCAACGCCCGGTTAAACTGGGCGTGAATATCCGTTGATGGAGAGAAGATCATATGGTTATCGGTGTAGTAAGCCGCCGGGCGGCCGTGGGTTTCAATGGTGTTGCGAGCGACGCAGAGGTGATGCCAGGAGGTGTCGTTGGGAACCAGCCGGGCGCCCACCACTTTTCGGGAGTGATCGTCCTCGGTGAGGATAAGAACCGTGTTGAACTTAAAAAAGGGAACCCAGAGGTGAATCGAAGAGTCGTGCTGGAAGAGGGCGCCGATGCCCCCCATCTCAAAGCGATTGAGCGCTTTTCCCGTTGGATCGACGGCCGGATTGAACAATCCTTCTCGAATGGCCCAGCGCCTGAGGGTATTGCGATGGAAGCGTTTATCAAAGCGTTTGTGGCATTCTTGAGCGAGCACGGCGAAGTTGAGATGGCCTTGGAGCACCTTCGACTCGGTCTTGATGAAACGGATCTCTTTCTTCAAGAACTCTTGCACCTCCGGCGCCAGCAGAAGCGGCGTTTCCCGCTCGTAGAGGGATCTCTTCCCCATCTCCGCGGCCGGAACGTTCCCCCACTTCGCCTCCAGTTGATAAAGCCGGCTCTTGGAGACTTCCAACAGATCGCAGGCCACCTTGATAGAGAGTTTCTTCTCCTGAAATTGGCGGACCACCTGCCAGACCGTCTGAAGACTCAAACGTTTATGGAGCTGTCCCATGCCCCCGATTGTGCGCGATTCGTTCTTGCAAGGCTATCGAGTCTTGTTTTACAAGACGTCTCGTCCACAACAGGTACCGGCACAGTCCGTCGATCTGGCGGGCCTGGATCTCGGGGATCGGGTCTTGTTTTACAAGCATCGGCAAGCGTTGGATTTGTCTCAGAGTATCAACGCTTTTGGCTTCGATCGAGTCTTGTTTTACAATCATCCGTCTTTTCCGATTCCGGACACGCTGCAGCCTTCTGTTTTGTTTCAGGTAGCGGGGATGGGCAAGACGGTAGTGCCGCATATAAGCACGTCCCCTCTTCTTCCGCCAGGCTTGTTGTTGCTTGTGGTAATCCCTCCAGGGGCTCCCCACCAAAGGGTTGCGGCGCCAGTAGTCTTTTAAGTCTTGAAGCCGGCGTTTCCGTTGGCAGGCGGGGTCGGAGCAGACCTTTTGAATGTATTTGCCCGTCGATGATCGGAAGCTTCGGGGACAAGGCCGGAACAACGTGTGGCAATAAGGGCAATGTCTTTTTCGTCTCATGGAGGGTCACCTCCCTCCATAAGTGTGAGTCGTAACGGCTCAGGCAGGGTCAATAAATTTCACGCGGCGGGGTCGGGAAATATAAGACATTTCCCTCCAACAACCTAAAGACAACGACAAAGACAAAAAGAACTCAAACGGCTAAAGAACAGACATGTCCAACTTTGGGTTACAACGTCCAACTTTAGGCGGTACAGAACTGGTGTTTTTTGAGGTTTTTTGACACGCTCTAATTATTGGATGTTATTTCAACACGACGATTTTCTTAGTGAAATTCTGGCCGGCGCCTTTGACAACGACCACGTATACCCCGGCGGCCACGATTTGGCCGCTTTCATTGCGGCCGTCCCAAGGCAGGGTGTTGTTTCCGGCGGGGAGTTCCCCTCCGGCCAACTCCTTGATCTTTTCGCCCCGCATCGTGTAGATAACGGCGTTCACCGATCCAGCTTGAGGAAGGGCAAAACTGATGGAAGCGTTCTGATTTTTTGTGGGATCGATAAGATTGATGGAGGGGGGAGCGCCGGCATTCGGGGGCGCCTCAATTAATACCGTTACAACCAGGTCATCCGAGCCTGTGTTCTGTCCGTCGAAAGCCGTAAGCCGCAAAACATAGACACCCAAGGCGGAGAAACGTGCCGTCGTGTCGAGTAATGAGGGATTGTCAAACACGACGCTCCCGGGGCCGCTCACCTGGCTCCATGACGTTGTCAACAGGCCGGGCGGCATGGGTAGACCGTCATCGATGGCGTTTCCATGAAGCTGGGCGCCGACGGCCAAGGACACGGTTTGATCGGGCCCTGCCCTCACCTGTGGAACCCCGTTCGGACCCGGTGTCACATCCGAATTGACGGTGATGACCACGTCATCATAGGCGGCTTGCTGGCCGTCATCCGCAGACAAGCGCAACCGGTAATCGCCGGAATCGGTGAATTTTACCTTTGCGTTGACGACATCGGTGTTTTCGAAGACAGCTCTGCCGGGACCGCTGATCTGGCTCCAGGAAATGGTGACTTGCCGCGGGGGATTCGGAAGCCCGTCGTCGGTCACGGTGCCGTTCAATTGGATTGTGGTGTTGACTCTGACGGTTTGGGGTTCGCCCGCTTCAACCAGGGGGGGCTCATTGCCGGGGACATAAGTGAATGGACTCCCATCATTCTGCCACGTGAGTTTGCCGGAGCTATCGTTGACATAAGTAACTTTTTGCGCCTTGGTGATGGACCCGCTCGCGTCTTTTTCAACAACAAGGAATCCTTCTTTCGTCCACTCGGTCATCTGTCCGTTTTTCAGGCGCGTCCATCCTTTTCCCCTTCCATCGGAGCCATATTGAAACGTGTCGGACGTCCAGCTCTTGTCAGTGGAAATCGAGGGATGCACATAACTCGTGCTGTAAGTGACCTGGAAAAGCCGGTGGGTCGACGGGTCGTATTCCCTCGTTTCATTGGCGAGCGAGAAGGAGGTCACAAAAGCCGGGGCCGAATAATAAACGCCGTTATGAACAAATGCTCCGACGACGACCAGATTCGTCAGACGTGTTGACCCTTCGATGACGGTTTCCGGGTGATAATCGATCTCGATCTCGACCACCGATTGGGAACCGTTTAACGGCCGGATGCGGACGTGTTGGGGATCACCGCGTAGTACGGCCCATTGGTAAATGAGGGGTCGGTTGTTGAGGTCATAGCTTTCGGCGGCGCTGACCGTTATTTTTTTCGTGTATTCATGCCCGTGCCAGATCCGGGCCACCGAGGCGGGAGAGTCGTAGAAAAATTCATTGTCCTGGCCCCAAGAGTTCTCATAGAAGTCCCTTCCATTGACAGCCTTATAGGTGTCATCCAGAACCTTGATTTGAACGAAGGGGGGGATGTTCGTGGGTAGAATGGCGTTGGCGAGTTGCACCATGGCGAGCGTATTGGTGAAGTTGTCATACGCGTTTTGGTGGACTTTTCCCGACAGGTATTCCTGATCCGAGGCGGCCCGCGTCATCCGGGTGATCATCTGGAGGACGGGCATCAAGAGGCCCTTATCTTTGAGTGTGGCTTTCACATCGGGTCGAAACGCCGCCAACGCAAAAAACCATTTTTTAACTTCATCCAGTTCCGAACCCGACGACCCCTGGGAAACGCTGATATAGGGCCACATGCTTGGGTGATGGTCTTTGGCATCGTGATCATGGTGTTCGGGATACCAATAATGGTTGTTGTGGATGTATTGTTGACACATCGAAGCAGCGGCCCGGCCCACCATCGTCGAGAAATTGAAACTTTCCGTCCCGCCGTCGGGCCCGGTTGATGTCAACCAAACCATCGATGCATTTCCTATCACGATTTTTCCGGGGATGACGCTCCCTTGGAAACCATAGGTCGTTGACATGGTGCTGATTTGCGGGTGGTCATCCGCGATACTGCGGAGATAGGCATGTCCTCTATCACAATTATCGTAATAATCGCCCACGTTTCCCGCCGCCGATCCTTCTGCATATTTTTGCTGCAGGAACGTGCATACATCGCGATTTGAGGAGGTGATATTGCAGATAGGCGCGGCTTGTAGTTCAGCCGTGAAGAAACCGGTCGTGAGGAGTAATAAGAAGGGGAGAATCCTTCGGGCGTGATTTAGATAAAAGGGTGCCGTCTTTTCGGTCATAATTTCCATATCTCTCCCCTAAATATGTCGTTAGACCAGGTTTTTTAAAGATGATAGTAGTCACAATTGTTAGGTGCATCAGGATGGCCAGAGAGGAATTAGGATGATAAATTACTTATTGAGGAATCTTTCCTTGATCCATTGTGTTAGGTCGTCGAAAAGGGAATACGCCACGGGGGTGAGGAGGAGGGTGATGAGAAGGCAGAGGGTTTGACCGCCCACGATCACAACCGCCATGGTCGCCCGGTTAGCGGCGCCGGGGCCGCGGCCCAACATGACGGGAATCATGGCGGCCACAAGGACGCTGGTGGTCATAAGAATGGGCCGAAGCCGTGTCTTATTGGCTTCTAAAATCGCTTCGTCGCGCGGACGGCCTTGGCGGCGCAGGGTATTGGTATAGTCCACCTGGAGAATCGCGTTTTTCTTCACGATCCCGAAGAGCATGAACACCCCCATGATGGAAAAGATCGTCAGGTGTTGATGGGTGATCCACAGGGAGAACAGAGCGAAGGGAATGGCCAAGGGAAGCGATAAGAGAATCGTGATGGGATGGAGAAAGCTGTCGAACTGGGAGGCCAGAATCATGTACATAAAGATGAAAGAGAGCATAAAGGCCATCATAAATCCCTGCATCATGCGGCCGAACTCTTTGCCTTCGGCCTGGAGGAGGGTCTTGTAGCCCACGGGCATTTTGAGCTTCCGGGCGATTTCATCCGCCTTGTCAATGACGCGGTTCATGGGGATCCCTTCCATGTTGGCGAAAATGGTGATTTGGCGCTGGCGGTCCTGCCGGTCGATTTGAGAAGGTCCCTTTTCCGTGACAAGGGAGGCCACGTTATCGAGGCGCACCAGCCCCGCTTTTGAGGCGGGAAGAAGGAGGGCCGATAGGACCTCCGGGCTATTCCGGTAATTCTTATCGACCCGAAGCCGGACCTGGTAGAGCTCATCGCCTTCTTTAAACTTCGTGATGTCTTCCTCGCCCCCCACCATGGTCCGGAGGCTTTGCGCAATATCCTCCACCTTAACACCCAAATCCTGCGCCCGGTCGCGGTTTATTTTCACCCGAAGCTCGGGCTTGGCCAGATTTAAGCTGGTGTCCACATCGACGATGCCGGGAACCTCCTTCAGGCCTTTCACGATCGAGGAGGCGTAATGCGCCAGCTGATTTAGATCGGGCCCCGTCAGCACATAGCTGAAGTCATACGTCGGAAAACCGGTGCCTCCGATCATGTCCACTTTGGTCACGGAGAGGCGAAGCCCTGTGTATTTGGCGAGGGCGTGCCGGGCCATTTTCATCACTTCAAATTGCCCGAGGCGCCGCTTTGAATAAGGCCTCATGCGAATATAAAGGAGGCCGTCGTTCACGCTCTTTGACTCTCCCTCACCAATGGAAGCCATGATGCTTTCGATCCCGGGCAGACGGCGGACTTCCAGTTCAATTTGCTTCAGTATCTCATCGGTCATGGTCAGAGACGTTCCTTCCGGAGCTTTGAATTGGACCTGGAATTCCCCCGTGTCATCGGGCGGAAGAAAATCCTTCCCGATCCATGAAAACCAGAGGATGGTCGAAAGTGCCGTGAGGAGGGAGAAGATGACGACTCGCTTACGGTGCGCCATGGCCCACAGGATAAGCCGGCCGTACCTTTCCTTTAACGCATCGTTTAATTTATCGACCTTCTCTTGCAGGCGGCTTTTGCGCCCCTCCTGATGTTTTAAAAATCGGGAGCAGAGCATCGGCGTCAGGGTGAAGGCGACGAAGAGGCTGACCAGGATGGAAAAAGCGATGGTCAATCCAAAGCTTCTCAGGAATCGGCCGACGATGCCGCCCATGTAAGCGAGGGGGAGAAAAATGATCACCAAGGAAGAGGTTGTGGCCATGACCGCCAGGCCGATTTCCTTGGTGGCTTCAAAGGCCGCTTTCATGGGGGGCGTCTTTTTTTCCTCCACGTGACGTGTGATGTTTTCCAATACAACGATCGCATCGTCGATCACGATTCCCACCGCTAAGGTGAGCCCCAGTAGGGTCATGATGTTCAAGGTAAAACCCGCCAGATCCATAAACACGAAGGTGGTGATGATGGAGGCCGGGATGGCCAAAGACGCTATGAGGGTGCTTCGCCAATTTCCGATGAAAAGGAGGACGGCCAAGCTGGCCAGGATGGCTCCCAAAAATAAATGCTCTTCGACATTGTGAACGGATGAGAGGATGAAGCCCGACTGATCCCGGACCACCTCGGCCGTGACGCCGGCGGGCAAATCTTTTTTAAGTACATTTAGCTCTTCTTTCACCCGGTCGATGGTTTCCACCGTGTTCATGCCCGATTGCTTCTGGACGATCAAGGAAAGGGTGGGTTTTCCGTCAAGACGGGCGAGGGTGCGGGCCTCCTCCTCCGTGTCTTCCGCGCGGCCCACATCGCGGATGCGAACCGGCACGCCCCGGACGTTGGCGATAACGACCTTCTCAAAGTCCCCGGGCGTTTCGATGCGTCCCATGGTGCGAAGGACCCACTCCTGCCGCCCCCGGTCGACGCGGCCGCCGGGGATCTCGATGTTTTGCTGCTGGAGGGCGTCTTTGACTTGATTAATGGAAAGATTGTACGACCCCAGCTTCAGGGGATTGACGATGACATGGATTTCCCGTTCGCGGCCGCCGACAACGGTGATCCGGCCGACGCCTTTGAGCGTTTCGAGGGGTTCCTTGATTTTTTTCTTCGCAATCTGAGTGAGGTCTCTTAAAAGGCGCTCGCCATAGACGGCGATGGACATGATGGGGGAGGCGCCGGGGTCGAATTTCTGGACGACCGGCTGATCCGTCCCAAGGGGGAATTGCCGGATGACGCGGCTCACCGCATCCCGAACTTCCTGGGCGCTGACGTCCGAATTTTTATCCAAGTCGAACATGACCATCACTTGGCTGATGCCTTCCAGACTCGATGATTTCAGCTCTTCAATGCCGGAAATGGTGTTGATGGCTTCCTCGAGGGGTTTGGTGATGGAGGTTTCTATCTCTTCCGATCCCGCTCCCCGGAGGGTGGTGGTGACAACCACGAAAGGAAAATCGACGTTGGGGAATAGGTCCAGGCCCAACCGCGCAAACGAAAAGAGCCCCAAGACCACAAGGGCCGCGATCATCATCGTGGCGAAGACCGGACGATTGATACTGACATCCGCCAGCTTCAAGTTTTCTCCTCATGCATTGTCATTGCGAGCGAAGCGAAGCAATCTGTCGTAACAAGAAGAGTGGTTGGCAAGCACCTGATGGAACGACGGATTGCTTCGCTTCGCTCGCAATGACACCTCTCATTTCTCATCCAACACCGCCTCCACGGGGCTCCCGTTTTGAAGAGCAAACAGTCCTGTTGTGATCACCGCTTCGCCCTTCGTAACGCCGCCCTTGATCTCAACATAATCGGCGTCCCGAATTCCGAGGGTCACTTCACGCCTTTCGGCCTTGCCATCCCTGGCGACAAAAATCACGGGAGAACCTGTTTCCAAGACCGCTGCTAGTGGAACGGCCAGTGCGTCGGCTTTTCGCCCGATTACGACGGAAAGCTCCGCAAACATGCCCGACTTAAGCAAGCGATCGTCGTTTTTCAACGTGACCTCAATCGGCGCCGTCCTTGTCGCCGGGCTGACGACCGGACTGACCTTTGACACCCGGCCTGTGAAGATCCGGTGGGAATAGGCTTCCAAGCGAACCCGCACGCTCTGACCCACCGCGACCCGGCCGGCATATCGCTCTGGGATATCCGCTTGAGCCAGAACCTCGCTGTCATCGACAACGAGAGCGACGGGCGTGTCGAGGCCGACGTTCATCCCCCGATCCAAGTAGGTGCGACCCACAATACCATTGAGCGTCGATGGAACCGGCGCAGGTTCGAAGGTCACTCCAACCTCATCCCGCTCCACCAGGGACACCGCCTGTCCTTTTTTTACGGGGTCTCCTTCTTTCAGCAGATTGTCTTTCAGTTTTCCGGAGACGCGTGAAAAAAGCGTTGCTTCATCCTGCGCTTTGAGAGACCCGGAGACAATGAGGATTTCTTCCAATGTCCGCAGCTCCGCCGCTTGCACGTGAACAGGGAACGCCTCCAGTTTTATTTCTTTCTGGGAATTACAGGCTGATAGGACGATTAAAAATAGCGCGACGAAAACCCGCCCACGAGCCATCGAAAACGGGGCGTCATTCCCGCGAAAGCGGGAATCCAGGTTTTGAGCCTTCCGTTGGAAGAGATGGATTCCCGATAGAGGCATTCGGGAATGACGACTTTCGCAATAATTTCGATTCATTTCTTAACCTCCTCCGGGATGATCCCCGCCGCCCGCTCCAACGCGGCCAAACTCACCCAATAATCGTATGACGCCTGCGAGTAAACGGT
>JAJAPZ010000039.1 GCA_020523905.1 Candidatus Obscuribacterium magneticum
TGGCCCTGGTAGGAGGGATCGGTCAGGATTTCCTGATAGCCGGTCATGGAGGTGTTGAAAACAATCTCCCCGGCCGAGAGAGGCCGACCTTCAGCGTCTTCTTTCGGCTCCGCCCCAAAGCAAAATCCTGGAAAGATTCGTCCCGTCGCCAGGACCAGAGATGCTTTTATTTTTTGCAACTTACGTTCCTTCCGGAGTCTATTTGAGCCAGGGAAAGTCCTTGTCCAACACCAAGGTTTCTTCGCGGCTTCGGCCCATCGATACCAGGGCGCATTTGGCTCCCGCTGATTTCTCAATCTCGTGGACGAAGCGCCTAGCTTCCACAGGAAACTTGTTGAAATCGTTGATTTCCTTCAAGTTTCCCGTGAATCCCCGGAAGTTTTTGTAGATGGGCTTGGCCTGGGACTGGAGCGTCCGGCTGGTGGGGAAGTGGGTGAGGATTTTGCCTTGGGCCTTGTAGGCCGTGCAAATTCGGATGGGATTGAGCCCTTCGAGGACATCCAGTTTTGTAAGGGCAAAGCGCTTGATGCCGTTGATCCGGAAGGCGTGTCGGACCACGACCGCGTCAAACCAGCCGCAGCGGCGGCGGCGCCCCGTGGTGGCGCCAAATTCCTGTCCTTTGGACTGCAGGTAATTTCCCTCCGCCCCTTTGAGTTCCGTGGGGAAGGGGCCGTCTCCGACCCGCGTGGTGTAGGCTTTGATCACACCCAAGGTCTCATCAATATAGGTGGGTCCGACACCCGCTCCGATGCAAGCGCCTCCAGAGATGGGGTTGGAGGAGGTCACAAAGGGGAAGGTGCCGAAGTCGACGTCAAGAAGCGTCCCCTGCGCGCTTTCGAATAGGATGCGCTCATCTTTTTTAATGGCGTTGGCCAAAAGAAGGCTTGTGTCCGTTGCAAACTGCCGGACGAATTCGCGAAGCTTCGGGTAGGTTTTCATGATCTCGGCTTTGATTTGCTTGATGGGTTTGACCAGGGCCAGGAGCGGCTCCTTCTCCTTTAGGTTTTGATCGAGGAGCTCCTCAAAGAGGTCGGGTTCCAGATAATCGGCGATGCGGATGCCGGTGCGGCCGACCTTATCCGCATAGGCGGGGCCGATGCCCCGGCGGGTGGTCCCGATGGCGGAGCCTTTGCCGCCGGTTTCCCGGAGGGTGTCCAGATAACGGTGGTACGGGAGAATGACATGCGCCGCCAGAGACACATAGAGGCGCCCCCGAACCTTGATGGCCCGGCTCTCCAGGAATTTCACTTCCTCTTCGAGAGCGGAGGGGTCGACCACCAAGCCGTTGCCGACCACGCATTTTTTGCCGGGTTCCAGAATGCCGGAGGGAATCAAGTGCAGGACGAAATGTTTTCCGTCGAAGACGACGGTGTGGCCGGCGTTATTGCCCCCTTGGTAGCGGACGATGATGTCAGAGTTTTTTCCGATGAGGTGGACGATTTTCCCTTTGCCTTCGTCCCCCCATTGTCCTCCCACGACGACAAGTGTTGGCATCAGATGGTGACCCCCAGATCTTTGAGATTTTGCGCCAGTTGGTCGAAATTTTGAAAGTGAATGCCGTGAAGTCCGAGTTTCCGCGCCGCGTCCACGTGGGCCAGGATATCGTCGATGAAAACGGCGGCCGACGGCGGCACGCCAAAGTGCGTAAGAGCCATTTGAAAAAGGCCGGGGTCGGGTTTTCTTATCCCCACCTCGCTCGACATCCACAACTTATCAAATGTGGAAAGGACGGGGAATTTTTTTAAAACGTAGGGAACGTGAAGGGGGTTGGTGTTTGAAATAAGGCCCAATTTGTAGGTTTTTTTGAGGTTTTTAACCAGCTCTATAACCTGGTGGTCTTCTTCGAAAATGTCGTTAAACATGTTAATGAAGTCCTCATAGGAGAGCCCCTGGATTTCGGCCGTTCGGGTGACAAGTTCGAAAAACTCCTTCGGACTCATTTTCCCCTGTTCGAAACGATCGGTGATCCGGTTGTCCCAGAAAGCCTCCAATATCTTTTGCGGCGTCTGCGGGGAGTAGCGGGCCAGTTTCCGGGCCAGGCGATCCCCGTCCACCGGCAAGATGACATTGCCCATGTCGAAAAGAATTACGTTGATCATGATGGATTCTGCAAATAAGATCGGATTTTTTCTTTGTATTCAGGGGTGAAGTCGCCTTCGGAAAGGAGTTTATTCAGGCAGACGTTCAATTTCTTAACACGGGCGGGATCGTCAAGCCGCGGGTCATTTGATTCTTGGAGGATGGCGCGCGCGTTCAGAAGGGCGTAGGCGTTCTCTCCCTCCAGGGCTTCCCCGGCCCACTCCTGCCGCTTTTTGGGGAAATAGGTTTTGACGGCCTGGTGGGTTTCTTGCGCTTCTTTTTCATCGGGAAGGGTGCGCTCGAAAACGCGGGCCGCGGCGGCAAAGACGCGCGGGTCTGATGTGTGCCCCCCGCGCCGGATTGATTCCTCATAGAGCCAGAACACCGCCCCCGGGACGAAGCGCTTCCCCAGAATCTCCCCTGCCTGAAAAGGAATTTCCGGGTCCGCGGGATTCTCCGCCAGGATGTTACGCAAGGTATCCCACACGTCATACTCCGGTACCCCGCCCTTGATGAACGTCTGGATCTGTTCAACCGCCTTCAACCGAGCCTCCCGCCTTATCTTGAACGGACGGACCCACATCCATGTTGCGGCGCCGGCCACAAAGAGAGCCAGAAGAACGAAGACACCCAGTTTTATAACCCTTTGGTATCCGTCTCCATCCAGCGATCGCCGTACGTGAATGACGGGTCCTTTTTCAGTGAGCTCCACCTGTCGGGTGAGTTCCTTCGCCTGGTCCGATTGGGGATCCAAAAGGACGCGGTAGACCCGCACCGGATAGGGGATCCCTTTGAACACCCGCTCGCCGATCTCGGCGGTGGGGACCTCCTGCCGTTTCATGGACAGGTAAACGGACTCCGTGAAATACACCTCGCCGGCTTCCGTGATTCCTTCCAGCCGTGCGGCCAGGTTGACCGGCTCTCCCAGGACATCGTCTTCTTTGAGCTGCACCTCTCCCACGTTGATCGCCACACGGACGTCGATCCGGTCCTTCTCCACCACGCGCGCGTTGTGCTGGCGAAGCACTTCCTGGATGGTGAGGCCGCAGAGGACAGAGTCGGTGGGGCTTTCAAAGGTGACGAGAAAGGCGTCTCCGATGGTCTTGATGATGACGCCGCCAAAATGGCGGAAAACAGGCACCAAAAGACGATCGTGTTCCTTTAGGAGCCGCGCCACCCCCTCGCGCGAATCGCTCGAGGTGCGCGCTGTAAACCCCTTGATGTCGGTAAACATGATGGCGAGGTTTTTGGTCTGCATGATCGCCCGTTAATTTCAGTATACACCATGGGTTTTGTCAAGAGAATGATGGGTGACCCCTTAACTACTTTTCGCCGATGTCGAAGGCGGCGCCAATGGATTTACCCGTGGCGTAGTAGAGCTGGTCAGCGGCGCTGTAATGAAAAGGATCCAGCTTCTGCATGTCCGGGAGGCCGCCTTTGGAGAGGATCTCTTCATCCACCTTGACGTCCAGGATTTCGCCGACAAATTGCGTGTGGAGGCCGAGCTCGAAGATGTGGAGGACCCTGCATTCCACCGCCATCGGAAATTCGCCGACATAAGGCGCGTTCACCCGGTCCCCCTTCACGGGAGTTAAGCCCGTCGCCTCAAACTTATTGACCGTTTTTCCGGACACCAGGCCGAAATAGTCCGCCTCCTTAGCGTGTTTTTTGGATGGCACGCTCACCGTAAAGACTTTGGATCGCATGATGTTGCCGTGGGTCAAGGTGGCCTTCCGGAGCGATACCGCCACACAGGGCGGATCGCTGCAACAAATCCCGGCCCAGGAGGCCGTCATCACATTCGGTTTTCCCTTATCGTCATACGAGCCGATGCACCACACAGGCGAGGGGCAGATCAGGGTTCGGGCGCCCAGCGATTTCTTCATGGTATCCTCCCGGAAATGGTCCTTTTAACGGCGGAACTCGGCGATGAGATCTTCGAGGTGCTTCTGCATCATCGGCAGGTTGGTTTTATTGGGGGTGGGCAGATTGAGGACTTTGAGGTAGTGCTCCAGGGCGGGGCAGCCTTGAAGGCCGTTGAGTTCATCGATCGCCTTCAGCTTGGTGGCTTTGATGGTGTACAAATCTCCGTCGCCCACTTCGGTCGTGATTTTTTGGCGCACCTCATCAAAAAGCTCGTTGAACTTCTTTGCGATTCTGGGGTGAAGGGAACACATGGGAATGAGTCGATTTTAGTTTTTTCTCCGCAGGGGCACAAAGCGGACGGGGAGAACCGATCTCTGAATTGTCGAGCCGTCCTTCTTCTTTTCGACGATGATGAGCTCCTGGGTCAAGGGGGTGGATCCCACGGGGATCACCAGGCGACGGCCGGGCTTCAGCTGCTCAACGAGGGGCGGAGGGATGTGATCGGCGGCGGCGGTGACCATGATGGCATCGAAGGGGGCCTTCTCCGGCCAGCCTTGGTATCCATCCCCCGTCCGAACCGTGATGTTTTTGTATCCGAGAGAGGCCAGCCTTTTTCGGGCATCCTGTGCCAGGGGTTTTATGAGTTCAATGGTATAGACGTGTTTGACGATCTCCGCCAAGACGGCGGCCTGGTAGCCGGAGCCCGTCCCGACTTCCAAAACGACATCCCCCGGTCGGGGATCCAAAAGCTCCGTCATATACGCCACAATGTAAGGTTGAGAGATGGTTTGGCCGTGTCCGATGGGCAGGGGCGAGTCGATGTAGGCATCAGGAACCATATTTGGGTGGACAAACCGGTGTCTTTCCACCTTGTTCATGGCGGAGAGCACCTTTGGGTTGGTGACCCCACGGGCCCGGATTTGAGTTTCAACCATCTGCTGCCGGGCTTCCCTGTTGTTGTCGCTGCCATAACAGGGGACCGAGGCGGCCAGGAGAAGATAAAGGGATAGGGTGAGAAGCCTGCTCTTCATGATTCGCTCTTATTTTACTTGAATGAAAGTCTTTCGTTTGTCTTTTCCGTCGAAAATATGTTTTAATCACAAGGTATGCGAAGGGGGCAGCGCCGGCATCCGTGCATCGTCCTGATATTTTCCCTCCTGGCCGTATCGTCGTCCCTCACGGCCGCTCTCATCAAGGGTCCTGAATTATCCGCCTCTCTCTTAGAAAAACTGCGTCAACTTCCCTATAGCGTTTCCCAAAAAAATTCCTTGCTTCTTAAACGGAGGCATATCGATTCCGTCACGTTCTCCGGAGGCGCCTATTTAAGCCGTTTTGGTTATACCTTTCTGGGGGAGCCCTATTCAGGCCAGTTGTGGCTACAGCTGAAAAACCGGCAAGGCAGCTGGTCCGCCGGGGTCATCAATTTGAAGCGTCCCCTTAATCTCGCCCGGTACAACTCGGTGGTGTTGTGGGTTCGTACGCGACCCGCCGGTCAGAAGCTCTGGATCAGCTTGCAGGATTCCACCTGGGAAAATGACGACGTTCCGCAGGCGCGGACGGACATCCTTCCGCCCCGGGGATTTCCCCCCAATGAAGTTCTGCAGCTTGTTCTCCCCTCCCGCGCCATTCGTTCGGAAGAAGAGCTTGATTCTTCGAACGTTTCCCGGATCGGCTTCGAATTCGGCAGCCAGACCGTGGGGAACAAAGATGGGGCTGAGATCGAGATACTGGGGATCGCCTTCGTCGCCCAGGTGCCGCCCGTGGACACTCCGTCTCTTTTCGCCGTGGATAAGCCTCAGGTCAACTTGTACAAACCGCTTTCCGCCATGACGTTCGCCCGGGCGTCCGAGGAAGGAATGGTAGAGGAGGCGAATCCGTTGCCCATTCGGAAGGTTCGGGCTGGGAAACGGACGGGCCCAAAGAAAATTTACCCGACCTTTGGGGTCGAAACGGCGGCGGCCACGCACGAGCAAAAGCCCCTGGCGGTACCCGTCGCGCTGGTTGCACCCGCCGCGCCGGCCGCTTCCGCCATCGCCGCAGCGCCGGCAACACCGGCGAAACTCCCTGCACCTGCAAAACTCGCCGCATCGGCGAAACCCGTCGCGCTAGCGGAACCGATCGTACTGACGAAACCAAGTGCAATGAAGGAACCGTCAGTCCCGGCTAAACCGGCGTTTGTAGCTCCTGTGACGCTTCAGAAGCCAGCAGCCCCAGGTGCCGCGGCCATGGCATTGCCTCCCGCACCTTTGGAAGCGAAAAAGGATTCTGTCTCCAACGTCGTCGACAATTTACTTAAAGGAAAGACGATGGCTTGGAATACCGTTGTCGCGGGATGGACAAATGTGAAAGGACTTGTGAAACGCAATACGGGAAAGGTGCTGGCAGTGATGCCTTCTCGTCGCAATCTCCGCGAAGGTTTTCGATCGGTGGATTGGCGTCTTTCCGACACGGAGCGATGGTGGCTTCTTATTGTGGCCCTGTTATTGATGGAATGGCTGCTGCGCCGGGAGCAACTCGTCAAAGCCCACCCCTTGGTCCTGGGAAAGACGCTTTACGAAGCGGATTGGAAAAAACCCTTTCGCGCCCGGGCTTTTTGGAAAGAGGTTGCTCTCAAGGAGGAGCCGCAGGCGTGGGCCTCTCCGTTTCAGGCCCCGATTGAGAAGCCTGAAGGTTCGGATGAGTACTACGGGGAAGGCTTTCTTTTTCGGCAGATTCAGTTGGCAAGAAGAGCCGGGGTGCAATTAATCCCGAGCCTCTGTTTCTGTCGCACCGTCTTTCACTATGAGATGTTCCTCCGTCAGCCGAAGCTTTATTTGCTGCGGCAGGTGGCCTCTCCCGACCGGCACCTGAGTGACGAGGAGCTCCGGATTAAAAACATCGGCTTTTTCCCGGTTTGGGTTCCGCCCTTCTACCAGAAACACTACAGTATGCCCGAGCGCGTGTTGGCGGCTTACGGGAAACTCCCCGGCTTGATGCCCTCGGGGGACAGTATTCAATTTCATCTCTCGGCCCCGGAGCTGCGCGGCTACGCCATCCGGCTCTTAAACCGTTTTGGAGCCGTGGCGTCTGGCGCGCGCATTGAAGGGGCGGCGGCGCTCTTGAGTGCGAACGTCCGGAAATACTGGAAGGGATCCATCCCCAGTCTGCGCCATTCGCCGAAAACGGAATTTTGGGCGGAGGTCATCGGCGCCGTTAAAGCGAAGCATCCCCATTTTGTGTTTGTGGCGGACAGCGCCGGCGTGGACGCCCCACGGCTGGAGGAGCTCGGGTTTTCCTTCTCCGAAAACAACGGGTTGCGTGATCGGCTCCTCAATCAAATCCGGCTGGAAACCGTCGGAAACGCGGCGCAGGCCCTGGAGTTTGAATCCGCCAAAGCGTTGAATAAATCCATTCATCGTCTGACGCCCTTGTTTACGGGGGATCAACTCGGCCAATGGGGAGCCAAACAAAATCTTTTATGCAGTCTTCTTCTTTGTCTTTTGCCCGGCGTTATCAGCCATGACGGCCGGACGCCCGCGGATGTGAGTCGATTTTTAAAGCTCGTGACGCGCTGGCCCGCGATTCGGCGGGGCCCGATGACGGTCTTAAGCGCGTCCTCCCCGGCCGTTCTCGGGTTGGCCCGTTGGGAGCAGCGCTCCCTGTTTCTTGTGGCCGCCAATTTTAGTCTGACGTCGCAGGAGTGTTCCATCCGCCTTGAGTCGCTCCTCCATGCGTTTGATCTTAAGAAGCTCTACCTTTTCAGTGACCTTCTCTACGGCACGCCGCTCCATCGCGAGATCCCGACGAAAACGTCGGGAAAGCCGGTGGTCACGGTCACGGGAGATGATTTAAAGGAGGCGGGATTTTCGGTCAGTCTTGCGCCTTTGAGCCTAAAAATTTATTCTGTCGAAGCGACGCGGCCTATCCAATATGAACCACTTCCTGAAATACGCAAGCTTTATCAAACTTGAGCACACCCTCTTTTCCCTTCCTCTTGTTTTATCCGGCGCCATGATTGCCAACGGGTCGTGGCCGTCTTTGCAAGTATTGATCCTGATGCTCTTGGCCGCCATTGGAGCGCGGACCTTTGCTCTGTGTATGAACCGCCTCATCGACCGGCGGATTGACCGCGAGAATCCGCGGACGAAAGATTGGCCCCTTCCCAGCGGGTCCATGAAAGTGGTCGAGGCCTGGGGGGTGGCCGTCGCCTCCCTTTTTATTTATTTGATCGCAGCAACCCTCTTGTCGGACTTCTGTCTCCGGTTGTCCTGGATTCCCCTGGCGGCCTTTGTGGCTTACCCCTATTTGAAGCGGGTGACCAAGTGGTCTCATTTGTGGTTGGGTGTCGTCTGGTCAATGGTGCCGTTGGGCGGATTTTTTGCCGTGAATCCTTCTTTTAAGGGGATCGGCCCCGTTTTATTTTTGTCGGTGTTCAGCATCTTTTGGCTGGCCGGGTTCGACATTATTTACTCGACGCTGGATGAAGACTTTGACAAGGGCAGCGGCCTTCACTCCCTCCCGTCAGCCCTGGGGAGCGAGCGGGCCCTGAAAGTGTCGGGCCTCTTCCATCTGTTGGCTTTTGCGGTGCTCGTCTTGCTCTACGGCGTTTGGCTGGCCGGGCCCATCACGGTGATTTTTTTGATGATCATCGGTCTTCTTTTATATCTCGAGCACCAGTTCATCTATTACGTCGATTTGGCTTTCTTCAAGTTGAATGTGGCCGTCGGGTGCGCCGTTTTGTTTTTCATCGTGGCCGGGATCAAGGGCGTTTAGATGAGGACGATCATCGGCGTCACGGGAGCGTCGGGGGCGGCCGTGGCCGTTGAATTTTTGAAGCGCTGCGGGGGCGAAAAATATCTCATCGTGTCCCGCTGGGGAAAAGCCGTGCTGGCGCAGGAAACCGGCGAGACGCCGGAATCTCTTTCCCCCTACGTTCAGAAGGTTTTCTCCAACGACGACATGAACGCGCCGTTTGCCTCAGGGTCTGTGCCGTTTGATCAGGTTGTGATTGTTCCCTGCTCGATGACGACCTTGGGAAGGATCGCCCATGGGGTGGGGGAGAATCTCATCGCCCGCGTGGGCGAGGTGGCACTTAAAGAAGGCCGCCGGCTGGTCCTCGTTTTGCGCGAGTCCCCCCTCTCTCCCATTGCCTTGGAAAATGCACTGACATTGTCTCGATGCGGCGTGACGATCATGCCGTTCTCCCCCCCCTTGTATTTAAAGCCCTCTTCGGTGGAAGAGTTGGTTTCCCTCTTTGTCGATCATATGCTGACCACCCTGAATAGCCCCCAGCGCCCTGGCTGGCATGAAAAGGAACTCCTGCCGGGGAAGGGGTCAAGTCTCCCTTTTTCCCTCCTGAACACGGAGGGGAAAAGGGAGACTTGACCCCTTCCCCTTCGAAATGATTTTTAAAAACCTCCGTTCATTTATTGAATTTCTTGACGGTAAAAACGATTTGGTCCGCATCCGGGCCGAGGTCGATCCCGTCCTGGAGATCACCGAGATCGCCACGCGGGTCGTTCGGCAGAAAGGCCCGGCCCTCTTGTTTGAAAATGTCAAAGGATCTTCCTTTCCGCTTCTGATCAACATGTTCGGCGCCGAGAGGAGGATAGAGTGGATTTTGGGGCGGAGCCCCTTTGAAGTGGGGTGGGAGCTGGCCCGGTTTGCCGACGCTCTTTTGCCCCCTTCCTTTCCGAAGATGTGGGCCAAGCGCTCCACCATTTTCCGTCTATTGTCGATGAGACCGAAGCGGGTTTCACATCCGCCGGTCCTTTTCCACCGGATGGAACCGGCCGATGTGCGTGTCCTGCCCATTCTTCAGTGTTGGCCTAAAGACGGGGGGCGTTTCCTGACCTTCCCTCTGGTATTTACCAAAAGCCCCATTGATGGCCGGCAGAACGTCGGCGTCTATCGCATGCAGGTGTTCGGTCCCCGGGAGACCGGCATGCACTGGCAGATTGCGCGGGGAGGCGGCGTTCACTACCAGCAGGCGGAAGAAAAAAAGGAATCCCTGCCTTTGGCGGTCGTGGCGGGGGCGGATCCTCATTTGATGCTCAGCGCCGTGTGTCCTCTGCCGGAGGGACTGGATGAGATGGCTTTCGCCGGTTTCTTAAGAGGATGCCGGACCCCGTCCTTCCGGGCGACCTCATCAAAATTGACCCTGCCGGCCGAGGCGGAATTCATCCTGGAAGGCCGCGTTCCCCCTCAGGAGCGGCGAAGCGAAGGGCCTTTTGGGGATCACTTCGGACACTATTCCCAGGCTTCCCCCTTTCCCGTCTTTCATGTCGACCGGATTTTCCATCGGCAACATCCGGTATTTCCCGTCGCGGTTGTCGGGAAGCCCCCTCAGGAAGATCAGGTGATGGGAGATGCCGTTCAGGAAATGTTTCTCCCCCTCCTCCAATTGATGCATCCGGAATTGGCAGACCTGTGGGCTTACTCTGAAGCCGGGTTTCATAACCTCCTTGTGGCGTCCGTCCACCAGCGGTTTGACAAAGAAGCCGTTAAAACGGCCCTCTGGATTCTGGGCGAGGGGCAACTGGCGATGACCAAGTGCGTGATCCTGGTGGATCCGGAAGTGAATGTCCGGCGATTCCCGGACGTCTTGAAGGCCCTCCGGGACCATTTCGATCCCGCGGAGGACTTTACCCTGTTGCCTTCGACGTCGCAGGACACCCTTGATTTCACCGGACTCAAGATGAACCTGGGGAGCAAAATGATTCTCGACGCCACCTCGGCGAAGACGGCGCCGAGGCCGACGAAAGGTGTTAATATGGAGGCGGTCAAGGCCTTGGACGGTCGGATTCAGGGGGCCCGGCTCATCGAAAATGCCCTCTTGGTGTGTCAGGTCCAATCCGGCGGCCGTTTGGTGTTGGAAAAGTTGTTGGCGTCAAAATTGGTTGATGAGGTTCCCTTGGTGGCGGGGGTGAGTCCGGATGTTCCGCTGGACGATCCCACGCTTCTTTTGTGGGGGCTCTTCACCCGGTTTGATTGTGCAAGGGATACGTTTTTCCGGGAGGTGGCGATCAAAGGCGGCCATCCGGTCTATCAAGGGCCCTTGGCCATTGATGCCACCTGGAAAGAAGGCTATCCGGAACCGTTGACGATGGATGACGATGTCATGAAGAAAGTCGACCGGAGATGGAAGGAATATGGCTTGTCTTATTAAAGATCCCGCTTTAATTCCCATCTGGGAAAAGGTTCAGGCGAATGTCCGCCTGAGCCGGGAAGACGGGATTGCCCTCTTCTCATCGGAGGACTTTTTTGGCCTGGGGTTTATGGCCAATGCCGTCAAAGAACGCCGGACGGGAAATCGAGTGACGTATGTCGTGAACCGGCACATTAACCCCACCAACATCTGCGCTCTTTCCTGCCGCTTCTGCGATTATGCCACCAAGAAAGATAAGCCGGATGCCACTGTTTTATCTCCCGACGACATTCTCTCCCAGTTAAGCGACGATTTGACGGAAGTCCATATCGTGAGCGCCTTGTACACGGGTTGGACGTATGAGCAATACCTGGATGTCATCCGGGTCATTAAAACCCGCTTCCCCCGCGTTCAAGTTAAGGCTTATACGGCCGTTGAGATCGATTTTTTTACCCGGCTGGCGAAAAAGACCTTAAAAGAAGTGCTTCAGGATCTTATGGCGGCCGGTGTGGTGTGCCTGCCGGGCGGAGGGGCCGAAGTTTTCAGCGAGCGCGTGCGGAAGTCTCTTTTTCCATTTAAAATCGGAGCCTCCAAATGGCTGGAGGTGCATCGCGCCGCCCACGGACTGGGCCTGAAATCAAATGCGACGCTCCTCTACGGCCATATGGAAACCAAGGAGGAGCGGGTCGACCATATGTTAAAACTGCGGGACCTTCAGGATGAAACGCATGGCTTTATGTCCTTTATCCCGTTGGCTTACCAGCCGGGAAAGACGCGGGTCGTGCCGAGGCCGGCCTCCGTCATTGAGGATCTAAAAACAGTGGCTGTATCCCGGCTTCTTTTGGATAATTTCGACCACATCAAAGCCTACTGGGTGACCCTGGGTGAAGAAACGGCGTCTTTGGCGCTTCATTTCGGGGCGGATGATATTGACGGGACGATTGGAGACGAGAAGATCGCGCATGCGGCAGGGGCGGCTTCGCCCGTCCGGATGGCCCGCGAAGCGTTGATTCAATTGATCAAAGAGGCCGGGCGGGTTCCCGTCGAACGGGATGCGCTGTATCGTCCCTTGCGGATGATTGACCAAACGGTGGAGATGCCCGAAATGGTTGGGGCGGAGGTGAGTTAATGAAAGTGGCCCGGATATCCTACGCGAACACAGATCCCTTCTTTTTTGATTGGCCCTATATTCGGTTTCCCTTGATGCCGGGAACCCCCCGGCAGCTGGCTCAGGCGGCCCGAGAAGGGTTGGTGATGGCGGGCCCTCTTCCCGTCGTTGAGTGCTGGGATTTGGAAAAGGATTTTGAACCGCTGGGAAACTGGGGCATCGCCGCCAAGGAGGATTGCAAAAGCGTTTTTCTTCTTTCGCACAAACCGATGTCGGAGCTTCAAGATGCCAATGTCGGCGTGACCCGCGAATCCTCAACGTCGGTTGTTCTCCTTCAAGTTTTGCTTCGGCACCGGTATGGGCGAACCATCCATATCAACCGGGGCTTGGCGCCCACGGATGATGCGTGGCTTCTGATCGGGGATCAGGCCCTTAAAGTGTGGGACAAAACGGGCCCCTCCACATGGGAGTGCATGGCCGATTTGGCGGAAGAATGGAAAGCCTGGCAGAAGCTTCCCTTTGTCTTTGCCCGCTGGGTCATCAAGAAAGAGGTGGGCTTAAGCGTTAAAAACGAGCTTTTTCAAACGGTCACGGATGCCTTGCGGGTGGGCATAAGGTCCTTTCAGGATATTGCGAACAAGCGAAGCGTCAATCTGCACGTCCCGGCGGAAAAAATCATCCGTTATCTGGAAGGGTTCAACTATGTCCTGGGGCGTGAGGAAGAAGAGTCGATGGGGATCTTTCGTCATTTGGTTCAAGGCAAATGGCCGGAGAAAGTCGCGACCCCATGAGCGAGCCGCGGAAGTCGTCACCCTCCGTCATTCCGGCGAAAGCCGGAATCCAGGCCGTAAAACTGCCTTCAAATTCAAGTTTAAAAACTGGATTCCGGCTTTCGCCGGAATGACGGACATTTCGCAACTCAACCCTTATGAACGTAATGCTGGCTGACCAGATTGAAAAGAAGGTGCTGGAGGGGAGCCGTTTATCGCCGAAGGAAGGTTTGTATTTATTAAAGGACGCTCCCTTCCTCTGGCTCGGCTGGCTGGCCGACGGCGTTCGGTCCCGGCACCATCCCCGACGAGAAGTCACTTTTGTCATCGATACCAACCCGAACTACACGAACATCTGTGAGACCGGCTGCCAATTCTGCGCTTTTTACCGGCGGCCTCGCGACCCCGACGCTTATGCATTGACGGTTGAACAAGTGATGGAGAAAATCCGGTGGGCGGTGGGCCGGGGGGCGACGACGGTGCTTCTCCAAGGCGGCCATCATCCGGAACTTCCTTTAGGCTATTACCTGGATTTGGTGCGGGAAACCGTTAAGAGGTTTCCCGGGGTGACCCCCCACTTTTTTTCAGCGCCGGAGATTGAGAATATGGCGCGGGTGGCGGGCCTCACCCTGGAGGAGGTTCTGCGCCGGCTCTGGGACGCGGGGCAGAGGACCCTGCCCGGCGGCGGCGCGGAGATTCTCTCGGAACGGGTCCGGAAAAGAATTTCCCCCAAAAAAGGCGGGCCTCAAACCTGGCTTCAGGTTCATCGGCAGGCGCATGAAATCGGATTTTTATCTACGGCGACCCTGATGTTCGGCCACGTGGAAGAGCCGGAGGATATTGTCCAGCATTGGGAATCCATCCGGAATTTGCAGGAGGAATCGAGACGGCTCAATAAAGCCGGCCGCTTTACCGCTTTTATTCCCTGGAGCTTTAAACCAACCCATACAGCCCTTGAGAAGAGGGTTCCCCGCCATGTCGGTCCGATTCAATATTTAAGGATCCTCGCGGCCTCGCGCCTTTATCTTGATAATGTCGACCATATTCAGGCGTCCTGGTTTTCCGAAGGAAAAAAGATCGCTCCGGCGGCGCTCCAATTCGGGGCGGATGATTTCGGCGGGACCCTGTATGAGGAGAACGTCCATAAGGAAGCGGGGTTTGTCAATGTCGCTGGTCTTGAGGAGTTGGTGACGTTAATTCACGAGGCGGGATATGATGCGGTGCAGCGGACCACCGCCTACGAGCGATTGAAGAGCACCCCCCGTGAGGCCCTTATTTTTTCTTCCGTTTGACCACTTTCCCCCGAGCGATATCAACCACCACATTGTCGTAGAGGTATTCTTTTCCCTCCCTTTTTTCCGAAAGGGTCACCACCGTGCGGTTTGTTTTCTCGGACTTGTCGGCGTAATCCACACGGACGGCCAGGGCTCCCCCGCGCGCCTTGACGTCGGACGTAAATTTCTGCACATCTTTCAACTGGCTGACGATTTGGATGGCCTTGTCGACGACCTCCGGTGGGACGATGCGCCCCGGCACCTCCACCGCTTTCTGGAATCTTTTGACTTTGGGAGACCAGGGGCGAATATCGAACTGCCTTTTTCTTTTGTTCCAGTAAAAATCCTGGCCCTCCTGGCAGTCTCTGCAGAAGGAGATGGAAAAGGCTTGGTCTCCGGGGTCGGCCTCCCCGGTGGTGCCCGGCCGGTGAAGGAAGACCGGCCGTCCGTACGCCTGAACGTACAGTTTTTCGTATCGGACGGGGTCTTTCCGTTCCGTGGCCACCAAGAGAAAGAATTTAGGACCGGGACCGGGCAGCTCGTACACGCCGGCGATTGCGATATCCGAGACGCCGTCCCGGTTGAAGTCCCCTTCCGGAGTGAAGAGGGGCTGGGGATCGTTCGGCCGGAGCTCCGGAATGTCTTCGGAATTAAGAACACGGGGGATTTTCTCCTGCGGCAGGAGCGCTTCCAGAACCGCATGGGGATCAACAGCCCAAGCGGCGAAGGGGAATAGAAGCAAGGCGCTTCCGGAAAGGATTTTCATGAAGACGTGTCGCATCATGACCCGAAAAGAATAGATGAAAAAAAGGGCGGAATCTACAAGATTAGGAGGCGGCGCTTAGGTCAGAAGGCTGTACGTTTTTTCTCTGATGAGGTTTTCCGTTTTGGGGGCCGGTTCGGCGTTGGTGGGATCGATGATGACAAAGGAATCGGCAACGGCCAGGCCCATTTCTTCGGCCAAAATCAAGAGGACGGACTCTTCTGTTTTTGTCATCTCCATTTCCTTTGAGTTCATTGACCCATTCCTTTTAGAACAAGCGTTTCCAGGAAAAAGGTCCCTTCCAAATAAAACCCGTTCTTTTCTTTGGACACGTCCACATCCGGCAGGATGACGGAAACCCGGATCACATCGAAGACCTCGGGTTTTTCGGTGGCCGCCCGTTTGGCCTCGGCCATGCACGACTCGCCGATCTTTTGGATGGCGTCCGCGCTCGAAGCGGCTTCCACCAGTTCGGACACGGGACACCCCCATTCCATGACCGCGGTCTCGGACGATGAAGCGAAGCGGGCCGGAATCGAAAGCTCGTGGGGTCCCAGGGGTTGGTGGATCACGGTGGTTTTCCCCCAGGCGAGAAGGGGGCTTAAGGTGATGGCGGCGATGAGGGTCAGGATCTTTTTCATTGTCATTCTCCAACCTGTCTCCCCAAGAGTAGTTGGAGAGGATGACAATGAGGTGATAACGGTAAGACGTCTTAACGAATTTTTCGGAAGAAGGTGCGGCCTTGAAAACGCGGAACGACTTTCATGCGGAAAGGCTGTGTTAACGCCATGGTTTTAACGACCCCGGCCGGCGGCTCGCTGAGGCGGTAATAAACGATCCGGGCGGGAACTCCTTCCCATGAAGAATCCACAATTTTGACGATTTTTAGAGAGTACCCGCCGGTTGGCTTTTCACCACTAAAAATCGCGATGATTTCGCTGGTCTCAAAATTGACTTCCGGGAGGGGGTCAGGAGGGGTCTTAATTTCAGTGTGATTTTTCCATATCTTTTTCCATTCCCGGGATTTTGTAATGACGAGTTCCATGGGTTGATTGATACCACTCATTTGCCCTTCCAACTCTTGAAAGGGGGGCCCCATCACGGCTCCGGTCACTTGGTCAGCTCCACTCAAGGATTCTTGTTTGGCCTTAAAAAACTTTGTTTCTTCTCTTCCCATCGCTTGCTGTTTAAGTTCTCCGCTCTCAATCTCTTCCTCCCTTGCGGCTCTGCGGAGCGAGGCCCGCCCCCTCGTAATATTGGCCTGTTCTGGAATGGCGACCGGTGCTGGGATGTTTCCCCCAACAACCGAATTCGTTACGGGAGCAGGGACGGCTTCTTCCTTAACGGCCTCCTGGTTTTCTCCGGCTGGAGCTTCCTGCGACTTCGCCAGAGCCATGGGAGCCTTCTTTTCGCTGAAAAAGTCCGGCGATTCGGCGGGGGCTTTCTCTTGCTTGGCGAAAATTTTAGTGAAACCCGGGATGGATTCAGTGGGAATATTTTTTATGGCAACCACAAGAACAAGACAGGCCACCGCCAGCCCCAGGCCTTTATAGGAGAGAAGCCAGCTCGGCGGGGAGGGCGGCGCAGTGGCCTCTTCAATAGGGGCCTCCTCAAATTTGGGTTTGGTGACGGCGGATGCCGAGGACGATGCCCCTTCCCCTGCGGCAAGAGAGGTGAGTTTCGATATGATTTTTCCTTCGAGCCCTTTGGGGGGCGGCGCCGGAGGCGTCGATTTCAAGAGGCCGATGTTGTGTTCGGTTTCCGCGAGGTGCCGGCGGCAGTTGAGGCAGAAAATCAGATGAGATTTAATCCGCTCCATCTGAGGAGGCGGAAGGGTGCCGTCCAGATATTCAATCAACAGGTGCGTGATGTGAGCCTGATTCATGTGTATTTCCCCCCCCGTCGGCGGTAGATGTCCCGGAGCTTCTCCCGTGCCCGAGAAAGCCGTGACTTGACCGTCCCGGGATTCAGCTCCATGATGCTGGCAATCTCGTCATACGATCGGTCTTCCACGTCCTTGAGGACGATGATGGTTTTGTCCTCACCCTCCAATTCGTTGAGAGCCAGAAGAATGATCTGCCGGTTTTCGGCGTGGGCCGCGCTCTCCTCCGGCCCGGGTTCGTCGTCCGGCAGGTCCAGGGCCGAGGAGTCGTTATTGTCCGATTCCGTTTCTCCCGAGAGGGAAAAATGACGGCTGAAAAAACGTCTTTTTTCGTACCGGACCCGGTTTTTCCAGGAGTTGACGGCAATCCGGTAGAGCCACGTCGACAGGGAGGACTCCCCTTTGAATTTCTTAAGGGCTTGATACGCCCGAACAAAAACATCCTGGCAGAGGTCCTCCGCATCGGCTTTTCGTCCGCAAAGCCGGAGGCAGAGATTAAATATCTTCGGCAATTCAGTCCGGACCAGATGCGTGAGCGCCTCCCGATCCCCCTGCTGCAAAAGGGCGATCCATTCGCTTTGATTTGAAGATTCGCTGGTCTCACTCATGTTGGACACCGGAAAATGCTGTCTTGTTCCTCCCCAAAAGGCTGACTTCCTGGCCGGTGTTCACGGCCTGGAAGTCAGCCTTTTGGGGAGGACAAATTCATGACTTTGCTATCCCCATGGAAGAAACTGTATCGCCGTATTCGGAAAGGTTGGCGATCCCCACGAATGCTGGAATCCATGACGTGAACACCGGAATGGATTCCAGCATTCGTGGGGATCGTGAATTTGCGATGACCTCGCCACGGGAAATCATGTCATGATTCTTTCTGTGTTTGAAATAGGTCTTTCGGTAGGGAAAATACCACATTTTCTTCGCGTATAAAAATCTCTTCGGTCTCGGCTCCCCATTCTTCTTTTAGCCGTTGGAGCACCTCCTGCACGAGATATTCGGGGGCGGAGGCGCCGGCGGTCAAGCCCAGCGTCGATACGCCTTTCAGCCACGCCGGCTGGATTTCGGAGGCCCGGTCGATGAGGGTGGCTTTGACGCCCTTCTCCCGGGCCACCTCGCACAGGCGCCGGGAGTTGGAGCTGTTTTGGGAGCCCACCACAAGAAGAAGTTCGATTCCTTTTTTGACCAGCTCCCGGACGGCGTCCTGGCGGTTTTGGGTGGCGTAGCAGATGTCGTCTTGGGGCGGGGTTTGGGCCTTCGGGTATTTGTCCCTGATTTGATTGATGAGGCTTCGGGTGTCATCGAGGCTGAGTGTGGTCTGGGTCAATATCATGATTTTGTCGGGATTGGGAATGACGAGGCGGTCCACATCCTCAAGGGTGGTGATGAGCTGAATTTGGCCCGGGGCTTCCCCCATGGTCCCTGCGACCTCGTCGTGATCTTTGTGGCCGATGAGAATGAGAGAGTATCCTTCCTTAAGAAACCGGTGGACTTCCAGGTGGACTTTGGTCACGAGGGGGCAGGTCGCGTCGATCGTTTTCAAGCGGCGCCTTCTGGCGTCGTCGCGGACGCCGGGCGCGACGCCGTGAGCGCTGAAGACGACGGTGCTCCCTTCAGGGGCTTCCGACACGTCGTCAATGAAGAGGACGCCGTTTCTCCGGAAGCTGTCGACAACGGATTGATTATGAACGATTTCTTTGCGGACGTAGATCGGGGACCCGAAACGCTTGAGACACACGTCGACGATTTCGATGGCCCGGCGAACACCGGCGCAAAACCCGCGCGGGGCAATGGTTAATACTTTCACCGAATGAGTTGGAAGAATTCGTCCTGATATTGATCGAAAAACCCGGACTCCTTCAGTTTTTTCCCGAGGGCCGGGATCAGGGAGGAATCCGCGCGGGCCTTCTTGATCAATAACTGGATTTCCGCGTGCTGGCGCTTCACATCGCGCCCTTCGTCGAAAAAGCCGCGTTCATGGAGTTCCTTAATATTGGACGTGAATGAGGTCATGGTTTCTTCGATGATGAATTTCATGACGGAGAGCTCCCAGTGCTTGTCCGTTCCCCGAATGAGGGCGGAACGGAATCCACCCCCCCGGTCGAATTCCTTGGTGAGTTCGCGCAAGAGGATGGGCGGGGGCGTCAGCTCAATTTGGCTGGACTCAGGTGTGTTTCGAAATTGGTACTCGAGTCCCCGCAGGGCCTCGCCGTACTGGGTGGCCAGCCACTCCGCGTAATCCACGGCGGCCGCTCCAAAGCCCTCAAAGCGCTCTTTCAGGTTTTTGGACGTGATGATTTGCGGCCGCTCCGCCGTGACCTGCCCGATCCTCAGACGCGAGCGGTCCGGCAGCCCCGGCACATCCGTTACGAGATGGTAATGGATCTGGGAGACGCCGAAGGTGGAAAGCCGGTGTTTGGGCGGCCGCACCACCTGGATCTGCTGCATCAGTTTTCGAAATTGTGTGAAATTCGCCATATCCCGATTCTACTTAATTTTTCCGAGCAGAGATTATCGGCCTCGAGCCCGTCCCAACGCGCGTGGGTGAACCTGCCGCCGGTGGCTCCAGAGATTCCGCCCTTTGTTTGGTTTCAATCCACGCCCTCGCGCGAGAACGAACTTGATGAACGTCTGGACGGCGAGGAATTGGGTGTTTCAATCCACGCTCTCGCGCGAGGGCGAACCTGAACCGCCTCAGTTGGAGCAGGTACCGGAGGGAAGGGCGACTTCCGCGGAGGTTGTGCCCACTCAGGCTCCAATTGTTTCTCCAGGTCAAACAACCCTACCACCCACCGGACAAGTCCCTCAGGCCCTGGAGGGAACAGGTCCGCTGAATGAAGGATTGCCAAATACTGTTTTTCTACTGACTGTTCTGACATAAAAAGAAAATATAGGTCAACATGCCGATTATGTCAAGCTCCCGTAGCCCAGCCCTCGCGCGAGGGCGAACTCAATATGACACCTTCCTTCTGGATTTTCAACGGTTTCAATCCACGCCCTCGCGCGAGGGCGAACTAAATCGGTGAAAGAGATGGCCCGATCTTTGCGGTTTCAATCCACGCCCTCGCGCGAGGGCGAACCGGCGTGAAATAAACGACCCTTCCGTTGCCATCTGTTTCAATCCACGCCCTCGCGCGAGGGCGAACAGGCTATCCTTCGGCGCCGGTTTCGGCCTTAAATGTTTCAATCCACGCCCTCGCGCGAGGGCGAACGTTCACCACCTCACACATATTTAATTCCCGTAGCTGGTTTCAATCCACGCCCTCGCGCGAGGGCGAACTCACCCTGCCGTCGGAAATAGTTTAAATCCTGCTGTTTCAATCCACGCCCTCGCGCGAGGGCGAACAAATCTACCGTAACCAATCAAATATGCCTTCGGAGTTTCAATCCACGCCCTCGCGCGAGGGCGAACACTTCAACGGTGGCAGAACGTGGCCAGACAGGTGTTTCAATCCACGCCCTCGCGCGAGGGCGAACTCCTCAGTCAAAAGCTTGTGGCTGGTTTATTGCTGTTTCAATCCACGCCCTCGCGCGAGGGCGAACTTATTTCGTACCATCATTGCTTGTACGTGCTTTAGTTTCAATCCACGCCCTCGCGCGAGGGCGAACTCGCATCCAAGACACACCGTGGGGGAAATAAATGTTTCAATCCACGCCCTCGCGCGAGGGCGAACGTGTAAAGTTGTGTCGATGTATCTACTGTTGTGGGTTTCAATCCACGCCCTCGCGCGAGGGCGAACCCATTTTTATCAAGAT
>JAJAPZ010000003.1 GCA_020523905.1 Candidatus Obscuribacterium magneticum
GGACACGGGACCTCCTTGGGGGGCCTCATCGTGGACTCCGGCAAATTTGACTGGACGAACGGCAAATTCCCGCTCATCGCGGAGCCGGATCCGAGCTACCACGGTATCAACTTCGTAGAAGCCCTTAAATCCCTGGGAAACATCGCCTATATCATCAAAGCCAGGGTTACACTTCTGCGTGACCTGGGGCCAGCGCTGTCGCCGTTCAACTCGTTTCTTTTCCTCCAAGGATTGGAAACAATTCACCTGAGAATGCCCCGCCATTCGGAAAATGCCTTGGCTGTCGCAAAGCATTTAAAAAATCACCCCAAGGTGACCTGGGTCAATTACCCGGGCCTCGATTCAAGTCCAGAGAAGGAACGGGTCAAAAGATATCTGCCGAAAGGAGCAGGGGCCATTCTCGGCTTTGGCATCAAGGGCGGTTTGGAATCAGGGAAGACGTTTATCGATTCCTTGCAACTGATCTCCCATCTGGCCAACGTGGGGGATGCCAAGACCCTGGCGATTCATCCGGCGACCACCACGCATCAACAACTGTCCGAAGAGGAACGGCTGGCGACGGGCGTGACGCCGGATTTCATCCGCCTCTCCATCGGCCTGGAACATATCGATGACATAGAGGCTGATATTGACCAAGCCCTTGATAAAGTAAAGGTCTGAGGAACTCTGAGTTATGCAAAAAATATACAACGATATTACGGAAACGATCGGCCGAACGCCCTTGGTTCGAATCAATCGGCTGACGAAGGATCTCAAAGCCACCGTGCTGGCCAAGCTGGAGTTCTTTAACCCGCTTTCCAGCGTGAAAGATCGGATCGGGGTGTCGATGATTGAATCAGCCGAAACAAACGGCAAGATCAACAAGGACACGGTCATTATCGAACCCACCAGCGGAAACACTGGGATCGCTCTCGCTTTCGTCTGCGCGGCGAAAGGCTACCGCTTGATCCTTGTCATGCCGGAAACGATGAGTGTTGAGCGGAGGCGCCTCATGAAAATACTCGGCGCGGAGCTCGTTTTGAGCGACGGCACGAAGGGCATGAAAGGGGCTGTGGAAAAGGCCGAAGAGTTGGCCCGAACCACAAAAAATTCCTTCATCCCTCAGCAATTCGACAACCCGGCCAACCCGGACATCCACCGCCGCACCACAGCGGAGGAAATCTGGGATGACACATCCGGCGAGATTGACATCTTTGTCGCGGGGATCGGAACCGGTGGAACGATCACGGGTGTGGGAGAGGTTCTTAAGAAGCGTAAGCCGTCGGTTAAAATTATCGGCATTGAACCAACGGCCTCTCCTGTTCTATCCGGCGGAAAACCGGGGGCCCATAAAATTCAGGGGATCGGCGCCGGCTTCGTCCCCAGCATCCTCAACCGGCAGGTGATAGATGAAATTATCACCATCTCCCACGAAGAAGCGGGGGATTTCGCGCGAAAGCTCGCCAAAGAAGAGGGGATCCTGACGGGCATCTCCGGCGGCGCGGCCGTGGCGGTGGCCCTCAAGGTCGCCGCCCGAAAGGAATCCGCAGGGAAAGTGATCGTTACCGTTCTACCGGACACGGGGGAGCGTTACCTCTCCACATGGCTTTTTGAAGAGGAGATTAAATGACCTCAGTAAATATCGGAGGCACGGCTGAGCCCGGCGTCGGCGTTACCCAAACGAAATATTACACCGGGTGCGAGCCGCCGAACCAACTGCGGCTTGAAGCCGGCGACAAGCTGGGCCCGATCACCGTTGCCTATGAAACCTACGGCCAGCTCAACAAGGATAAAAGCAATGCCATCCTCGCTGTCCACGCCTTCACGGGGGACGCCCACGCCGCCGGGATCGATCCGGAGACGAAACTCCCCGGCTGGTGGGAGTTCATGATTGGCCCGGGGAGAGCCTTCGACACCAACAAGTACTTCGTCATCTGTCAGAACAATCTGGGGGGGTGCCGGGGAACGACCGGCCCCTCTTCCATCAATCCCAAAACCGGCAAGCGCTACGGTCTTACGTTTCCGATGATCACCCTTGGCGATATCGTGACGGTCCAACGCCTATTGCTGGATCACCTCGGCATAGAAAAGCTTCTCTGCGTGGCCGGGGGGTCCATGGCGGGCATGATCGCCCTCCAGTGGGTGGCGTCCACTCCGGAGCGCGTTAAAAGCGCCATCCCCATCTCGACGGTGCTGAAACATTCGCCCCAGCAAATCGCCTTCAACGAAGTCGGCCGCCAAGCCATTATGTCCGACCCGGCCTGGCGAAAGGGGGACTATTATGACCACGGCCAGCCGGAGCGGGGCCTGGCCCTCGCCCGCATGATCGGGCACATCACCTACATGAGCGAAGAATCGATGGAAACGAAATTTTCGCGGAAACAGACCAAGGCGGAGTTCCTTCACAAATTCACGCCGGACTTTGAGGTGGAATCGTATCTTCAATACCGGGGGAGCAATTTCGTGAAGCGCTTCGACGCCAATTCCTATCTCTATTTGTCGAAGGCAATGGACAACTTCGACCTGGCCGGCAACAAGCTTTTCCCCGCCGGCCGGCCGGTGACGACCCGATTCCTTGTCCTCGCGTCGGCCTCGGACTGGCTTTATCCGTCCCATCAGACGCTCGATATTGTAAAACTCTTAAAAGAGCGCCACGCGGATGCGGTTTATTGCGAAATTCCATCTACGTACGGGCACGACGCCTTCCTCATCAAAAATGAGGAGCAGATCCGCCTGGTGAGAAGCTTCCTGGAGACCACCTACAATGGCCGATGACATCAAAGGTCCGACGGACCTCTCTCTGAACGACCAGATCATTTTCGAAATGGTCAAGGCCGGCGTCAAAGTCCTGGACTTAGGGTGCGGCAATGGGGAAATCCTCTATGCCCTCGAAAAATTCAAGAACGTGAGGGGCCAAGGAATTGAGCTGTCCCAGGAGGCCATTTACCAGTGTGTGGAGAAGGGGTTAAGCGTCTTTCACGGGGATATCGACGGGGGTCTTTCCGAATATCCGGACGATGCTTTCGACACCATTATCCTGAATCACACCCTTCAGGAGGTCAAGCAGGTGGATTTTGTCATCAGTGAGGCCTTACGCGTCGGGCGAACTCTCATCGTGGCGTTTCCAAATTTTGCTTATTTCGAAGCCCGCTGGCGCCTCTGCTTCCGAGGACGAGCCCCTGTCATGTCGACGATGCCCCATCCCTGGTATGACACCCCTAACGTCCGATTCCACAGCATTCGGGATTTCGAGGAATTCTGCCGGTTGAAGGGGTACCGAATTCTTGCTGCTCACAGCACGAGGCAAGATAAAGAGGTTAAATTCTGGCCCAATTTACAGGCGGACAATGCCGTCTACGCCATCACCCGCCCGGGAACAAATTAAAAGACCGTCATTGCGAGCCCGCCGCAGGCGGACGAAGCGCTTTACGTCATTCCCGCGAAAGCGGGAATCCAGGACGTGAACACCGGAATGGATTCCCGCTTTCGCGGGAATGACGATTCACTTCGTTCACAATGACAGATCGCTATACTGGCAATGATGCCTGAGAATTCTTCTCCACGTTGACTGTCTTCCCTACGACATAGAGAGGCCGCCGCTTGGCTTCGGTGTGAACCCGTCCGACGTACTCCCCGAGAAGTCCGATGGCCAGGAGTTGAATCCCACCCAAGAAAAGAATCAAGAAGTGGAGAGAGGAAAAATTGATGGAAAACGTGGTTCCAATGACCTTCGCTGAAATAAGACTCAAGAGGGGAAGAAACGCCAAGAAAATGGAAAAAAATCCCAGATAAGAGGCCAACCGCAAGGGGAGAATCGAGAGGGCCGTAATCCCGTCAAATGCGAAGCGGAGCATCTTCTTATAATTGTACTTGGTGCGGCCATGGGCCCGCTCTGCCCGATCATAAGGAACACCTGTTTGGCGAAAACCTGTCCAGGCGGACAATCCCCGCATAAACCGGTGATATTCCGGCATGGACAAGAGCACATTGACCACGTTGCGACTGAGTAGCCGGAAGTCGCCCGCATCCAGGGGGATGTCGAATTCCGCGGCCCGGCTCATGACTCGGTAAAAAACCTTGGCGGTAAAAAGTTTTAAGAGACTCTCCCCTTTCCGCCGGCGCCGAACGGCGTAAACCACATCATAGCCTTCCTTCCATTTCCCCACCAGCTCCGGGATCACCTCCGGCGGGTCCTGCAAATCCGAATCGATGATGACCACCGCCGCTCCGGAGGAAAACTCAAGGCCCGCCGTAATCGCAATTTGGTGGCCGAAATTCCGGGACAAAGACACGGCCTTGGTCCTCGGATCGAGCTCGGCCTCACGGCAAATCAAATTAAAGGAATTATCCCGGCTGCCATCGTCCACGCAAACGATCTCATAGCGGGAGGCGAGTTTCGACAGGACGGCCCGCAAGCGCTCAAACAAGGGGCGGATGTTCTGCGCCTCATTGCATACGGGAACCACGACCGACAGCTCCGGCTCAAGAGCCTGATTCAATTCGTTACGATTTGATGCGACGTATCCCAGCATAGGTTTGGGCGCCGATCTTACGATAATTCACCCCCGTTTCACATCCCTGTCATCAATTTGCCTCGACTCCCCCGTATTCTAGGCTCATGATTGATAAAAACGAATGGGTTGAAACGTTTCAAACACTTATGGCCAGAGACACCTACCAAACGCTGACCGAAGCCGACGTCTACACCTTGACCTTGGCCGATTTCCTCAAAATGCCGGACCTCGACTTTTCCACCCTCGCCAAGAAAGACCACACCCTCAGCGCCCTCTTCAACTAAAAGTTACTTCCAACCGCCGCCTGCCACTTATATAATGACCCAACCGTAAAATGCCTGTCGGTCGCACCGCCTTTAAAAATTAAAGCGAGGTTTTCAGCGTCCCATGAATAAACGTTGTCTTATTTCTCTCCTGTTTCTTTTTACCGTTGTGTGCTCCTTTGCCTACGACAAGGTCAATTTTGAGAAGTCTATCGTCCTGGTCGACAAAAACGCCGAAATCAAATCCCTGCGGCTGGACACACAAGGACGCTTCTGGATCATCAACGAAGCCAACTCCTCATTCCAGCTCATCACCCCCCGGGGGACGCCCGCTTTCACCATCGAACCCGCCAAGAAAAAACAACCCGGCTTTCTGGTTCCCACCGATTTCGCTTTTATGAAAGACGGCTCCCTCCTTGTGGCCGATGAAAAGGCCAATCAGATCCTCATCCTCAGCACCGCAACCGCCGAAAGCGGGGCTGGGAAAAAGGCCAAAATCAAAGTCCATGTGGAGCGCCAGATTCCTTTTACCGCACCCAGCTGTGTGGCCGTCAGCCACGACGACATCATCGCCGCCGGAAGCAATAAAGACGGGACCATCCGCCTCTTCTCGTTGGACGGCATTCCCCTTCATGACCTTTTCATCCCGGAAAAACACGCCTCCAAAAACGTCGTCTCCATGCAATTTACTGCGAACGGGACGCTCTGGGTGCTGGATGGAGGAAAAGGAGTTCTGCACCGCTTCTCCTCCGACCGCAAATGGCTGGGTGCTACGGAAGGCCTGGAAACGGCCAACAATCTGGCCGTCGATGAATACGGCTTTGCTTACGTTTCCCTCGGCAAAGGCCGCTGGAAGGAAATAAACAAGGACGGGAAAGTGACCGGCACCTTCGGCACCCAGGGCAAAGATCCCGGGAAGTTTCTGGAGCCGATCGGCGTCGTCGCCATCAACAAAAACCAGCTCTGGGTGGCCGACCGCGGCAACCAGCGCCTCCAGCTTTTCACGGTTAAAAACCAGGACAAGAAAGAACCCCTCTTTGCCGACCCCGCCGCGCGGGTGCAGGTGCGGTTTAAGACCCGCTGGGTGGATCAAATCGTCCGGGCCGTGATGACCACCAAAGGCGAACTCCTCTGCCTGACGCCCAAGAACAAGTTCAATTGGGTGGATACCTCCGGCAAGGTCAAGTCGAGCTGGGGAAAGAAGGGCAAAGGGGCCAAGGGCTTCCTCTCCCCCTTTGCGATGGCGGAGGACAAAGAAGGCAACATTTGGGTTTCCGACACAGGCGACCACCAAATTAAATGCGTTTCCCCTGAGGGGGAGATCAACCGGACTCTCGGTCAGAAAGGAAAGGCGGAAGGGAACCTCATCGGGCCGACGTTCTTTCAGATCCGGCCGGACGGGTCCTTCGCCATTGTGGACAAAGACAACAAGCGGATCCAGGTCCTCGACGACCAGGGCATGTTTCTATTCTCCGTGGGTGAACAAGGCTCCGGAAAAGGAAAATTTTCAACCGTCGACGGTTTGGCTTTGAACGGCGACCGTTTCGCCGTTATCGACAATGCGCGGAAAGCGCTCCTTTTCTATGACACGCAGGGTAAGTTTCTTTACGAAATCGCCGACGAGTCCGGAAAAACGCCCATTTGGGACAACCTGGGGGCGATTGCGGCGGACCGGGACGGCCGGTTCTATGTGGCGGACAAGGGAGCCAAGCGCGTCCGGATTTTCAGCCCCACGGGAAAATTCATGGCCGATCTGGCCCTCTCCGGAACCGGCCTCGCCCTCGGGCCCAGCCACGAACTTCTTCTCGTCGGTGAAAAAGAAATCAATCTCTATAGTGTTCATCTGGTCCCCGGGCCGGTCCCGAACTTAAGCCTTGAAGACGTTGACGGCGACATTTTTCTGACATGGGACCCCTCCTTGGAAGCGACGGAGTACCGCATTTACCGGTCCTCCCATACGAACCGTTTCGCTCTTGTCAGCGTGACCTCGGCCACGCACTTTACAGACCTCGCGACCGTCCCGGGGGTTACCTACCGCTATTCCATCAATGGTGTGAACGCCCTCGGCTACGAGGGCAACTGGACCCCGACCGACCCCATTAAGGCATCAAAAAAGAAAAATGTATCTTTGGTCAGCATTGCGGGCACGATCTTCAAACCGGTTTTCACCGCCGCCTTTAAATACTACGTCAAAGAGCCCATCGGCACCGTGATCATCAAAAACAACGACGACCAACCTCACCGGGACGTCAAGCTCGCCATCTCCCTGAAAAAATACACGGACTACGCCACCGAGACCGTGATTGCGAACATTGAGCCCGGAGAAATCATTGAAGTGCTGGTCACCCTCACCTTCAACGACTCTGTATTGGAGCTGACCGAAAACACCCCCGTCCAGGCGGACATCCGCCTCGTCTTTTTCGCGGAGAATGAGGAGAAATCCGTGACGCAAAACGCTCCCTTGACCCTCTACTCCCGAAACGCCATCTCTTGGGCGGACAAAGCCCGCATCTCCTCATTCATCACGCCGCGGGATGTCCCGGTCATGGAATTCAGCCGTGTCGGAATCAAATCCTTCCTCGGGTTATTGAAGGGCACCACTCTTCCCAAACCGCTCGCCAAATCCGCTCTTTTCTTTGAGTCAATGGCCGCCCTTGGAATCGCTTACGTCCCGGACCCAAAAACCCCTTTCGCGGAGGCGTCTGGGAACCCCCAAACCCTGGACTATGTTCAATACCCGCGGGAAACCCTGCGCCGAAAAACAGGGGATTGCGACGACACCACAGCACTTCTCTCCTCGCTCCTGGAAAGCATCGGCGTCGAAACGGCCCTGGTTGACACGCCCACGCACATCTTCATGATGGCCAATCTGGAGGACGCCGACCCCGTCAACATCGGTTTTCCCAAAGACCGGCTGGTGTTTTACCGCGGGTCCTATTGGGTTCCCATTGAGACCACGCAGCTCTCCAAGAACTTCCCGGACGCCTGGAAGACGGCGGTGGCCAACGTGCGCGCCGGCGAGGAGGAGAAAAATATTGAATTCATCCGCGTCGTGGATGCCTCGGAAAAATATCCGCCCATCACCCTGGTCGAAAAAGATGAGTCTCAGCCGCCCTACCCTTTTGAAAAGCTGGAGGTTCCCTTCCCGGACCTCATTAAAAAAATGGAGGCCGAACGCTTTAAGTTTCAATTGGAAAACATCAACGCCCAAATCAAAGAACACCCGGAGGACAAAATGCTTGTGGTCCGCCTCGGCATGATCTATGTGGAAGGCGGCGAAAAGGAGGAAGGGGAGAAAATATTCAATTCTCTCGCGAACGACGCCTCGGTGGAAGTGGGAGCGGCGGCAAAAAACAACCTTGGGAACCTCGCCTTTTTAAAAGGGGATTATGCCGCGGCCGCCAAAGCCTATGAGGACGCCGCTGTTCTCTCCCCTTATGACGGCGGCATCGCTATCAACCGGGCGCGCGTGGCGGCCAAACAAAACGACCTTGAAAACGCCAAGAAATATTTGCGGGAAGCAAAAGACTTGAAACCCGATTGGCGCGAATACACCAAAGACTTTCCCGCAGAACTGGTACAGGAGTGAAGGGGTACCAAAATCAATAGGAGGAAAAATGAGAATGAGCAAACGCGGCACACTTGTTTTTATGTTTCTGATCGGATTCGTTTTTTTGGCTAAAGCAGAGGAAGCCGCCCCACCGGCGGCCCAGGTGGAGCCGGCATCCGCGGAAAAGAAGGTTGAAGCTCCGGCGCAAGCCCCCGCAGCACCTCAAACGACCGCACCGGTCAAAGCGGCTAAAAAGAAAGTGGCCAAAAAGACGAAAAAAACACCGGCTTCTGCTCCAACGATGGCCCCTCAGCAAACGGGCGCTCCGGCGACCCCCGCCAAAGCCGAGGAGAAGAAAAAATCAAAGGAAACCCTTCAGACCTGGCTAAAAAACCTGCGGAAAAAGATCAACAAGACCCAATCCAAACCCAACAAGCTCATCGCGGTGGGCGCTGTCCGCGGGGATGATAAAGAAGATCCCACACCCCTCTATTGGAAAGGAAAAGCCGTCGATGGCGCCGCCAACGAAGCCGAGTTGAAAGCCTTCAACGAAGCGCTGGAGCCGGGCCTAAATGGCGACGCCGCAGGATCAAAGACCAAGCTGGAGGCGTTCATCGCCGCCTTTCCCCAAAGCCCCATGGTCCCCGACGCCCAAGAAGCGCTGAAAAAGCTGGCTGAAGAGTAAAGCCAATCGTCATTCCGGCGAAAGCCGGAATCTAGGTGACGCCGAAAGGCGTCATCCCGACGAAAGTCGGGATGACAAGGACCGCATCCCCAATAACAACATGAACCTCGAACAGTATAAGAAGACCCTCTCCGAGCGCATCCTCATCTTTGACGGGGCGATGGGGACCAACCTCCAGAAATTCAACCCCACGTTGGACGATTACCAAGGCAAAGAAGGCTGCATGGAGATTCTTAATCTCACCCATCCCGAGTGGGTGAAAGACGTCCATGCGAGTTTCTACAAGGTCGGTTGCGACGTCGTAGAAACCAACTCCTTCGGTGCCAACCGGATTGTGCTGGGCGAATACGGCCTGGCGGAGAGAGCGATCGAATTGAACCGGAAGGCCGCTCAGATCGCCAGAGAAGCCGCCCGTGACTTTTCAACGCCGGACCATCCGCGCTACGTTGCCGGTTCCATTGGCCCCGGGACGAAGCTTCCTTCGCTCGGCCACACCACCTTCGACACCCTTCGCGAAAGCTATACAACCCAGTGCGAGGGCCTCCTGGAAGGCGGCGTGGATATCCTTCTCATTGAAACCTGCCAAGACCTTTTGCAGGTCAAAGCCGCCGTCAACGGTGCTTTGGACGCAATGAGAAAATTAAGAATCCAGGTGCCGCTCAATGTTCAGGTCACCATCGAATCGACCGGTACCATGCTTGTGGGCTCCGACATCGCCACTGCCATCAACGTCATCGAGTGCTTCCCCGTGGACACCATTGGCATCAACTGCGCCACAGGGCCCTTCGAGATGAGCGAGCACGTTCGGGCTCTGGGACAGCTTTCCACCCGATTTATCTCCGTCCTTCCCAACGCGGGGCTTCCTGAAAACGTGGGGGGAAAAGCCGTCTATAAATTGACGCCCCAAGAACTGGCCTCCAACCTGGTTGAGTTTGCCACCAAGCATGGGGTCAATGTCGTAGGAGGCTGCTGCGGCACGACACCCGACCATCTAAAAGCCGTCGTGGAGGCCGTCCAGCCGCTCAAACCTCTAAGACGCCAGGTAAAAAAACCGGCGCAGGTCTCAAGTCTTTATCTGAGCACGCCCCTCCGGCAGGAGCCGGCGCCCCTCATTGTCGGCGAACGGACGAATGCGAACGGATCGAAGCAGTTCCGCGATCTTCTCAATGCCAATGACTACGATGCCCTGGTGACGGTCGCCAAAGAGCAGGAAGAGGAAGGGGCGCACGTCCTCGATGTCTGCACCGCTTATGTTGGGCGGGACGAATCGAAAGACATGTTTGAGACAATCAAGCGCTTCTCTCTCCAGACACGCGTGCCTTTGATGATTGACTCCACCAACCCAGACGCGATTGAAACGGCCCTGAAATTACTGGGGGGGAAACCCATCGTCAACTCCATCAACCTGGAAGACGGGGAGGAACGACTCGCCAAAATCTGCCCGCTTCTTAAAACCTACGGGGCTGCTGTCGTGGCCTTGACGATCGACGAACAGGGCATGGCTAAAACCGCCGACAAAAAACTGGAGGTGGCCAAACGAATATACAAGCTGTCTGTCGAAAAATACGGCCTCGCACCGTCCGATCTCATCTTCGACCCCCTCACCTTCACCTTGGGTAGCGGCGACGAGGAATATCGTAAAGCCGCACGTGAAACGCTGGAAGGCATCCGCCGCATCAAAAAGGAATTTCCCGACGTACACACCCTCCTCGGCGTCAGTAACATTTCCTTCGGGCTCGCTCCGGTTGCTCGGGCCGTTTTAAACAGCGTCTTTCTCCATTACGCGGTTGAAGCGGGGCTGGACGCCGCCATTATTAACACCAAAAGAATCATGCCGCTTTTTAAAATCGATGAGAAAGGCCGAGAACTGGCCCGGCAGCTCATTTTTGATGAAAGAAAGCCGGGCTTTGACCCGTTAAAAGAATTCATGGCCACTTATGCCGATGCCAAGGAAACCCCGGGAAAAGCGCCGGCCCCCAAATCAATAGAGGAAGAATTAAAATATCGCATTATCAATGGAAATAAACAGAATATTGAGAAAGTTATTGAACAAGCGCTGAGAAAATACCCATCCCTGGACATCATCAATAACATCCTTCTGGCGGGGATGCGGAAAGTCGGGGAGCTTTTCGGCTCCGGCCAGATTCAGCTTCCCTTCGTTCTCCAATCGGCCGAAACAATGAGGGCCGCTGTGAAAATCCTGGAGCCACATTTACCGAAGAACGGCGCCATCAAAAGCCGGGGGAAAATGGTTCTGGCCACGGTCAAAGGCGACGTCCACGACATTGGGAAAAACCTGGTGGACATCATCCTCACCAATAACGGCTACACCATCATCAACCTCGGCATCAAGCAACCGATCGACAACATCATTAAGGCGGCTGAAGAGCACAAGCCGGACGCCATCGGCCTCTCAGGGCTTCTTGTTAAATCCACGGCGGTCATGAAGGAGGATTTGGAAGAGCTCAACAAGCGAAATCTCAAATACAAAGTCATTTTAGGGGGTGCCGCTTTAACCCGCAAGTTCGTCGAAGAAGATCTCCGCTCCCTTTATAAAGGAAAAGTCTTCTACGCGTCGGATGCCTTCGAAGGTCTCCGCCTCATGGACGAACTGACCCAGGAAAAGGCCCCGCCCTCCCCTCCACCTCCTCGCTGGGGAAAAAGGGCCCGGCCGGAGAAGTCCCTCGAAGCGGAGAGAAACCGGGGGAAGGGAAAAACGTCAATTCCACACTCCGCACTCCGCCTTCCGCATTCAAAATCGGCCCCCCTCCCCAAGCCCCCTTTCTTCGGCACCCGCGTCGTTCGGGGGATCGACGTGAAAGAGGTTTTCCCCTACATCAACCAAACGGCCCTCCTCAAGGTCCGCTGGGGCTACAAGCGGGTTTCAACCAACACCGTCGAAGAGTACGAACGGTTGATCAACGAACAAGCCAAACCCCTGTACGAAAAATGGAAAAACACGGCGGTGCGGGAGGGCCTCTTCCGCCCGCAGGTGGTCTACGGCTACTTCCCTTGCCAGTCCGACGGCGATTCGCTCATCATTTACGGGGACGATCAAACCACCAAACGCCAGCGCTTCCTGTTCCCGCGGCAGAAGAGGGAGCCTTATCTTTGCGTCTCCGATTTTTTCCGTCCCCTCGAATCCGATGAGATGGATGTGATCGGGATGATGATCGTGACCATCGGCCCTGACGCCACCCCCAAAACCAACGAGCTCTACAAAAAAAACGCCTACACGGACTACCTGTTTTTGCACGGCCTCAGCGTTGAAACCGCGGAAGCCCTGGCCGAATACTGGCACAAGCGCATGCGGGAGGAGCTTCATATCGCCGGCGCGGATGCCCACGATATACGCGATCTCTTTCATCAAAAATATCAGGGTTCCCGCTACAGCTTCGGCTACCCGGCCTGCCCCAACCTGGAGGACCAGGCCAAGCTGGTCGAACTGCTGGACCCCGCCCGCATCGGCGTCACGCTTTCCGAAACCTTCCAGCTCCAACCTGAACAATCCGTCTCCGCCCTCATCGTCCCCCACCCCGCCGCCAAATACTTTTCCATTGAATAGCCCAAAAATGCCCCATTTAATTGAAAAACTCATGAGTTCGCTTCCTTAACGAGGCGCAACCAACTAAAATAGAAGGGCTTCAAAAAAAATCGGGGGTGTTGACATGAATGTGAAACGATTTATTGTTACCAGCGTGGCTGTGTTTCTGGCGTTCGAGATTCTGGATGCGATCATCCACATGGGAATCCTAAGGAAAGCCTACGAGGCGCTGGGGCCCCTTTGGCGGCCGGACATGATGTCCAAAATGTGGATCATTCATGTGGGCTCTCTCATCCTTGCTTTCCTGTTCACCTTTATTTTCATCAAAGGGTACGAAAACAAGGGGCTGGGAGAAGGCGTACGCTATGGGATCATCATCGGACTTTTTGCCAACATTCCTTACGCCTTCTACGAATACGCCATGTTTCCTCTGCCTCTATCTCTTTGTCTGCAATGGTTTCTCTATGGCATGATCGAATTCGTCCTGTGCGGTCTTCTCGCCGCCGCCCTCTACAAACCCCGTCAAGCGTGAAGAGGCCCTATGCGTTGGCTCTTCATTTTGGTGGGATTCTTCGTCACCGGCGTTGGCTGCACGTTACTGGTGTCGCCGCTCTTTCTTCGCGATTTCCTTTTGAGATGGCTCAATGAAAAAACAATCTACATGGCCGCGGGTATGAGAATCGTCCTGGGAACTCTGTTTATCATTTTCCGCCGTCAAACGAGGTTTCCAACCTTCATTCTCGTTATGGGCATCCTGGCCCTTCTCTCCGGCTTGACGATTCCTCTTTTGGGCGCCGAACGCGCCCTTTCATTCGTCCACTGGTGGCTGGCCCAATCCGCTGCTGTTCTCCGTTCCTGGGCGATCGCCGCCTGTCTTTTTGGTCTCTTGATCCTCAGAGCGGGATTATAAAATTGTAACATCCGCCCTATGATCGGCACGATATTGCGCTTCATTGCGGGCACCCGCAATGAGCGCCTCCTCAAAAAACTTCATCCCACCGTCGAGCTCATCCATTCGCTGGAACCTCAGATGAGCGCCCTGAGCGATGAGGCCCTGCGGAACAAAACCGCCGAATTCCGGCAGGCTTTAAAAGACGGGAAAACCCTGGCCGACATCCTGCCGGAGGCCTTCGCCGCCGTCCGGGAAGCCTCCAAGCGGACCATCGGCCTACGCCATTTCGACGTGCAGATGGTCGGCGGCATCATCCTCCACCAGGGCAAAATTGCCGAAATGAAAACCGGCGAAGGGAAAACGCTGGTGGCCACCCTCGCCGCCTACCTCAACGCCCTAGAAGGCAAGGGCGTCCACATCGTGACGGTGAACGACTACCTCGCCAAACGCGACCGGGAGTGGATGGGCCCCATCTACGAATTCCTGGGTCTTACCGTGGGCTTCATCCAGCACGACATGCCCCTGGCTTTCCACAAGGAGATGTATGCCAAAGACATCACCTACGTCACCAACAACGAAGTGGGGTTCGATTATCTGCGGGACAATCTCGTCCGGCAGGTCGATGAGCGTTCGCTGCGCCCCTTCAATTTCGCGATTGTGGACGAAGTGGACTCCATCTTGATCGATGAAGCGCGCACGCCACTTATCATCTCCGGCCAAGGCGACCCCGCCACCCAACGCTACTATGTCGCCGACAAACTGATTCCGCATCTCCAAGGCCGCTTCATCACCGAAAAAGAGGAAATTCAGGCCAAATACCAAGGCGTCGACTTGGGCGCCGGCTACGATTACATCGTGGACGAAAAAAATCACACGGCGGTCCTCACCGATCAAGGCACAAAAAAATGTGAGAGGCTCCTAAAAATTCCTTCGCTCTACGACGACCTTCAAGGGGAGTGGGTTCACCACATCACCACCGCCCTCAAAGCCCACAATCTCTATAAAAAGGACGTGCACTACGTCGTCAAAGAAGGCGAAGTGATCATCGTCGACGAATTCACGGGGCGCCTGATGCCGGGGCGGCGCTGGTCCGACGGGCTCCATCAGGCCGTTGAAGCCAAGGAACACATGCGCATCGCCGAAGAAAACCAGACCCTGGCCACCGTCACCTTTCAAAACTTTTTCCGGACCTACAAGAAGCTGGCCGGCATGACCGGCACGGCCATGACGGAAGCCAACGAATTCTGGGAAATCTATAAACTGGACGTTGTCGGCATCCCGACCAATCAACCCAATATCCGCTTGGACCACGCGGACCGCATCTTCCGGTCGGAGCGGGAGAAGTTCAACGCGATCGTCCAGGAAATCGACGACCTTTGGCGGCGGGGCCAGCCGGTCTTGGTAGGGACCCGCTCCATCGAAAAGTCGGAAGTCCTCTCCGCGATGCTGCGCCGCAAAGGCATCCCGCACCAGGTCTTAAACGCCAAATACCACGAACAGGAAGCCCAAATCATTGCCCAAGCCGGAAAAAAAGGATCGGTCACCATTGCCACCAACATGGCCGGCCGCGGGACGGACATCCTTCTGGGGGGCAACCCGCAAAACGCCGAGGAATTCGATCTCGTCAAAAAAGCCGGCGGCCTTCATGTCCTGGGATCCGAACGCCACGAAGCCCGCCGCATCGATAATCAGCTGCGCGGCCGCTGCGCCCGCCAGGGAGACCGGGGGAGCTCCCGCTTCTATCTCTCCCTGGAAGATGAACTTATGCGGCTTTTTGGTTCGGAACGGATCTCCGCCATCATGGGGAAACTCGGCATGCAGGAGGGGGAGGACATCCAACACCCCTGGATCACCAAGGCCGTGGAAAGCGCCCAGAAAAAAGTGGAAGCGATGAACTTCGACATCCGCAAACAGCTCCTCGACTACGACAACGTCATGAACAAGCAACGCGAAGCCATCTACCGCCTCCGCAATGCTATTTTGGATGGCCAGGACATGTCCGACCGGGTCAAACAAATGGTCGAGGAATCGGTGACGGAACACATCGAGCAGTACGCTCCCAAAGGGACGTCGGTGGACAAGTGGGACCTGCCGAGCTTGGTGGCATGGCTGAAATCCAGCTTCGACATTGACTGGAACGCCTCGCCGGAGGAAATACGGGACGAGGAAAATTTGCTGGACCGCGTCAAGGAGCTCACCACCCAAGCCTACCAAGCCCGGGAGGAATCCATCGGCAAGGAAAAATTCGACGACATTCAAAGGAACGTCCTTCTAGCCATTATTGACGGCGTTTGGGTGGAGCATTTGACCTATTTGGAGCAGCTGCGCCGGGGCATTTTCCTTCGCGCCTACGCCCAGACGGATCCTTTGATCGAATTTCAAAAGGAAGGCTTCCGGCTCTTCGAAAGCATGATGAATCGCATCATGGACACCTCCATCGACTACATCTTCCGCATGTCCATGGCCGCGATGGAGGAAGCGAAGGTGCAGCGCGTGGTCACCCCGATGATCACCCAGAAGGAAGAATTCAGCACCGACCGGCTCGTGTCGCAGCGGGAACCCGTCGGGTCGGCCGCCGGCGCCGCCCCGGCGCGCGCCCTCGGGGGGGGTGTGATCCCTCTTCCCACAGGAGGAAACACTCCCCGGCAGAAACCCATCACCGTGGAGAAGATCGGGCGAAACGACCCTTGCCCCTGCGGGAGCGGGAAAAAATACAAGAAGTGCCATGGAAAATAACCCTTTTCGTCATTCCGGCGCAAGCCGGAATCTAGGCTTTAAACATGATTCTGGATCCCGACTTGCGTCGGGATGACGAAAGACATGGATTCCGCCGGAATGACGTCCTAAGATGGTTACTCTTCCCCTTTTTTCATCCGCCCTTTCTGGAATTCTCTTCGCTCTCGCTTTCCCTTCCTTCAACCTCTCCTGGCTGGCGTGGGTGGCCCTCGTCCCGCTTCTCAGGCTCACGGTCACTCACCCGAAAAACGCATTCGCCTGCGGCTTGGTGACGGGCCTTTTGGCCAACCTCATTATTTTTCAGTGGCTTCTTCCCACGTTTAAAGCGGCGAATATCAACGTTGTCACGGGCCTTCTTTGCTGGGTTCTCCTTTCGGCGGTTCTTGCTTTGTACGTCGTCCTATTCTTCAGCTTCTATATCCAGATTCCTTTCTCCTGGCTTAGGCCCTGGCTCGCCGGGGCGATGTGGGTCGTCCTCGAAGATATCCGGACCCACCTTCTCTCCGGATTTCCCTGGGCTCTTTTGGGACACACGCAGGCCTATCATTTAGTGTTCATTCAGCTCGCCTCCCTCACCGGTGTTTCCGGCCTTTCCTTTTTGCTGATCGCCGCCAATTCATTTATTGCGGAGTTCCTCCGGATTGCGCCTGCGCGCCACTATCACCTCATCGCCTGGCGGCGGTTCCTCTTCAGCCAGGGCGGATTTATCGGACTTCTTCTAATCACCTATAGTTACGGATGGTTTCGGCTTAATCATCCTTCAGGAGCACCGGAACGGACCCTCAAAGTTTCCATCCTCCAGGGGAACATTGACCAATACCAGAAATGGGACGACCATTACGAAACGGGCATCCGCACCCGCTATACGGGCCTGGCGGAAAAAGCGGCCGCGGACAAACCGGAGCTTATCGTCTGGCCGGAGTCCGCAGTGCCGGGTTGGATTCCAAACGAAAAATTTTATCTGGACTGGCTGCAAACCGTGGTTAAAAAAACCGGCACCGCGAACCTGGTGGGTGCGGTGTCCATGTCCAGCGGCGCTGATTACAATTCGGCCTTTTTGCTTAGCCCGAAGGGAGAGATTCTTCAACGGTACGACAAAAGGCATCTGGTTCCGTTCGGAGAATTCAATCCGTTGGGAGGATTCTTTAATCGCCTCATCCCCTATCTCGGCCAACTGGGCACCTTTGCAGCGGGAAAAAGAGGCGTCATCTTCGACTTGAACGGAATTCGGCTGGCCCCCAACATCTGTTACGAAGCTATCTTTGCCGATCTTATCCGCAGCGGCGTCAACCAGGGGGCCGATGTCATCGTCAATTTGACGAACGACGGCTGGTACCTCCAAACGGCGGCTCCGGAGCAGCATTTTGTCGCCAATATTTTCCGCGCCGTGGAAAACGGCCGGCCCGTCATCCGTGCCGCCAACACCGGGATCTCCGGCCTGATCGACCCTTTTGGCCGCCCACTTTTACGAACGCCCCTCATGGAAACCGGCGCCTTTACCGGCGAAGTCCCGATGGCCTCCTCTTCCTTTCAAACCTTTTATCTCCGCTTCGGCAACTGGTTTACCTATTTCTGCTGGGCTCTCATCGCCTTCTTTATATCACTTAATTTCCGTCGATCCAGCCGATGGATTTAGTATGATCCCCTTGCTTTAACCTCTCTTCTCGACGCTTCCCTCCCAAAATCCCCTCAACGCCAAATCAATGGAAGGCCTTGTCAAATTGTATGGTATAACATACAATCAGCAAGCCTGGGGATAAGACGTGCTTAAGGTTTTACAAACCTACATCACCCCTTCAGGCAGAGACATATTCAACGAATGGTTTTCGTCTTTAAGAGACAAAAAGACGCGAAACATAATCCAAAACCGACTTGATAGACTGGCATTGGGTAATCCTGGTGACCACAAATATGTCGGTGACGGTGTATGGGAGCTTCGCATCTATTACGGACCGGGCTTCCGGGTGTATTATGGAGAAGACGGTGATTTTATTGTGATTCTTCTCTGTGGAGGAGATAAGTCAACACAAAGCGGCGATATTCATTTTGCTAAATCTTACTGGGAGGAATACCTAAATCAACCATGAAAAGAGTACATGATTACCATGAATTTCTAATCGAATGCCTTAAGGATCCGGAAGAAGCAGCAGGGTATCTTAACGTTGCCATGGAAGATGGGGATCGAAAAATGTTTCTCATCGCCCTCAAAAATGTGGCAGAAGCCCACGGGGGATTGGTGGAATTGTCACGTTTAACAAAACTCAACCGGGCCAATCTCTACAAGATCTTTTCGGAAAAGGGCAACCCTGAAATGCAGACATTGGTCCAAATTCTCGATAAGTTTGGCCTGCGGCTGGCGATTACTCAAAAGGAACAAAAATCGTCAGCTAAAAAAACGACACGGGATATTAAAAGAAAGGCGGCTTAAGGAGATCTCCGTTTATGTCACGGGAATTAAGAGAAAAGCTGGAGAGGTTGGCGAAGAAAATCGACGACATGGGGAGGTTTCTTTGACGTCGCCCATAAAAAGGACATCGTCAAAGAGTTAGAGCAAAAGACCGCCGCCGACGGATTCTGGAATGACACCTTAGCCGCTCGGAAGGTGATGCAGGAACTGGACGCGGCCAAAGAAGCCATCCAAACCTGGAACGAACTTCAACAAACCCACCAGGATTTAAACGCCCACCTCGATCTGGCGGAGGAAGCCAACGACCTCGAAGAAGAAAAGGACGTGGCCAAAGGAGCCGAGGCGCTCGCTTCCAAGCTCCAAGGCCTGGAATTGAGGGCCCTTCTTTCCGGGCCGCACGACAAATCGAATGCCATCTTGTCCCTCCACGCAGGGGCGGGAGGAACGGAGGCCTGCGATTGGGTTGAGATGCTCCTTCGTTTGTACATGCGCTGGGTGGAGAAAAAAGGGTTTGAATTTGAGGTGACGGATCTCCTCGAAGGAGACGGCGCCGGCTTCCGTAACGTGACGGCCATGGTCCGCGGCCCCTACGCTTACGGGCTCCTGCAGGCGGAAATCGGCGTCCACCGGCTGGTGCGCATTTCTCCTTTTGACGCAAACGCGAGGCGGCACACCTCTTTCGCTTCCTGCGACATCATCCCCGAAGTGGAAGATGAGATCAACATCGAGATCAAAGAGTCCGATTTGCGTGTCGACACCTACCGTTCCTCCGGCGCCGGCGGCCAATACGTCAATAAAACAGAGTCCGCCGTTCGCCTCACGCACATACCGACCGGCGTCGTCGTCGCCTGCCAAAAAGAACGCTCGCAATTGAAAAACCGCGCCCTGGCCCTGAAAATTTTAAAGGCCCGTCTCTACGATTTGGAAATGGAAAAACAGCGCGCGGCCCTGGAGAAGCACTACGATGAGAAAGGGCAGATCGCCTGGGGAAACCAAATCCGCTCCTATGTCTTCATGCCGTATCAGCTCGTCAAAGATTTGCGCACAAATGTTGAAACGGGGAACGTTCAGGCGGTGATGGACGGCGAGATCGACGCCTTTATAAAAGCGTACCTGGATTGGAAGACCACCAAAAAAGATGCTAGTATCCGCCCTTAAATCAGAGGAGGTTTTTCGTGGCGAAAATTCTCGTTGTCGACGATGAAAAAGATGTGGTGGAGCTTCTGACCTTTTTGCTTCAAAAAGACGGCTACACCGTTGTCAACGCCCAAAATGGGAAGGAGGCCCTGGACGTCGTTCCCAAAGAGAAGCCGGATTTGATTCTTTTGGACGTCATGATGCCGGAACTGGACGGCTACACGGTGCAAACGCGGCTCCTCGAGGACCCGGCCACCAAGGGAATCCCCATTATTATTCTTACGGCGAAAGGCCACCTGAGAGACATCTTCGCTATGTCGGCGAATGTCACCGCCTACATTGAAAAACCCTTTGACCCCAAGACGCTTCGAGCGAAAATTCAGGAAGCGCTGCGGAATAAATTATAACGGCGATCCCCCTGTCTCGAAAAATTTTTTCCTTCGGTCCCCGCAATCTATGAGCCAAGAGCCAACCTCTTCGTCAGCGGATAAGTCAACCGGCCTCGCTCAACTGCTTCAGGAAAGGCGAAAAAAGAAAAACGACCTTTTGCAGCAAGGAAAACGTGCCTTCGGCCGCCGTTACCCGCGCACCCACACCTTGGCCGACATCCACAAGGAATTCGGCCCCAAGATCCCAAGCGACGTTCACGGAACTCCGCCCGGCTTGGACACCCTCGTTTCCCTGGCCGGTCGCCTCCTGACGCGGCGGGATTTGGGCAAGCTCTGTTTCGCCCACATTCACGACCGCTCCGGTAAACTCCAGCTGAAAATCTCCAAACAGGATTTGGGAGAGGAAAAATTCAAAGAGTTCTCGAAAGAGGTGGACATCGGCGACATCATCGGCGTTTCGGGAACTGTCTGTCGCACGCAAACAGGTGAACTCTCGCTCCAGTTGAAAGAATTCGAGATTCTCGCCAAATCCCTCCGGCCGTGGCCGGAAAAGTTTCACGGCTTGACGGACATCGAAATTAGATCGCGCCAACGGGAACTGGATTTGGCCACCAACCCGATGAGCCGGGACCGCTTCCTGGCCCGCTCCAAAATCATCCAGTCGATGCGCCAAACGTTGGATGAAATGGGATTTGTCGAAGTCGAGACACCCCTCATGCAGGCCATCCCCGGCGGCGCCCTGGCCAAACCTTTCATCACCCATCACGAAGCTCTCAACATCGACCTCTACTTGCGGGTGGCGCCGGAACTCTATCTGAAACGGCTTTTGGTGGGGGGCTTGGAAAAGGTCTATGAAATCGGCCGCGCCTTCCGGAACGAAGGCATCGACACCCGGCACAATCCGGAATTCACCATCCTCGAAGCCTACCAAGCCTACGGCAACGTGGACGACATGATGGATCTCACCGAAAAACTCATTAAAAACGCAGCCAAAACCTTGGGCCTCACCCAAACCGAATACCGGGGCGAGGTGTGCGACCTGCAAAAGCCCTTCGCCCGTCTCTCCCTCAAAGATCTTTTCAAAAAGCACCTCCAACTGGACTATCTGAAAATCTGCGGGGAGGGGAGTTGGAAAGAAGCGGCGGCCACGGCGGATTTAAGCTTTGCGAAGGAAATTACCGACCGAAAATGCTTCGAACGCCTTTTGGATGAACGGATCCTCATCCACCTCAAGCAGCCGACTTTTGCGCTTGATTATCCGGCGTCCTTTTCGCCTCTCGCCAAAACCAGGCCGGAGGAGCCGCTTCTGGCCGACCGGTTCGAACTCTTTCTCGCGAAAGAAGAAGTCGCCAACGCCTACACCGAGCAGAATGACCCTGACGAACAGAGCAAAAAACTCGGCGACGAAATGAAGAAACGCCAATCGGGCGACGAGGAGGCCATGCCGGTGGACCATGAATTCATCCAGGCCCTGGAGTATGGGATGCCGCCCGCCGGGGGGCTTGGCATCGGTGTTGACCGCCTGACCATGGTTTTGACCGGCACCGATTCCATCCGCGAGGTTATTCTCTTCCCGCTTCTTAAACCATTGGGCCCCAACGGCTGAAAATGCCGGCTGAGCTTTACATCGCACGCCGATACCTCACCAATCGGGGTCACGGAACCTGGGGCTGGCTCATTAGTTGGATCTCCACTGGAAGCGTTGCGCTTGGGGTGGCCGCCCTCATCATCACCCTAGCCGTCATGACCGGCTTTCGGGAAGATATCCAGCAGAAAATCCTCGGCGTCCAGCCCCATGTTATTATCACCTCGCCCATCGGAGGCCTGGACCACACCCGTGAAACGCTCAACAAACTCCTCAGTGACCGAAAAGGAATCCTTGCCTGGTCGCCTTTCATCAATGGGCAAGTCCTCATGGGACGGGGGTCCCAATCCTCCGGCGCCGTCATCAAGGGCATTGACCCCGTCGGAGAACAGAAGGTCGCCGCCATCAATGACAAACTCATGTCCGGCCAGTGGTCGGATCTGGACATCGATCGGACCAACAACGAAAAGCCGAGAATCATTCTTGGCCAGGAACTGGCGCGCAACCTGGGGGCGCGGAAGGGCGACACCATCTGGGCAATGACGCCGGGATCCCTCGGCCTGACCGCGCTGACAATTCCCCGGGCGCACCTATTTATCGTCAGCGGTATCGTTCAAACCGGACTTTATGACTATGATTCAAGTCTGGCTTACGTCGACCTCGCCAGCGCCCAGAGCGTGTTCGATATGAAAAAGTCGGTGACCGGCGTCGGCATCCGAATTCAAAACCCGGAAGAAGCCGATCGCATGGCGAGGGAACTCCAAACTGAATTCGCGGGGGCCTACTGGGTGCGTTCCTGGCTGTCTTTGAACCGGAATTTATTTTCAGCCTTGAAGCTGGAAAAAACCGTTATGTTTATCATCCTCACGCTCATCACCCTTGTGTCCGCCTTCATGATCGTGAGTAACCTTCTTCTTATTATTGCCCAAAAGGTGCGGGAAATCGGCATCCTAAGAGCCATGGGAGCCACCGCCGGCACGATCCGGCGGATATTCCTTCTCAACGGGCTCATCATGGGATTTATCGGTACGGCGGTCGGAACCGGGCTTGGGGTCGCCATCTCCCTCATTCTCGCCAAGACCCAATGGATCCGGCTGCCTGCTGATGTCTACTACATCGATAAGTTGCCGGTCCGGATTGCATTTACCGATGTTCTCTCGGTTGTGCTCGCGGCGGTGGCCATTGTCTTTTTCGCCACCCTCTATCCGTCTCATAAATCAACGGAAGTCGATCCCATCGAAGCCATTCGTTACGGATAAATGAGGAAAAGACCGTGACACCGATACTTGAACTGAAAAATATATCCAAAAGCTTCGGCGATCTCGTCGTCCTGCGCCAGGTCGATCTCACATTGGAGAAGGGCACATCCATCGCCATAGTGGGGCCCTCGGGCGCGGGAAAGTCGACCCTCCTTCACATTGCCGGTCTCATGGAAAAACCATCGGGAGGCGAAGTCTGGATTAACGGTCATGCTGGCCATACCTTGCCCGAATCGGAGCGGGCGCGAGAGCGTCTCAATACCATCGGTTTTCTCTTCCAGTTCCACTATCTCCTGCCTGACTTCAATGTACTCGAAAACGTCCTTCTCCCACCGCGGCTTGCCGGTGATGAGCTGGAATCCGCCACTCAAGAAGCAAAAAGGATTCTCGACCGGTTGGGTTTGACACCACGTCTCCATCACCTGCCCAGCCAGCTCTCCGGCGGGGAACAACAAAGAACAGCTCTCGCCCGGGCTCTCATCCGCCACCCCAAGCTCCTCCTTTGCGATGAACCGACCGGCAATCTGGACAAACAACACGCGGCCGAGATGATGGATCTTCTTTGGGCCGAAATGTCCCAATATGAGACGGCGGTCATTCTCGTCACCCATAACGAAGCGCTGGCGAAACGAACCCGCATGTCCTATCATCTATCAGACGGACAATTCCAATAACTATGCCGAAATCAAAAATCTTCATCGATGGAAATTGGGTTTTCCCCGAAGAAGCCAAAATTTCCGTTTTTGACCATGCCTTGCTCTATGGCGACGGCATCTTCGAAGGCATTAGGGCCTACGACGGCCATATTTTCCGTCTGAGCGAACATTTGGATCGCCTGTTCCGCTCCGCCAGTAAAATCGGGCTCACCCTACCTAAAACAAAAGCGGAACTGGAAAAAATAGCGAAGGAATCCCTCGGGCTCAACAACTTGAAAAACGCCTACATCCGGCTCATTGTCACCCGCGGGATCGGCGACCTGGGGCTTGACCCCCGTGCCTGCGGGACGCCGTCGGTCATCCTCATCGCGGGCCAAATCGCCCTTTTCCCGGAAAAGTGTTATAGAGAGGGGCTCGAGGCGGTTTTTGTCAACACCCGGCGCAACCTCACCTCGGCCGTGGATCCGTCCATCAAATCTCTCAACTATTTAAACAGCATATTGGCCAAAATTGAAGCCAATGAGAAAAACGTCCCGGAAGGCATCATGCTCAACAACGACGGCTATGTCGCGGAATGTTCCGGCGATAACGTGTTTTTCGTGAAAGGGGACACGATCGTCACCCCGCCCACCTCGGCCGGCATCCTGGAGGGCATCACCCGGGCCGCCGTCATCGATATCGTCAAAAACAAAACCAAATACCGGATCAAGGAAATCCTTTTTACCGCGGATGAAATGATTCTGGCGGATGAGGTCTTTTTCACCGGCACTGCCGCCGAGATCATTCCGGTGACAAAAATCGACAACCGGGCCATCGGCACGGGAAAGCCGGGGCCCATCACCCTCGAACTCATCCATCTTTTCCGGGACCTGGTTCAATCCGAAATCAAGGAAGCCGCTTTCGCAACGAGATGATATGCTCCAACTGCAAGAAAAAAACCGCGAACGTCCACTTCAGCGGGATCATTAACGGCAAACCTGTCAAAGTCGACCTCTGCGAGACCTGCGCCCAGAACTCCGGCCTGACGCTCAACCTCATCGACACCACGCTCGGCCATTTTGCAGGGCCTTTTTTTAGTTTCCCTTCCCTCTCCCCGATTCTGGCGGACCTCATGAACATTCTCTCTCAATGGTCCAAGAAGGAAACCCTGGTCTCACCCCGCGCCTGCCCCCAATGCCGGTGGACGCTGCGCCAATTCCAACGGTTCGGAAAAATGGGCTGCCCCGAATGCTACATGACCTTCCGGGAGGAAGCCCGAAACATCTTGAAACGAATCCACGGCACCACTCTTCACAAAGGAAAAAAGGGGACTCCCCTGGCCGCCATCCCAAAACCAAAATCAAAGGAACCCCGGGAAGAACCCGATGAGGCCCTTTCCCTATTGAAAGCCCGGCTCGAAAAGGCCGTGAAAGACGAACGCTACGAAGAAGCCGCCAAACTGCGCGACAAAATCCGCGAATTGGAAAAGAAAGAGTAAATCATGGCCATCGATTTTTCCGCCTGGGCGACAGCCCCCGCCAGTTGGATTGCCTCTCCGGGCAATGATCTCGCAGGGACGGTCATCTCCTCGCGCGTGCGCGTCGCCCGGAACCTCACGGGTTTTCCATTCCCTCACAACGCCCCCGTTCAATCTCAACGGCAAATTCTCAACCTGATTCTTCCCACCTTGATGAAACTGGGATCCCTCCACGCGAGCACAGGGCTCCGCCTGGATGAACTTAATTCGCTTCAGCGCAGCTTCCTGATGGAACGGCAATTGATCTCCTATCAACACGCCAATCAACAGGGGGAAAAGGGCTTGGTTGTCTCCTCCGGGGAGCGGCTGGCCATCATGATCAATGAGGAAGACCACATCCGGGCCGCCTGTTTTTCACCGGGCCTTGCACTGGATGAGGGCTGGACATCCTTAAATGAATTGGATGATGAAATGAAGAAGGTCCTTCCCATGGCCTACGATCCGGAATTCGGATTTATCACGGCCTGCCCCACCAACATGGGCACGGCGATTCGGGCCTCGTGCCTCATGCACCTGCCCGCCCTCGCCTCCACGGGCCGCGTCCAGCAAGTCATGCGAGGCTTGGAACGGGCGAATCTGGTGGCGAGGGGTTTCTATGGGGAAGGGACGAGCTCCCTCGGGGACCTCTTTCAAATCTCCAATGCCAACACCCTCGGCCGTTCCGAAACGGCCCTCTTGAGCCACGTCGAAAAAACAGTGAAGACCTTAAGCGCCCTCGAAAAGGACGAGCAGGAAGTGATTTTGAAAGGGGACAATCGTGTCCGGATCGAAGACCGCATCTTCCGCTCTCTTGGAACTTTGCAATCCGCCCGCGTGTTGAACTTCAACGAAGCGATGTATCATCTCTCGATGGTACGGCTGGGGATTCTCCTGGGAGTCCAGGTCAAGGCGGATTTAACCACGATCACAAACGCCTACTTTTTGATCCAACCGGCGCATTTATTGGTCCGCCAAAAGCCCTCCGGCACCGAGGTTTCCGACGATGTTTTGCGGGCGGCCACCCTGCGGCAGAAACTAAACTAATAGATGACCGCGGACAAAGAAAAAGTTATCATTTATATCAGAAAGCGGGTTATCGTCGACCCATCACTTTAACAGGAGGTTTTTACATGTCCAACCGATTCACCGAACGAGCCCAGCGGGTGATTCTTATCGCCCAGGAAGAAGCCAAGCGCCTCAACCACGATTACGTGGGGACGGAGCACTTGCTTTTGGGGCTTATCGCGCTCGGGGAAGGCGTGGCGGCCCAGGTGCTCGCCAACCTCGGTGTGGATTTGCGCAAAGTCCGCGGCGAAATCGAAAAGATCGTCGGCACCGGCGACAACGTGATGCTTCTCGGGGAAATTCCCTTCACGCCCCGAGCCAAGAAGGTCTTGGAGTTGGCGGTGGAAGAAGCCCAAAACATGGGCCACAACTACGTCGGCACCGAGCACCTGCTTCTGGGGCTCATCCGTGAAGAAGAAGGGGTGGCCGCCCGCGTTCTTGAAAATCTGGGGGTCCGGCTCGATGTCGTTCGCGAAGAGGTGATTTCTCTTCTCGGGGAAGGACCGCCCCAAGCCCAACAGCAGCAAACCACCACCAAACCCAAATCCAAGACACCGACCCTGGATGAATTCGGGCGCGATTTGACGATTTTGGCGCGCGACAAGAAGATTGATCCCGTCATTGGCCGGCACGAGGAAATTGAGCGCCTCATCCAGATTCTCTCCCGCCGGACAAAAAACAACCCGGTCCTCATCGGCGACCCGGGTGTGGGGAAAACCGCCATCGTCGAAGGCCTCGCCGAGAAAATCGCCTCCGGCGACATCCCGGAAATCCTCCAGGGAAAACGCGTCATGACGCTTGACCTGGCGGCCGTGGTCGCGGGAACCAAGTATCGCGGCGAATTCGAACAACGCCTGAAAAACATCATGGAAGAAATCCGCCGGGCGAAAAACCAGATCATTCTTTTCATCGACGAGCTTCACACCGTCATCGGCGCCGGGGCGGCCGAAGGGGCCATTGACGCTTCCAATATGTTGAAACCAGCCCTCGCCCGGGGCGAACTCCAATGCATCGGGGCCACCACCCTGGATGATTACCGGCGCCACATCGAACACGACGCGGCTCTGGAGCGCCGGTTCCAACCGATTTATATCGAACCCCCCAGCGTCGACGAGACGATTGAAATCCTCCGGGGCCTGCGGGAAAAATACGAAGCGCATCACAAGGTCAAGTATAACGAAGAGGCCTTGAAGTCGGCCGCCGAGCTGTCGGAGCGATACATCTCCGACCGGTTCCTGCCCGATAAAGCCATCGACCTCATTGACGAGGCCGGCAGCCGGGCCCGCCTGCAAATAACGGCCCTGCCGAAACACATCAAGGACAAAGAGGCCGAGCTGGAAACCCTCACCAAGGAAAAGGATTCCGCTATCGCCTCCCAGGAGTACGAAAAAGCCGCCCGCCTCAGGGACCAGGAAAAAGAAATGCGGAAGGCCCTTGAGGAAACAAAAAAGAAATGGCGGACCAGCCGCGAGGAAACGGTCCCCACCATCGGGGACGAAGAAATCGCGACGGTCGTCGCCATGTGGACGGGGATCCCCCTCAACAAGTTAACAGAGAAAGAGTCCGACAAACTTCTCCACATGGAAGAAGAATTGCACAAGCGGATCATCGGCCAGGACGAGGCGATCCGGACCATCTCCCTGGCCATCCGCCGCTCCCGGACAGGCCTGAAAGATCCCAAGAAACCCGTTGGCAGTTTTATCTTTCTCGGCCCCACCGGCGTTGGAAAAACGGAGCTGGCGCGGGCTCTCGCCGAATTTCTCTTCGGCAACGAAGAAGCGCTTATTCGAATCGACATGTCGGAATTTATGGAAAAATTCGCCGTGTCGCGGCTCATCGGGGCCCCGCCCGGCTACGTGGGCTACGAGGAAGGGGGGCAGTTGACCGAAGCCGTGCGGCGCAAACCCTACTCGGTTGTGCTTCTGGACGAAATCGAGAAGGCGCATCCGGACACCTTCAACATTTTGCTCCAGATCATGGATGACGGACAGCTGACTGACAACCTCGGCCACAAGGTCAACTTCAAAAACACGGTCATCATTATGACCTCGAACGTCGGGGCGCGTCTGATCAGCAAAGGCAAAGCCTTAGGGTTCGCCGCCAAAGACGACACCGAGAGGAACTACGAATCGATGAAAGAAACCGTGATGGAGGAGCTGCGCCGCAGCTTCAACCCTGAATTTCTAAACCGGATTGACAGCGTCATCGTCTTCCATCCGCTGACGCGGGACCACGCCCGTCAAATCCTGGACCTCATCCTGGCACGGGTGGCGATCAAGCTCAAGAGCCAAGACATTGCCCCCGACTTGACGGACGAAGCCAAAAATTATCTGGTCGACAAAGGATTCGATCCCAACTTCGGAGCGCGGCCGCTTTTACGCATGATCCAGCGGGAGCTGGAAGACCCGATGGCGGAAGAAATCTTGGCAAAACGGCTTACCATGGGAGGTAAGGTGTTTGTGGACTTTGATCCGGACGGGAAAAAGCTTGTCTTCAGTCCAACACCTCATAAAAAGCCCGTTCGCAGCAGCTAATTCGACGCTTGTACTAACGACGTATTCAGAGGGTTTTGGCCGAGACGTCGCCGGGGGCCAAAACCCTCTCTCACTTTATGCGGCTTGTTAAAAAGTCCTTCAAGGCATTGCTGCTTCTGACGGTCTTGGTTCTTTTTGTCTTTTTTACGGGCGGCAGCGTGTGGCTTCATCTTTATGGGCGCGACTGGCTTCAAAAGAAAGGCCAGGCGCTTCTGCCCATTCAGATCTCCGTGGAAAAAACCCGCTTTCAGTCGTTCAATTCGATCCGCATTGATAACATTCACCTGAAATCAAAAGCCGATCGCCCAGGCGCCGCTTTTGAAGGCACAATTCAAACGCTGATCGTCTCGATGCGTCCCTGGTTTCTCCTCTTCCCCGGCACCCAGCATAAAATCATCACCGGCGTTCTTTGGCGGCCGTCCCTTCATATATTTCTTCCCTCCGAAATTCCAAGAAAGGAGAAAAAAGAAAGACGGGGTCTTTTTCTCTACCCCTATGCTTTCTCGGGTGAAATTAAGGGGGGACACCTTTATATCCATCGAGAGGCTGAACTCCATCAAATTAATAATGTTTCGGCTTCCGTGGCCCTCCTTCCAACTCAAATAACGGGTCTCGGAATAGGCACAATAAAGGGTCTCGGTCCGATCTCGACCTCCTTCTTTTTATCAACCCGAAGAAAGGGAACCTGGAAAGCCAATGTTGCGTCGAACAATGTTGATATCGCATCGGCGCTTTCGTACGGAAAATGGAATCTTCCGGCCGTCGGAGAAATCAATGGGAACGTCAACATTGATCTCTCGGCCGAGGGTTCTTGGCCGCCGGATTCCTCCTCTCAAATCCGTTGGACAATGACGGCAGAGGGGAAACGCTTGCAATGGAAAAAAGACGGGGCCTTGATTCCCCTGGCTTTTCAGGCGCAACTTTCACCGACCCTCCTTTCCATTCCATTCGCCCGGCTGGATCATCATCTTGTTTTAAGGGGGAACGTCACGGATCCTTTTAGAAACCCCGTTCTGAATTTGCACCTCGAGGCCAACCAATGGCCATTTTCTCATCTTGAACACCTGCTCCCCATGATGCCGCTCCCCTTGGGAGGCTCCCTCTCTGGCTCCGGGAATATGACCGGCCCTCTCCACAATCCGACGCTCTTGGGTGAATTTAACGCCAACCCCGCCTTTGGCCGCACGCGACTGCCCTCTTGGCAAGGCAACATCGCTCTTGAGAATCAGCACCTTTTGATTGAATCGAACTTTGCCGATGGCCAAGTCCGCATGAAAGGCTCCACAAAAGAAGGATTCAGGATCCACGACATCGATCTGCGCGGGATCCGACTTGAATCGTGGGCGTCCCTCTACGGTTGGGACAAATTAAAGGGATCATTACAGGCGCAATTTAATCTTGGAACCGACGTGACATTCCCCTCCATTAACGGCACCTTTTCCCTTAAACATTTTCAATGGGGGGACACGGTGGCCACGGACACCCTCCGCGGTTTTATCACCTCCGTGAAAGACAACATTGTGCTGGAAACGTTGAACAAGACCCTGGTTATAAGAGCCTCCCGCAAACCCGATAAAATCCTGATTGAAGAAGCCCGCCTCTCTACCGATCTTGGTTCGGGCCTTCTTTTGGCCGGCGATATCAACACCGCAATGGGTCGCCTCAATTTGAACGTCCACGCGGAAAACATCCCGATGGACTGGACTCCGCCATTACTGAAAATATATCCCTCCATTCAGGGGTCCATCGATCTCGAAGGCGCCATCCATGGCGCCTTCGGTTCGCCCGAAGGGGACCTGTCCACCCGGCTCAACCGTGTCCGGCTCGCCTCCGGAGGCGCTCTCTGGTCCGGCGGAGCCCGCCTGGAGTGGAAAAAGGGGGGGCTCCGCCTCACCGATATTGAGACTGATAACGGTTATCAAGGAGCCCTCCGCTATAAAAAAGGCGAGGGCCATCCGATGTGGGAAGGGTCCGTTCAATGCAAAAAAGCCGACCCGCGACTCCTCTTCGATATCTTCAAGTCGACCGCGCCCACCAAGGGTCACATCGACGGCCACCTAAACATCGAAAGTCAAGGCTCCCACGTGCTGGCGCGGTCGTCGTTCACCTGGACAGACGGCCAGTGGGATCGCACGGGCTTCGATCGGTGGAGTGCCAACGCCTCCCTCAACAACACCCATGTCGAATTGAACAACATGGAATGGCTTCAGGGGGAGAAGCTTTTGCGGGCCGCTGGAACGCTTCATAAAAAAGACGAGCACTGGCTCTACGATCTCCAAGGGCAGATGCAAAAGTTCGGAGCCGATCCGCTCTCCATCGACGGCGAGATTCAGACACAAGGACAGGTGTCCTTGAAAGAAAAGAATATTTCCGGCTCTCTGACGTCCCAGGCCCTCTGGATCAATGAGATTCCCATTGATCGTTTTCAATTGACCTACCGAAAGGAGGGCCAACGGCTGGCCTTGAATTGGGAAGCCCTTCCGGTGATCCAGGGGAATTTAAATTTGAATCTTTCGAACCGGGAAATTCAAGGAAAGGGAGAAGCCAAATCCATCGACATTGAAAAAATCTGGTCCGGTTTCTTTTCGTCGATAAACCTCAGCGAAAACCCCAAGGGCCTTTGCGACATCGCCGCCACGATTTCCGGCTCTCTGGAGTCCCCTGTGATCCGTGTCAAGATGAATGCCTCGCGGGTCACCTTCCGAAATGAAAACTTCAGCACTCAATTGTTTCTGACCGTCACGCCTCCACTCATCATGCTGACGTCAGCTAAAACCACTCTAGAAAAGGGGGGAACCCTTATTTCCAGCGGCACCGTGACCCTCACGGAAGAGCTGCCCATCCTGTTTCACGGGGCGGGGACTCAATTGAACCTACAAAGTGTTTTAAACATCATGGACTGGCCCTTGTATTGGGACGGCCGAATGGATGCGACGTTTCTCGTGAAATACCTCTCCGGCAAAAAAACGATGGACATCACTTTTGCGGGTGAGCACGACGGCATTGGGCCTTTCACCGCCAAAGGGAAGCTGGCCGGCCGTGTCGAGACGGTCGGGAATGATATTGACCTTTCTGGCATCCGGGTGACGAGCGGGGACGGGTATGTCATTGCCCGCCACGGGAGCCACATCTTTCTCAATCGAGACGATTCCGGAAAATTGCGCCTTTTGCTTGATAGCCGGAACTTGAAATTGGGGGTTTTGACACTCTTTGGCGGGGTCGAAATGACCGGATCCTGGGAAAGTTCTCAGCCCGGATCCATGGCGGACACCTCGCCTTTCGCCCTGGACATCTTCGCTCGGTCCTTATGGGTCAACCAGTTCGTTTTGCAGGGCAATGTCACGCGACTTATATTTGAAGAGGATCAACTTCGGTTCACTCCCATTATTGGATCGGGCCAACAGCTCTCCGGACTTCTTGTCTACAAAGAATATCCCGCCCTCCAAGTGAAACGGTTGCAGTTGGTGGAGGACGGCAAGGAAAAATTCTTTCTCGACGGGGACGTCGGAAAAGAAAAATGGGGGTTCATCCTGCGCACCAACGACATCGAAGCCGACATCATTCGCGGCCTCTTTGACACGACTGTTCCCATCGAAGGCCGCATCAACATCGAGCTGGAGGGAAAAGGATCATTCGACGATCCCCGCATTAAAAGCCGCTTGACATGGATGAACGGGAAAATCGGGGCCCTCCCTTTGGATCTGGCCACCTGCGACCTCACGTACGAAGACGATGTCTTACAGGTCAAAAACATTAATGCTCAAAAAAGAAAAGGATATCAACTCTACGGGCAGATGCGCCTTCCGGACCTGTCCCAAGAAGAATCCGCCAACCCTCCGACGATTGAGATCGAGGTGGTCAAGGGGAACATGGCTTTATTAAAGGACGTGTGGCCCTCCTGCACCAAAGCCCGCGGCTCCTTCGAAGGCCGATTCCACATGAAAAATCAGGCGGGGACCCCTTCCCTGGAGGGTTATTTTAATGCGGAGAACGTTCAATTTAAATCCACGGCGTATTTACCGCACCTCTCGAAAGGGGAACTTCGGCTCCGCTTTGACCAAAATAAAATCCTCATCGATGGAGCCAAAGCGGTTGTGGGAAACGGGAGGGTCAAGCTGGACGGACACATTGCCCTCGACCGGTTTCAGCCGGCGTCCTACGACCTTACTCTTGATACGCCGGAGGAGGACGGAATCGCCATTAATGCCCCGGAACTATCGATCCCGACGGGTCCGTTTTTGGGCCGATTTCAGATCTTAAGGAAAAAACTCGCCGGTCTTTCCCAGGGAGAACCCAAAATTCACCTGACCTTAAAAGGCCCGGCCAGCGCACCCCTTTTGGCCGGAAACATCCGCTTGGAAAATACGATCTTCACCTACCCGCCCATCCCCGGCTCCTCGGACGAGAGCGCGCTCTCACTGGGATCACTTTCTTATCTCCGGGATCTGCGCAAAGACCTCCGATGGGACGTCGTCATCAGCGCCGGGAAAAAGACGTGGTACCAAAACGAGCTGGTGGACGCCAAGATTGCAGGGTCCCTTCATCTGTCGGGCCCAACGTCGGACATTTTTGTCAACGGCCGCATTATCTCCGACAAAGGGTCGATCGTTTATTCCGGCAACGAATTTGAGATCAAAGAGGCGATCCTCGAGGTCGTCACCCAAACCAATCCCTTTGACCCCAACGAAAAAAGCCAAACCTATGTCTACTTGAAAGCCAACACAGAAAAAGAAGTGCACTACACCGACGCGCTGGGGGACCAAAACAGCGATACCGTTATGATGATCGTCGATCGGGCCCTCCTCGGGGAAATCCAACCGCGGTTTGTCTCAAAAAACAATCCCGGTCTTCCGTCTCAAAAAGCCCTCCAATTGGCGTTGGGGATTCCCGTGACCGAGGCAACAGCCGTCAATCCCCTCATGCCCAAACCGACCGGTGCTCCGAAGACCGCTGACGGAACGACGGAAACGGACCTCATGCTCCGGGCCAGCCTGGTCCAGCTTTTGGATTCCAGTCTCGCCTCGCCCCTGGCCCGCGCCATTGCCCGGCGGACGGGATTGGTTGATTTCATTCGCATCACCTATCAAGACACCACCACCCCCGCGATTGAATCTCCCGCTACGCCGGGGGACAAAACCGCAACCGCCACCAACGCCACCCAAAATCAAGTCATCAAATATATGAAAGGAGCCAGGGTCAAATTCGGTAAAGAACTGACGGGCCGCCTTTTCGCCGATTACAGCGTCAAGGTCGACGAGTTTGAAAATCAGCTGGACTTTCGGCACGAAGTGGAACTGGCGTACCGGCTTCACCACAACCTTTTTGTCCGAGCCACGACGGAACTCGAAACACAAAACACCGCCGGTCGGCCTCCAGAAAAACGGGCTTACCTGGAAAACCGGTGGCGATTCGGCCTCCCCAAAAAAAAGAAAACACCCACACCCACCCCCAACGAAAGGGAATAATGTAATTGTCTTTCCCTTAAATCTTCGCTAAAAGACGAGGAACGCCAATCATTTTTGAGACACCATGATCGACACCTATAAAATACGCCTGTGGTTGGTTCTCCTATTTTTCTGCGCGGGAATGGCCCCGAGAATTCGGGCGGAAGCAAAAAATCCGGTGGCGGAAAAAACCTCTTGGGTGGGAGACATCCAATTTACCGGCAACACACTGAACAAATCCAAAGCGCTGGAGCGCAAGATTAAAACCCGCCGGCAGCATGGGCTTGATGAAAAGCGGCTCAACGACGATGTCAAAGCCCTTTTCGAAACGGGCTATTTTGATGATGTCGCGGTCGAGGTCAGTGACATGGAAAAAAAAGACGCCAAGGGACATCGTTTAAGCCGGGTGACCTTCCGCGTCATTGAACGTCCGATTGTCAAGAGGATTGACACCAAGGGAAACCGGAAAATCAAAGCCAGCGCCTTTCAGGAAAAGGTCAAGTCCGAAGAAGGCCAGCCTTTTGACCGCGTCAAAGCGTCACTGGACGAACGCTCCATTCTGGAATACTACCGGGAGGAAGGCTACGCCAACGCCCAGGTGGAGCACTACACATCGTTGGATCCAAAGGGGAAGAAACTCATTCTTACCTTCTTCATCACCGAAGGCGAGCGCGTGATGGTGAAATTCCTCCATGTCGAGGGGATGAAACAATTCAGGGAAAAATCGATCCTCCGCAAAATCAAAACGCGGCGGAAGAAAGTGTTAAAGTACGGGGTGCTCGAAAACGACAAGGGGCTCATCGAGGATTTTTACAAAAATAGGGGACACCTGGATGTGCAGGTCTCAACCCCCACCCTTTCCATCGACCCGGAAAAGCACGAAGCGAGCATCGTTTTTCACATCGACGAAGGGCCTCTCTATCACGTCGGATCCATTAAACTGGCCGGCTACACCATTTTTAAAGAGAAGGAATTGCGAAAAGCCGTCGTCCTAAAACGAAAAGCGACGTTTCAACAAAACAAACTCCAAGAGTCCATTTCCAACATATCGGCTCTCTACGCGGACAAAGGGTATTTGCGCACGGAGGTGAACGCCGTTCCCCGGCGGGACATGAGCCGGGGTACCGTTGATTTTGATATCGACATCGCTGAAAGCTCCGTGGTTTATGTGGACGGGGTTTACGTCGACGGCAACACCTACACCAAGGGATACGTCATCAAACGAGAGGTTCTCTTGAAACCGGGAGACGTCTTCTCCGCCAGCCGGCTGCGCCGGTCCGTCGAAAAAATCTACAACCTCGGCTTCCTGGATGACGTGCAAGTGGATGTCCAGCAACCCCGTTCGCCGGATCTGGCGGATCTCATTTTCACCGTGAAAGAAGGAAAACCCGGCATCCTCTCCGCCGGCGTTGGATTTTCCAGCGTCGATCGATTTGTGGGCAACGTTCAAGTTCAACACACCAACATCTTCGGGCGTGCCCAGAAAATGGATGTGTCGTACGAATTCGGCGCCCGGCGGCAAAACTTTACCATCGGCTGGTCCGATCCCTGGTTCCTCGGCTATCGGATGACAGGAGGCGTTGACTTATTTAACACCTTGCGCCGGAAGGACTTCCCCAGTCAGCGCAATGCCTACCGAGAAAAAAGAACCGGTACCGCGCTTCGGCTGGGGCCCCGAATCGCGGATGACCTAAGCCTCTTGTTCACCTACACATTGCACACCACAGAAGTGTACGATGTGGATGGAGATGTGAAAGAAGACCTCTTCCCCTCCTTCGGGATTCCCGAACAGGAAGCGGCTCAAACGGACAGGGTCCGCCAGTTGAAATCCGCCGTCACCTCGGAAGTTGCGTTGGATACGCGGGACAACTTTTTTGACGCCTCCCGCGGCGGCCGAAACACGGCTTCTTACGAATTGTCCGGCGGCCCCTGGGGAGGGGATTTCAATTTTTTCAAGCCGGAATTCACCTCGGCCTGGTATTTCCCAACCTTTTGGAAATTCGTGTTCTCGGTAAGCGGCCGAACGTCGTGGGTCAACAAATTTGCCCCCTCTCAGGATGTCCCTTCGTCGGAACGATTCTTTCTCGGGGGTCCGGACACCATCCGAGGCTACGATTATAACTCCATCACCCCGCGAACAGTGGAATTCAATAAGTACGGACTACCGGAAATTCGCGAAATTCCCGGCCGTATATACACGTTGTTCAACGCGGAATACAAATTCCCCCTTGTACAAGAGGGTAATCGAACCATTTTTCAGGGTGCTTTCTTTCTTGATGTGGGTGGGTGCTGGCTCCACACCAAAGATATCCGGCTCACCACGGGGGCTTTGGACGAGCGGATGAAAGCGGGCTGGGGTTTTGGCCTGCGCTTCAAGACGCCGGTCTTCCCGATCCGCCTGGACTTCGCCTGGCCCCTGACGCCGCGGAACACCGATCTTTCGCGGCAGGGAGATTCACGGGCCATGCAAACGTACTTCACGATTGGTAACATCTTCTGATCCGGAGGTTAAACCATGAAATATTTAAAATTCGCGTTTCTAATGTGTTTAATTTGTCTCATTCTTTCCACACCCCTGAAAGCCATCGAAATTCCATTGGAGGGAAGCACAAAGAGCGGGGGCGCCGCGAACATCGGCTATGTGGACATGGAGCGGATTTTTCAGATCTATCCCCAAACCCAATACGCCAAAGAAGATTATTCAAAAAAGCTTAAAAAAATGAGAGAGGACCTGACGGCCAAAGAAGGGGCTATACAAAATTTACAAGAGCGCATCTCCGTCCTCGAATCCACGCTGAAGGATTTCGAAAAAAACACCTCCACCGCCGGCCCGGCGGTCCCGGAACTTGATGAAACGAACAACATCATCAAAATGAAAAATGATCTTGAATCCCAAAAGGTCGAAATCGAAGAGACGAAAAAAGCCGCCGTGGAGGAACTGGCCGCCTTTGAAAGGAGGCAAAGCCAAATCATCCTTGGGAAAATTTACGAAGCCTTGAGAGAACTCGCCGAAGAAGAACAGATCACGCTGGTTGTCGACAAATCCAGCATTCTCTTCGGGTCAGCATCAGTCGACTTAACTGAAAAACTCCAACTCCGTGTCCGGGGTTATTAAAGAGAAGGGAATTCCCATGGAATTGACGGTTCAAGAAATCAGCCGGATCGTCCAGGGGCACGTGACGGGAGACGGCACACGCCTCATTCGAGGCGCGGCGGGCCTTCTTGAAGCGGGCCCTCAGGATATCACCTTTATCAAAGACATCCAGCACGAAAAACTGCTGGCTTCAACGAAAGCCGCCGCCGTTATCGTCCCCACAGGAATGCAGGGCAACGGCAAAACCCTCATTGAGGTTTCCCAGCCCATCGCCGCTTTTGCTTCGGTTTTGGAACTCATTGCCAAGGAAAAGAGATCCATAATTAACGGCATTCATCCCCAAACCGTTGTCTCGCCAAAATCAAAAATAGGGAATAACGTTGGCATTGGCGCCTTTTCAATTGTTGAGGACGAGGCCGAGCTGGGGGATGGCGTTCAGCTTATCGGCCATGTCTATGTGGGACGGAGAGCCAAAGTGGGCAAAGACACCCTCCTTTATCCGCACGTTGTCCTAAGGGAAGAGGTCCAGGTGGGGGAACGTTGCATCATCCATGCCAATGCCGTCATTGGGTCCGACGGTTACGGATTTTACTTCGCCAACGGCAGACACAATAAAATCCCCCATGTCGGGACCGTCATTATTGAAGACGACGTCGAAATTGGGGCCTGCACCACCATCGACAGGGCTACGACGGGCGCAACAATTATCCGTCGAGGAACAAAAATTGATAATCTTGTCCAAATTGCCCACAACGTCGAGATCGGGCCTCATTCCCTCCTGGTCGCTCAGGTCGGGATTGCCGGGTCGGCCAAAATCGGGCAGGGCGTTGTGCTGGCTGGGCAAGTGGGTGTGGCGGATCACCTCCGAGTTGGCGATGGCGCCCAAGTGGGGGCTCAGTCGGGATTGCGGGAGGATGTCAAGCCCGGAGCCGTGATGTTTGGCTCTCCGGCTCAACCCATTCAGGAAACCCTGAAACAAATTGCATCGATTAAAAAACTCCCGGGGCTTTTCAAGGAAATTAAAAAGTTAAAAGACATGGTGAGCAAACGTGGACGAAACGAATAGCCAAAAAACCATCGAGACCGACGCCCTTGTGCAGGGCGTTGGTCTGCATACGGGCCGCCCCTGCCAGGTCCTCTTTAAACCGGCCCCGGCTGGAACGGGAATCCTTTTTATCCGCACGGATTTGCCGGCGAAGCCGGCCATTCCCGCTCGATTGGAGTTTGTGGTGGATGTCGTTCGGGGTACAACGCTCGGCCGTGGAGATGTCCGCATTTACACCATCGAACACCTCCTCTCGGCCTTAAACGGCCTTGGCCTCGACAACCTCATTATTGAACTCGATGACAACGAACCTCCCGTTTTGGACGGAAGTGCCGTGGAATTCGTCAAGGCCCTCCAAGGGGCCGGCATCCGCACCCAAGGGGCCTCTCGAAACTATTTCACGGTGACATCCCCCGTCGAATACGAATCAAATCAAACTCTCATCCGGTCGGAGCCCTCTGACCGGTTTGAAATCGATTGCGAAATCAACTACGACCACCCCTTACTCCAGTCCCAGCGCCTTCTTTTCAGCGAAACAGATGACTACGCCACTCAAATTGCCCCCGCCCGCACCTTTTGTTTCGATTACGAGATCGAGGGACTAAAAAAACACGGGCTGGCCAAGGGCGGTTCTCTGGACAACGCCATCGTGATCGGCCCCTCCGGCATATACAACGCCGGGACAGCGCTCCGGTTTGACGATGAATTCGTCCGGCATAAAATTATGGATTTTATGGGGGATCTGATGTTGATCGGGGCCCGTCTCCGAGGAAAAATCACGGCACGGCGCTGCGGGCACGGTCATAACATCAAATTCCTCTCTAAACTCTTGGAAGGTCGAACTAACGTCCCCGCCATGGCGGCGGGGTAAGTCCAGCCTGTTTTCCAACCTTCATCCTTTCAAAAAGAGGTAGAACGAGAATGATTGATATGCAAACAAAACCGGTTCATCATCATCTGGACGTCACGGAAATCAAGGAAGCCATCCCTCATCGCGAGCCGTTTCTTTTCATCGACCGTGTCGATATCCTTGAAGAAGGAAAACGCGCCATCGGTTACACACAACTCCACCAGGAGGAACCTTTTTTTCAGGGACATTTTCCGGGTCACCCCATCATGCCGGGGGTTCTCATCGTCGAAGCCATGGCCCAAACGGCCTGCGCCATCATTTTTTCACAAGGGAACATGAAAAACAAACTGGCCTATTTCATCAGCATGGACAACATCAAATTCCGCAAACCGGCCCTTCCCGGTGATGCCTTGGAATTCCATGTTGAGATTCTGCACCTCGGCTCCCGCGCTGGAAAAGCCAAGGGGAAAGCCCTGGTGAAAGGGGGTGTGGTAACGGAGGGAGAATTCGCCTTCGTCATCACCGAGCGAAACGCCTTATGATTCACTCCACCGCCGTCATTCATCCGTCAGCCAAGATCGGCAAAGATGTTTCCATTGAACCCTATGCCGTCATCGGTCCGGAGGTGACCCTCGGGGACCGGTGTCGCGTTGCCTCCTTCGCTGTTTTGGAACACACGGAACTGGGCCCCGAATGTCAGGTTTTTCCTCACGCCAGCTTGGGATTGGCCCCTCAACACCTGGGTTACAAAGGCGAAAAAACAAAGCTGGTCGTCGGCGCCCGGTGCGTCTTTCGGGAGGGCGTCACCGTCCACCGGGGCAGCCTCTTTGATCGCGGCATTACCACGATCGGCACGGACGGCTATTTCATGGCGACCTCTCATATCGCCCACGATTGCCAGGTCGGGAATAACGTCATTCTCGCCAACGGAGCCACGCTGGCCGGCCACTGTATCATCGGCGATTATTGTTTTATCAGCGGGATGGTCGGGCTCCATCAATTCGTGCGGATCGGGACGGGAGCCCTGTGTTCGGGGGGTGCCATGGTTAGCCGGGATGTCGCCCCCTTCTGCATCGCCCAAGGTGACCGGGCGACCCTCCACGGCTTCAACGTCGTCGGGCTCAGACGCCGCGGCGTCAATCAAAAGACCCTTCTCTTGCTGAAAGAGGCGTACCGCACGGTTTTCCTCTCCAATTTATCCTTAACAGAAGCGCTCGAGCATCCCACCCTTAACATCGATAATGAACACATCACACTTTTCCGGGAATTTTTTAGAGCCTCCAAACGCAGCTTCATCCGGCCCGCCGAAAAAACTCCCCTGGAAGAAACCGAGGAGGTGTTTTCATGAGTTCCCTGGGTTTATTGGCGGGGAACGGCCGATTTCCTTTTGTCGTCGCTCAGGAAGCCCGGCGGCAGGGGCGGCGTGTCGTCGCCATCGCTTTCAATGAGGAAGCCGATCCGGCCCTCGAACAAACAGTGGACCGGATTTATTGGGTCTTTGTCGGCCAGCTGAACAAATGGATTGACATCCTTCGCAAGGAAGGCGTCGAGGAAGTCGTCATGGCGGGTTCCGTTCGGCACAGCAATATGTACCATGACTTGAAAAAATTCCACCCCGACATGCGGGCCCTCAAACTCTACTGGAGGCTGCGGGACCGGAAAGCGGACACGATCCTCAGCTCCGTGGCACAAGAGATGGCCAAAGACGGATTAAAACTCATCCCCTCCATCACGTACCTCACCCATTATCTCGCTCCCGAGGGCCCCCTCACCAAGCGAAAGCCCAGTGCCGCGGAGCGGTCCGACATCCAATTCGGATTCCAACTCGCCAAGTCCATGGCGGGCTTGGACATTGGCCAAACGATTTGCGTCAAAAACAAAGCCGTCATCGCGGTGGAAGGCATGGAGGGAACGGATCGCTGCATTCAGCGGGCCGGGGAGATGGCCAAAGGAAACTTCACGGTGATCAAAGTGGCGAAACCGAAGCAGGATCTGCGCTTCGACGTCCCCGTCATTGGCCTCAATACCATTGAAACATTTCAAGAGGCCGGCGGCGGGGTCCTCGTGGTGGAAGCGGGGAAGACCTTGATCCTCGATCGGGAAAAACTCGTCGATTGGGCCAACAGCGAAAAAATCGGCGTCATGGGAGTGACAGCGCCATGAAGATGGGCGTCATAGGAGTGGGGCACCTCGGGCAGCATCACGTTAAGCATCTTGTCACCATGAAGGACGCTGAGTTCACAGGACTTTATGATGTCAACAGCGAGCAGGCGTGGGCCATCGCCCAGAAATTCAACACCCGCGCTTTTGATTCCCTCGAAGAGTTGGCCCGGGCTTGTGACGGTGTCACCATTGTCGTTTCCACACCCGCGCATCATCAGGTCGCAAAATTTTGCCTGGAAAACAACCTCCACTGCCTCGTGGAAAAACCGCTGACGGTCACCGTCGAGGAATCGGAAGAACTCATCGAGCTGGCCCAGCGAAACGGTCTCGTCCTTCAAGTGGGTCACATCGAACGGTTCAACCCTGCTGTTGTGGAAATGGCCAAACACGTCAAAAACCCAGCCTTCATCGAAGTCAGCCGGTTGGGTCCCTATGATCCGCGTGTTTCCCATGTGGGGGTGGTCCTCGATCTCATGATCCACGACCTGGACATCCTCCTTTCGATGGTCAATGAACCGGTGGTCCGGCTGGATGCCGTCGGAGGAAAGGTCATCAGCGACAAGGAAGATATTGTCAAAGCCACTCTTTATTTCAAAGGCGGGTGTCGGGCCGACCTGTCGGCCAGCCGTGTCACGCTGAAAAAATACCGGAAGATCCGCGTTTTCCAACCGGACGCTTACCTATCATTGGATTATTCGGAAAGAAGCCTGAAAATTTTCAAACGAAAGGGACCTGTTTTCAACTCTCTCCGAGATATTGAGATTATTCGCCCTCGGCTGGAAAAATATGACGCCTTGGAACGAGAGCTGGCCCACTTTGTGCACTGTGTAAAAAATGGAAAAACGCCCCTGGTCAGCGGCCAACACGGCCGCGACGCGCTGGAACTGGCGCTGGAAATTTTAAAAAACATGGCCTTGCACGAGGGCCGCCACATGGCCGCCGTCCACATGGCACCTCAGCTGGAGAAAATCGGGATATGAAACGAGCGCTTATTGTCGCGGGCGATCCTTCCGGGGACATCATCGCCTCCCAACTTGTCCAATCCATGAAGAAGCTCGAACCGGGGCTTTCCGTGGTCGGCCTCGGGGGGGAAAACCTTAAAAGGGTCAGCGATCATTTCCTGGTCAACATCGTTTCTCAGCATGCGCTTGGATTCGCCATCACGCCGCGGCAAATTTTCTATTTTCGCCGAATCCTCAACGAGGTGCTCATCCCCGAATTGAAAAAGAACCCGCCGGACGTTGTCATTCCCGTCGATTTTTACGGGTTCAACTCTCGGGTGGCCAAAATCGCCAAGAAGATGGGACACAAAGTTTTTTACTACGTCAGTCCCCAATTCTGGGCCAGCCGCCCCTACCGGGCAGAAAACCTGAGGCCCTATGTGGATCTGTTTCTATGCCTCTTCCCTTTTGAGCTCGACTTTTATAACGAGCGTGGGCTTCCGGCTCAATTCGTGGGCCACCCCATCATTGATCGATTGCCTTTAATCTCTCAGGACACCCACAAAGAACCGGGGTCGGCCCCTCTCATTGGCCTCCTGCCCGGAAGCCGCCCGGAGGAGATCCGGCGGCACCTTCCGCTTATGACGTCGGCCAGCGCGATCGTCGCGGCTTCCTATCCTCGAGCCCGTTTCATCCTCTTCACGGTACCCCATGTATCACCGGCCTATTACCTGAAGATTTTGAGAACAGAAAACGGGAAAAACATTCCCCTTGAGCTCGTCCAAGATGAAAATTTCCAGCGGCGCGCCCAGCTGGATTTGGCGATCACAGCCTCTGGGATGGAAACCCTGGAAAACACGCTTCTGGGAATTCCGATGGTGGTCATGTATAAAACCAATTGGGTGACCTACGGTGTTGCCCGGCTTCTCATCCGAATTCCTTTTCTTGCCATGCCGAACTTACTGTCGGGAAAACGAATCGTTCCGGAATTAATCCAACTGGGGGCAACCCCGCGCGCCATTGCCGCACCCCTCCTTCAATGGCTGAAAGACCCGGCATCTTATCGGGCCCTCCGCCAGGAACTTTTATCATTACGCGGTCGAATGGGAGCCATTGGAGCAACCGACCGGGCCGCACGAACGATATTGGAGCAAGTCGCATGATCGCGAAACGCCTCTGGCCTTATCTGAAACCCCTCTGGGGCCGGTTTGTGACCGCCCTCGTTTGCATGGCCGGTGTGGCCGGCATCTCCACAGCCCTCATGTGGCTTATTAAGTACCTCTTCGATCACGCGTTGGCCGAAAAAGACGCCCAGGCCCTCATGTCGGGTGTCGTTATCATCTTGAGTCTCATTTCCTTAAAATCTCTCTTCTGGTACACCCACACCTACCTCACGGCCTACATCGGACAGCTCATCGCCCGGCGGGTTCGGGAAGATACCTACAAACATCTTTACACGTTGTCGATGGGATTTTTTAACGACGAGGCATCCGCCCGGATCCTCTCCCGCCTGACCAACGACGTGACAATCCTGCAGACGGCTTTGGCCACAACACCCACCGTGGTCGTTCGGGACGGCTTAACCATCCTGGGACTTGTCGGTTTTCTCTTTTACCTGAACCCAAAGTTCGCCCTCCTTTGCTTCGGCGCCCTGCCCATCGCAGCCTGGTTTTTAACGGAGCTCGGCAAAAAAAGCCGGCGGGCCGCCAAGGAAAGCCAGGCCAAAATGGCGGACATTTACAACACCATTCACGAAGCTCTCGCGGCCATGCCCATCGTTAAAACATTTCAGAACGAAAAAAGAGAAACAGATCATTTCGCCGGCGAAAATCTCAACTTCTTCAACATTATTATGAAGCTCGTTCGCATTGAAGCGCGCTCCAGCCCCATCCTGGAATTTATCGGGGCCCTCTTTCTCTGTTTCATGCTGATCATCGGCGGCCGTGATGTTTTAAGGGGCGTTTGGTCCACGGGAGCCTTTTTGGCTTTTGTTGGCGCTGCCATGTCCCTTTACAATCCCATTAAAAAATTCGGCCAGGTTAACATCGTCATCCAGCAAGGTTTGGCGGCCGCCGAGCGAATCTTTGACCTCCTCGGTCAAAAAGGAACCGTCATTGAGAAAATGGGGGCCATCCATGCGTCGACCCTGGCCAACACCATCGAATTCCGCCATGTTTCTTTCACCTATCCCAACGGCACGCGGGTCCTCCGGGATGTCAACCTTCGCATCAGCAAAGGAGAAATCGTGGCGTTGGTCGGGCCTTCGGGCTCCGGAAAAACAACCATCGCCAATCTCCTCCTCCGTTTTTACGACCCGACCTCGGGCCAGATTTTCTTCGACGGAACCGACTTAAAAGACATCACCATCGCCAGTCTGAGGCAGCAGATCGCCGTGGTGACGCAAGAGACATTTCTTTTCAACGACACCCTGCGCGAAAACATCGCCTACGGAAAACCGGACGCCCCGGAGGACGCCATCATCCGGGCCGCCAAGGCCGCTTTTGCCCATGATTTTATTATGAAACTCCCCCGCGGCTACGACACTCTCATCGGGGAACGCGGAACCAAGCTCTCCGGCGGTGAACGCCAGCGGATTGCGATCGCGCGGTCCCTTCTCAAGAATCCAACGATTCTTATTTTGGACGAGGCCACCAGTGCCCTGGATGCCGCCTCGGAACAGGCCGTGCAAGCGGCCCTGGACAGGCTCCTGGAACATCGAACCGTTTTGATGATCGCCCACAGGCTTTCCACGGTCCGGAAAGCTCACCGCATCGTGGTCATCGAAGAGGGACGCATCGAAGAATCAGGAAGCCACGAGGAACTCTTGAGTCAAAAAGGCACGTATCATCGTCTCTACAATCTTCAACTTATCTCATGACCTCTTTGATTAAAACCATGACGATCCAAGTCAATGGTCAAAAAGAAAGCATTGACGAGGGAATGACGATTCAATCATTCCTTTTGTCGAAAAAAGCAAACCCCAACGCGGTGGCCTGTGAACTTAATCAACAGATTGTGCGCCGCCCCCAATGGGACAAAATGATTTTAAAGGAGGGGGACAGCCTCGAAATCATTCGCATGATGGGAGGTGGGTAACGATGGGGTTGGACATTAAACGGATGGACGAAATTTTGCAAATCGGCCGAACTCAGCTGTCCTCACGTCTTATCGTGGGAAGCGGCAAATACAAATCGCTGGAGGTGATGAGGCGATGCCTCGAGGTCTCAGGAACTTCCATGGTGACCGTGGCCATCCGCCGCGTGAATCTTCAAGACACGTCGGATTCCTCTTTTCGAGCCGCCATCCCGAAACAGGTCATGATCTTGCCAAACACCGCGGGCTGCTACAATGTTCAAGACGCCATCCGAACGGCCCGCCTGGCCCGGGAACTTCTAGAGACTGATCTTATTAAATTGGAAATCCTGGGTGACCCCAGCACCCTTCTTCCCGACACCGAACTTCTTTTACACGCCACAAGAATCTTGGTGAAAGAAGGTTTCACCGTTCTTCCTTACACCAACGACGATCCCATCATGGCGCAAAAACTGGTGGAAGCCGGCGCTGCCGCCGTCATGCCCTTGGCGGCTCCCATCGGGTCCGGCCTTGGAATTCTCAATCCTGTTAATATCCGACTTATTCGTGAAACCATCTCATCGGTGCCCGTGATTGTGGACGCCGGCGTCGGAACGGCGTCGGATGCGACCGTCGCGATGGAATTGGGGATTGACGGACTCCTCATGAACACAGCCATTGCGGAAGCACAGGACCCCGTGAAAATGGCTCTCGCCATGAAACAGGCCACGGAAGCGGGCCGGCTTTCTTTCCTGGCGGGCCGGATACAGAAGCGCTTTCAGGCATCACCATCCAGCCCCTCGCAAGGATTAATCCAGGGAAATTAATGCGGTTTGTAAAGCCTATGTCTCGCCTTTTCCCTTCTGCACTCATTCCTTTCTTCTTCCTTACATCGTTGCAAGCGAAACCTTCCACCTTCCTTCCCGAAACGGCTTATGACGGCGGTGTTCTCAGTGCCGAAACGCTCGGGAGAGGAGGTGCCATGGCGGGCGGGATTTCCACGCACGCCTCCGGCTCAGAAAATCCTGCTTCTTTAATCAGCCCTCTTCAGAGCGGAGTCTACACGACCCTTAAGACCCATCACCGGAGCGATCTGACCGATGGTCAAGTCCGAGATCTGGATCCTCTACAAGGGAAAACATTGAATTATGTTGTCATCGGAGCAGACAAGGGAGTTCTCTTCTTTGAACCCTTAGGCCGCATTCGAAAATCGTCCTTTCTCCACCCTGAAAACCCCTCCATCACCCGTGATATGGAATTTGTCGCCGATGCCATCGGATTTGCCGGCGCTCATGGATTTCAAAAAGGATCCTTTGGCCTCTCACTTTCCTATGTCAGAGCCAGCTTGGCGGCCACGGACCGTGTGAGCGGGCTTCCCGATGAAACCCACCTCGACACCGCCGATGGCGTACGGCTGAACATGGGGTTTTTATATCCCGCCGTCGGGGCGACCTGGGGTCTTCTCTTCCAGAACATACCCGGCTTTTTATGGTGGAAAGATCACCGCCGGGACCAGCTCCCGGTTAAAATCCGGATTGGAAACCGTATTCCGGCCGGCAAATACTTCGTCCTCTCACTGGATGGCGAAACGCGGTTCACCCAGGAAGGGGCCGACCGGGAAAACCTCCTTTATGTGGGGGGGGAATCGTCCGTGAACAACTACATCACACTAAGAGCCGGAGCCTATGGCACATCTCTTAATTATTCAGCTGAACGCCATATGACCTATGGCCTGACCATCAAAGTCGATAATGGCGCCATGATCAGCTGGGCTTCGGACACTTTCGAGAAATATGGTGAAAAAATAATGGAATCATTTATTTCCATCACACTCCCCTTTATAACGACGGGGAGCGAAAAATGATCGGCAGCCCTCCACCGCTTCTAACCAAACCCCCTACACCCCAACAATCCAACATCCATTTTGAAACCCCCCTTCAATATCTGAAAGGCGTCGGGCCACAGAAGGCGACCCTCTTAAAAAAACTGGGCCTTGGAACCGTCGAAGATCTTCTTTTCTATTTCCCCCGTAATCACGAGGACCGGCGGCTTTCCCCCATCAAAGAAGCGTTTCTGGGAAGTAAGGTCGCCATCAAAGGGAAAGTCCAATCGTTCGAGTTTCGGCGAGTGGGCAAATCTCTCGGCCAAGCCACGGCCTGGCTTCATGACGGGACGGTTTCCATCCAGGCCGTCTGGTTCAAACATTTGTCCTATCAATACGATGTCTTTGCACCATTAAAAAAACACTTACAACCGGGCCAGGAAATTTTCGTTTATGGAACCGTGGAAGGCAGCGTTCACGGCCCTGCCATCAATGTGGAAGACTACGAGCTTTCCTTGGGCACCGCTCCCTGGCACTTTGATCGCATCGTCCCAATTTATCCCATGACGGAAGGCCTTCCCGAGCGATGGTTCCGGCATCTGGTGGTATCGGTTGTCCTTCAACAAGCCTCCATGATCCCCGAGATTCTTCCGGAAAGACTTCGGACCCTCCATCAACTCCTGCCCTTAAAGGAGGCCGTTCGTGCCTATCACCTTCCTGAAAACTTGGCCCAGCGAGACAAGGCCCGTGAGCGACTGGCCTTCGATGAATTCTTTTTTCTGGAGCTGGCTCTCGCGCAAAACCGGCAGAATCGGGAACGCCTTTCAAAAGGGTACGCCCTCCAACCCCATCGAACGCTTCTGACTCCCTTCAAAAAGGCCCTCGGCTACGAATTCACAAAATCACAGATCCGGGTGATCAACGAAATCTTCCGCGATATGGCGAGACCGAAGCCGATGCACCGCTTGCTCCAGGGCGATGTCGGTTCTGGGAAGACCGTGGTGGCCCTTTCCGCCGCCCTCCTGGCCATTGAAAACGAGAAGCAGGTGGCCTTCCTGGCCCCGACGGAAATTCTGGCCGCCCAACACGCGTTGACGATCTCGGCCTTCTTCCGGAACCTCCCCGTGCGCTGGGCTTTGCTCACCAGCTCGACCGCAAGCTCGGATCGAAAAAAAATCCTTGATGAACTGGCCAGCGGGCGGCTTCACCTTCTTATTGGAACCCACGCCATGCTGGAAGAAGATGTCCGGTTCAAACAATTGGCCCTTGTCATCATCGATGAACAACACCGGTTCGGGGTCCGGCAAAGGGAACGGCTATTAAAGAAGAAAGAGGACGTCCTCATCGGCGGTCACCACCCGGACGTCCTTATTATGACGGCCACCCCCATCCCCCGAACGCTCTGTCTCACCCTCTACGGTGACCTGGATGTTTCCGTTATCAACGAAATGCCGGCCGGCCGACAGGCGATCAAAACGCTCATGATGAACGAAGAAAACGCCATGGAGGAGGTGAAAAAAAGCGTTGCGGAAGGGCGGCAAGCCTACATTGTCTTCCCCTTGATCGAGGAATCCGATCTTCTCACTCAACAACGGGGAAAGCTGATCCGGGCGGCCAAGCACGAATTCCAAAAATTGGCGGACCGATTCCCGCACATTTCCATAGGCCTTCTCCATGGGCAAATGAAGGGGGAAGAGAAAAAAAGGGGATTGGACGCCTTTCGACGGCATGAGATCGCCATTCTTGTGTCCACCCCCGTCATCGAGGTCGGCATCGACGTTCCGAACGCCAACACAATGGTCATCGTCAATCCCGAACGGTTCGGCCTGGCCCAGCTCCATCAACTGCGCGGTCGTGTGGGCCGGGGTCCCCACGCCTCGCAATGCCTCCTGGTCGTCCATGAAAACGAACCCGTTCCGGAACGCCTGCGCCTCTTTTGCGATCTCATGGATGGTTTTCGACTCGCCGAAGAAGATTTAAAATTGCGGGGGCCCGGAGAATTGCTGGGAGAGGCGCAACACGGTTTGCCTCTTTTTAAAGTGGGGGACCTTTTTCGGGATGGGCTTTTGATACAACAAACGCGGGACGCCGCCAAAAGTCTCAGTGAAGGTCAGATCCCGCTCACGATGGTCGAATTTAACGACCTCAACAACAGGCTTCAGAAACAATTCGGAAATAAATTGACGCTCTCAAAAGTGGGTTAACAAATGCGAACAATCCAACATCGAAAAAGAATTGCCATTTATCCAGGCACCTTTGACCCCATCACAAACGGCCACCTCGACATCTTAGCGCGGGCCTCGCAAATCTTTGATGAGATCATCGTAGCCCTGGTGGAAAATACAACGAAATCAACGATGTTTTCTTTGCTTGAAAGGCACCATTTCCTCAAGCAAGCCGTCGCTGCACGGGCCTTCGGTTGCCCTGTACGAGTTGAAACGTTCAAGGGGCTTTTGGTCGACTTCGCTAAACGGAAAAAGGCCCCCATTATCGTCCGCGGCCTGCGAGCGGTGTCGGATTTCGAATACGAATTCCAGATGGCCCTCATGAACCGGCATCAATCGGCACAAATCGAAACCGTTTTTCTCATGCCGGATGAAAAATATGTCTACCTCTCGTCGTCAATGGTAAAGGAAGTGGGGCATCACCAGGGCAACCTAAAATCTTTTCTCCCCAAACCGGTCCTCATGGCCATCCGGGAAAAACTTCGGCATCGCACTTAGTTTGAACAACGTCCCTCGATTCCTTCAATTCTTATGACGTTTCAATCTTTTACGAAATCAACCATCGCCCCCTATTTGATTCTCACTCTTTTCGGCTTTCTCTCCTTTGGCCCCGCCCTGCGCGTGGGTTTTCTTTGGGATGATCATGAAATGATCGAGAACAACCAACATATAAAAAAGCTCACGGTAGAAAACTTAAAATACATCTTCACCCACGACGCCTTTGACGGAAAAGGAGATCCGTATTACCGCCCTCTCCAAACGCTGTTCAACATGGGGGACTATCATATCTGGAAACTGAATCCTTTCGGATACCATCTCACCAATTTCTTTCTTCACATCCTCAATGTCTGTCTGCTTTTTTTCTGCCTGAAGCGGCTCTTAAGATCTCCCCCACTTGCCTTTCTAACCTCGTTGTTCTTCTCTCTCCACCCCATTAATGTCGAACAGCAACTGATTATTGCGGGGCGAGCCGAACTCATGGCACTGGCCTTTGGCTTTCTTTCCTGGGCCTTGGTTATGCAAAAAACCGTGCGAGGCCTTTGGGGAGCCCTCTTTTTTTATGTTTTGGCTTGCTTGAGTAAAGAAACGGGAATAGTTTTCCCGATTTTCATGTTTCTTGGGGGCCTTTTGAATGGCAACTTCCGCTGGCCTTGGAAAACGTACCTCTTGTTTGGTTTCCTCGCCGCCATTTATCTTTCCATGCGCTTTTCTCTCATCCCCTATGATGTCTCCACTCCTTCTCTCCACGATCTCATCCTTTTTTTCACAAGGGACCTCCCAACCATTCTGATCACCTACATGCGAATTCTTGTTTTCCCGACGGATCTCCACTCCCATCGACGCATGCTCTTTGTCAAGCCATTGATGTACATAAGCCCAACGCTCCTTTTGATGGCTCTGCTGTGGGCCTCCTTTAAAAAGTCGCGTGTGGTCTGGTTTTCAATGGGATGGTTTATGATGGGGCTTCTGCCCAAAATGCCCATTTTGGCCACCAACTCCTTGATGCTGGACCACTGGGCTTACATCAGCGGAATAGGCGTTTATTTGATAATCGCCCAGGGGTTGTTGTTTCTCTTGAAGCGGGGCGGGAAAGCAAGCGGAATGGGAATCGCGCTCACGGGAGGGATCCTTCTCTTTTGGATGGGAATGACATGGGGCAACATCCGTAACAGAAATACCGATAAAAAAATGTATGAATGGGCGCTTCGACATCCAACCTCGTCCCACGTGCGATACAACCTCGGATTGATTTACTATCAGGAAGGAAAATACATGGAGGCAAAACGACTTTTTGAAGAATCCTTGCGAATCAATCCAGACAACCTGGTCACGGCCAACGGGCTCGCCTTGACCCTATGGAAATTGGGAGAGAAAAACGAGGCGGTCCAAACCCTTTCAACGTGGATCGAACGTAAACCGGGTCACGCACAATCCTATATCAATCGAGCCATCCTTCTTCGCGGCCAAAAGGGACTGGCGGACATCAACAAAGCGCTGGGAATCAATCCCCGCCATGAAAGGGCCTGGCTCATCAAAGCCGGTCTTTTGTACGAAGCGGGATTAAAAATCGGATCGATCGAAGCCTACAAGAAAGCCCTTCAAATTAATCCGACGAACGATAAGGCATTATGCGATGTGGGAACGCTTTATCAGGAACTCGGAGATATCCCGACAGCGACACAATATTGGACCGAGGCCCTCTCCATCAATCCAAATAATCCGTTGGCAAAAGAAAACCTGAAGCGTTGGTCCGCTTTAAAATAACCGCGTGAGCTGAAATATATTGTGTCTTGACATAAAATTGTACTAGGGATAAATTTCTTTTGTGCAAGAATTCATCGAATCCCTTTTCAATCAAGGATACAGCGCTCCGTGTCTCGGCCATGGTTTCGAGGTTTAAATAAATGGGTGTCCGATATTTAAACACATCGCGAAAAAGACTGGGCGATTATCTCGTCGACCTGGGTTTTATCACGGAAGAGCAACTTAATGAAGCCCTCAAGGAACAAAAAGAAAAAGGGGGGAAACTGGGGGCCATTCTCATACAACTCGGCCATCTAACAGAAGACATACTCCTGGCTGTCCTCGGCAAACAAACGGGCGTTTCTTACGTCTCCCTTACAGAGTATGGGGACATTCCCGAGGACGCCATTAAAATGGTCCCGGAAACGATCGCCAAAAACCAGATGCTCATTCCCATTAAAAAAGAGGGCAATCTTCTGACCATTGCGATCGCCGATCCCCTCAATGTTTTCGCCACGGACGATTTGAAATTACTCACCGGCTGCGACATTCGCATGGTCGTGGCCTCCGACAACGACATCAAAACCGCCCTGGATAAATACTACACCAAGAAGAAAAAGAAAAGGGTTTCCACGGACTCCGAATTAAAAGACGCCGTGAATCAAATCACCCAAATGGATCTCTCGACCCTCGATTCCAGCGCTCAGGTCGAGTTCATTAAGGACAGCATTTTCGATGTGGAAGAGGAGGGGGAATCCGCTCCCGCCATCAAATTAACGAACATGATTCTGTCCGAAGCGGTGGCCAAAGGGGCCTCCGACATTCACATCGAACCGCAGGACAAAAAACTGGTGGTTCGCTTCAGGATCGACGGCGTTTTACATGAGCAACCCTCACCTCCCAAAAGGGCGGCCGCCTCCCTGACGTCCCGCTTGAAAGTGATGGCGGACATCGACATTTCAGAGCGCCGCATTCCACAGGATGGGAGAACAAAAATCCACATGGAAGGCCGGGATCTGGACATTCGCGTCTCTACCATTCCCACTGTCTTTGGAGAGAAAATCGTCTTACGGCTCCTGGACCCCGAGGGCCTCACCTTGGACATGACACAACTTGGTTTCGACGAAAAGGAATTGACTCTTTTTAAGAAACACATTGAAGCTCCCTATGGCATGATTCTTGTCACCGGGCCGACAGGTTCCGGAAAAACAACCACCTTATACTCCGCCCTGGCCGCCCTGAATCAACCTCATGTCAATATCGTCACTATTGAAGAACCGGTGGAATACATTTTGCCCGGCATCAACCAGGTTCAAGCCAAACCGGATATTGGTCTCACCTTCGCCGCCGGCCTCCGGGCTTTCTTGCGTCAAGATCCCGATATCGTCATGCTGGGAGAAATCCGCGATAAAGAAACGGCTGAAATTGCCGGAAACGCCGCCCTGACCGGTCACCTCGTGTTGACCACGGTCCACACCAACGATGCGGCCAGCACCGTCATTCGCCTCCTAAACATGGGCGTGGAACCGGTCCTTATTTCGGCGACCCTGCGGCTCATTGTCGCCCAACGATTGCTCCGTAAAGTCTGCTCCCAATGCCGAGTTCCTTATGAAGTCACCGTAGAGGAACTCTCTGGATTGGGGGTGACGCTCCAGCTTTCCTCCAGCACAAAAATCAGGCTCTTTAAGGGGAAAGGATGCGAAATGTGCCATAATTCGGGATATAAAGGCCGTGTTGGAATCTACGAAGTGTTGGAAGTGAATGAAGAAATGAGACAATTGGTCGTCAAACAAGCGCCCCCGTATGAAATTCGGGCGGCCGCCTCTCGAACGGGACTTGAAACCCTTCGCGAAGCCGCGGTTAAAAAATTATTTGCGGGGATCACCAGTCTTGAAGAAGTCATTCGCGTTACGCTCTCCGATAGCGAGGTGTCATCGCAATGATCAACATGAGCGACTTGCTGTTGATGATGGTCCAGAAACGGGCCTCCGACCTGCATTTAACAGCCGGGGCGCCTCCCATGCTTCGGATTGATGGGCATGTCGTCCCCACCCCTTTTGAGAAATTAACGCCAGAAGTCTGCCAGCGACTCATCTACTCCCTTTTGACCGATCAGCAACGACAATCCTTCGAAGCAAAAAACGAACTGGACCTTTCTTTCGGTATTAAAGGCATCGGGCGGGTCCGCATGAACGTCTTCCGCCAGCGGATGAGTGTGGGAGCGGCCCTGCGCGCGATCCCCTCCACCTTCCGGACGTTCGAAGAGTTGGGGATTCCGGAAGTGATTTATGAAACACTAAAGCTCCCCCGTGGTTTGATTCTTGTCACCGGTCCGACGGGCTCCGGGAAATCAACAACCCTGGCGACCATGATTGATTACCTGAACGAAAACAGGGATGGCCACATCATCACCATCGAAGACCCCATCGAATTTCTTCACCAACATAAAAAATGTATCATCAATCAGCGCGAAATCGGTCAAGACACAGGCAGTTTTACGACGGCTCTCAAGTATGTCTTGCGACAAGACCCCGATGTTATTCTGATCGGGGAAATGCGGGATTTGGAAACGATCCAGGCCGCCATTACCATCGCGGAGACAGGACATTTGGTATTAACCACCTTACACACCAATGACGCCCCCACCACCATTAACAGAATCATAGATGTTTTTCCGAGCCATCAACAGCTTCAGGTCCGCAACCAACTTTCCTTTGTTATTCAGGCCGTCATATGCCAAATGCTGATGCCCCACGTTTCAGGGACGGGGCTCGTTCTATCGAGCGAAGTGATGATCGCTACCCACGCCATCAAGAATTTGATTCGGGAGGGCAAGGCGGAACAGATTCCCATGTTGATACAAACGGGGGGAAAGCACGGCATGCAAACCATGAACCAGTCCTTGGTCGAATTAACAATCAAGAGGAAGATCTCACAAACAGAGGCCGTGGACAATTCCTCTGATATTGAGGAATTGAAAAAACTGATTGCCCAGCGAACCCAATCCGCCATTCCCAAGTAAGGAAATCTAAGGAGAGAACCGTGCCAGCCTTTGCTTACAAAGCTCGAATGATCACCGGCAGCATGACCGAAGGCGTCATCAGCGCCAACAATCAGAAGACCGCCATCGACGAACTTCGAAAGCAAAAACTGACGCCTGTCGAAGTCAAGGAATCGTCGAAATCGCTGCTTGAAATTTTTGAGGCCATCAATCCCTTCAAACCAAAAGTCCACCCCAAGGACCTGGTTTTGTTTTCCCGTCAACTCTCCACGCTTGTTTCCGCCGGCGTTCCCTTGGTGCAGGGATTGACCATCTTGGAAGAACAAGTGGAAACCAAGGTTTTTAAAGGCATCATCCATGCCGTGCGGGAAGATATCGAGTCCGGCCAATCCATCACAGACGCCTTGAGGAAACACCCCTCAGCCTTTGAAGAACTCTATGTCTCCATGATCAAAGCCGGGGAAGTCGGCGGTATTCTGGATACCATCTTGGAACGGTTGTCCGCATATCTGGAGGCCGCCGAGGTTCTCAAGGGAAAAGTGAAGGGGGCCATGATGTATCCCGTCGTCGTGAGCACCATCGCCGCGGGCGTCACCCTCTTCCTCATCATGGGTGTCATTCCCACCTTCACAAAAATATTTGCTGGATTCGGCGCCGAATTGCCCATGATGACCCAAATATTGATCGATTTGTCGGATTTTCTTAGAAAATTTTGGTACGTCGTGTTTGCTGTTCCTGTCGCTTTTTTTGTCGCTCTCAAACAATGGCGCAAAACGGAGCAAGGACATCGCAACGTCGATGCACTCCTTCTTAAACTGCCCATCTTTGGAATCATTCTCAAAAAAGTGGCTGTTGCCAAATTCACGCGGACTCTGGGAACCCTCATTAAATCCGGCGTGCCCATTCTCCAAGCCCTGGAAACAGTGGCCAAAACAGCCGGTAATCGGGTCATCGAAATCGCGATCATGACGTCGCGCGAAGCAGTGAAAGAAGGGGAACGGATCGCCACGCCTCTTAAAAAATCAAACATTTTTCCTCCCATGGTCATCCAGATGGTCGCCATCGGCGAAGAAACCGGCAACCTCGACACGATGCTCAACAAGATTGCCGATTTTTACGACCAAGAGGTGGACACGGCAGTGAAAGGCCTCACCTCCATGATTGAACCCTTGATCATCGTGATCATGGGAGCCGTCATTGGATTTATCGTCGTTGCCATGTTCATGCCGATGTTCGAACTCGGGAATCTGGCCAGCCGGGAGGGCTAAAACGTATTGAAATCCTTCGCAGGGATGCCTTCACCAAAGAAGCGGAAGTTTCTCTTGACGCTGGGCCTTTCTATCTTCACCCTTTTCATGGGGCGGGTCCTGGTCCTTTATTTCAATGACTTCCCCATTCCGGAGTTGATGCCGAAAATCCTGGCGGTTGTTTCGGCCCTCTTTCTTCTCTGTTCGCTTGCGGCGATGGGCCAGACTTTCCTCCGTCTCGTTTCCAAATGGATGGGATGGACGTTCTTCGATATCCCTGCCATTTGGAGGTTCAATTTCTCTGCCGGCCTCGGGGCAGGATTGGTGGCCATCCTCACGCTCGCTCTGGGGGGACTCGCCCCTGGCCCCCTTCACACAAAACTTCTCCTTTTAAAAATCCTTCTCATGGCCTTCTTTATTTGGAAAGCCATTCCCGTCATAAAAATGTTGGCCCATTGGCGGGCAGGTTCCTCAATCTCATTTTCCATGACGGACATCATTTGGGTTGTGTTGGCTGCGGGGGGCATGGCTTTTTCTTTGCTCGCCTGTTTTTCTCCGATCACCTATTACGATTCTCTCGTTTATCACGTCGCCTTGCCGGCCTATTACCAGATGATGGGATCCATCAACGCTGTCCCCTTCAATCTTTACTCCTATTTCCCGGCCAATACGGAGATGATCTACCTCCTGGCGCTTGACCAGCTTCCCGAAGCCGAATACACAATCAACTTATTAGGTTGGGCGGCTTCCCTTGGAATTTCCTGCGGACTTTATCAATGGGTGAAAGAACACTATGGAAAAGGGGCCGGATGGATGGCCATGGGGTTGTGGTGGACAACCCCCGCTGTCTTGTTTCTTTCCGTCGGAGGCTATGTTGATATTTTTCTTGCCTTCTACACTCTCCTTGGCTTTTATGCCTTCAGCCGAGCGATGCAAACACGATGGAACACGGGATGGCTTTTCTTGGCTGCCCTCGGCGCCGGATTGGCTGGCGCCACGAAATACACCGGCATGGCCGTCATCATTTTCTTATCTCTCTATCTGGCCTATCAGACCCTGAGAAAAGAATTGCTTTTTAAGAAGTGGCTTTTCTTCAGTGGGATCGCCCTCCTCCCGTTAAGCCCGTGGCTTTTAAGAAACGCGGTTACCGTCAAAAATCCCTTCTTCCCATTTTTCTACCGTTTTTTTGGCGGGACCATTGGATGGACCGAACAGACCGCGGAAGGCTATTTCCGACTCCTGACGGAATACGGTGCAAAGAGCCACATGGTCTGGGAACTTCTGCAAGCCCCGTGGCACATCGCCACCCGAGCCACCCGGTTTGGGGGCGGATTTGACGTCCTGGGCGACTTCGGTTGGCCCCTCTTTATCTTCGGCTCACTTCTGGCTTTTTTTCTTCTCCCATGGAAAAGGGAACAGGCGCTTCTGAAATTTTATTTCGCGTTCCAATTCATTTTCTGGTTTGTCACAAAACCTGTTCTCCGCTTCCTTTTTGGGCATCTTCCTCCCCTGGTTTTCCTAACGGTCGGATCCCTTTGCGTTCTCGTGCACAATAAATCGTTGGTGTACCGTTTCCTGACAAGTTTCATCGTCGGCTTATGGCTTCTTTCAAACTTTTTCATCATCTTTTTCATCAACGATGTACACAAACCCTTCCTGGTTCCCCTGGGCCTTCAAACCCGCACGGATTACATGGTCAGATATCTGCCTTATTACCGGATATACGATTTCATCAATCATCATTTATCAGCAACCGACAAGATTTTATTGGTCGGTGAGCAACGGGGATATCACTTGAAAATCCCCTATCTGATCTCCAACTATTTTGCCCCTTCTCAAATGGCTCAGTGGTGTAATGCGGCAGGTTCGGCCGAGGAGATACGGCATCAAATCGAGCGCGAAAAAATCACCCACATTCTTGTTAACGAATCTGAGATTAATAGGCTGGGCGGACTTTCAGCCTTGGGTTTTTCGACGGTAGGAAGCCGGCATTTTCTCAATCTTATCCACAACTTGAGAATGGCTCATGGGGACAACTCTCTTTCCCTCTTTGCCATAAACACTCGAGATCCCAACTAAAACGCCCCTAGATAACGCGTCAATAATTTAAAACCTGATATTTCTTGACAACGGGTTCTGTTCCGGCATATACTTAAAAACAGCGATGATTATCGTTACATTGTCGTTATATTATCGCTGATACAGGTCATTCAAGGAGGTCGAAACATGAACAAGATAAAGCTGAACCGAAAAACAGGGTTCACGCTCATCGAACTTATGATCGTTGTTGCAATCATAGGTATATTGGCGGCCGTCGCCATTCCTAAGTTCGCTGATCTCGTGACCAAGTCAAAAGAATCCAGCTCCAAAGCCTCTCTGGGGGCCATCCGAAGCGCTCTGAGTATCTACTACGGAGACACGGATGGAGTCTATCCGGGGAACATATACACAGGCTTGACAACGGCCGGCAAGTATATGCCTTTCCGCGGGGGGACGCCTTCCTTAGGAGCCATTAATCTACCTTCCCATAATGGGAACGTGGGACACACCTACAATAACATCATGGCGGGAAATGTATTACATGGTGCTGCATCCGGTGGTAGCGATGCGACAGCACTGTACTATGTGAATGTGCAAGGCGACCCAAGTCTGGGTGAAGTTTTCATCAACTGCACCCACAACGACACCAAAGGAAGTGCCTGGACAGCGTTCTAAAAAGCTCCAAGCTTAATTAAGAAAGGCACCCCACTTCTGGGGTGCCTTTCTTTTTTCCATCGAATGGGTACCGGCGATCTGGCTCTTCTTCTTTTTAGCGTTACCATCATTGGATTACACGTCGGCAGTTTTGCCAACGTTTGTATCCACCGTTGGCCTCGAAATAAATCCATTCTCAATCCCTTACGATCGGCCTGCCCTTGGTGTGGTCACTCAATCCCCTGGTATGATAACCTTCCGATTTTTAGCTTCCTTCTTTTGTCAGGCCATTGCCGTTTTTGCCGATCCAAAATCTCATTTCGCTACCCTTTTATCGAACTGCTCTTGTCCGTTCTCTGGGTGACAGCGACTTTTTTCATAATCCGGAAAAGTTCAACTTTGCCTGTCCCTCTAGCGTTTTTTGTTTTCATTCTAGCAACGATATTCGTTATGGTGGTAACATCGTTTATCGATTTGGAATGGAAAATCATTCCCGACGCACTCACAATTCCGCTCATTCTTTCTGGTTTATTAATCTCCTTTGTGAATCCGTTGCTAGGGTCGGCTACGCCGGGGGAGCGCATCACGCAAGCGTTGATTGGGATGACCCTGGGGGCCGGTTTCCTATGGATGGGCTCGTATGGGGGATATCTATGGTTGTCAAAGGAAGTCCTGGGAGGAGGTGACATCAAACTCATGGCCGGACTGGGAACCATTCTGGGCTGGAAGGGGGCCCTCTTATGCTTGCTTATCGCTGCCATCTCCGGAGGGATCTTTTCCGTCATCGGATTGTGGACAAAGCGCATAAAATGGAAACAATACATTCCTTTTGGCCCTTTCCTCAATATCGGGGGGGTTCTATCCCTTCTCTTATCGATACAATACGCCCCCTTGAACATTCCCCTTTTTCGATAGAAGTCCTAAAATAAAAAATCCATAAAAGCCTCTTGACAATAGGACGGACGGCAAATAGACTTCAGAGTGGATTGACGCAACGAATTTTAAAATTAAAAACGCCGAGTGAACTAATTGATAAGATAGAGGTTCTTCAATTGGTAACGGCGTTTTTTTATGAGGAACTATGGACCTGTCTCAACTAAAGAACTTTAAGTTCAAGATGCCGTCCCTGAAGTTTCTTCGATCCAAAGAGACCTTGGGGATTGATTTGGGATCAAACTCGATTAAGATTGTCCAGCTGTCGGGCCGCAAACTTGTCCGCTGGGCTTATAAAGAACTGGACACAAAACACGCCGCTCCGGACGCCGATGTTGGCGAACGCATGGCTGCCACCACACAAATTCTGACGGATCTTCTCACCAAGCAAGCAAAAACACCAAAGACCGCCGCCATATCCGTGAGCGGCAACTCGGTCATTGTCCGATACGTCAAACTTCCGAAACTTCCAAGAGCCGAGCTGGAAAAAACCATCCAATTCGAGGCCGAACCCTACATCCCGTTTCCAATCCCTGAGGTGAACATGAGCTTCCACATCCTGGGAGATGTTGTGGAAGAAGGTCAACCCAAGATGGAGACCGTTCTTGTGGCTGCTAAAAAAGAACTTATTGAGCAACGCCTGGGAGCCATCGCCGGCGCGAACTTAAGACCCGTGGTTGTCGATGTGGACGCCTTTGCCTTGGAAAATGCCTACAATCTGACGCATCCCCCGCAAGAAGAACCGGAGACAGTCCTCCTCGTCCATATTGGAGCCAGCGTGACGACAATGATCGTCCTGGAAAACGGTCTTTCCCGCGTCGTCCGCGATGTGTTCATTGCCGGCAACACCATCAACAAATCCCTTCAACGCATTTTTGATTGTTCCTACGATGAAGCGGAGACCCTGAAAAAGAAAGGACAGATCCTGGTGACACCCGATGAAAAAGAAGCCACCCTCGCTCAGGATGATCAGGATTCCCTTCAAATTTCCAATACGATCGTGACCGTCCTGAAAGATTTGGTCGTGGAAATCCAACGTTCCCTTGATTTTTATCTATCGCAACACCCGGACCGCCAAATCAACCGGATCCTTCTTTGCGGTGGATCCGCCCGCGTGACGGGAATCGACCGCTATTTTTCTCAAGAACTTCGTCTAACAGTTGACGTTTTTGATCCCTTCAGCGGCCTTGTGGGAGAAGACCTGCCACCTCCCGAATTGCGGTCCTCATTTGTGGTGGCCATGGGGCTGGCCACCCGCCTCGAGGGGGATTCCGTATGATATGTATTAATTTACTTCCGCCCGAATACGCCGAAGCCCAAAGTCAACGGGAACAGAAGATCCTGTTCAGTACGGTGGGAGGATGCCTTCTTGCATGCATGGTCCTATTTCTGGGAATTAAAAAAAGGCAGGCGGCCGTCTTAAAAGCGGATATTGCCCGTGCTCAAGCCGAACTCGATCGGTATCAGACGATCGTCGCTCAAATGAATCAAATCCAGAATGATAAACAAAAACTTCTTGAAAAAAGAGACGTTATAAAAAACCTGAATCGAAGCCGCCTCATCTATCCGGTTCTTTTAGACGACCTCCTCCCCATCATCCCGCCAGACGTTTGGATCACGAATATTCAATTTGAAGAACAGGGGGCGCAGATTAAAATTTCCATGGACAACAACGCCCTGTCGAACTACGCCCTCGCCACGTGGCTCACCAATTTAAAGCAGTGCATTCACTTTTCCGGCGTCAATTTGGTGGGCGCTATTTCTTACACAAAAACGGACCAAGGGCAGACCCTGACCTTTAAAACGGCGGGCTTCTATCAACACCAGGGGCCTTTCCCTCTATTGGAATGAACTCGGAACGAAAATGAAAGGATTGACCAAACAACAACAAATGATCGCCCTCGCCATCGCGTTTATTGTCGGCGTTTATTTCTATTATGTCAAACTCATCAAACCCACCCTCGCCGAAATTAAAACAAACAAAGCCACCTACGAGGATCTCTCTGTCAAAGCGGAAAACGCTCGCCTTCAAGCGGTACGCCTGCCGGCCTTACAAAGCGAGTTGGAAAAATTACGCGTCGAACTAAAAGAAATGGAAAAGCAATTGCCCACCGACAAGGACATCCCGAATATAATCCGCACGCTCACGCGAGAAGCCCAACAGGAAAATATCGAATTCGTCCGTATGACGCCGAAGGACCCCACCCGGCAAAAATTCTTTGACATCATCCCCTTCGATATTCAGTTCACGGGTACACTTCACAACCTGGCCCGGTTCCTCTCTTCACTGGGGCAACAGGACAGAATATTTCAAGCGCAGAACATTAAACTCCAACCCATAGGGTCTGTCGCGGAGGGGGGGGGTATAGTCAATCTCAACATCACGTTGATTATTCAAACTTACGCCTACTCAGGATAATTTATGAATGTGAACAGAGTCATTTTTAGAAATGTTATACCGGGGACCCTCACTCTCCTTCTTTCGCTCGGAGCCATGTCCTGTCGAAAAAAAGCCTCAACGACGGCTGTCGCTGAACTCCCGAAGCCGCCCATCCCCGTCCAAGCGGCCCCTCAACCCACTCCGATAAAGGAGAAACAGATTTATGTCTATTCGGGGGACCAATACAGGGACCCCTTTGTTCCTACCGGCCAATCCAGCAATTACAAGGCCGACGCCGTTTTCGACCCCGTCCGCTCCGTTGTGAAAGGCATCATTTTTGGACGTGAGCTAAAATCGGCCGTCTTGACGGGGAATGCGGGCAGCTACTTCGTAAAGTCGGGCCGCATTTTTGACGTCATGGGAAAGATTATTGAGGGCTATACCGCAGACATTTTTGTCGACAAAGTCGTCATTCAGAATGAAGCCGGAAATACCTACGAACTGAAGGTTAAAAATCCGGATGAGGAGGATAAGAAATGAAGAAATTTTCCATGAAACTAATCTGGGCCTGTGTCTATTGCGTCCAATTGATCGGGGCCCCCTTGACGGGGTCAACCGCTCCCGCCGGTGAGAGTTCCGTTCCTGCGGTTCAGGATGTCCGCGTGGAAGGATCCGACGTCATCATTGAGCTTTCACAGCTGATGCCTTATAAAACATCCAGCATGACATCCCCCTGGAGACTCATCATTGAAATTCCGGGGACCTTGTACAAAACCGGATTTAGTAAAAAGGATCTCAATACCCTGTTGGTACGCCGAGTGAGGGGGTATCAGTTCAAGGAAACCCCCCTGGTCTCCCGGGTCGTTGTCGATTTAAACGCCCCAGTCGACTACAAATCCTCCAACGTAGATAATAGTATTGTTATTAACTTCAGAAAAAACGAAGCCCTGGAAAGCCAACAGAAAAAGGAAGCGGCCGGGAAAGAAAAATCGATGCTGGGTCAGCGCCGAAGGGATCTGCTGAACTCCTTGCCGAAGGAAATCGTGACACTGGATTTTGAAGGGGCCGACATTCGTGATGTCGTCCGCCTCATGTCCGAGACGAGCAACATCAATATCATTTACGGACCCGAGGTGGCCGGCACCATCACCATCCATCTTAAACAGGTCCCTTTTGATGAAGCCTTCAATACCATTCTGAATCTCAAGGGTTTCGTCGCCAGCCAATTGGGGTCGAACATCCTTCGGGTAACCACGCCGGAAATCCTTCAAAAAGAACAATCCAAAGCGGTGGTCTTCACCAAAACAATCCCCGTCAACTACATCAAGGCCCAGGAAATGCAGAAGCACATCCAGTCGATCATGTCGTCCGCCGGCCGCCGGGGCAACATCACAATCGCGGAAGAAACCAACAGCCTCGTTGTCACCGATACCCAGGACGGCCTTGCCCAAGCGGAACGGCTGATTGCCCAAATCGACAAAAAGCCGGCCCAAGTCATGATCGAAGCCCGCATCGTCGAAATCAATCTCAACAACGGCCTCGATGTGGGCGTTCAGTGGGAATACGCCAAGCAGAATTTTAAAACGGACGCATCGGGAGCGACGGAAAAAGCGACGACGTTTGGGTTACTTGACCGATCAGGAGGTTCTCGCATTTCTCAAACTGGAACATTCTCAGGATCAGGTGAGGAATCCATTGGAGCTATAGGTCCCGGTCAGGCGGGGACAGGAGTCAATCTCCCCGGTCCCGCCTCGGCCGCCATCACCTTCGGTATCGTGAAAAATCTTTCCGCCTTCAGCGCAACACTCTCCGCCCTGGTCAACCAAAGCAGGGCCAAAATCCTAGCCGCTCCAAAGGTCGTCACCATTAATGGTAAAGAAGCCAGAATACAAGCCGTTCAAGACATTCCTTTCCGCACCGCTGCCGTCTCGGCTTCCGGAGCGGTGGCCGAATCCTTCACCACGGTGAGTGCTGGTATCATCTTGGCGGTCACCCCCACGATCAACGCAGAAGACAAAATTACCCTCAAAATTGCACCCGAATCGAGTTTTCCAACCGCCGACAGCACGCCGGCAGGCCCCATCATCCGCACCCGGAAAGCGGAAACCACGGTTATCGTCAAAGACGGAGATACACTGGTCATTGGGGGGCTTATTGACGATCAGGACTCCAAAGGGGTGTCGAAAGTGCCGTTATTGGGAGATATTCCCATCATTGGGATCTTCTTCCGCTCCAATACCAGTCGAAAGATCCGAAACGAACTCCTGATTTTTGTGACGCCGCGTATTATCCGCGAGTAAATATCATCGGATTAACAACCTGACAACCCATTAGAGTGAATTGGCTCGACAAGCGACGACTGTCTATTGCTTTCGCCTTATTCCCAAGTTTGGCTTACCTTTTGGAAGGCGCAAAGACAGGATTTACTTTCTCCATCCTTTTTCTTTCCTTTATCATCCTCTTAATCCTTAATTCAAGGAATGCAGGAAAAATTCACTTCCCTAAAAGTATTTATCTTCCCTTTTTTCTCTTTTTTCTATGGTGCTGGCTTCCCCTATTAAATCAACCTCCGCTGGAGACTCATCTCTTTTTCTATTCCCGTATACTTCTATATGGCGTTTACACTCTTTTTTGCACGAGTTTTTTAACGACGAATTTCAAATCTCTATTTAGTTTGGGGGTCTTCCTCACCGCATTAATAGAATCACTTTTTTGGATCGGTGGTCTTCACTGGCCCTTCTTTCCCCGGTTATTCCTCGCAAATCCTCTCCATTCGGGGCTACTCATTTCCTTGGGGTATACATATGCTTATACACGCATACAAGAAAAGCCCATCAAGTGGCACAAATCCCTCATCTTACTTTTAGCCATCCTTATATGCGCAACGACTGTTTACTTAACACAAACGCGTGTGGCCTTTCTTTCAATTGTTATTACCTCCGTTTTTCTTACCCCAAGGAAACATCGAACCCGGCTTGCCTTTCTCGCCTTGGCCACCACGTCCATCGCATTTATCATGCTCCCAAGACACATCCTTTGGAACTACCTGGAAATGGACGATGCTCAGTTCACATCCAATCTGGGAAGGATCTCAATTTGGAAATCGGCTCTTCTGGCCATCAAGGACAAGTGGCTGCTCGGTTACGGCCTCGGTAATTTTGAAACGGCCTACCTCATGCACCAACAACCCTCCCGGGAATTATTGCGTTATGGCAAGTCCACAATTTTTGCTCACAATGGGGCCCTGCAAATCGGCGTGGAGGCCGGCCTGACGGGTTTGCTGCTCGTCCTTTGGGGATTCCTGTCATGTTTCCAATATGTCAAAGAGGTCATCAACAAAAATGCCCACACAAAATGGGCTTTTTCTGTCATGTTGGTTTTTTCTCTGATGTCATTTTTCAATTACACGATGTTCTTGCCGGCCAACGGCTTAATTTTTTGCGGTTGCTTGGCCATCCTTATCGGGGAAGCCAAGGCCATCAAAAGCGATCCACTGACAAACATCGCGGATATCAAAAACGTCGGGTTATTTATTCTTATTTTGCTAACTCCATTCATCATGCTCTATGGGACCTCCGACTTCTTTCTGAATCAGAACAAACCCCTCCAGGCATTGAAGTTAATGCCGATACGATCCGAACTGTGGTACAAAATAGCCGTCGACGAAATCGAGAAAAACCCAAACGCATTATCTGATCCTCGATCAAAAGAGAAAATCATCCATTCCCTCGAACAGTCGATCAGGTGGAATCCTACAAACCCGTTTCTGTGGTCACGATGGGCACGCGTTCTTTCGGCTCTTTCCCCCACAACATTCAATGAGAGTATACTGTTTGCCTTTAAAAAGGCGACAACGCTAGCCCCCTGCCACACTCCTTTTTGGATCCAAGAGGGATTTTACCGTCTCTCCATTAATGATTTAGCCGACGCTGAATTATGTTTCAAAAGGGCTTCCGATCAGGAACCCATGGCACCCGTCCCCTTTTACGGATTGGCGTTGGTACAAATGAGAAAAGGACACGCTCGAGCTGTGATTAGTTACCTCGATAAAACCGTCGAATTAAAACAGGCAGAAATGGTTTTTCGGAAAACGGGCCATTACAACGCTGTACTCAACTCCTCCTATGCCACTTATTTATTTTCCGTTGACGAAAAAAAGATTGGGGAAATTCGGGATCGCTTACGAGCGCACCGCACCACTAGAAAACCGGGAGTTTCAAGGGCTTTGGCCTCAACCCGGGATTAACCATTTGTTATAATCCAACCAACATTTTTTATGACAGAAAAACCTTACCTATCAATTATTATTCCCATTTTTAATGAGGAGGGAAACCTTACTTCTCTCATTCAGTCATTATTGAAGGCTTGCGCAGCATATGCCCACGAAATCATCGCCATCAACGATGGATCCACGGATGGATCTGCCGAAGAGCTCGGAGCGCTCGCGAAAATCACGCCCTCTTTAAGAATTCTTTCACTCAAACGAAACTTTGGACAGACGGCGGCCCTGGCGGCGGGAATCGACCACGCTCAAGGGGACATCATCGTCCCTCTTGATGGCGACGGACAAAATGATCCAGAAGACATTCCTCGACTCATTGAAAAACTGAAGGAGGGCTATGACGTCGTTTCCGGGTGGAGGAAAAACCGGCAGGACAATTTTCTCAGCCGCCGCCTTCCCTCCTACGTTGCCAACGCTCTCATTTCCCGCGTGACGGGTGTGCCCTTGCACGATTACGGTTGCACCTTGAAGGCGTACCGGCGGTCGATTATTGCCCACATTCAATTGGCGGGAGAAATGCACCGTTTCCTGCCGGCCTGGTGCGTCTGGCAGGGGGGAAAGGTAACGGAAATGGTTGTCAACCACCACCCCCGCAAAAAGGGAAAATCGAAATACGGCCTCCTGAGGTTTTTGAAAGTCATTATTGACCTTATTACCGTCAAATTTTTCAGCGGCTATCTGGCAAAACCCAACTACATTTTCTCCGGCATGGGCTTGTTCTTTTTTCTCCTGGGATTTTCAGCGGCGGCCATCGCTTTCATCGATAAATTTGGCCCGGACCTTTATCCCCAATACCGCACCCCCCTCCTCCTTTTGGCGATCTTTTTCAGCCTCGTCGCCGTCTTTCTTATTCTGATGGGTTTACTGGCGGAACTTCTTGTCCGCCTCTATTTTCATGTCAGCCATCAAAAACCCTACCGCCTAACGAATGAGTAACTGGCGACGAATTCTCATCGGCCTTTTTATCAGCACGATCTGCCTTTATTGGACGTTTCGCTCCTTTCATTTCGAAGATCTTCTGACAGCCTTAAAACAGGCGAACTATCTTTGGTTTCTCCCGCCTCTCTTCATTTACGTCATCAGTTTTCTCTTACGAGCTCTCCGGTGGCAGGTATTGCTCCTTCCCATTAAGAAAATCCCCTACCCGCGACTTTTTTTCACCCTGGTCTTCGGATTTTTCATCAACACCATCATGCCTCTTCGCGCGGGGGAGTTCGCCAGAGCCTACAGCCTCAGCAAATCGTCGGATCTGCGCGTCAGCTTGAGCCTGGGGTCCATCGCGACGGAACGCTTGACAGACCTTTTCGGACTCCTCTTTTTGATGGGACTGGCATCACGGCTTTTTCCCGCCGGTCAACTGCCGATTTGGAAGCTCGCCCTTCTGTTTGTTTTGGGGCTGGCGATGGCTTATCTTGTTTTCGGTCTCTTCCGGAAGTACGGTGAAAGCTGGGAAAAGAGAGGAACCGGCCTCCCCGGAAAACTCATTCGTTTTGCCAGGGGACTTTCAGAAGGGCTCTCGGCTCTTAAATCCCCCACTAAACTCAGCCTGGTCGCCCTTTTGTCTGTGTTGATCTGGATGGTCGAAGCGACCGTTATGTTTTTCCTCTCGAGAGCCTTCGCCCTCAATCTATCCTATTTCCAATCGGCGGCGTTGGTGGTGGGCCTCGCGGCGGGTGTCATTGTCCCTGCAGCGCCGGGTTACATCGGCACCCTCGAGTTTTTCGGGCAGCAAACCCTGGTCATGTTGGGCTACCCCCCTTCTCTATCCCTTTCCTTTATTCTCGCGATGCATTTCTTTCAGATGGTCAATATCTCGATCCTGGGCCTCATCAGCCTGTTTAAACTCGGCACTTCGAACCCCATCAAATCACTTAAAATATCCCCACAAACGTCATGAAAAACCCAAACGTGGTCCTCTATATCATCACGTTTTCGATGGCTTTCTCCATTAGCCTGGTATTGACCGTAGCTGCCCGGGCGGCGGCGATCGTCCTGAACATTTATGACCATCCCTCCTCGGCTCTAAAAACCCATCGGGAACCCGTCCCCTATCTCGGCGGGGTCGCGATATTTCTGGCCTTCGCGTTTTCCTTGGTCGGCGTGAGAATCCTGACCTCCTTCCCGACGGGCACCCTTCGATCGTTGCGCGGCATTTTGCTGGGGAGTTTTTTGATGTTCGCGCTGGGCCTCGTCGATGACATCATCCACCACGGCCTCCACTACCGGACCAAATTTATGGTCCAAATCATAAGTGCGGCGATGGTCATAGGGTTCGGTATCCACATTCATTTCATCCAACCGTCCTGGCTGGCGATCGCTTTAAGCCTGCTGTGGATCGTCGGATTAACCAACGCCTTCAACTTGATCGACATCATGGACGGACTGGCTTCTGGAGTCGCCACCATTGCGGCCCTTTCTTTTCTTTTCATTTCTCTCCCAACAGAGGCCATCTACGTCAACTTTGCCGCCGCCGCCCTGGCGGGCGCCGCCTTGGGGTTTATGCCATACAATCTTTCCAAAAACCTCAAAATATTCATGGGGGACTCGGGGAGCCTCTTCGTGGGGTTTGTGGCGGCGTCTTTGTCTTTGGGAACCTCCTACAGCGAAAAAACCCAAATTGGCGTTCTGGCTCCCCTCCTCATTTTAGCGGTCCCGATTTTCGACACGCTCCTCGTCTTCTACTTGCGGGTACGCCGGGGGACCTCTCCCTTTCTCGGCTCCAAAGACCACTTCCCGCTTCGCTTGGAAGCGTTGGGTTGGCCGAGGCGAAACATCCTCATTCTCACCTTATGTCTTTCAGCCCTTTTCTGTCTGGGGGCCTTTGCCATTACTCGCGTACAGCTGCTCTCTTCTCTTGTTATTTACCTTTTCTTCATTATCTTAATGGGTCTTTTTACAACCTATCTTCTACGAGCAAAAGTCCAGTGATCTTAGGCCGCCACTCCAAAACCCCCGTTCTTATCGTCGGCGCTGGGTTGGCGGGTCTTTCCACCGCTTATCATCTGAAGAAAACCCCTTGCCTCGTTGTGGAAAAGGAAAAGGACGTTGGGGGCCTAGCCCGCTCCTTTTTTATCAACGGTTTCACCTTTGATTTCACGGGACACCTGCTCCACTTGCATCATGACTATACACGCGGGTTGATCGGGCGCCTGCTTAAAGGAAACGTCAACACCTGCTACCGAAACGCCTGGATTTATTCGCACCAGGTCGCCACGCGCTACCCCTTTCAAGCCTACACCTACGGGCTTCCTCCCCGCATCGTGGATGAATGCTTGCTGGGCTTCCTTCGCGCTTTTTTGCATCGACGCCAAAACCGCCCCCTCTCTGCCGAAACAGATTTCCGCGAATGGTGCCTAAGGATTTTTGGAGAAGGGATATCAAAACACTTCATGATTCCGTACAACGAAAAACTTTTTCAGACGCCGGCCACCCGCATGATTGCCGACTGGTGCGGCCCTTTTGTGCCCATGCCCAAATTAGAAGACGTGACCGGGGGTGCCGTCAGCAACCGCGACAAGGCCTTTGGCTACAACCCCACCTTTCTCTACCCGAAAAAGGGGGGGGTTCAAGCACTCCCTTTGGCCCTTGCCAAAAACATAAAAAACATCGCCCCCAACTCCCCCGTGGTCAAATTGGACTGGAAAAAGAAAGGGGCCACCCTGGCCACTGGAAAAACGGTTTCTTACCGGCATCTCGTGAACACGATACCTCTTCCGGAGCTCCTCCATCTCATGGCCCCTCTACCCCCGGATATCTTAAACGCAAAAAAACAACTCCGGTGGGCCAGCATTCTGTGCCTTAATGTCGGCGTCAACCGTCCCCATATCTCGGAAAAATCCTGGATCTACTTTCCCGAGAAAAAATATCCCTACTACCGGGTGGGATTTTCCATGAATTTTTCGTCCCAGGTGGCGCCGCCAAAAAACAGCTCCATGTATATTGAAATTCCCTGGCGCCGCATCGAAAACGGTGAATATCCAACATGCTCAAGCCTTTTGGAAGATGTGCGGCGGGCTCTTGTCGACTGCCGAATTTTAAAGAAAGGTGACGACCTGCCAGCCGTTCAGTATCTCCCCATCCCTTACGCCTATATCATCCCGGATCGGAACCGTCCCACAGCCTTGGCCACCATCTTCTCCTTTTTGGAAAAAAACGGCATTCAATCCATTGGTCGATACGGCGCATGGAAATATTCCTTCATGGAAGAAGCGATATTGGATGGGAAAAACGCCGCCGAAAAAATCAGTCGTCACACCCAGGGATGACAGCCGAATGAACACGAAAGTAAAAGTGGTCCATCTCATCACCCTGCTCGAAATGGGGGGCGCCCAGGGAAACACGATTTTCACCGTTAAAAACCTGGATAAAAACAAGTTCCTCACCCATCTCTGGACCGGCCACGGCGCTTACTGGGATGCCTTTCTGAAGAAGGAGCCGGACTTGGCCGGCCGCCTGCGCTATTTCCCTCACCTCAGCCGTTCCCTCAATCCGTTCTACGATGTCTTGACCCTTTTCGAACTCTGGGCCGCATTAAAAAAATTAAAACCCGATATCCTTCACACCCATTCCTCAAAAGCCGGCATCTTAGGCCGCCTGGCGGGATGGCTGGCAGGAGTCCCCGTTATCCTGCACACCTATCACGGCTTCGGATTCAATGACGAGCAAAAACCCTGGACCCAATGGCTCTTTATCGGGCTTGAAAAATTAACGGCTCGCCTATCGACGGCTCTCATCTTCGTCTCCAAAGCCAATATAGAAACCGCCCGTCGCCACACCATCGGCAACAAAGAACAGGTTCGGCTCATTCGAAGCGGCGTTTCCCTCCAAGCCCTTCAACGACGCGCAGCGGAAACCGACAAACAAGCCATCCGGGAAAGTTTAGACATCCCCATTGACAGCCGACTTATTGTGACAGTTGGCCCTTTCAAACCGCAAAAGAATCTCGACGACTTCATTAAATTGGTGGGGATGGTCCATCCCCTTTCCAAAAAGGTCCACGGCCTCATTATTGGGGACGGAGCCAAGCGGCGGAAACTCGAGGCGCTGGTAAAAAAACTTAATTTAACAACTCTTGTCCACATGCCGGGCTGGCGACAGGATATTCCGGAACTTCTTTCCATCGCGGACCTCTTTGTTCTGACCTCCCTCTGGGAAGGACTCCCAAGAACGCTCGTCGAAGCCATGGCTCTCGGGATCCCCTGCGTGTGTTATAATACCGATGGCACCGCCGATCTCCTGCAGCAGGGGGGGGGATTCCTTATCAAGAAGAAAGATCTCCCAGCCCTTGCCAAGGCGGTGATTTTAATCCTGGAAGACGACACCCTCTGGTCAACCCTGTCGCGGAAAGCCCGGTCGGTGATCACCGACGAATTTGACATCAACAAGATGGTCAAACAACAAGAGGATCTCTATCTCGGGCTCCTACAGGAAAGACGAGGAAAACCTTCACAATCATAGATTTTTGTCATATGTTTCTCGGGGGTGAGCCAAACGGACTGGACAACTTCCGACGAATAACTTAGGATTTCTTTATTACGCTTCCAGGTAAATCTCCTTGGAGTCAAATCCCAATATGACAAATCAACACATCGTTACCCTCATCCCCGGGGATGGCACCGGGCCCGAAATCGTGAAGGTGGTGAAAGATGTTTTAGCGGGCATCGGCGCCAACATCCGCTGGGAAGAAGTCGACGCCGGCGAAAGCGCCGTCGCCAAGCACGGCACCCCTCTTCCGGAGGCCGTCCTTCAATCCATTCGGAAAAACAAGGTCGCATTGAAAGGGCCGCTCACCACCCCCGTGGCCACGGGTTTCCGCTCGGTGAACGTCGCCTTGCGCAAGGAACTGGACCTCTATGCCTGCGTGCGGCCATGCAAGTCGTTCAACGGCATTAAGTCACCCTACACGAACATCGACCTCGTATTCGTCCGCGAAAACACGGAGGACGTCTACTCGGGGATTGAATACCCCAACAATTCGAAAGAAGCCCAACAGATCATTTCGTGGGCAAAAAACAAAATATTTCCGGACGCCAATATCACCATCAAGCCCATTTCCGTCACGGGCTCAAAACGGATTGCCATCTTCGCCTTCGAGTACGCCCTGAAAAACAAACGAAGGAAGGTGACCGCCGTCACCAAAGCCAACATCATGAAACTCACCGATGGCCTCTTCTTGGAAGTCTGCCGGGACGTTGCAAAAAAGTATCCCACCGTCGAATACGATGAGCGTCTTGTTGACAATATGTGCATGCAGCTGGTCATCAAGCCGGAATTGTACGACGTGCTCCTGTTGCCCAATCTCTACGGTGACATCATGTCGGACATGGGGGCGGGGCTGGTGGGGGGCCTTGGCGTCGCCCCGGGAGCCAACTTGGGAAACGGGATGGCCCTGTTCGAAGCGGTTCACGGAAGTGCCCCCAAATACAAAGGGCAGAATAAGATCAATCCGACAGCTCTTCTTCTTTCCGCCAAACTGATGCTGGATTATCTGGGAGAAAAAGCCGTCGGCCAGCGGCTTGAACAAGCCATTCAAAATGTCATCGCCGAAGGCAAACACATCACCTATGATTTGGGGGGCCGCGCCGGCACGTCGGAGATGGGCGAAGCCATCGTCAAGGCTTACCATACACTCGACCTCTCCTCCCTGCCGGGGTAAGTGTCCCTCATGCAACTGAAGGTTCCCGACATCAGGGCCGCCCACGACCTCTTGTCCGAGGCCGATCTGGATTCGGAAAAAATTATCGGTTCACCGCCGGACTTTGTGGCATTTAAAAATCCCATCCGCACCCGGGTGAGGGCGACCTTGTCGGAAAATGACATCCTGGTGTCGGGGGAGACCATGGCGGTGGTTTGGATCAATTGCGGCCGCTGTCTTGAAAATTATGAATTGACACTCATGGTTAAATTTTCGCAGATTTACGGGTTGGAGCAGGAAATCATCGATTTAAAAGACGAAATACGCGAATCGTTGCTGATTGATCTTCCCGCCAAGTTCTTATGCACAGAGGCGTGCGAGGGTCTCTGCCCCCATTGCGGGGCGAACAGAAACGTCAATAAATGCTCATGTGAAAAAAATAGCGCCGCCCCCCGCTGGGGACCGCTTAAAAATTTGAAACTTCAGTAAAAGGAGACTTCATGCCCAATCCAAAAAAGAAACACACGCCGATGCGGCGGGATATGAGACGGGCGGCCAACTTTCGTTTGGGGGCCCCCAACCTCTCCCAATGCCCCAAATGCGGGGCGGCCTACCTTTCCCACCATGTCTGCATCAACTGCGGTTACTATGGCGATGTGCTTGTCCTTCCGCCCAAACAGGAGAAAAAGAAGGGGGAAGGGAAATAGCCGATGAAAATCGCGTTGGACGCCATGGGGGGAGACCACGGCATCCCCATCAATGTCGAAGGGGCCATCCAGGCCTGCCAGGCCTGGCGCGACATTGAGATTGTCCTGGTTGGAAACGAACGTCACCTGGCACGGGAGTTGAAACGCCACAATGCGGCCCCCCGTCTTCCCCTTCACCTCCACGATGCCTCGGATGCCATCGGCATGCATGAACCCCCGGTGGAAGCCTGCCGGTCCAAGCCCGATGCCAGCATCATGGTATGCGCCAAACTCCTGGCCCAAGGGGCGGTGGATGGCCTTGTTTCCGCTGGTAACTCCGGCGCCATCATGACGGCTTCCCTCTTTCACTTAAGACGTTTGGAAGGGATCTCCCGCCCCGCCATCGCCACCATCTTCCCCACTTTAAAAGGCCATTGTGTCATTCTTGACATGGGCGCCAATGTCGACTGCAAACCGAAACATCTTCTTCAATTCGCCATCATGGGAGCCGTCTATTACGAAGCGATTTTTAAAACGAAACGGCCAACCGTTGGCCTTCTTTCCATCGGCGAAGAAGAATCCAAGGGAAACGAACTCACCTTGGGAACCCACCAATTGCTCAAGGAGAGCGGCCTCCATTACATCGGCAATGTGGAGGGGCGGGATATCCCATTGGGAAAGGCCGATGTCATTGTGTGCGACGGTTTTGTCGGCAATGTCGTCCTTAAATTCGGAGAGGGCCTGGCCTACGCTCTCTTGACGCTCATCAAAAAAGAGCTGAAAACTCATCCTTTGGCTATTATCGGAGGCCTCCTGATGCGGCGTGCGTTCCGGAACATCCGCGAAAAGGTCGATCCTCACGAACACGGGGGGGCCCCTCTTTTGGGGGTTAAAGGCATCTCCATTGTCTGCCACGGGGGATCGAACGCCACCGCGATTAAAAACGCCCTCCGGGTCGCCGCCGACCTTTACAAAGACAACCTGAACGAACACATCCAATCCCAAATTCAAAAACATTCCCTCACGGCCACCATCGCCTAAGTGTTGCGTCCCAGTAATATCTTCACAATGGAAAGCCCGGATTTGAGACAATTTCAAGGAACGACGACGAAGGCGTGCCCGCAGGGGCACGTCAAGGAGGAGTGACGATGAAATTGGCAAAAGATGGGCTTTCCTTTCAGGCCGAGGATCTTTTGCCCATCTTCCGCGTTGCTCGTCGCTCACATACTCCTTCGAGTATGCTCGCTCCTCGCGCCTTGAAGCCGGGACAAAATATCCTCGGCCATTGTAAAGATATTACTGGGACGCAACACTAAAATCCATGGAAAACGTGTCCGTCAAACCTATGAATTCCGTCCGAATTACCGGCACCGGTTCCGCCCTTCCCGACAAGGTCCTCACCAACGACGAACTGGCCAAACTCGTCGATACGTCGGATGAGTGGATCACCACGCGGACCGGCATCAAGGAAAGACGCGTCGCAGGCGAAACAACAGCCACCTCCGACCTTTCCACCATTGCCGCAAAAAGGGCGCTTGATGCCGCACAACTCAGTCCAAAAGAGTTGGACATCATTATTGTGGCGACCTGCACGCCGGATCACCTTTTCCCCTCTGTCGGCTGCCTTCTGCAAAACGCTCTGGGGGCCCCTCAGGCAGCGGCCTTTGACTTGTCGGCGGCCTGTTCCGGGTTTATCTACGCCCTGGCCACAGGCTTAAGCTTCATCGAATCCGGCCGCTATAAAAACGCCCTTATTGTCGGGGCCGATATTCTCAGCAAATTCACCAATTGGAAGGACCGAGCGACCTGCGTTCTTTTTGGCGACGGCGCCGGGGCTGTGATTCTTGAAAAGAAGAAACAGCCTTCTTCTTCGAGCAACCACACCCTCATTGCCCTTGACCTCGGGGCCGACGGGTCCCAGGCCGACATATTAAAAATCCCCGGCGGGGGATCTCGCTACCCGATCACTGAGGGATCCTTCAACAACCATCCCCCTTTTATTTTTATGAATGGCCGCGAGGTTTACAAACACGCTGTCAAGCGGATGATCGAGACGGCCGTAAGAGCCCTGGAGAAAGCCGGAAAGAAGCCGAATGACCTCGCCCTCCTCATTCCCCATCAGGCCAACCTGCGCATCATCGAATCCATTGCCAAAAGAATGCGCCTTCCCATGGAAAAGGTTTTCCTAAACATCCATAAATACGGGAACATGTCGGCCGCCACCACGGCGGTGGCGCTCGATGAGGCCGCCCGATCCGGCCGCTTAAAATCGGGCGACCTGGTTGAGCTCATTGCTTTCGGAGCCGGCTTTACCTGGGGCGCCGCCGTCATCCAATGGTAAACCGCATCGCTTTCCTTTTTCCGGGCCAGGGATCCCAGTCCATCGGCATGGGGAAAACCTACGCGGATCTGTCTCCCAAAGCGGCCCGGTTCATCCATGAGGCGGACCGGATTCTCGGCTTTCCTCTCTCCACTTTCATGTTTGAAGGTCCGGAGGAAAAGCTCAAGGAAACCTCCATCACCCAACCGGCTTTGTTTGTCACCAGCGCCGCCGCCCTGGAAATCCTGAAAGAAAGGGGCCTCCATGCCCAATGGGCTGCGGGACATTCGGTGGGGGAATACGCCGCGCTCTATGCCGCCGGCGTCATCAAATTTGAGGATGCCCTGCGCCTCGTCCGGGCACGGGGAGATGCCATGCACGAAGCGTCCCTGAAAAACGTCGGGACCATGGCGGCGATCATCGGTTTGGATGTCGCAAAAATCACCGAGGTCTGTCAGGAGGTATCCAAAGAAGGCGGCCTCTGCACGCCGGCCAACTTCAACACGGCGTCACAAACGGTGGTCGCAGGAACGCCGGAAGCCGTCGCGAAGGTGATGGAAAAATGCAAGGCGCTCGGCGCCGCCAAGGTGGTTCGACTGAATGTCGAAGGGGCTTTCCACTCCCCCCTGATGGCACCCGCTGCTGAAAAAATGAAGGAAGTTATTGAAAACGTTGAATTTTCAAAACCGTTGCTGGCGGTCCTCACCAATGTGGACGCCCAAATCACACGAGACCCCGAAGAATTTAAACGAAAGCTCATCCGGCAAATGGATCATCCCGTCCGCTGGGACGAATCCCTGCAAAGAATAATGGAGGAAGGAGCCGATACCTTCATCGAAGTGGGGGCCGGCAAAGTCTTGAGCTCCATGGTCAAACGACTGGACCGGCAAAAAACCGCCCTTTATACCGACGATTTTGGTGAAATTGACAAACACGTCTCAGTTAAGATCTAGATGCTAATTTCCCGTCATTCCCGCGAAGGCGGGAATCCAGTCACCTTTGTTGATGTGCCTGGACCCCCGCCTTCGCGGGGGTGACGACATAAAGGAGCCGATGATGATGCGATTAAAAGGCAAAGTCGCCGTGATAACAGGAGGGGCCCAAGGCATCGGGCGCGCGATCGCAGAAACGTTTGCGAAAGAAGGCGCCAACGTCGCCTTATTAGACGTGCTTTTGGACGTCGTCCAAAAAACGGCGGCCGACATCAAACACCAATATGGGACCGAAGCCATCGCTGTTAAAGTGGACGTCACCAAATTCGAGGACGTCGAAGCCGGCATCAAACAAGTTGTTGACAGATTTGGCAAAATTGATGTATTAGTCAACAACGCTGGCATCACCAAGGACAATCTTGTCCTGCGAATGTCCGATGCCGAATGGGATGCTGTCCTGGCGGTCAACCTCAAAGGACCTTTTAATTGCACGAAAGCCGTTTTTTCCCCCATGCGCAAAGCGGGGGGAGGGCGCATCATCAATGTCGCTTCGATTGTGGGCCTGATGGGAAACGCCGGCCAGGCCAATTACGCCGCCTCCAAAGGGGGCGTGATCGCTTTGACTAAAACATGTGCCCGCGAATTTGCTAAAAAGAACATTCAGGTGAACGCCATCGCGCCCGGGTTTATCAAAACGGCGATGACAGAAAAGCTGGCGGACGATGCCAAAGCCGCCCTGGCCGCCCAGATCCCGCAGGAACGGTTGGGCGAGCCTCAAGATGTGGCGAACGCGGCGCTCTTTTTAGCCAGTGAGGAATCCTCCTATATCACCGGTCAAGTGCTTTCGGTGAATGGGGGGATGTACATGTAAGAGCCAGGCTTTAGGAATTAGGATCGCTTATTTCGCCAACGGATCCTAAATCCCAAGACCTGGGACAACTTCAGGAGGACATCATGGCAGATGACATTGAGCAAAAGGTGAAAGACATCATCGTGGAGCAGCTTGGGGTGGACGCCGCCGAAGTGAAGCCCGAATCGTCTTTCGTCAACGACCTCGGGGCCGACTCCCTGGACACCGTCGAGTTGGTCATGGCCCTGGAAGAAGCTTTCGACATGGAAATTCCGGATGAAGAGGCGGAGAAGATCCAAACCGTCGGTCAGGCCACCGACTACATCCGCAGCCATAAAAAATAGCACTCCCATCTCCCTGCATTGAAACCCATGACGCCTGTCCTTTAAAGGCGCTGTGGTCTTTCTGATTTAACCATGAAAAAAGTGGTCATTACCGGCGTCGGGATCGTGAGTCCCGTGGGCATTGGCAAAGAGGATTTCTGGAAAGCCATTGCCAGCGGGGCCAACGGCTTTGGCCCCATCACGCACTTCGACGCCACAAACTACGACTGCAAGATCGCCGCCGAAGTCAAAAACTTCGATCCCCTCCTATATGTCGACAAAAAAAGGGCCCGGCGGATGGATTTCTTCACCCTTTACGCCGTGGCGGCAGCCCACCTCGCTGTCAAAGACGCGGGGCTCGATCCCAAGACCGTCGACCCCGAACGGGCCGGGGTGATCGTCGGCTCCGGCACCGGGGGACTCCCCACCATTGAGGCCCAGTACAAAATTCTTATCGAAAAAGGACCCGGCCGCGTCACACCCTTTCTGATCCCCATGCTGATCACCAACATCGCGCCAGGCGAAATTGCCATCGATTTCGGCTTTCTGGGGCCCAACTTCTCCGTTTCCTCGGCTTGCGCCACCGCCAATCAGGCCATCGGGACCGCCCTGAGGCATCTGCGCTATGGAGACGCGGACCTGATTATCGCCGGCGGAACGGAAGGGGCCATTACTCATCTTGGTGTGGCGGGTTTCTGCCAGGCGCAAGCCTTGACCACGGATTTTAATGACAATCCGGCCAAGTCCAGCCGACCTTTTGACGCCAAACGATCGGGATTCGTCATGGGAGAAGGCGCGGGGCTGGTCGTTCTCGAAACGGAAGAGCACGCCCAAAAGAGGGGGGCCAGGATATACGCGGAACTCGCCGGCTACGGCGCAACAGACGACGCCTACCACATCACCGCCCCCAACCCCGACGCCAAAGCAGCCGTCAATGCCATGCAACTGGCCATCAAAGACGCAGGGATAACGCCCGATGCGATCGATTACATCAACGCCCACGGCACCTCCACGCCCTTGAACGACAAAACCGAAACCAAAGCCGTCAAAATCGTCTTTGGGGAAAGGGCTTACAAAATCCCCATCTCTTCCACCAAATCCATGATCGGCCACCTTTTGGGGGCCGCCGGCGGAGCGGAACTGATCGCCACCCTTCTTTGCATGGAACACAGCCTCGTCCACCCCACCATCAATTACGAAAACCCCGATCCGGAGTGCGATCTGGACTATGTCCCCAACAAAGCCCGCACGCACACGATCAACGTCGCCCTCTCCAATTCCCTCGGCTTCGGAGGCCATAATGCCGTCCTTGTCGTCAAAAAGCACATCCGTTAATTTCGAAACTCTTGAAAAAAAGATCCGCATCAGGTTCAAGGATGCCAAACTTCTGCAGGAAGCCTTCACGCATAAATCTTACGCCATCGAACACGGCCTGCTCGCCAACAACGAACGCCTGGAATTTCTGGGGGACAGCATCATTTCCGCCGTCGTGGCCCATTACCTGTATAAAAAGTATCCGAACGTTGACGAAGGGCGGCTGTCCAAAATGAAATCCCAAATCGTGTCACGCAGTAACCTCTTCACCTGGGCGGACGATCTTGACCTGGGGGAACACCTCCTCTTGAGCCAAGGGGAGGAGGCGACGGGCGGCCGAAAACGGGAAAGCCTTCTCGGGAACGTCTATGAATCCCTGGTGGGCGCCCTCTTTTTAGACCAGGGTTTCCCGCGGGCCCAGCGCTTCATCGTGCGGCAGCTGGTCAAGAAAAAACGGATCATTGAAAACGACTATAAAAGCAAGCTTCAGGAAATCGTCCAAAAGAAATACAAGATTCCGCCCACCTATTCGGTCATTAACGAAGAGGGGCCCGATCACGCCAAAAAATTTACGCTGGACGTCCGCATCCACAAAAAGATTCTCGGCCAGGGCGAGGGCCGCTCAAAAAAGGAAGCCGAGCAATCCGCCGCGCGCGACGCCCTGAAAAACATCCGGCACGACGGCATTATCGAGTGATTTTGGGTGTCATTCCCGCGAAAGCGGGAATCCATGACGTGAACACCGGAATGGATTCCCGCTTTCGCGGGAATGACCCTGGACTGGATACCGGCTTTCGCCGGTATGACGACGCAAGAGAGGAGGAAACCCTGTGGACTACAGTTTAACCGACGAACAACAATCGATCATCGACATCGCCCGGGAAATCGGCGAAAAAAAGATCAAGCCCATCCGCATGGCCTATGACGAGGAAGAGAAATTCCCCTGGCCTGTCGTCGACGAACTCAAGAAAGCGGATCTCTTTGGCATCTACTTTCATCCGAATTATGGAGGCCTCGGCGGAGGAGGATTTGAACTGGTCCTGGCGGTCGAGGAACTGTCCCGCTTCTGCGGCGGCATCTCGTTGTGCCTGGCCGCCACGGCCCTCGGCGCTTTCCCGATCCTTCTCTACGGAACAAAAGAGCAGAAGAAAAAATGGCTGCCCGATATCGCCTCCGGCAAGCGCCTGGCGGCTTTCTGCATTACCGAACCCGCGGCCGGCTCCGATGCCACCGCCATCCAAGCCACGGCCAAAAAGGAGGGGGATCACTACATCTTAAACGGGGTCAAGAACTTCTGTTCCAACGGGGAGGCGGCCGACGTCTACACCGTCTTTTTCTCCACCAACCCCGCGCGCGGCGCCCGCGGCATCACCTGTTTTGTGGCCGAGAAAGGAACCCCCGGATTTAAATTCGGAAAAAAGGAAACCAAAATGGGCATCCGGGCCAGCAGCACCTATGAGCTGGTCTTCGATAACTGCAAGGTACCCAAGAATAACGTCATCGGAGGCGAGGGAAAGGGCCTTTTCGTCGCCCAGGCCACCTTTGATCTCTCCCGGCCCGGCGTGGCCGCTCAAGCCCTCGGGATCGCCCAAGGGGCGTTCGATGAATTGCTCAACTACGGTCGCCTTCGCACCCAATTTGGGCAGACCATCCTTTCCTTTCAATCCAGCCAGCACATGATCGCCGACATGGCCACCCAAATCGAAGCCGGCCGGGCGCTTCTTTACAGCGTCGCCCGCGCCATGGACAAAGATTTCCTTCCGGCGGTTGAGGCCGCGGAAAAATCGGGAAATTTCGTGGCGGATGAGCTGAGGACCCTGTCAAAGAAACGCTGGACCAAAGAGTCGGGGATGGTCAAACTGTACTGCTCGGATGTGGCCATGAAAGTCACCACCGATTGCGTTCAACTGGCCGGGGGCATCGGCTACATGCGCGATTTTCCGCTTGAGAAATACATGCGCGACGCCAAGATCACGCAGATCTATGAAGGCACGAATCAAATTCAGCGCAATGAAATCGGCATGACCATCATCAAGGAACTTGCCAGCAGAAAGTAAAATAGTATATAAGGAAAATCACACAAATCCATGCACATCGTCGTCTGCATAAAACAAACGCCCAACACGGACAACGTTCAGATTGACCCGGAAACAGGCACGCTGAAAAGGGAAGGGATGGCGGCGGCCATCAATCCCTTCGATGAATACGCCATCGAAGAGGCCGTCCGGATCAAAGAGCGCCTTGGCGGCGATTCGAGCGTCAGCTGCATCACCATGGGTCCGCCCCAGGCGGAGGATTCCCTTCGGGACGCCATCTCCCGCGGGGTCGACCGGTCCTTCCACATCTGCGGCCGTGAATTCGCCGGCGCCGACACCTGGGCAACCTCTTACACTCTTCACAAAGGAATCCTTAAAATTTCAACGGATATTGCCCCGGTGGATCTCATCATCTGTGGCAAACAAAGCAACGACGGCGACACCGGCCACATCGGGCCCGGCTTGGCCGCCTGGCTCAACTGGCCCAATGTCGCCTATGTTCGGAAAGTGGACGCCGTCAATTCAAACGGGTCGGGAAAAGGGGGAACCATTGTCGTCCAACGCATGATGGAAGACGGCATTGACGTCCTGGAAATGGACCTGCCGGCGGTGTTTTCGGTGTTAAAAGAAATCAACGAACCCCGCGTGCCCTCTCTCAGGGGAAAAATGGCCGGCAAAAAAGCCGTCATCCCCAAGTGGGACGCCGCCGCTTTGGGCGCCAAAGTGGAATGCGTGGGAATGAAAGGGTCCCCGACCATCGTGGCCCGCAGTTTCCGCCCGACCATGAAAACCGGGGGGATCAAAATTGAAGGAGCCACCCCCGAAGAAAAAGCCAAAAAGCTGGTCGACAAGCTCAGGGAACTCCAACTGATTTAATATGTCCAACGAAAATGCCATCTTAGCGGTCCCCGTCGATACGGAAAACCACAGGGACGTCTGGACCTACGCCGAAGTCCGCCACGGCAAGTTGATCCCGTCCGCCTACGAACTCCTCTTTATCGGGAAGAAACTGGCGGCGGACCTCAACCAAAAAGTGGCCGCGGTGATCATCGGTAAAAACGTGTCCTCCTACGCACAGAAACTGATCGACCACGGGGCGGACAAGGTCTACATGATCGAACATGACGCGCTGGAACAATTCGTCGATGAAACCTACGCCCAGGTGTTGACCGACCTCGTCATCAAGGAAAAACCGAACAAGTTGCTGATGGCGGCCTCCACCATCGGCCGCTCCTTCGCCAGCCGCATCGCTGTCCTCACGAACACCGGCCTCACCGCCGATGCCACCGAGGTCGACATCAACAAGGACAACGGGCTCCTGAACGCCACGCGGCCGACGTTCGGCGGCACCCTCATGGCCACCATTCTTTGCAAACGCCACCGGCCGGAGATGGTCACGGTCCGGCCCATGGTCTTCCCCCGGGCGACGCCCCAACCCGGGCGCACCGGCGAAATCATCAAGGTGCCGGTCGACCCCAGCCAGTGGAAACAGCGGGAGCGGCATCTTCGTTTTGAACCGGAAACCAACCAGGAAATTGACATTTCCCAGGCCAACATCATCGTCTCCGGCGGTTATGGCGTGAAGGACACGGAGGGATTCAATCTATTGAAAGAGCTGGCCCACGCCTTGGGCGGCGCCGTGGGAGCCAGCCGGCGCGCCGTCGATTCCGGCTGGATTCCCTACCGTCACCAGATCGGCCTGACCGGCCGGGTGGTGAGGCCAAAGCTCTACATCGCCTGCGGGATTTCGGGGCAAATTCAGCACCTGGCCGGTATGAATTCGGCCGACACCATCGTCTGCATCAACAAGGATCCCGAAGCCCCCTTGATGAAACTGGCCACCATCGCTATCGAAGGCGACCTTTTTGAAATACTCCCGGCGGTTAAAAAAGAACTGGAGACCCGGGGACTCACCAAAAAGATGCCGGTTGGTGCCGTTGCGGACAACTGACTCGCCGGGGCGAGTCAGTTGTCCGCAACGGCACCCAAACAAAAGGAGATTCAAATGGCAGGAATTGATCCCGATTTTCAGTTAAACAGGCCCGCCGTCGAAAAAGCGCCGGAGGGGTACCAGATTTGGGGCCCCGTGGATCCACCCCAACTACTGGGCATTCACGGCACCTGGGTGGCGGTTGACTTCGACCTCTGCACCGGTGACGGCGCCTGCCTTGACGCCTGCCCCGAAAGTGTTTTCGAATGGCGTGAGACGCCGGGCCATCCCGCCGCCGATAAAAAGGCTGCTCCCGCCAAGGAAGAAGCCTGTATTTTCTGCATGGCCTGCGAAAGCGTCTGTCCCGTTCAAGCCATCAAAATCACACCGAAATAAAAGGGGGAAGGGGTCAAGTCTCCCTTTTCCCCTCCGTGTTCAGGAGGGGAAAAGGGAGACTTGACCCCTTTTTCTTCTTGCCTTTTCCGAGGAAGAACCGTTACAATAGAGGTCACATGGTGGGAGAACTCCAAACAATTAGAGACAACATCCTATGAGACAACACAGGACCGAGCGTCCCTCATGTATTTAAAACAGCTCGAGATTGCTGGTTTTAAATCCTTCGCGGATCCCATCGATCTGGAATTTGAACCGGGCACCACCGCCATCGTCGGTCCCAACGGCTGTGGAAAATCCAACATTGTCGATGCCATCCGCTGGTGCCTGGGTGAAATGTCCGCCAAATCCCTTCGTTCCAACCTGATGATGGATGTGGTGTTTAACGGTTCCGGCTCCCGGCCGCCCCAAAATTTAGCGGGAGTCACCCTCACCTTCGACAACAGCGACCGGAAACTGCCCATCGATTTCACCGACGTCTCCATCACTCGCCGCCTTTTCCGCTCCGGGGAATCCGAATATTTCATCAACCGGACCCAATGCCGCCTGCGCGACATCAAGGAACTCTTTCTGGACACCGGCATGGGAGAAGACGGCTACTCCTCGATGGAACAGGGCCGGGTGGAATGGATCCTTCAAGCCAAACCAGAGGAACGGCGGGAGCTTTTTGAGGAAGCCGCCGGCGTCTCCAAATACCGCACGCGACGGGAGGAAGCCCTCCGGAAATTGGAGCGGGTTGAAATCGACCTGTCGCGCCTGGCCGACATCATCACCGTCACGCAGGAGCAGATCAACAAGCTTGAGAACGCCGTCCACCGGGCCCACACCTATCAGAAACTGCGCGATCAGCTGAAAAACACCGAGATCAGCGACTGGCTTTATCAGTTGAATCAAATCCAGGCCGATTGGCAGACGGTTCAAGGCCGCCTCAAAGAGGCCGAGAAAAAGAACGAGGAACTCAACACGGCGACCCACCAAATCGAAGCCGAACTGGCTGAACGCCGACTCTCCCTTTCGGAAAACGAGGAAGCGCTCCTGAAAGCCAATGGAACCTTGGCCGGCATCGACGCCGACATCAAAATCGGGGAAGAACGCCTCGCCAACGCCCACAAGAGGGAAATCGAGCTGAAAAACCAGCTCACCAATATCCAGGACTCCATCCGCCGCGAAGAGGCGCGGATGAAAGAGCTCCAGCCTCTGGCCGTCAACCAGAAGAAAGACCTCGACGCCCTTCATCAGGAAGGCCGGACCATCGAAACGGATTATCAGGCCGCCAAAAACAACCAGTCGGCGGCCCTGCGTCAGCTGGAACAGCAACGTCAGAAGGTCAAAGAAGGACGGGACAAAATCCTCGATCGCGCCCACGAACGGGCCCGCCTCCAACAGCAAATGAGCCGGACCACCTCCGACCTGACCCGTTTTGAAACCGAAGGCCACAACCGCAAACGCGAGCTTCTCCGATGCAAAAACCAAATCGAAGAGATTGAAAAATCCACCGGCGAAACCCGGACCCAAAAAAATGACCTGGCCCAACAGCTGAAGTTCAAGGCGAAGGAGTCGGAGGAGATCAACAAGCGCGTCGATAAAACAAAGAGCGCGGACCACGAACTCCAAAAGGAATGGATGGCCTTGATGGAGGAGATCGCGGGCTTGAAAGGTGAAATTCACTCCTTTGAGATGGAACAGAAGCAGGACCCCTACGGCGCCGGAACCCAAGCCCTTCTTTCAAGCCGCCTCAAGGGCATTGACGGCCCCTTGGGCCGGTTCCTTCAGTGCTCGCAACTGGACCGGGAACTCGTCTCCGCCACGCTGGGAGAACATCTGGGAGACTTGGTGGCCGACACGTTGGAGGATGCCGAGCGCGCCCTGGACTTTTTAAAAAGCGGTCAAAAAGGGCGGGCGCGGATCTGGATCCTTGAAAAAATCCCGGCCTCCGGCCCCCGCGGCGCCGTCGGCCTCATGCCGACGGGCGAACGCTTCTTAAATCGCCTTCACTGCGAGGAAAAATTCAAACCCCTTCTTTCTCATCTGGTCTCCGCCCTCTGGATCCAGGGGACCACCGTTTACGGAGATGCCATCGTTCACGGCGGCGTCGACCCCGCCAAATGGAAGGGCTATGGGCCCCACCGCGTCAACGAGCTCGAAACCACCCTGGAACGGAAAGGAAAGAGCAAGGCAGAGATGGAGACAAGGATCGATTCCCTTCGTCGGGAAGACGCGGCGCTGGCGCAAAAGCGCGACCAGACGATGAAAGAAATGGAAGAGATCCGCATACGGCACGAAATCACTCAGGAAGAATTCGACCGGCTCTCCTCCCGAAAGGAGATGGTCCTGGAAGAGGAAAAGGTCGTCCAGCTCGAATTGGCCCAGTCCCTGACGGACGTCGAAAAAGCGAAAAAAACGCTGGAAGAAACCAAGAGCCTCGCCCACCAGCTGGACCTGCAGGAGAAAGAAGACCATGTGCAGATGGACATTTTGCAGCAGGAGATGGCGGAGCACCAAATTTTACATGCCAACGCCAGCGGCGAGCTTTCGGCCAAGATGGAACGGTACAACTCCTTCCAGGAGAAGCTGAACTGGCAAAAGTCCGTCCTGGAACACACGCAGGAAGAGCTGGAGGGAATCGGAAAAAGCCTGAAGCGACAGCAGGAATCGCACGCGCATTCGAAAGCCGAAATCCAGAATTCCATCAAGGCCCAGGCGGACGCCAAATCCCTCATTGAAACCTCGCTCACCCGGCGTCAGGGGGCGGCCGACAGCTGCACCCAGCTGCAAAACCAACGGATCGACCTCACCAACAAGATTGAAAAAGCGCAGGGGCAGCTGGACAAACTGCGGGAGGACCTGGCGGTTGTTCAGGAAACGGTTCAAAACGAACTCATCGCGGAAATGAATCTCAAGAACAAAGCGGAAACCATCCAGCAGAAGCTCTTTGACCAATACGAAATGTCGCTGGAAACGGCCAAAGCCCAGTTTCAGCCCCAGGCGGCCGACCCCGAGGGGCTGGAAAAGCTCAAGCGGCGCCTTTCCAACATCGGCCCTGTGAACCTGGCCGCGCCCCAGGAACACGCCGAGCTCGTCGAAAAACACGCCTTTTTAACCCAACAGCAAAACGATCTCCTGAAGGCCAAAGACGACCTGAGACAGGTGATCACCAAAATCAACACCACCACCCGCGAACATTTTAAGGAGACGTTCTTCAAGGTCAGGGAGAACTTCCGGACGATTTACGCGAAGCTCTTTGAGGGCGGCGAGGCCGATCTCCATTTCACGAACGAAGCCGACATCCTCTCCACCGGCATCGACATCTATTGCCAGCCGCCGGGAAAAAAACTACAGCACATTTCGCTTCTTTCCGGCGGTGAAAAAGCCCTGACCGCGATCGCCCTCCTTTTCGCCTTCTTCCAGGTCCGCCCCTCTCCGATCGCCCTTTTGGATGAGGTCGACGCCCCGCTCGATGAAGCCAATATTCTTCGCTTCATCACCATGCTCAAAACCTACGTTGAAAAGAGCCAATTTCTCATTATCACGCACAACAAACGCACCATGGAGGCGGCCAACAGTCTCTATGGCGTCACCATGGAAGAACTCGGCGTTTCCAAAGTTCTCTCCGCCCGGCTTCAAAAAGAAAAAGAAGAGGCCGCCGTTGCCACTGCTGAACCCGCCTCTGTCTAAGAGCACCCCGAAAGGGGGGCGCCAACAAATCCCGAGAGTGGAGATTCTGGGTGTGCCCCTCCATTCCCTGTCCAAAGAGAGAGCCTTGGGTTGGGGGATCTCCTTCATGCTATCGGACCACGCCCACCATCTCATCACAGCCAATTCCCTATTCGCTCTGGAAACGCAAAAGTCCGCCGCCCTCCAAGAAGCGTGTACGCACGCCTCCCTCATTCTGGCTGAATCCAGCGGCCTGGCTTGGGCCGCACAAAAGCTGGGACTGACACCGCCGCCCGTGATACCCGGGATCGATCTGGCCTATGACCTTTGTCACCTGGCCGAAATTCTGTCGGTGCCCGTCTATCTTTTGGGGGGACGACCGGGAGTCTCAAAAGAAGCCGTCTCCTTCCTGACGCGGAAATTTCCAAATCTCCTCATTGCCGGCATGAGGGACGGTTACTTCAAACCGCACGACGATGAGGCCATCATCCGGGATATGACGCTCAGTCGCTCCAAGCTCTTTTTAGTGGCCCTCGGCATGCCCAAACAGGAACTCTGGATCCACAAAAACCGGCGGCACCTTCCGCCCGGCCTTTTTGTGGGTGTGGGGGGAACCTTTGATGTCTGGGCCGGCCAACTCAAACGGGCTCCCTTGTGGATTCGCAATCGCGGCCTGGAGTGGCTCTACCGCTTGAGCCAAGAACCCTCCCGTCTTCGCCGCATCTCCCGTCTTCCCCAATTCGCCCTCCACGTCTTCATTTCTCGTAAGTAAACGTCAACCGTCGCGGCGGATCCAGGCCGTCATCCCGGCGAAAGCCGGAATCCCGTTTCGATAATTGGAATTATCGACGGGACCGTTCCGTAACACGGTCCATTCCGGTGTTCACGTCCTGGATTCCGGCTTTCGCCGGGATGACGGCCATCACCGCGATGGCGGTTTTAAACGCCGCATTTTTGGTATCATCCGGCGGCTGATTTTCGAAGGAGATTTATCATGTCGAAACGTTGTGAATTAACAGGCGTGGGGCCGTCGACCGGAAACACCGTTTCCCACTCGAACCGACACATCCGTCGACGCTGGCTCCCCAACCTCCGGAAAAAACGGATCTATTTAGCCGATGAGGACCGGTGGGTGAGCGTCCGAGTGACGGCAAACGTCCTAAAAACCTTGACAAAAAAGGGCATGGCGTCCGTTCTAAAGATGAAGGCCCGCGTCGCGCGCGCACATTGATTTTTTCCGAAGGCCCCCTTTCCAACACCTGAGGTCGGAACAACCACATCCATGGCAAAAAAAGACTCCCCGCATATCGCTTTCATGCAACGAGCGCTCTCTCTGGCCGCCCGCGGCAAGGGCCGGGTGAGCCCGAATCCGTGCGTGGGTTGTGTCATTGTCAACAACGGTCGCATCGTCGGGGAAGGCGCCCACAAATTCTACGGCGGTCCCCACGCGGAAATCGAAGCCCTTAAAGAAGCCTGGGCCAGCGTCAAAGGCGGCACCGTCTACATCAACCTCGAACCGTGCAGCCACTGGGGAAAAACGCCGCCCTGTGCCCCGGTCTTGATCCAATCCGGCATCAAACGGATCTACATCGCAACCAGAGATCCCAATCCTCTCATGCAAGGCCGAAGCATCCGCCTTCTCAAAAGAGCTGGACTGAAGGTCCACGTGGGCCTGGAGAAAGAGGCAGCCGAACACCTGAACCGCCCCTTCTTCACCTGGATGAAGAAAAAAAGGCCCTACGTCATTTTGAAAATGGCCATGACGATTGATGGAAAGATCGCCACCCGCAAAGGGCAATCCAAGTGGATCTCAAGCCCGGCCTCCCGCCGCCTGGTCCACAAATTGAGAACTGAATCGGATGCCGTCATTATCGGAGCCAACACGGCGATCCGGGACAACCCCTCTCTCACCTCCCATCATGCTGGAAGAGACCCCCTTCGGTTTGTTTTGGACCCTCACCTGCGGACACCGCCAACTTTAAGGCTTTACAATGACGCCCGGGCGAGGACGTTCATCATCACGTCGGTCAACACGCCCACCTCAGCCGCCGCTCCCTACCTAAAAAGGGGAGTCCAAGTGATCAGAACCAAACTAAAAAACGGGGAATTCGATTTATCGGAAGTTCTTAAAATAATTGCTAAACTTGATGTATCTCAACTGTTTATAGAGGGAGGGGGGGGGACCGCCTGGAGCTTCATTCACAAACGGCTGGTCGACGAAGTCCTCTTCTTCATCTCCCCCTTGATTTTTGGGGGAAAAGACGCCAAAACGCCGGTCGAAGGGCCGGGTGTCGACCAAATAAAGAAGGCCTTTCGGGTCAAATCGTTTTCCATCGGACGCGTGGGTCCGGACATTCTGGTTAAAGGTTATCTCAAAAACTAGTCCTTTTCGGTTTTTTGATTTATGTTCTCTGGCATCATTCAACAAAGGGGCACGCTGATCGGCCGGGACCATGACAAACTGGGTCTCACCGTCCGCTTGAAAGCGCAGAAAGCAAAACGGGGCGACAGCGTCGCCGTCAACGGCGTCTGCCTGACCGTCGCCAAACAAAACAAACGCGCAAGAGGCCTCGACCTCTATTTCCAGCTTTCCCCGGAAACCCTCCAGAAGACGACCTTGGGAGACCTGCCACCCGGAACCCGCCTCAACATCGAAAAGCCGCTCTCCGCTGCCGAAGCCTTCGGCGGCCACATCGTGCAGGGGCATGTGGACGGCGTCGGCCGCGTCGAAAAGATCATCGACGAAGGGGAATCCAAGAAGATGTGGTATTCTGCACCTCCGCCGGCGATGGACACCCTGGTCCCCAAAGGCTCTGTGGCCATCGACGGAATCAGCCTCACGGTCGTCGACCTTTCAGAGAAAAGCTTTTCCGTGGCTCTTATTCCCTACACCCTGGACAACACCAACCTGGGTTCAATCAAGGTGGGCGATCCCGTCAATTTAGAAGCCGACATCATCGGCAAATACGTTTACAAATATATAAGGAAGCCATAGAAGAAGATCCGGTCGTCATTCGCGCGAAAGCGGGAATCCAGGACGTGAACACCGGACTGGATCCCCGCTTTCGCGCGAATGACGACATGAGCGGGAATGACGGATTCATATGAAAACACACTTCTCTTCAATCTCTGACGCCCTCCGGCGCATTAAAAGGGGCCAGATGGTCATCGTCGTCGACGACGCCGACCGTGAAAACGAGGGGGACCTCGTCATGGCGGCCGAAAAAGTGACGGCGAACGCCATCAACTTCATGGCGCGCCACGGCCGGGGCCTCATCTGTGTCCCCATGACCGGAGAGAGGTTGGATCAGCTTCGCTTAAACCCCATGGTCACCGATAACACCGAACTGCGCGAAGCGGCTTTCACGGTGAGCGTCGACGTGAAAAAGGGAACCACGACGGGAATTTCGGCCGCGGACCGGGCCGCCACCATTCGGGCTTTGATCAACAAAAAGACACGGCCCGACGACCTGGCCAGGCCGGGACACGTGTTTCCGCTTCGCTCCCAGGAGGGGGGGGTCTTGGTCCGAAGCGGCCACACGGAAGCCGGCGTTGACCTCGCGCGCCTGGCCGGCCTTACCCCCGCGGCTGTCATCTGCGAAATCATGAGTCCGAACGGGACTATGGCCCGCCTTTCCACCCTTGTCAAGACCTCCAAAAAGCACAAGCTGGCCATGATTGCGATCCGGGACCTCATCTCGTACCGCCGGCAAAACGAAAAACTGGTGAAGCGGATCGTCTCCACACGCCTTCCCACCCGGTTCGGGGAATTCGACCTGCATCTTTTCGAAGACGTGATTTTGGGAGAACACCACCTGGCTCTCGTCAAAGGAACGGCGGAGGGACAAAAAGACGTTTTGGTGCGCGTGCATTCCTCCTGTTTTACCGGCGACGTTTTGGAATCCCTCCGATGCGACTGCGGGGAACAACTGCGGACGGCCTTGATCGCCGTCAACCAAGCCGGCCGGGGTGTGGTCCTTTACATGCACCAGGAAGGGCGGGGAATCGGCTTGACGAACAAGCTCCACGCCTACCAGCTTCAAGAGAAAGGGTTGGACACCGTCCAAGCCAATAAAAAACTGGGTTTCCCCGCCGACCTCAGGGACTACGGCATCGGCGCCCAGATCTTAAGCGACCTCGGGCTCTCGACCATCCACCTGATGACCAACAACCCCCGCAAGATCGTCGGCCTCGAAGGCTACGGCCTGAAAATCACCAAGCGCGTGCCGCTCCTTGTCGAACCCAATCCGCTCAATAAAAAATATTTGGCCACAAAACGCCGGAAGATGGGGCACCTGATTTAATGAAAACTTGCCGAGAAAACCATCCCATCAAGACGTTGGGATTGTCGGGACGTCACCCCCGCGTAGGCGGGGGTCCAGACACATCAACAAAGAAAACGAGAGCCCTAAAAAGTGTCTGGACCGTGTCACGGAACGGTCCCGTCGATTATTTAAATTATCAAAACGGGATTCCCGCCTTCGCGGGAATGACAGACATTGCGCACCTGGGCCCACGAACGTGAAGAAACACGGGCGCATTGGCATCGTTGTTTCGGAATTTAATTTCGAGTTCTCCAACAAACTCCTCGCGTCCTGCCGCCACGAGCTGATCAAAGAAGGCCTCCCGAAGAAAAACATCACTACCCTCTGGGTCCCGGGCGCCTACGAGCTTCCCTTCATGGCTCAGAAGATGGCTCGCTCAAAGAGATACGACGCCATCATCGGCTTAGGGATCGTCATCAAAGGGGAAACCTCACACGACGTCCACGTCGCCAACTGGGCTTCTATCGGAATGGGCCTGGTCTCTTTGGGAACGGGCGTCCCCATTTTATACGGCGTCCTCACGCCCAAAAATGAAGCCCAAGCCAAAGCCCGGGTGGGACAGGGGCCTTTGAATCGCGGCAGAGAAATCGCCAAGGCCGCTCTCAAGATAATCGAGTTAAATAGTTGAATTATGGGTGCCCGACGCAAAGCCAGAGAATACGCTCTACAAGCGCTTTATCTCGCCGACATCACGCCCCTTCCTCCCGAAAAGGCTCTCAAAGGGATTTTGACCTCCGATAAAATCGAGGAACGGATCCGAACTTACACGAAGTGGCTCACCGAAGGCACGCTCAAACATAAGCCCGAAATCGACGAACTCATCACAAAAGTGGCCACCAACTGGGAAATCGACCGCATGGCCGCCTTGGACCGCAACATCCTGCGGATGGGGGCCTTCGAACTCCTTTATGAAAACGACACGCCTCCCTCGGTCATCATTGATGAGGCGGTGGAAATCGCCAAAACTTTTTCGACCATTGACTCCGGCAAGTTTGTGAATGGAATCCTTGATAAAATTAAACTGGAAAGAAAATCAGAGACAGTGACGTAGCCCCTCACCCTCAGGGTGAGGGGAACCAGGTGTTGGAAATGAAAGATATCGAAACGGAAATCAACGCTCTTCGGGAACAAATACGTCGGCATGACACTCTTTATTACGTCCTGGACAGGCCGGAGATTTCCGACCGGGAGTACGACCGGCTCTTCGCCCGACTGAAAGAGCTCGAAGCAAAATATCCTCAGCTCAGCACGCCGGACTCCCCGACCCAACGCGTGGCCGGACAACCCGTCTCGGCGTTCGGCCAGGTCAAACACCGGGTCCCCATGCTTTCCCTTGACAACACCTATTCCGGTGACGAGATCACCGCCTGGGCCGACCGGATTCATAAAACCCTGCAGGATGAAAAAGTCGCCTACATCCTCAACCCGAAGATCGACGGCCTTTCGCTTTCTCTCATCTATGAAAACGGCCTCCTCACCAAGGCGGCCACGCGGGGCGACGGGGAAACGGGGGAGGACGTGACCTCAAACGCCCGCACCATTAAATCCATTCCACTGAAACTGCAAAGTAAAAAAGGACCGGGGAAATTTCCGAAAATCCTCGAAATTCGGGGGGAAGTCTATATGACGCTGAAAGACTTCCGGAAAATGAATGAGGCCTTGGAAAACACCGGTCAAGAAACCTTCGCCAACCCGAGGAATGCCGCCGCGGGTTCTTTAAGGCAAAAAGACCCGCGCATCACGGCCCAAAGGCCCCTCAAATTTTTTGCACACTCCTATGCTGACACGGGCGGTGGCGACCCGACGTTCAAACGCTACACCGACTTTCTCGACTATTGCGAGGAGATCGGGATTCCCGTCGCGAAACCCTTCGAGGTGGAACCCACATTGGAGCGCATCATCAAGCGCTGTGAGAAATGGGAAGCGGAGCGCGACCTGTGGCCCTACGAAATCGACGGCGTCGTCATTCGCTTGAACGACCTCCTTCAGCAAAAGGAATTGGGCACAACCGCCCGCTCGCCGCGCTGGGCCATCGCCTACAAATTCCACGCCCGCCAGGCGACCACCAAAATCCGGAATGTCGAACACTCCGTCGGCCGGACCGGCGTCATCACGCCCACCGCTCAACTGGAACCAGTGGAATGTGGCGGTGTGACCATTTCCAGCGCCACCCTGCACAATTACGAGGAAGTCGAACGGCTGGGCGTCAAAATCGGCGACACGGTCCTGATCGAGCGGGCCGGCGACGTTATCCCTAAAGTGCTGAGGGTGTTGACGCCCAAGCGAACCGGCGACGAAAAATCCATAAAAGTCCCCACCCATTGCCCCGCCTGCGGCGGCGCCGTGGCGAAAGAAGAAAATGAGGTGGCGGTTCGCTGCGTCAATCTGAATTGCCCCGCTCAACTGGAAAGAAGCCTGATTCATTTCGCCAGCCGGGAAGCGATGGACATCGAGGGCCTGGGGGAAGCGGTGGTGGCGCAGCTGGTCCAGCGGGGCTGGGTGAAGGATCTGGCCGACATCTTCGGCCTTAAAAAAGAGGATTTCCTGACACTTGAACTTTTTGCTGAAAAGAAAGCAGAGAATCTCCTGGCCGCCATCGAAAAAGCCAAACACCGGCCCCTGGAACGGTTTCTCTACGGCCTCGGCATCCGAAACGTCGGCGAGAAAGCCGCCGCCCTTCTGGCGGAGCGATTGAAATCTTTGGACGCCGTCGCCGCGGCAAATGAGGAGGAACTCACCCGGGTTCCGGACGTGGGCCCCATCGTTGCCCGCTCGATTCGCGAATTCTTCGATCACAAGCGGATTAAAGACACGTTGAGAAAGCTCAAGGAGCACGGCGTCCGGTCCCTATACGAAGAACCGGAAAGGATCCAAAGCTCTGAAATTGACGGGAAAACAATCGTTTTCACGGGGGAACTTAAGTCCCTGAGCCGGACGGAGGCGGAGAAGCTCGCGCGTCTGGCGGGGGGGAAAGCCACGGGCAGTGTTTCTCAAAAGACAGACTTTGTCGTCGTTGGGGAGAGCCCGGGCTCCAAGGCCACCAAGGCCAAGGAGCTGGGCGTCAAGATCCTCACAGAAGAGGCTTTCCTAAAATTGATTAAAAAGGTATCTTAGGCTCCCCTCGTCGGAAAAGTCATTCGTCATCCGCCGCGGCGGATCCAGGCCCTTCGTCATTCCGGCGAAAGCCGGAATCCAGGCTACGCACTTGTATTTAAAAAATGGTTTAAGACCTGGACACCGGCTTCCGCCGGTGTGACGAGCTGACTTGGAATGGAGGTGTCATTCTCGTGCCATTGATTACTCGAGCTCTTCTTTCCGTCACCGACAAAACCGGCGTCGTCGATTTCGCCCACCGGCTGCATGAACTGGGAGCGGAAATCGTCTCCACCGGAGGGACCGCCGCCACCCTCCGCCAGGCCGAAATCAACGTCAAAGAAGTATCCGACATCACCGGCTTCCCTGAAATCTTGGATGGGCGGGTCAAAACCCTTCACCCCATCGTCTTCGGCGGCCTCTTGGGCCTGCCGGACAAACCGGAACACAAATCCGCCATGCAGACCCACGGCATCGTCCCCTTTGATTTGATCGCCGTCAACCTCTACCCGTTTGAAAAAGTCATCGAAGGGAGATCCCTCGACGACAAAGAGATGGTCGAGTACATCGACATCGGCGGCGTCGCCCTCCTCCGGGCCGCAGCCAAAAATTACCGAAACGTCATCCCCCTCTGCGACCCGAAAGACTACGGCCTGGTTCTGGAGGAACTGCAAAGCCCGCTCGGCCTCTCCGACGAGCTCCGGCATAAACTCGCCATCAAGGCCTTCGCCCACACCGCTCATTACGATTCCGTGATCTCCTCTCACCTCAGGTCTCGCTGGGGTAAAACAGATAAATTCTCGGAAGAGATGACCATCGGCCTTCGGAAAATCCGCGACCTTCGCTACGGTGAAAATCCCCACCAGCAGGCCGCCATCTACAAGGAATCGGGCGCGCCGTCCTGGGGCGTCGTCTCGGCCAACATCCTTCAGGGCAAGGAAATTTCCTTCAACAACTACCTGGACTGCGAAGCCGCCTGGCAGCTGGCCTTAAGTTTTACCGACCCCGTCTGTGCCATCGTCAAACACAACAATCCCTGCGGCGTGGCGACGGCGAAAAATCCGGCCGAAGCCTACCGGTGGGCCCTCATGTGCGACCCGGTGAGCGCCTTTGGCGGCATTGTCGGCTTCAACCGGGCCGTCGACCGCGAAGCGGCCGAAGAATTGAAGAAGCTCTTTTTGGAGTGCGTCATCGCGCCCAGCTACCATCCGGAAGCGCTCGAAATACTTAAATCCAAGAAGAACTTGCGGGTCCTCGAGCAGCCCACGCCCCTGGCGGCCCCTTATGATTTGGACGTCCGGCGCATTTCCGGGGGCTACCTCGTTCAGGATTTCGACCGGCCCCCGGTTCTCGACTTGAAAGTCGCGACCAAAAGAAGCCCGAACGAACCGGAAAAAGGGTCCCTCGATTTCGCCTGGCGGGTGTGCAAATACGTCAAATCAAACGCCATCGTTCTGGCGCGCGGGCGCCAGACCGTCGGGATCGGAGCGGGCCAGATGTCCCGGATCGATTCCCTGAGGATCGCCGCGCAAAAAATGAAACAGGCGAAACTGGATGTGGGAGAATCTCTGGTCATGGCATCCGACGCCTTCTTCCCCTTCCGCGACACCGTGGATGAAGCCGCCAAAACCGGCGTGACGGCGATCATCCAGCCCGGCGGTTCCGTCCGCGATGAGGAATCCATCAAAGCGGCGGATGAAAACAACATCGCCATGGTGTTCACGGGCGTGAGGCATTTTAGGCATTAATTCGAATCGTCATTCCGGCGAAAGCCGGAATCCAGTCCGGTGTTCACGGCCTGGTTTCCGGCTTTCGCCGGAATGACGAGCTAATTTAGGGGGGAACATGACACCAACTCAAGTCCTTGAATTAACCGACGACGCCCACTGTTTTGTCTGCGGCCATGCCAACGTGAGCGGCCTGCAGCTCACCTGGCACACGGAGGGAAACCACACCAAGGCGGAGTTCTATCCCTCCCGCACCCACCAGGGCTGGCGGGGCCTCGTCCACGGCGGGATTCTGGCCTCCCTTCTCGATGAAGCCATGACCCGCCTCGCCTGGGAAAGCCAGGGCCCGGCGGTCTCCGCGGAACTCAACATCCGCTATTTCAACCCGGCCCGCACCGGAGAAAAACTCACCGTGACGGGCGAAATCGCCCAGGTAAAAGGTAAACTCATCCTCGGCAAAGCGGAAATCCGGAACGGCCAACGGCGCCTGATCGCCACCGCCACGGGGAAGGTCCTGAAGGTTGAGGCAAATCCGTAAGGCGTCATTCATGCGAGGGCGGAGAAACCGATGAGCGTCATTCCGGCGGAAGCCGGAATCTAGGCCGTGAACACCGGACTGGATTCCGGCTTCCGCCGGAATGACAGCTTTCGCAGGAACGACGGCGGCCGCAGGATTTACGAATAAATGAAAGATCTCAGACAGGCGTTTCTCCAGTTCTTCAAGAAGCAAAACCACACCCTTGTCCCGTCCGATTCCCTCATCCCCTCCAGCGACCCCACGCTCCTTTTTACCTCCGCCGGCATGGTCCAGTTTAAAGCCCATTTCCTGCAGCAAATTCCCCTCACCTTCCGCCGGGCCGCCTCGAGCCAGCGCTGCTTGCGGACGACCGACATCGATGTGGTCGGCACCACCCCGCGCCACCTCACCTTCTTTGAGATGCTCGGCAACTTCTCCTTCGGCGATTATTTCAAGGAAGAGGCCATTGCCTGGGGCTGGGAGTTTTTAACCAAGGATTTAAACATCCCGAAGGAGCGGCTCTGGGCCACGGTCTATAAAGAGGACGACGAGGCCCACGCGATCTGGAAGAAATTAGTTCCCGAATCGAGAATCAGCCGCCTGGGCGAGGACACCAACTTCTGGAACATGGGGCCGACCGGCCCCTGCGGCCCCTGCTCCGAAATCCATTGGGACTTTGGCTCCGGCCCGACCAAAGGGCCGGACGACTCCGACCGCTGGATGGAGGTGTGGAACCTGGTCTTCACCCAGTTCGACCGGCAGGCGGACGGGCGGCTCACCCCTTTGCCGAACAAAAACATCGACACCGGCATGGGCCTGGAGCGCCTGACCTCCGTCGTCGAGGGCGTCTCGGGGGCCTTTGAAACGTCTCTCTTGAAACCTCTGATCAAATTCGGCGAGGAGATGCTGGAGCATAAATACGGAAAAGATTCCAAAAAAGATGTTTCCCTGCGCATCGTCGCCGATCACCTAAGGGCGGTCACCCTTCTCGTCTTCGACGGCATCCTGCCCTCCAACGAGGGGCGGGGCTACGTCCTAAGGCGCCTTTTGCGCCGGGCGGTCCGGCAAGGGACGCTCTTCGGGAAAAAGGAACCCTTCCTCTACCGTGGCGTTTCCATCGTCACCGACTATCTGAAAGACGCGGCCCTGGGCTTGGTCGAGCGCCGGGAAAGCATCGCCCTCCTCATCAAACAGGAAGAAGAAAGATTTCTGGAAACCGTCGAAACCGGCCTAGGGCGGCTAAACGAGCTGGTCGACGCCGCCAAAAAAGCAAAGAAAAAAAGGGTCCCGGGGAAGGACGTTTTCCGCCTTTATGACACCTATGGTTTCCCGCCCGAACTCACGAAAGAAATCCTGGAGGAATCCAGCATGACATTTGACGAAAAGGAATTTGGCGGCGCCCGCGAAGGGGCGCAACGGCTCGCCCGCGAGGGTTGGAAAGGCTCCGGCGCCAAGGACGTCGCCGTGTATAACGAGATCCTCAAGAAAATCGGGCCCTCTACCTTCAGGGGCTACGAAACCCTGTCTCTTAAAACTCAAATCAGGGCCTTGATAAAAGACGGACAAAGCGTCCCGTCCCTCAAGGCGGGCGAGAAAGGCGAAGTCATCGTTTCCGAAACCCCGTTTTATCCGGAAGGGGGGGGACAGGTGGGCGACAAAGGGGGAATTCATTCCACCGGCGGTGACGTCGCTGCCTCCGTCCTGAATACCCATAAACCCATCAACGACCTTATCTCCCATACCGTCACAGTGCTTTCCCTCCCCCCTGACGGGGGGAGGCCAGGAGGGGGGGCCCCTCCCCTAACCCCTCCCCTTGCGGGGAGGGGAACCGAAAATCTTGGGGGCCTCTCCGTCGGCGATACGATCGAACTTCGGGTCGACAAAAATCACAGGGAACCGACCATGCGCCATCACACGGCCACGCATCTTCTCCACGCGGCTTTAAGGAAGGTCCTGGGGCCGCAGGCGACGCAGGCCGGCTCCCTCGTCTCGCCGGAGAAACTTCGGTTCGACTACAGTTACAACAAAGCCCTGGCGCCGGAGCAGATCAAAGAGATTGAAACCATCGTCAATGAGGCTGTTTTGAAAAATATGAAGGCCACCCCCATTCTCACCACGCCCGAGGCCGCCCGCAAAATGGGAGCCATGGCTCTTTTCGGTGAAAAATACGGCGACAAGGTCCGCTGCCTCGTCATTTCCGAACACGAGCCCGACGCCCCTGAGAAGGCGTTCAGCCTGGAGCTGTGCGGGGGAACCCACTGTTCGAGGACGGGCGACATCGGCGCTTTCAAGATCTTGAGCGAAACGTCCATTGCCGCCGGGGCGCGCCGCATCGAAGCCGTGTCCGGCCTGAAAGCGCTGGAGCATTTCAACAAGAGGGAAGAAGCGCTTCAGGCCCTCTCCGAGAAACTGAAGGCCACGCCTCAAGAGTTGGGAGGCCGGATTGACAAAATGCTCGAGCGGCAAAAGCAGCTGGAGCAAGAGGTGCGGGACTTAAAAATCAAGCTGGCGCAAGGGGGATCGGGAAGCCCCGGCGCCGGCGGGCCGGAGATTCAAACCGTGAACGGCATCCCCCTCGCCATCAAGGTGGCGGAGGGCCTTTCCGTCGATGAACTGCGCACCTTGGCCGACCGCTTAAAGCACGAACTCAAATCCGGCGTCGTCTTTGTCGCCACCACCACCCCAGAGGACGGCCGGGAGAAAGTGTCCTTCGTTTTCGCCGTCACCCCCGACCTCAAGGAAAAAGGCCTGAACGCCGGCCAGCTCGCCAAGGCGGTGGCGCAAGAGCTCGGCGGCTCCGGCGGCGGCCGCGCCGACTTCGCCCAAGGCGGCGGCCAAGGAAAGGAAAATCTCCAATCCATCCTGAAAAAAATCCCCTCTCTTATAAAGTAGGGGTCAACCGTTTGGGAAGTACTTATCTAAAAACTCTCTCGGCGTGAGAATTTCAATGCCTTCGAAGCGCCCCAAGGGTCGAAGATCTTTCAAGTTTCCTGTCACCAAGGCATCCGCTTTCGCATCCAACGCACATTCCAAAATGCGGTTATCGGCGTCAACGCGTTTGATAATGCCGAGGCGGCTCTTGGGCTCCAGCATCGTCAAAAATTGTTTGAGTTTCTTTCGGGCCGCCGCCAACCGCTCCAAATCCCAAGCCATCTTGCCCGCCAGATTCTTTTCCAACTCACCTAGAATAAAAGGGGAGATGATGATCTCTATCTTACCCAGACGAGCCAGGTCAAGAATCTTGGTGGGGGGGCTCGCCGCGGGGAGTGCCAGGGCAGAGAAAAGGACATTGGTGTCAACGACCACCCGTTGAAGCCTAGGTTCGTGATTCATCAATCAACCGTTCGACATCTTCTTCCGATCGCACGCCCGTTTCCAGGGCTTTCCGCCGTCCATAGGCCAAAATACCCTGCCACTCTTCCTCCCCCTTCTCAAACCGGCGCAACGCTTCCCGAAAGAGCTCCGAGCGCGTCATTCCATGGGCCCGTGCCCACTTCAGGCTTTGGGCATATAATTTGGGGGGAAGAGATATGGTCAATATTCTGCTCATCCGAGTGGGTTTCATGGGGGGATCCTCCATTATTACTAAGTATTACACTTGAAATTTACCATTAGACGGTTCTTCCGTCAATCGCCCATTATTTTGCAAAAAGCTAAGTTGAACCATTCAGAGAAAAAGGGGTAGACTTTCTCGGCAAATCCATGAAAAAAACTAGCCTTCCACCTCAACCTCCCAAGGAATACTGGCAGGATTATGACTGGGCCAACCAGCATTATGGGGAACTTCTTAAGGCCTATCCCAACCAGTGGGTCGGCATCCACCATAAACGGGTTGTTGCAGCAAGCCGGGACGGACGCAAGGTCGAAGAGTCCCTAGGGATCCAATTCCCCGGCCAGCAAATTCCCCTCGTGTTTGTCGCAGACGCTTCTCATATATACTGATTCCAGCGGCAGATCTTGCGGGGGAGTGCCGGAGTCAAAAAACAACTTAATAAAACAGGTTAATATTTCGGTGGAAAGGTATATCATTTAAATATATACTTTCACTCGTGAGTGAAATTAGACAATTAAGTGAAACATCCCCTCGGGGTCTAGCAGCCCATCTGCTCAAAACCCTCCCCTCTTTATTGCCCTCCTTACAAATTCTCAAAAGGAGCACTAAAAAAGGCCAGGAGAACACCCCCACCGATGCGACCGTTTGGGTTAAAACGCCAACAGGAAAAAAACAGAAGCTCATTGTCAAAATTAAAGCCGCCACCTATCCGAGCAATTTAATCCAGGCGGTTCGCAAACTCAAAGCATCGGCCCCCGCCCCCTCTTGCCCTGTGCTCGCCACCTCCTTTATTAGCCCCCAAGCACGGAAGATTTGTCGAGAGGAAGGCGTCGGATATATTGATCTGGCCGGCAACTGCTTTCTTCAGTTTCCCGATTACCTCGTTGAAAAAGTCGTTGAGAAAAACCCGTTCCCACGGAGGGGGCGCCCCCCCTCGCTTTTCAGCCCGGTTTCAACGCGTGTCATTCGAGCCTTTCTCGAAGAACCCCAGCGGACATGGAAAGTCATCGAGTTGGCCGAAACCATGAAAGCGAGCCTGGGACAGGCTTCAAAAATCACGCAACAATTGATCGCTGATGGTTATATCGCCAAGACGGGCCGAGAGCTCAAGCTGATTGCTCCGACAAAACTGCTCGACGATTGGCGCGACCAATACAAATCCGACACAAACGGCCGAACGACCACTTACAGTTTCGAACAGTATCCGGAACGATTGATGGCACACGTGGCCAAGAGCGCCGAAGAAAAAGAATTACGGTACGCGCTCACCTCCTTTGCCGCCTCGTCTCTCGTGGCTCCATTTGTTCGTGGCGCCGAAACCGTCGAATGGTACGTTGAAAATGAAAGCGCCGTTGATCAATGGGTCCAAGCGTTGGATTTACGTCCCGTCGAAGCGGGGGCCAATGCCGTTTTGATTATTCCTTATGACAAAGGCGTTTTTTACCGGACGCAAAACGTGAACGAGCTCATTTTGGTTAGTAACATTCAGCTCTATCTTGATCTCACATCCAATCCCGCCCGTGGGCGGGAACAAGCAGAATTTCTACGAAAGGAAAGGATTCCTTTTTAAGCCATGGCACCGGAACAGACAGCACAAACATATAGCTCCGCCGTCACCGCCGCGTCCAAAAGCGCTCTCTTGGAACTCATGACCATGTTTCGTTCTTATCGGGAAGCGATTGTTTTGGTGGGGGGCTGGGTGCCGGCCTTCCTTCTGGAGCAGTGTCACAGAGTGGGGGACACGTTCACGCACATCGGTTCAATCGACATCGATCTGGCCATCAATCCGGGAAAAATAAGCTCCGCCCAATACGCAACAATCGTTGAACTTCTGACGCAGGGGAGCTATCAACCCGCTTCGGATCGGGAGGGTAAGCCGATCCCTTTTTCTTTCGAAAAAATGATCTCCTCACCGATCGATGCGAAGCTTTACAAGATCCGGGTCGACTTCCTGACTCATGAACGGGACTTGAGGCCCGGGAAACATCGCCATTCCCCGGTGCAAGAGGATCTTCTGGCAAGGAAAGCCAGGGGTTGTGAAGCCGCGTTCCAACACAAAACCGAATTTGAACTGAGGGGTGTGTTACACGGGGGCGGGCAGATTTCTATGCCGATCCGAATGGCGGATGTCGTTGGTTGCATCACAATGAAGGGGATCGTGCTGGGAGAACGTTTTAAGGAGAAAGATGCGTATGATACCTATGCATTGGCCGCTCATTATGGGGATGGGCCGAAAAGTGTCGCGGATCGGCTAAAGCCTTACACAAACGAACCTCTGCTGAAAGAAGCTCTTAACAATATCCAACAGGCGTTTTCGAGCCGGGACGCACACGGCCCCATTTGGGTCGCCGACTTTTTAGGACCGGCGTCCGCCGCCGAACGCGATCGCATGGTCACTCATGCCTTTATGGTGGTTAATGAGATGATTCGCTTATTGTTCCCTCAATGAATCAATTTGATCGGGACATAAAAAAGGGCCGACGCTTCCCGTTCGGGAAAAACTGGGCGAGCTTCCTGGCCACCCTAAACGAGGACCGTATCAAAACCGCGGAGAGGTCCCTTCAGAAGATGCTGGAAGGTCCCGATTTGAAGGGGAAAACTTTCCTGGATGTAGGCTCGGGGAGCGGCCTCTTTTCGCTGGCCGCCCGGCGCCTGGGCGCCCGGGTCCATTCCTTTGATTACGATCCCCAATCCGTGGAATGCACGAAAACCCTCAGAGCCCAGTATTACCCCGCCGATGAAGCCTGGACTATTGGGCAAGCCTCCGTCCTCGATCTCGATTACTTAAAGGAGCTGGGAACGTTCGACATCGTCTATTCCTGGGGAGTCCTCCATCACACGGGACAGATGTGGCAAGCCTTAGGAAATGTGTCTCACCTGGTTAAACCAGGGGGGAAACTCTACATCGCGATCTATAACGACCAAGGCTGGATCTCGAAATTTTGGCGGGGGGTCAAAAAAGCCTATTGTTCGGGCCCTGTCGGCAAAACTCTTATGAATATTGTATTCGTCCCCTATTTCTTCCTGCGCGCCACCGCCAAAAGCATCCTCACCCGCCAAAACGCCTTCGCCACTTACCGCAAAGAACGGGGCATGTCCATCTGGCACGACTGGCAGGACTGGCTGGGGGGACTTCCCTATGAGGTGGCCAAACCGGAGGAAATCAATTCATTTTTTCAAAAGGCGGGCTTGACCTTCACCAAACTTAAAACCACCAAATCCCTCGGCAACAACGAATTCGTCTTGATCAAAAAGTTTTTGCCCCTGCCCCGTTCAACGCACGGCATGTCAAGGATGGGATATTAAATTTATGGTTCCCACAGCGCTGTCGGGGGAGCCGCCAAGGCCACCCCGATAAGTCATGGTGTCAGTTCCAAACCAGCCTGGATTCGGCGTATAATGCAGACTTGGCGGTGTCCCACCAAGAGTCCCATGGGACGGGCCTTGGTATGAAAATGATTGGACCTGTGAAGTGACATCTTGACCATTCAAAGTAAAATAAAAGTAAAACCAGAACCCCGCACCCGCATACGTGTCAAACTGAAGGTTCGATGCCACCAGCGTCCCACCCATTGATACGGTAATCGATACCGTCGCATTGTTGCTGTCCACTGTTCCGTCGTTCGCCTTGTATGTAAAACTGTCATTCCCCGACCAACCCGAAGTGGGCGTATAGGGTATATTCGGCCCTGCAATCGAACCTAATGAACCATTGCTCGGACCCGTCACTACACTGTAAGTTAGCGGATCTCCATCCGGATCCGTTGCAGATAACGTGATGTTATTGTTAGTGGAGTCTTGATATGCAGTCACATTCATATTATTCGCCACGGGTGGGCGATTGACCGCAGTCACTGTGATCGAGACGGTCGCTTCATTACTGTCCACTGTTCCGTCGTTCGCCTTGTACGTAAAACTGTCATCTCCAGAATAGCCCCCCTCCGGCGAGTAGAGCACATCCGGACCCGGCGGTGCCCCGCTGACACTCCCATGACTCGGGGAGGTCACAAAGTAGTAATTTAACGGATCTCCATCCGGATCCGACGCATCCAATATGATGCTATTGTTAGAGGAGTCTTTATCGACCGTCGCACTCACATTATTCGCCACCGGGGGTTGATTGCTCTCCCTCACCAGGATCGACACCGTTGCAACATTACTGTCCGAACTTCCGTCGTTCGCTTTGAACGTAAAAGAATCACTCCCCGTCCAACCCGAATTGGGCGTATAGGACACATTCGGTGGGACCCCACTTAAGAATCCTTGGGCCGGGGAAGCCACAATAGAATAACTTAACGTATCTCCATCCGGATCCATCGCATGCAAAGTGATATTCACCGCGGTGTCTTGATCGGTCGAGATACCATCGTTGTAGGCAACCGGCGGACGATTGGACGAAGATGATTCGCCGGATGTATCAATAGACTCGTCCGGAGAAGAGAAGACCTCTCGTGGTTCAGGGCCTTCAGCGCCGGTTCCCCCACCACCTCCTCCCTGCTCTGAATCAAATCCATCCTCTGAGTCAGATGTAAATTCACCGGGACTAAGTTCAATCCATTGAACGACACCTGAAGTTGAAGAATCATCCGGTTCAACACGTCCATAAGATCGAAGTCCACCCCCCAATAAAGGACTGCCCCCGGATGTCCGGTAAACATAAGCGTATAGAACAACGATTACTGAAAAACAGGCAATCAACAACGCACTCCACACCATGTACTTATATCGTCGATAGATCTTCATAGTCATCACCTAATGTGCAGCATTCACCTCTCTCAATCACCGCCGACCGCACTGCTGTGCTGGAACTGATTATAAATAATCAGAAGTGGTGGCAAATAGGGCGGAGGGTTGTCTTTAAGCGTCGGATCATATTGATAAGACCGCCCCTTTATAAAAACTTCCCCGAAGTTAACACCACTCCCCAAAATTGTCGCTCCCTTGAAAGAAAGCACCAAATACTGATGATCCGAAGTAGGTTCATGAGCAATGGCCCGAAATGTTCCATTGGGAGCCAACACCAAGGCCTCGATTTTCTGTTCCGTTTCGGGAGGACTCACGGGTATGTCATTTTGAATGAACACCGTTCCCCTGGTTCCGGGTATTAACACCAATTGATTCGCGGTGGACTCGAATTGTTGGCCTCTTCCGGGGTATGTTGTATCAATTGATACCGTGACATTCCCGTGGAGGTAAATATTCCCATTGGCCACCATGAGAACCTGGCCATGCACCACGGTGTCCATGGCGGGATCCCCGATATCAATATCCCCATTAAAATAATACACATGTTCCCTGTTGTCCCGTGTGTGAAGAGAGTGTCCGCCGGCATCCACATAAAAATCGTTCGCGGGAGGATTATTGAGATCAAAATTCCAAAATCCTGGAGGATAAATATCCCCTTTAAAATTGTGAACGGTTGTATGATCACCCGTCAATTTGGCCAGAACCTTGTACCGCTTTTCCAAGTCATTCTCCGTCACTTGGGGAAAAACCATGGGGAATATCAATTTAAAGGGCTCCCCAGGCACGGCGGGGTCATCGATAATGATCTTGCCCTTCGTAAAAGGATCCCAAGGAGTAGCCGGTACGACACTTTCAAAATATTCCGCTCGAAAGAGGCGCATTGTATCCGGGTTACTAAATCCATCAAACGTCAACTCCCGCGCGTACACTTTCCCGCCGGTCAAATTGGCGGGGATGGAAAAGGTGGCCGGACCATTGACGGCTGAAAAGTACGAGGAAATGTTGGCAATGTCCAAAATGGTGTGGAAAACAATTTCGAAAACTTTCCCTGAGACTGTCAACGTCGCGCTGGTAACAATATAATAAACATTATCTTTGGGTTGGTTTCGCCGATAGCAAAAACTTTGGTATCTTTTTGAGGCGCCGACCTGCACCACTGTACAAAATGGATCGTCCGGATCGGAAGAACACAACGTCGGTTCCAACGAAAGCCTCCCAATCGCCTCGCTGGTTCCCGTTTGTGCGAGAGCCGCCACTTCTTCCATGGTTCTTAAAAAGGTGGATTGCTTTGACTTGGTCATGAAAACCTGCGTCAACGAGTAAAGGATGACGGTGGCCGCCAACAACACGACCGCCACAAAAGCGACGGAAACCCCCTTATCCCTCCGTTTTAAATTCATGGGTGGAAACTCCATACCGTGGCATCTGTTTTAAGCATCACGGGGGCTTTTGCAAAGATTCCCTTGTTAAAGCGAAGGACGATGCGAACCGAGGAAACCGGGTCGTTCAACGGTTCAAATATGGGGTTGTGTTCATCCGGTTGTTGAAGGAGATTTTTAAAATATTTTTTCACATTCCACACTGTATGTGGTTCATCCGCTGTGAAGTCGACCGTCTTCATTAGGCAGGCTTCTGCGGGCGAATATATATACGTGATAAATCCATCCTTCCCTTCAACGAACAAATCAGGATTCTTAGCAGGATCAAAGCCCTTGGCGGTGTTGTACACACGAATGGTACAGGAGGAAGGCCCTACACTCCAAATGGATTTGGCGTTGTTAATTTCCTTGGCCATATTAAAAAGGACCGGGTCCGACACCATTTCAACCTGGAACTTCGCGTTTTGTTCGTTCAGGGCTCCCAAGAAACGGACGGCTGTACCGGTCATTAAGACCACACTGCCGAGAATCGCCATGCTGATCACGGCTTCCGTCAGGGTGATACCGGGGTCATATCGTCTCATTAATGCCCAAGCTCTCATTTTCATCTTCAGTATCCCGTCCCTGGTTTAAGCTCCATCACGCAATCGAAAGATTGTTCTGGATTCGATTGCTCATACACTGGATAATAGGAAGATGTGGTATCCTGATACGCTGGATGAGTACAAACGATATACCATTGCCACGTGTTTTTCGTCTGTGGAACGTAGACATTGGGAATATTATACTGAAGCTTGTTAGGACACGGGGTCCTCACACAGGCATGAGTCGCATTGCCCGCATCATCAACCGAGGATCTGGCAATATTTCCTTCCGTATCTCGATACAAGGTCACCGTGGCGTTCCGAATGGGACGGCCATAATAATCCTGTACCCGTCCATAAAAATGCATCTTTTTCATGAGGCGTAAATCAATCCGCCCCCTATAAACAGGCGGGGCCGATGTCGTTGGATCCCAAGTCAGATAGTAGGCACCGCTAAATGACGTATCCCTCAACCCGTCCTCATGCATTAAAATACATTTATAACCCACCGCATCGTTGGACGTGGGAATGACCATGGAAACAGGGTTATTGCTGGAGTCAACAACGATCACCTTCGCATTCCTAAATTTCGTTTTCTTATCGCTCTCCAAATCCAACACTTCGACATTGACCGTCGGAGCCGGGGATTCGCCCGGTGAAGGCGGTTGTCCGAACTGGTCTTTGACACGGGAATCAGCATCCGAATAGCCGAGACTCTCATACGTTTCCGTTTTAAGGGTCGGAACAGGAGGGGAAAGGGTGGGGATATTCCCATTGACGTTTGGATCGCGGCGAGCCTTCTCAACCCAATTACCCGACTCATTCTGAATTTCGACCCTTAAACGAAGGGGATCAATGACATCGGACGCATTGTTTATTCGATTTTCAGGCACAATCCCATCGGGGCCGCCGGTATCTCTGTTGAAGCTGACCCTCAAATCAAGCTTAATATCCGCGTCGAGATCCGATGTTTTGAAGGCGCTATAACTGACATACATTGTATTGAAAAGCGGAGGAACGAAGTTGGTAAAGGCAGTGGTGTTGAGACACAAGGTGGGATAGGTAACGATAATCCGCGGGTCCTTGAATATCGTGGTTTTGGACCCATCATTGTCGACACGAAGGGCGGCAAAATCCTTGAAACGGACACCTGATTCCACTCTTATGTAAGGGGTAATGCTACACGAAAAACCTTCGTTTCCGTTCGGATTCGGATTGAACGGCTGACTGGGAGCCGAGTTTTTCTTGATGTTCACATTAACGGTTAAAAGATTGCCCGCGTTGTACCCCAACATATAATAATCATTCCTTTCGGTCGCGGCGGCATGAACGGGAAAGAGAAAATTCGTGTCATCACTAATACTGCTAAAAATACGGGGATAAACTTCCGTGCCCCACGATTCTGTGGTAATTATAAATTGCACGTTTTCTTTTGTTTTTTGATCAGGTGTGGTTTTGCCCGTCCCCAAAACAAAAATAGGAATGAGGGTGGGAGGGACCTGTTTGTAGGGCCAACTAAGGACTAGGCTGCTTGCATCATCGGGCGAGTAATTGTTGAAATCTGGATGAATGACTAAAGGCACCAATTGATTGACCCTATAGGACCCATCGCCATTTTTCGTGGCCACCTGAACCGGATTGGCCTGGCCATAGGTATTGCGCAACAGCGGGCCGCTAACGGTGTTATTGTAATTAAAGTCATGCGGTAAGGGGCCCGTTGTATAGTTGTAAATGCTCCATTTCTCTTGGAAAGTAAGTTTCACATCGTTGGGAACGGGGACCCCCGAATTCACGAACTTGCCACCGGCGAAATTGACCACCGAAACCGTGCCATAGACATCCCCCCGTTTAGGAAGAAAATAGGTTTTCTGTATAGCCGGGGAATTGTCACCCACATTGAAAATCTCTGTTCCCTGCCAATCGGGCCGGTCCAATGCCACACGAATGTCCGTCACGGTTTGATCCGGCCGCCTTGGAAAAAGACCCAGCACGGTAACGCGGCATGTCCCTGGGATGAAGGAATATTCGGCGGTTCTCCCGTAGGTGGAATCGGTTGTTAATATGGTACTGGTTAAATGACCCGGGTAATCATTCAAATCCCAGCGTTCGAATTTTACCTTGGCGCTTCCAATGGGAACATCCGGATTCGACCGAGGCCATCGGAAAACATTGATGGTAACTCCCTTTAATTTCTTCAGATCCAGATTCAGAACCGGATTCACCCCAACGACCATGACCATCGGGAATTCACGTTTCGTTCCCGCTGGCAAGTCAGGAGACGTGGAGGCGGGAAAATAAGAGGCGGGCCGGGCCTGATGCTCTGTATCGCAGGTGACGGTAATGCTGCCGTAAGCGACCCCCCGTAAATTGCCTTCGCCATCGGAATCCGTCTGGCGGTACACATTCGACGATCCCTCATAGGGAGGGGCTTCGCAGTAAACATCACGAACAGGATCTCCGTCGGCCCGAGCCACCAGATGAATAACCCCGCCGAGCGAGCGGCCGGGCCTTTGATTAAAAGAAAACGTTCGCGTCAATTCCACCTTCCGTCCATGTTCATCAAATCGATAAACAGTAATGCTGGCCAAGCGCGAATTGACTCTAATGTCATCGACCACCAAATGATAATACAATCCCGGGTATTTTTTATCATTGGCGGGAAGAGTCACGTCTTGCGTCATCTCATACCAAGCGGATCCCGCCGAATCCTTGGTCAGACTGTTTCGCAAATCGGATATCAGCGCTCTCATCCGGCGATTTTCCCCTCCTAAAAATCCAGCTCGATAAAAACTGACAATGGCAACGGTAATAGCGGCCCCTAAAATGGTCAGAACGGCCATGGAGATGACCAATTCAACCAGTGAAAACCCGCGCTTCGTTGTGCTCTTCACCATATTTTTCCCTCTCGCTCTTCGATTTGCAACATTCAGACCACGGTGATTATAAAATTAGCCCCCTTATAATCCTAGTGATTATGTAAAAATTTCCCGATGTATGAATCCATTTACCGACGATCTCCGGACAAGTTCAAAACCCATTTTACCGACCGCAAAGGCCGCCACTAGGCTTAATAAGTTTAGCCCCATTTCCGCCGGAAAACAACTTGCCAAAAACACCCCGTTTTTTCAACGCGATTATATCGCAAAACGTCTATAGCAAAGGCAAAAAGTTTCTGAACAGCGTCATTCCGGCGAAAGCCGGAATCCAGGACAGAGTGATAAAGGCCTGGAACCGCCGCGGCGGATGACGACATACAATGTGGCCTGTGCCTCTACAACCCGGCGTTATAGATAAGAATGTCCTTAACCCCCGATGAATTGTCAACCTCAATAAAGGGGACAGGGTCGTCTTTCAAGTACACCGGCTTAAGGAGCAAGGCGGGACTCGATCGGAAGGTTTTTATCCAATGGAATTTCAAGACAACCCGCCCTTTCGACAATTTCTTTATGTCGATCCGATCGTAGTCGAAGGAGAGGTCCCCGGATCCTTCAACAAACCAGGAGGGAGGCTGCTTTATCCGGTATAAAAAAGTCCCGTCCAGAACTTCCAGGGGCTCCAAAACGGTCGAAAACTTGGCGAGCACCTTCCGGATTTCCTCCGAGCGAAAGGCAACGACCTGGACATTGTAGAGAGTCAGATAAGACGCGAACACCTCTTCCGTCATGGTTTTCAATTTTTTAGCGAACGCCTTCGGTTCGTCAGTAACCATCTTAACACCATCAAAATAATGACCGCTAAATACCAGGAATTGTGTGACCATGTGGTTGCCCGGATGGGGCCCTCCTATGACGGATTGCCCCGTCCAGATTGGGACCAGATCCGAAAAATGCGGCTCCCCTAAACCCCTCGTTTCCATAAGCAACCGCCCAGACGGGGGATAATACTCCTTTAAATGCGTCATTAAATTCATTTGATATTCAGGCATCCGGGTCGTCAAGGGGCCCGTCCCTTTTTCCGCCGAATAAGCAAAAGGGGAAAAAAGGTAAAAGGGAATGAGTGTCGCTAACACACCGGCAAACTTCACTGGCTGTTTTCCTTCAATGAGGGACGACAATGAGAATCCAGCCAGAACACAGAGAAAGAGCCACAGGAAAAATAGGTTTCGTCCAGGCTGTAACGTATGTATCCAAGGCAGGTGGCTTCCCCAAAAAGAAATAACAGTTAGCCAAATTATCCATATCACCATAACGCCGATGCAAGGACGCGGAAAAAATCGCTGTCTCAACGATTGAACAGAGAAAATCAACGTTGCCGCTTGAAACAGAAAATGGGCTGATTCGAAAAACGTTGACCCCATGGGAAATATTAGACTCATCAATCCAATGGTACCGGATGACGGAAAATAAGGGGCCTCAGCCCGCCAATTTGAAAAAGCGATAAAAGGATGGATCCAATACCAATTGGCCAAAAGGACCACGGCGACGGCACCCGTCAATTTAACCTGATCACGCCAACGGAAAGACCGAAAATAAAAGAAATAAAGAAGAAGGTTCGGCACTCCGATCTGGAGCAAGGAAATCGGATGAAGTTGAAAAACCAAGGAACTTGCAAGAGTGAGGAATATCCACGTCTTCCAATCCCGTGTTTGGATCCATTTCCATAGGAGACTCACCTGCCACAACGAAAAAAAAGAAGCCACATAAAATCCGAATAGGCCTGCCTGTATGAAGGTTGACATGGGCAGCAGAACACCAAGGCCGATCACCAAAAGTCCAAATGTAACCCACGACATCTTTGTGCTTCCGCCAAAATTGCGGACAGTATGAATCATTAAAAAAGGGGCCAATGCGATACCGAGTAATTCAATAAATAAGAGGGACCTACTAACCGGGATGAAACCTGAAAAGCAGTGACAGACCAGGCCTATAAGATAATTTCCAACTTCAAAAAGGCCGTCAATCATCCCTGCCGATTGGAAGGGATCATACCCCCAAAAGTGATGAGACCGGGTGAAAAATTCATGCGCCCGTAGAGCCCGCGCGTAATACTGGATGTAATCGAAATTAACGAGGGGCAGGTTTGACGTAAAGTCAATCTTTCTAAACCAGAAGGCTATCTTCAGGAAGTGCAGGGCGATGAGGTACAAATACCAGTGATTCCGAAAAAATCTCCGCAGCCAATGCATCAGGTTTTATTCGTTATGATGATGCGTTTGAGGTGAGTGACGTTGATCAACGAGATGAAGGGAGTCGGATCATTCCCCACTTTCTTCGGCCGTATCTGAACGCCGAAAGGGGCTTGAAGCACATCGTTCCAATGGTATTTAAGAAGGATTTTCCCTCGGTTGGGGTTTTGAATTTCAATCCGATTGTAGCCCGCTTTCACGTGTCCTGAGCCCTCCAAAATATAATCCGGTGAATAACTAATGACCCTGTAGATGCGATAGGGATCGGCTTGGGGCGGATAAAAAGGTTTGCCTTCCTTTTTTATGGGTGGTTTATATCTCTTTTGAAACAAAGGACGGAAATCGTTGGGATACCGGTCAAATTGGGACCGTGCCTGGAGTGAGAAAGCCACCACATAAACCACGTTATACTGATACAAGACCTTCACAAGATTGTCCTGATTGTAAGCTGACAGGGGCGCCCCAAAAAGCATGGGCGGATGGCCGTTTATCTTGGCGGTGAAGCTCACCGATTTCTCTACGGATGTATACGGATCGTAGGTTGGAATACCGATGAACTCAAGGCCCGTCCACAAAGGTAAAACATCATACTTATCATAATCCTGGCTTGTCACTTCATACAGGACTCGCCCATCGCGCGGTAAATGCTTCAACATGCTAACGAGAGAGTTCGGTCTCCCAGGGAGGCTTTCCCTATAATCATTGAAGCCAGAGAGATTTCCCGGCAGCTGCCAGGTCATCTGGAACCAGACAAACCAGAGTAGATATATCATCCAAACGCTTTTCGTTTCAATGACTTTCTTCGACAAGTAAATGCTCGCCGGGATAATGAGAACCAAAATGAGGGGGAAAACGTATCGAAAGGGATCCCAATTGAATGTATATGAAATTTTCCCGACAATCCATGCAAAGGGGATCAGAAACAATACCCAAAGAAAAAATAGCCACGCCTGATTCTTCTTTTCCTTCCAAAATGTCCAGATCCCTCCGCAAAAAGACACCAAAATGAAAAACCGAATCAGAATCCCGGTCCACTCGTCCCGCCCCATATGAAAGGGACGGAAGCTCAGAAAAGCCGCCAACAATGGCCAGTTCACCAAATAAGGGATCAACAAGCTTGCCGAGACGGCCACCCGCCCCTTCGACCTTAGTGCGGTCCAATGGCTCATAAAAATCGCTCCGAGCGGCACAAGGAGAATGACAAGAAGGATCGGATATAAATACCCCACAAAAGTGAAAGTCATCGAAAATAGAATGAGATGGAATATTAAACGATCCAGTGGATTATTATCATCGCGGACTTGATCTGACAGCACTTTAAAAAATTGGCTGATGCAGAAGACGGAGAGGAAGCTGGCAAAGACAAATGGCACCAACTTCCACGGGACAAACCACGAGAAGAAATCGGAATTCGCCAATGCGGCCACCCCCAACGCCATCGCCAAAAGGGAAGCCGGTTGGTTTCCGCCGAAATTCCGACAGGTCCTATACAAGAGAAGAGGGGAAACCAAAAAACATAAAAAGAAAGTGAGAAATAGTAAGCGGGCCACCGACATCCACCGGCCCACCAGTCGATCCACAAACATCGTAAACCTCGCCCTGTCATCCAAAGAAACATTGAACGATGCGCCAGCCCGATGATAGGGATCGTAGCCCGTACCTTTCCCACTGGCTTTTCTCATCAATCGATTCCTCAATACACTGGCATATTCAAAACTATAATTGGTTGAAATAAAATTACTTGGTTTGAAAAAATATTCCACCGGAAGAAGCCGTGACACTTTGACTAAATGAAGGCAATAAATCAGGACAAAAACCAATGCCACCCGAAAAGGGACCGAAATCTGTTTCTTCAGAAACTCAAAAAATGTTTCACTTCGTTCCTTCAAACCAATCTCGGGCGTTGGGCTATCCACTCTGCTACCTCCTATCAGTCAATCGGTGATTTCACAATCCCGCATTATAGATGACAATATCTTTTGCGCCAACAGAGTTATCAACCTCAATAAAGGGAACGGGATCATCCATCAGCCATCGCGGTCGGATGGGGACAGAAGGACGGGTTTTAAACGTTTTTATCCAATGGGATTTTATAACGAGAATACCCTTCGAAGCACCGCGAATCGTAAGTTTGTCGTAATCCATCGCTAAATTACCATTCCCCTGAATAAACCAATTGAAATTGCCTTTAACTTGATAAAAGTTATGATCTCCAATTTTAACTGGAGAAAATAGAATTCCAGAGTGTCTGTTGAGAATCCGGATGGATTGCTTTGACCATGCCGCGATATTAGAAACGTTGTAAAGGCGGAGATAGGCGGCAAATTTTTTTTCGTCAATGTCTGACAAGTGCTTGCCAAACGCAACGGGTTTGTCCGTAAAGGAACCATTGTCTTCAATACAATTATTCATGAATTTGGTAAATCGCGTAATCAAATAGTTTGAGGGAAGGTCGCCGCCAAGTAGAGGTTGCCCAGTAAGTATAGGTATAATTTCAGAAAAATGAGGGTAGCAGTTCGGCCGATCCCCACATTCGAGGAGTAATCGTCCCGGCAATGGTTTCTCAACTTTAATGTAATTGATAACTGTTTGGAGGTCCTTAGGAAATTCGGAGAAATAACATACGGGATTAAACCATAGCAGACATACTGGAAGAGCGAGTGGGATTAAAAAAACTAACGATTTTCTAATAGTGGAAGTATCTAGGGACAAGGAAACAACACCTGCACCAAGTAGCCAAAACGGCAATAAATACCGGAGTGGTTGAAGACCAGCAATCTTCGGAATATGACTTCCCAAAAATGGGAAAACAGCCAATCCCATTAACCAAATAGCCAATAGGACGGATTTGGAGGCAGAATGTTTGGATAACTTTACCAGGAAAAAGCACGGCATAACCACCGTTATAATATTTGCAACAGATCGAAGAGAGTCTTCCCATCGAGTTTGAATCGGAGAATAATGGGTGATCAAGTCACGCAAATTAAAAGAAGGCAAATAAGGACTTGGCAATATCCAATCGTAAAAGGCGATTAGGGGTTTTATCCAATACCAGTTACTGATGAAAAATATTAATACTGAGATGGAAAGAAATATGTGATGTTTAAATTTAAGAGTACGTGCAAAATAAAGATAGATTGACAAAAATGGAATAATGACAATGAAAAGAGACGAGGGATGAAGCTGAAAAATAACGGAGATGCCCGCTGTCAATAATAGCCATGAAATAAATCCCTTTTTAACCATCCATTTCCAGAAAACACTTACAATCCATAAACCAAGAAAACTACTAATGAAAAAAGTGAAGAGGCATCCCGGAATCCACCATGCTGTAGAAAAATCCAACCCCCCGAACATAAGGATGCAAATGGCGAACGCGAGGCGCCCTTGGTCACGGGTTCCACCAAAATTACGAACAAATGAAATCATCAAAAAGGGACAAAGAAAGAAACCGATAAACACAGCCATAAGAAGCGTTTTGTCGATGGTAAGAATACTGGACAAAAGATGAGCCAAGAGACTCGTAAAAATATTTCCAACTTCATGGATGGGGCCGGAGATATATCCGGCCATCTCAAAAGGATCGTACCCCCAAAAACGCCCTGATCGGATAAAGAATTCGTGTGTACGAATGGCGCGGGTGTAGTATAAAACGAAGTCGGTATTTAGTATGGGATAACCAGAAGAGAAATTTATCTTATGGAATCGCCATATCCAGTGCACGCTATGCAGAAACACAAAAAAATAAAACCAATGATTTTCCGCCAGTTTTTTAAGCCGCTCGATACGATTGGGGTTAATCATATTAGACCATCTCATCTGACACACGTGACCGAAGTACACTTTCATGCTATCATCAAATTTCGACCTGGAACACTTATAATATAATCTCTTCGCTTGACAAGATTACACCGTTAGCGGACATTCATGAAAATCTTCAACAGATTAATTCGCGATCATTGGTATTGGTTCTTCATTTTATTACACATCATTAAGTGGGGGTATAAATTCCTCCCCTTAAACTTATCCTCCGGCTTCCCGATTCTAAATTGTGATTATATGCTTTATTACACGCGAGCTTTGCGGACCCACGAATTCTTTATTCGATCGGGACGTTTTTGGGGGTACGATCCTTTTGAGATGGCTGGATATATCTCCGGCCCCATCCATGAAGGTGGTAGCATATTCACCAGCATTGCTTCACATCTCCTATCATATTTCATACCTATCTCAAAGACGCTCTTATCCATTGAACTCGCATATTTCTTTTTAGCGCCGTTTTTCATCATCCTTTTCATTCGCAATTGGGGGGGAACTCGCGAGCAATCGTGGATCGGTTTCGGAATATGCACTTTAATGTTCTGCGGTTTGTCCTTTTGGGACAATTTGTACGGTCTCCTGGGGTTTCAACTTAGTTGTTTTATGGGGTTATGGTTGGTCAGCTTTTTCTGGAAATGGATTGGGAAAGGAGACCTAAAATCCTGGGCTATCCTAACGATCGGCTTATCCGTTATTTTCCAAATTCATCCAGCCACCTTACTTATCATAGGAGTGCCGATGGCATTGATTTACTTCATAAATAGTCGCACTCTAAAATTATATCAACATGCGTTGATAGGGGTGACCGGAATTATCGTTTTAGTGGCAAATTTATATTGGATTAAGCCTTATCTGGCTTTTAAGGATTGGCAGACGATAACACCTTATTACATGACGTTAAGTTTAAAGAATTTAGTTAATTTTCACGGGCCGATTCAGGAGTATTGGGGTAATTCAGTCCGTAGAGTCGTATCTTACCTTCTAATTTATTTATCAATCCGCGCCCTTCTAAAAATACACTCGACCTCGCCGGCAAAGGCATGGGTTCTGATCTCATGGGCCTCTTTTCTGGCGATCATCAGCTTATTGGGTAGCCACCTTCCTTTCATCCGCAATCAGCAGCCTCACCGGTTCCTCATACCATTATTTTTGTTGTTGACTGGAATCAGTCCTTTCGCGCTAGACGCCTTCTTGCTTCTTCGTAAAAAAACCATGGCGTTCATCTTACCCTTTGTCCTGGTGTTCGCTATTCTGTGGTTTCCAAATCTTTCCTTTCAATTCGACCTTACCCAAAATCAAAAAGAATTCATCAAACACGTAAAGAGAATAAGTCCTCTCCCCGGCCGGTTATTAATCGAATGTGCCGAAAAGAGCACGGCTCATTTTTCCGACTATATCCCCTTCACTTCGGGACAGTTGATCCTCGGTGGAAGCAATCCGGGTAACTTTTTGCGAACAAAATTCACCGTTTTCAAAGGGAACTATTCCGATGGTTTTAGATCCGTAGAAAATCGCCCCATGGTATTCGATCGATTATTGTCGGAATTTAACGAAGAGAAATTCATGTCTTATTTGGACCTATATAACGTGTCAAACATCGCTGCTTGGTCCTCAAAGTCCACCGAAATACTAAACAGTTTCGTTAAAATCCTTTCCTATGAGGGGCGGTTTGGCGATCACAATTTTTACAAAGTTAAGCGAAAATCCAATTGGTTCTTTGTGGGAAGTGGTGATCTAAGAATGGAGTACGACAAACTGTTCGTGAAGAGGGCATCAACGGGCCGCATTGTCATCAAATCACACTGGATCAATACTTTCAAATGCAATCCCCCATTACCAATAAAACCCGTTTATCTCAAAGACGATCCCGTTCCTTTTATATCCATCGATAATTCAACGGGAATTGAAAATATTGAAATTTTCAACGCTGGTTTATAACGCCAAATTCACGAGTTTTTCTGCTAGCTACTCGTTTCTCCCAACATTATGTGACCAATAATGAAACACAAGGATTCCAGCATATATGCGGGCCTTTCCCTGATCGCTGGGACCACGCTCATGTATGAGATCCTTCTCACGCGGATTTTCAGCGTCACGCTGTGGTACCACCTGGCTTTTTTGGCCGTTTCCCTCGCCATGCTTGGCTTGACCTTGGGGGCTCTACTGGTATTCCTCCTGCCGACCTTTTTCTCCAACGACAAACTTTATTTTCACCTCAGTTGTGGGAGCTTTCTTTTTTCCGGGACGATGGTGGCCAGCCTTTATTATCATTTCCAAATGGACCCGAAGATTTTTCACTTTGACAAGGGCGGGCCCGGATTCCTTCTAACCCTCGCCTCTTTTTCCGTCATCGCGATTCCTTTCGTGGCCAGTGGTGTCGTCATAACGTTGGCTCTGACGAAAACGCCCTTTAACATCGGCCCTCTTTACGCTGCCGATTTGGGAGGCGCAGCGCTGGGATGCCTATCCGTCGTGGGGCTAATGAATATGACGGAGGCCCCGAACGCCGCTGTTCTCGTTGCCTTCCTCGCCAGCGTGGGCGGCTTGTTGTTCTCCTTGGAGAAGGGAAGTAAATTTCCAAAGAGAATGGCTGTCCTGGGCGTATGCATCATGGGAGGAATGGCCCTCGGGAACACCCTCTTATCCCGGTATCACGAATCATTCCTCCGGCCCCAAGAGGTGAAAGGGGGGCCGGAGAACACATATCTATACGAAAAATGGAACGCCCTCTCACGGATCACAGTCCATGGCAATCCGGTCCGTGCGGCCTTCCCCAGCGGGTGGGGTCAAAGCCCAGCTTATAAGCCCACCCGTAAGATAAGAAATCTGTTCATGACTCTGGATGCCTCGGCTGGAACCGAGCTCACCCAATTCAGAGGCGATATCGCCGACTTGGATCATTTGAAATATGACATCGTCAACACGGCCTATCATCTACGGGAAAAACCCCGCGTCCTGATTATCGGCGCGGGCGGCGGTCGTGACGTCCTCTCCGCCCTCGCGTTTCATTCGCCAGCGGTTACTGCCGTGGAGATCAATAAAGACATCGTCCGGGCCGTCAATGGCGTGTTCGGCGATTTCACAGGGCACCTGGACCGGCAGCCCAACGTCCGGTTCGTCATCGATGACGCGCGTAGCTACATTGCTCGGGATCGAAACCAGTATGACATCATCCAGGCTTCCCTCATTGACACCTGGGCCGCCACGGCAGCCGGAGCATTTGTCCTCTCCGAGCATTCCCTCTACACAACGGAGGCCTGGAGTGATTTTCTCAACCACCTCTCTCCCAAAGGGATACTGACCTTCTCCCGCTGGTTTTCCAAACCCCGTTATCCCATCGCCCCTGAAATGTACCGTTTGGTTGCCCTGGCCCGAGCCTCCCTCTTAAAGATTGGATGTTCCAATCCCCTTGACCACATAGCCATCCTTGCCGACAGTCGGAACCGCTCTGAAAAAGTGGGCACGATCCTTGTTTCCCGATCTCCTTTTACCAAGGACGAAATCGATAGAATTCACAAATTAGCCTCCGATTATCAATTCTTAGTGGCGCTGAGTCCCTCTCCGCAACCGGGGAATCCCTACGATTTTGTCCTTGTCACCTTGACCGCTCATTCATCGCCTCCCCTTCTACCTTTTGACCTGGCCTCATTAAACCTGTCTCCCCCGACGGACGAAAAACCATACTTTTTCTGGACCCACAAATTGTCTTCCAGCATCGGTCAAGATCCTGGTGAATTAACGAAAATTCCGGAATTTTCCCTTTTCATGCTTGCCCTTATTGTCATCACCTTCTCTTCCCTGTGTGCCCTTCTGCCAATCCTCTTTTTTGACCCGAAAACGCAAGCTCCCTCCCTTTTGCTTCTTCTCTTTTTCGCTGGAATTGGGCTCGCTTTCATGACGATTGAAATTTCGCTTCTGCAGCGACTGACCCTTTATCTCGGACACCCGACCTACGGCCTCTCCGTCCTCCTCTTCTCATTGCTTCTGTCCAGTGGAATCGGAAGCTACTTGACAAAAAACATAGAACCTATTGGTCTTCGCCCCCATGCCGTTCGATGGGGGGGAATGTGGCTCGCCGTTTTAACGGGGCTTGGCTTCCTGATCCCCCTCGCTTGCACGTCCACGTTCGCGTGGAACCTTCCATCCAGAATCCTCCTCACCATCGCCTTCATCATTCCCCTAGGCCTCCTCATGGGTATACCGTTTCCTCTGGGCATGAAGCTGGCAGACCTAAAAAACAAATCCCATAAACCCTGGCTGTGGGGGGTTAATGGAGCCATGTCGGTGACGGGATCCGTCATGGCCGTCCTTCTATCCATCACGCAAGGAATTTCCATGACCTTCTTTGCGGGGATCTTCTGTTACGGGATGGCGTTTTTAGCTATCGGGTGGTTTCTAAGGCTACAGAAGACGATTGTATAGCGGCCTTGCCGGCGGGCCTGCGCCAATACCGCTCCCACCAAAGACGTTCTCGTGATGAAACGGATATCATGGAAGCCGTCGAAACTTTCTTCGCAGTGGACGCGGGACATTGAAGAGCGATCCCATAATGGGTACAATCAAACCCATTATGGGTACGCCCCCTGTGGATGCGCAAATGGCCTCCGCTTTGTTCGGCAAGAGCCGCCGGGCCGTCCTGGGCCTTCTCTACGGCCATGCGGACCAATCCTTCTATGTTCGCCAAATTGTGCGGTCTGTGGGGCTGGGGCAAGGGACGGTCCAACGAGAGTTGGCCCGCCTGGCCGCGGCGGGGATATTGAGTCAGAGGCACGAGGGGAATCAAGTTTATTTCCAAGCCAACCCTCAGTCTCCCGTTTTTCCCGAGTTAAAGTCCCTGGTCGTCAAAACTATGGGGGTGGGGGATGTCTTACAATTCGGCCTTCAGAAACTGGCGAGCCGGATCAACGTCGCCTTTGTCTACGGCTCGCTGGCGTCTGGAAAGGAATCAAGAAAAAGCGATGTGGACCTGATGGTGGTGGGGAAAGTGACGTTCGGGGAAGTGGCCGCCGCCTTAAATTCAGCTCAGGAATCCATCGGGAGAGAGGTCAATGCGTCCGTTTATTCTCCCACGGATTTTAAAAAGAAACTGAAGACAGGCCATCATTTTTTAACGGCCCTCCTCCCATCACCCAAAATTTTCCTCATCGGAGACCAGCGTGAGCTTGAGAAATTGGGGTCGTAACGGGTGGATCCAGCCACACAAAACGTCAAAGGAAGAAATTTCCGATTTATTGGGGCTGGCCGAGAGGGATCTTAAAGACTGTCATACCAAGGGTTTGAGCAACGATTGGCGCCTCAATATTGCGTACAACGCGGCTCTTCAGGTCGCGACGGCAGCTTTGGCCGCCAGCGGTTATCGAGCCTCTCGGGAGGCCCACCATTACCGAGTCATTCAAAGCCTCGCTTTCACCTTGCAAGCGGAAAAAGATTGGGTGATCCGGCTGGACGGGTTTCGAAAGAAACGAAACATCAGCGACTATGAGCGGTCGGGGCTTGTGTCGGATCAAGAAGTGGATGAAATGATGGAACTGGCTCAGGATCTGAAGGATCAGGTATTGGAATATCTCCGGAGATCGCATCCCAATCTTGTTGAATAGGAGGATGTCGACGTTCAATGTCGTGCTCGTGGTGAAACGGATATCACGGGAGCTTCCGGAGCTCTGTCCTTAAGTTCAAGTCCCCGTGAGCATACCTTCATTTGCCAGAAAAAAACAACTTCATTATTAACCAAAGACCACGGCGGAGAAGCCGATTGTCCCAAAATTGCTACAATGCCAAAGGGTGTTGAGACGTCAGCACCAAAAAGGACGCACATGTTTAAGCTAAAGAAAACCGGTATGAAGGAAATTCAAAGAGAGCTGAAGAGAGTTGCCCGACGTCTCATCCGTAATTATAAGCCAGAGAAAATCATTTTATTCGGTTCACTGGCCAGCGGGCGCACAAAGGCGTGGAGCGATATTGATTTAGCCATCATTAAGAAAAGCCGCCGCCGCTTTATTGATCGTCTTGGTGATGCTCTTATCGCCGCCAACCCCAAAGAGGCCGTCGACATCTTTGTGTACACTCCTGAAGAAGTTGCGACGATGGAGAAACAAAAAAACTCTTTTTGGATCCATGAAATCATCGGCCGAGGAAAAGTCCTTTACCAACGCGGTTGAAGTTTGGCTGACCTTTGCCCATGACGATGCGCGGGCAGCCAAAAATCTTTTTTCAGCGGAAATCTGGAATTTGGTTTGTTTCCATGCCCAACAAGCTACAGAGAAAGCGTTAAAGGCGTTCTTACGAATGCACATGGACCAAATCCCAAGAGTCCATTCGCTAGCTAAACTTACAGAACTCTGTTCCAAGATTGATCGGACATTCCTGCGCCACAAACAAATAGCCCTTCTTCTCGATCGGTTTTATATCCCAACACGTTATCCAGAAGCAGCACCAGGGTCCTTGCCCGAAGGCCTTCCAGGAAGAGACGACGCCAAAGTTGCGATTCAACATATGAAACGTGTTCTAAAACACGTCTCAAAACGTCTGGCGGGATATGGTAAAACACCGCTTGGGTTCTAACGAACCGTCCTGCTCACTCTTTGAAGCTGTCGGATAAAACCCTTTTGTGCTCGTGGTGAAACGGATATCACTGGAGCCTCCGGAGCTCCCGTTCTGGGTTCGAGTCCCAGCGAGCACGGGATCGGTAATAGAAAACCATAAATTGAGAGGGATCGATACCATAAGACGGTAAAACTTGTTAGATTTGCCATGAAATGAGTCGATGAGGGGACGGAATGAAGCAATAGTCCCTGTGATATAAAGATGGCGTGGTAGATATTGAGAATATGAACCAGGAAGAGTGGGAACCCCTCATAAACAGGATTATCTTAAAGCACGTCGATCCAAAAGAAACGCTGGTCTTTCTTTTTGGATCCCGTGCCAGGGGAGGTTTCCATCGGGCGGCTGACTATGATGTCGGGCTCTATAACACAAAGAAAATCCCCTTGGCCACCATCGCAAAAATTAAAGATGAATTGGAAGACCACCCCATCCCCGTCGACGTCGACATCGTCGACTTCTCTTCCGTTCCCGAAGAATTCAAAAGGCTCGCCCTGAAGGAGGTAAAAATATGGAACCAACCGAAGAAAAACTTAAAGCTGACCTCATCCTCCTCGAAAAAGCCGTTGGAACGTTAGAAGAAGCATTAAAAGCGACGTGGACGGATCTGGTGAGAGACGCCGTCATCCAACGGTTTGAGTATGTTTTTGAGCTGGCTTGGAAATCAATTAAAGCGGCCGCCCAGTATATGGGGACGGCCTGCAACAGCCCGCGGGAAGCCGTCCGGATCGCTTATAAAATGGGATGGATTGACGACACGGACGCCTGGTTTGAAGCGATGGAAGCCAGAAACAAGACGTCCCACATCTACGATGAAAACACAGCCGGCGAGGTTTACAACGTTGCGAAAAAATACCCGAAATTAATCCGGCCTCTCCTCATCTCGCTCAAAGGATTGAAAGAATAAAGGACTCTTGTCAGAGTGGTACACAAGTGTTACACTCGTTTTACGGAGGATTCAAATGCCGGCGAGAAACCCAAGAATTAACGTCGTTCTCGAAGAACCTATTTACAAAGCGATCGCCAATTTGGCGCGCCACGACAGGGTTTCCCTCTCTCTTAAAGTCAGGGATTTAATCCGGGAAGCTCTTGAAATTCACGAAGACAGGGTCCTTTCACGCATCGCGGAAGGACGCGAGAAAACGTTTGAGAGATCCCATGCCCTCAGCCATGATGCGGTATGGGGATCGCTCAAATACAAGAAAGCCGCGTGACATTTCAGCTTCTCTACCATCCTCACGTTGCCCGGGATTTAAAACATATAAGCACCGCTATAAAGTTTCGCATTGAATCCGCCCTGACTTCAAAATTGGCCGTTGCACCTGAAATCTTTGGGAAACCACTCTCCGGTAGCTTGGGGGGATATTGGAAACTTCGAGTAGGGGATTATCGAGTCGTCTTTAAAGTGGTCAAAAACGAAATCTGGATCTTAGCCGTTATCCACCGAAGCATTGTTTACAGGGATGCCTTAAAACGGCTATTGTGGAACCCTTAAATGGAACCCCACGGGCAAAGCCCGGGGTACCATTATTAAAATAAACGGAGTTAATAATGATGAGTATAAATGAAATACTGAAAGACTTTCGCAGCCGAATTGCATCCCTCTACGGAAGCCGATTAAAAGAACTCATCCTTTATGGCTCTTGGGCCAGGGGTCGGGCTACGCCGGATTCCGATATTGATGTCGTGGTCCAGTTGGAAGGAAAAATAAGGGCCGGTGAAGAAATCGACAGAATGATTGACATTATCACGGATTTAAATCTGAAATATGGGGTGTTACTTTCTGTCTATCCCGTCTCAACGGCCGATTACTCAACCGTGAAAAGTCCCTTGCTTCTGAATGTTTTAAGGGAAGGGAAGGCAGTGTGAAAGAAATCGATTCGCTTATCAAACGAGCGAAAAGATATCTTGAAAGCGCCGAACTTCTCTACCGAGCCGGGGACTATGAGTCCTCGGTATCTAGAATTTACTATGCCATGTTCTATGCGGTTGAGGCGGTTCTATTAAAAAATAATTTATCGTATTCATCTCATAAGGCCGTCATTTCCGCTTTTGGAGAACGTTTTATCAAAACAGGCGTCTTCCCCAAGGAAATGGGGCGGGAGTTGAACAGAGCTTTCGAGAAAAGGCAGCTCAGCGACTATGAATATGATTTTGTGATTTCTGAAGAAGAGACTGTGAATATTCTCAAAAGCAGCCAGAGTTTCGTTGAGAAAATCGCCCAGCACCTCTCAATGGCTGATTCTGGTTGATTGATTATGATTATCGGGCTCACCGGGAAAAATGCATCAGGGAAGGGGGAGGTGGCGTCCTACCTCAAGTTGCGGGGGTTCCGCACGTTCTCGCTCTCCGACGTCCTGCGGGATGAACTGAAAAAACGGAAGAAGCCCGTCACGCGGGACAACCTCACCTGGTTCGGCAACAAACTTCGGGACGACTTCGGCCCCTCGGTCCTCGCCGACAAAATCCTCGACCAATTGGAAGACGACCGGCAATACGTCGTGGACAGCTTCCGCAATCCTGAGGAAGTGAAGGCCTTTCGGCGCACCAAGGATTTCGTCCTTTTCTCCATTGAAGCCAGCCAGAAAGTCCGCTTCCAACGCATTCGAAAACGAAACCGGGAAAAGGACGCCCGGACGCTGGAGGAATTCATCCGGCACGAAAACCGCGAGATCACCAGCGCCGACCCCACGAAACAAAACCTTGAGGCCTGCGCGAGGCTGGCGGACGTTCACTTGGACAACAGCGGCACCATCGACGATCTCTATAAGTCGCTCGACAAAATCTTCGCCAAAATCCTCATGCACCGGCCCCGGCCTTCCTGGGACGAGTATTTCATGAAAATCGCCAAGGTGGTGGCCATGCGATCCAACTGCATGAAACGGAAAGTGGCCGCCGTCATCGTCAAGGAAGGGCGGATCATCTCCACCGGCTACAACGGAACCCCCCGCGGGATCAAAAACTGCAACGAGGGCGGCTGCCGGCGCTGCAACGCCTTCAAGCCGAGCGGCCAACATTTAAGCGAATGCACCTGCTCGCACGCCGAGGAAAACGCCATCGTGCAGGCGGCCTATCACGGGATCAGCATCAAAGGCTCCGTCCTCTACTCCACCTACGCCCCCTGCCTTCTTTGCACAAAAATGATCATCAACGCCGGCCTCCAGGAGGTCGTCTACAACGAGGCGTATCCCTTGGGAGATGAGTCCATCGCGCTTCTTAAAGAGGCGGACATCAAGGTGAGGAAATACACGACAAAGCCCGCCAACTCTTAATTTCTTATGCTGACCGATCAACCATTGAACTGCCAAAGAATGCTCCGTCATACCGGCGAAAGCCGGTATCCCGTTTCGATAATTGAAATAATCGACGGGACCGTTCCGCGACACGGTCCAGGCCATAAAATTGCTTTTAAACTCATGTTTAAAACCTGGATACCGGCTTTCGCCGGTATGACGCTCCTCATCTTGTTCAGCCCTTCCCTCCACGCTTACGAACCGGAGCCGGAGGTCAAACTCTCCACCAATCCCATCGGGTCGCCCTTTTTCCGGCATCTGGCCTTCGATCGTAACCTGGACCTCCGGGAAGTGGTGAAATTCGAAAAGAAAGGCTTCGGTCGGGCGGAAACCGTGACCTTGATCCTCATCTCCTCGGCCACGGGGAAACCTCTTAAAGAATATGGTAAAAGACGGCTGAAGGAAAAAGTGACGCTTCGCCAATTTGCGGAAGAGGCCAAGCTCGACTACGACGCCCTTTACAGGCAGGCCCGCGCCATCAAAGAAGGCATCGAGGCGAAAGGCGACAAGAATCTGCCGCCGCCCGTCTTTGATGAAAAGCCGAAAGACGAAAAGGCCGCGGGCGAGGCCGCCAAGAAAGAGAAGAAAGGAACCTCAGTGGAACCATCACCCTCACCAACAACGGGACAATCGCCCACGGCCGGCTCCACCTCAACTCCGGTACCGAAATGAAGATTTCAAGGCCACCGGCCCTGCGGAGGCGGGGTCCCAGTACGGTGTTCACGTACTTGGACCCCGCCTCCGCAGGGCTGGCGGAAAAGTTTGATTCCAGTGTGCGCGGGGGGTAACGTTTAAAAATATGAAGTTGAAGCTTTCGCTTAAACATCTCAAAAGCTTAAAAGTCATCCATTATCTGATCGCCCTTCATGCGGCGGTCATTCTCCTGACCCTCATTTACATCTTCAGGGACAAGCCGCCGGCGCCGCCTGTGACCGATCGGATCGTCATCATCCCCATCGAAGGGACCATCAGCATGGACGAAGACTCCCTCGGAAACGGCTTGTCGGTCACCGACATCGTCAACACCCTCGAAAACCTGCGCGAGAAAGACGAGGTCAAGGCGGTCGTCCTTCGCATCAACTCGCCCGGCGGATCCGTCGGCGCCGTCCAGGAGATCGTCCGCGCCCTTCATAAATTCCGCGCCAAGAGGAAATTCGTGATCTCATCGTTCGGCGACGTGGCCGCTTCGGGCGGGTACTACATCGCCTGCGCGGGCGACGCCATCGTTTCCAACCCCGGAACCCTGACCGGCTCCATCGGCGTCATCATGCAATTGCCCAATGTCGAGGGCCTCCTCAGCAAGGTGGGAATTTCCTTCCAGACCATCAAATCCGGCGCCATGAAAGATTCGGGCTCGCCGTTTCGAAAAATGAGCATTGATGAACAAAAATACTTCTCCCAGATCATCCTCGACGCCTATGGCCAGTTCTATCAAGCCGTCAAAGAAGGGCGGAAAATGAGCGACGACAAACTCAAACCCCTGGCTGATGGGCGCGTATTTATCGGCCGTCAAGCGCAGGAACTGAAGCTCGTGGATCAGCTGGGGGGGCTGGAGGAAGCCGTTGAGCTCGCCAAGAAACGGGCCGGCTTGGAAGGGAAGAAACCGAAGATCGTCACCTACGAAAAGAAAAACCCCCTGGAGCGGATGCTAAGGCTTCTCAACAAAGAGCCCCTCAAACAGATCGCTGCACAATGGGGGCGAAGCCAAATACAGCTACTCTACCTGATGCAATGACGAGCCCCGCTTACATCGATCCCGCCTTGCTTGAGCCGAAGCGGCCGCATCCTTTTGACGCCATTTCCGATTTCCTCAACGACCGCAAGAAAAAGCTGGAGGATTGGGACGCCCATCCGCCGCATTCGTTGGGCATCTGCCTCCTTCTCGTTATCGTCCTGGAGCTGGTTCTGGCTCACCGGCTGGCCCACCGGCAGGGGCCGGACCCCATGATCGTGCGGCAATTTTTTTCCACCGCCGGCAACATCCTCATCGCAGAAGGCCTTCTTATTTTCGCGGCGCACCGCTTTGCCGGGCTTTTCGGCAAAGTTGGAAAGCCGTCGAACGCGTTCACCTTCTTCAACTTCAGTCTAACGCCCCTCCTCCTCATCCTTCCCATGGCTCTCCTCATTCGCGCCGCGGGATTTCCGGATGCATTCCGCGCCTTTTTTCTTCTGCTCCTCGCCCTCAAGGTGCTCGCCAACTGGAAGGATGTCATTGAAAAGACGTATCTTTTGACGCGCCTTCAAAGCACGCTTATCCTGGTCTTCTTAGGGATGGCTTTGTGGATTTTAATTCCTATTGTGATGCTGATGGGCTTTGCGGAAGCGCTGAAAGACGTGCTGGAAAACCTAAAGTAAATTTAATCCCGCCCCAATACTTTCCGGTCGTACCACTCGACAAACATGAGAAGCGTCCACAGGCGGCGCGCCAAATTGGTTTGGCGCCGGACATGCTGCTCCAGAAGCTCGAGGGGAACCGTGGGATTGAGGTAAGGATTCTGACGGAGCCTTTCGGGTGAGAATTTAAAGCGGGCGTAGTCCAGTAAATCGGTGGCCAGCCACTTGGCCATGGGGGGGGAAAACCCCTTTTTGCCGCCCCGGATGACGGCCTCCGGAATGCGGCCTTTCATCAAGCGGCGGATCAGAACCTTTGTGGTCCAGCCCCGAAGTTTGTAATGCATGGGAACCTCGGCCGCAAACTCCACAATCCGGTGATCCAGAAAAGGCGGCCTCACCTCCAGGGAGTGGGCCATGCTGAGCCGGTCCACCTTCACCAAAAATTCATCCACCAAATGCGTTTTCTGATCCAGGTAAAGGAACCGCTCCAGGCCGGTCCTTGCGCCGGCGCTCTCGTAGGCGTTCACATAACTCTCGGCCAAGGGGCGCGAGGCCACGGAGGCGTAAAAGGACTCCGAATAAAGGTTCTTCTTTATTTCCGGCCGGAAAACCTCCGTCCAGCCGAAATGAGCCAACGCCGGCGGCCGCCGCGCCGCGGCCACAAAGGCCTTGGCCTTATAATCCAGACTGATCCGGCTGAAGGACACCGGCAGATGGTTGATCACCGGCTCCAGAAGGCCCCGGGTCAGAAAATGGGGAATTTTCCGGTAAAGGGCCGCCACGCGGTCGGCGATGTAGGTGGGATATCCCCCAAAGAGCTCATCGCCTCCGTCACCGGACAAGGCCACCGTCATCCGCTCCCGGGCCATTTTGGTGAGAAAGAAAGTGGGAATCATGGAATCGTCGCCGAAAGGTTCATCGAAGATGTCGATCAATTTGGGAATGGTGGCCACAACGTCCGGCGTCACTTCCTTCTCCACGTGCTGGGTCTTAAGGAACTGGGCCACGGCGGTGGAGTTTTCCCGCTCGGAGAAGGATTTCTCAGCAAAGTAGATGTTAAAGGTCATCATGTCGGGCTTGTGCTTTTTGGCGTAGTAGGTGATGGTGGGGGAGTCCAGACCTCCGGAGAGGAAGGTTCCCAAAGGGACGTCGCTCACCAGCTGGCGCCGGACGGCATCGTCCAGGAGACCGTCCAGCTTCTCCAAATAATAGGAGAGCCCTCGGTCCTCCATTGGCGCCGGCTCAAAATTCCAATACGGTTTGAACTGAACCCGCCCGTTTTCCCAAAGGAGGAGAGACCCCGGCTCCAGCTTCCGAATCGCTTTATAGATGGAGCGGGGCATGGGGATATAGCGCATGGAAAGGAAATCATCGATCGCGAAAGGGTCGATCTCCCGCGACACCTCCGGATCCTGGATCAGCGCTTTTATCTCCGACCCGAAAACCAACTTGTTCTTAAGGACCGCGTAATAAAGGGGCTTAATCCCCATCCGGTCCCGCCCGACGACGAGCCGCTGCCTTTTTTTGTCCCACAAGGCAAACCCGAACATGCCGTTGAGCTTCGCGGGCATGTCGAGCCCCCAGGCTTCATAGCCGTGAACCAACACCTCCGTATCCGAACGCGTCGTAAAGGTGTGCCCCAAGCCGATGAGTTCGTCCCGAAGATCCTGAAAGTTGTAGGTCTCGCCGTTGTAAACCACAACGACATTTTTGTCTTCGCTGAAAATGGGCTGCCGGCCCGTGGACAAGTCAATGATGGAGAGCCGCCGCATGGCCAGACCCACGGCGCCTGTGTTTTCGGGGCTTTGGGTGATGAAAGATTGGGTAAAATAACCTTCGTCGTCCGGCCCGCGATGAATCATCGAACGGTTCATGCGTTCAAGGAGACGCCCGTCAATTTGAGAGGGTTTGCCCCACTGCAGTTGTCCGCAAATGCCGCACATGCGAAATTATTTAGCAAAATGGCGCTTAAATGAGAAGCTATGATTAAAATCGGTTGCGCTGATTTTCCGGTGGCCACGGCCCGCTTCCAGAGAAAACTCCCGGTCGTGGAGTTGGATGCCCTCTTTGAGAAATTCCCCATGACACGAACGGTGGAAAAGTGGCGGGCGCAGGCGCCGCCGGATTTTGAATTTGTCGTGTGCGCCTCGCACCACATCACCCACCCCGGCCGATTCCTCGACCAGAAGAATCCCTCCTCCCGGAGCCATCAAATCCGGGCCCACCGGTTCGGCTATTTTCAGGACACGCCCGAGGTCAGGCGCGCCTTCTTAAAAACCCGCCACATCGCGGAGCTTTTGTCGTCCCGGATTGTTCTGTTCGAGCTTCCCAAAAGCTTTGCTCCCCATTCCGATAACATCGGCCACCTGCAGCGGTTTTTCAAGGCGGCCGAGCGGGGACTCCTCAATTTTGTCTGGGATCCGCCCGCCTCGTGGCCCCTTCACTTGACGGATCAAATATCCAAGAGCCTCAATTTGGTCCAGGCGTTTAATCCCTTGAGGCCGGGCCCGAAGCCCGCGGGATCACTCCGCTACTACCGGCTCGGCGACCGCGAACGCACCCGCGGCAACTACCGGTTCTCCACGGACGAGCTCGAGCAAATTAAAAGAGCCTGCGATCTGCCCCTTTCCTACGTCATTTTTAACAGCGGCCCCCTGGCGTTCCAGGAAGCCGTCCGGTTTTCTAAACTCTTATGAATGCCATTGCAAAGGAAGTGAATCGTCACCCCGGCGAAAGCCCGTCATTCCGGCGAAAGCCGGAATCCAGGGTAATGTTAAAGGCCTGGGTCCCGATTTACGTCGGGATGACGGCCTGGATACCGGCTTGCGCCGGTATGACGATTCGTATCTTTTTATGCACAACATCGCGCTGGCTCAAATACTGACCGAAATCGCCGACATGCAGGAGCTGAAGAAAGACAACATCTTCCGCATCCGGGCTTTTCGACGGGCCTCCGACATCATCCGGGCCCAAACGGACGATGTGACCACCCTCTCCCGCGACCGGCTCATGAGCCTGCCCGGCATCGGCCAGGGCATTGCGGATATCGTCGAAGAATTTCGGGACAAGGGCCGGGTCACCGAGCACGAGACGTTGAAGAAAAAGTTTCCACAGGGGCTTCTGGACATCATGAGCCTCTCCAACATGGGCCCCAAGCGGGCCTCCCTTCTTTTCGAGAAGCTCAAAGTCGACTCCATCGACAAGCTGAAAAAAGTCGCCGAAGCGGGCGAGCTCCTTAAGGTTCCCGGATTCGGAGAGAAACTTCAGGAATCCCTCCTCAAAAGCATCGAATACAAAAGCGAAACCCAAAACCGGCCTCTCATTTCCGAGGCGCTGGCGTTCGCCCGTGAATTGACCGCCTACCTGAAGAAATCGCCCGACATCCAAGAACTGGAGCTGGCGGGATCGGCACGGCGGTGGAAAGAAACGGTGGGAGACCTGGATTTTCTGTGCACCAGCAAAAATCCCGAAAAGGCGATCCACCATTTCTCTCAGTATCCCGGCCTCAAACGGATCCTGGCGCAAGGGTCGACAAAAGCAAGCATCGTCCTGGAGACGGGCCTCCAATGCGATTTCCGCGTGGTCGAGGCCGCTTCCTTTGGAGCCGCCCTCCTCTATTTCACCGGCTCCAAACAGCACAATGTCCAGCTTCGGGAACTCGCCCTTAAAAAAGGGTTTTCTCTAAATGAATACGGCCTCTTTAAACTATCCGACAAAAAGAAGTTGAAGCCGGTCGCGGGGCGCACGGAAGAAGACGTCTATAAATACCTGGGTCTCTCCTGGATTCCGCCGGAACTCCGGGAGGACCGGGGCGAAATCGACGCCGCGCACGAGAAAAGGCTTCCCCGCCTGGTCACGGAAGGTGATGTCCTGGGCGACTTCCACAACCACACCAACTTGACCGACGGCCACAACACCATGGAGGAAATGGCGGCCGCGGCCAAAGCCCGGGGCTGGAAATGGTATTTCTGCGGTGATCATTCGCCTTCCTTGAAAGTCACGGGCGGCCTTCCGGCGGGGGCTCTTCTCAAGAAAAAAGCCGCCGTGAAAGGGCTCGCCCGCGGCGAACAGGGCATCGATGTCTACCTGGGATCGGAGGTCGATATCCTGCCGGACGGGCGGCTAGATTACGAAGACGAGATTCTCAAAGAAATCGACTGCGTGGTTGCCGCCGTGCACGGCTCTTTCAAGCAAACGGAAGAGGTGATGACGGCCCGGCTGTGCCGGGCGATGGAGAATCCTCACGTGCACATCCTGGCCCACCCCTCCGGCCGCCTGATTGGGAAAAGGAAAGGCTATGACATCAACTATGAAATCCTTCTTCAAAAAGCGAAGGAAACCGGCACCGCCATTGAAATCAACGGTCAGCCCGACCGGCAGGATCTCTTCGACATCCACGTCAAGCGGGCCATCGAACTCGGCGTCCCCCTGGCTCTTAACACCGACGCCCATTCAATCAGCGATCTTGATAACATGACCTACGCGGTCCATGTGGCCCGCCGCGGGGGAGCAGAACCGAAACATATCCTGAATTGTTTGCCGACGAAGGAGCTGCTGAAATGGTTGAACGGTTAGAAAAGCTGAAATCCCTAAAAGGATCCGACTCCCCTTATTGGCCGGCCCTTCTTTCCGGTCTTGTTTTTCCGGGCGCCGGGCAACTCATGAACCGGGATTATCTGAAAGGATCCTTCCTCATTTGCGTCACCATCGGGTCCCTCGTTTGGATGACGAAGGTGGTGATTGAACGGCTGATCCTGCTTCTGCCGGGCTCTCCCGAACAGTGGCAGCAGAACCCCAACATGCTCCGTGAGGCCGTCACGAAATTGGTTTACGAAACGCCGGGCATGTTTTTTTCCTTTGAGATTCTCCTCATTCTTGTCTGGATTTACAGCATTATCGACGCCTATGTGGCGGCGAAAAATCGATTCAAGAATCTCCCGCCCCCCTCCATTGAAACCGATCATACTCTCCGTTGAGCAGGTTCGCGACGTCGACCGCCGGTGCCTGACCGACTACGGGATCCCGACGCTTCTTCTCATGGAAAACGCCGGCCGATCCCTCGCCGACACCGTTGAGAAACAGATAAAGAGCTTGCTGCAAAATGCCGTCCTTCCGGCGAAAGCCGTCATCCCGACGAAAGTCGGGAGCCAGGACGTGAACACCGGACTGGATCCCGACTTTCGTCGGGATGACGGCTTTCGCCGGAAGGACGTGTTCATAGAAATCATGTGCATTTGCGGCCTTGGAAACAATGGCGGCGACGGGCTCGTCATGTCCCGCCACCTTTTTCAACGGAACCTTCCCATTCGCCTCACTCTCATCGATGATCCAAAGAAATTTCGGGAGGACGCCGCTCTCAATTTTCGTATCATCGAACGGATCGGCGTGCCGGTGGAGGATCTGTCCGCCTTCATAAAACGGATGAAGGCGGCAGAAAAACAAAAAAGGGTCGTCCTTGTGGACGCCGTTTTGGGAACGGGTTTTAGAGGAGAGCTAAGGTCGCCGGCCCTCGAAGCCATTCAAGGCATCAACAAATTAAAGGAACTAGGGGGGGAAACCGTGACGGTGGTTGCGGCCGACATCCCATCGGGTTTAAACGGCGACGTGGGGCCGGTGGGAAGTGACGCGGTGAAAGCGGATGTGACCGTCACCTTCGCCTGTTTGAAGCCGGGACTTCTAACCCCCGAGGCTAACCCTTATGTGGGAAAGATTGAGGTCGCCGACATCGGCGTGCCGAAAAAATTATTAGAGTCTTATCTGTAAAACGAACTGTCATATATGCGAACGAAGTGAATCGTCATTCCCGCGAAAGCGGGAATCCATGACCGTGTGGCGGAACGGTCCCGTCGATTATTTCAATTATCGAAACGGGACGTGAACACCGGAATGGATTCCCGCTTTCGCGGGAATGACGTGAAGTCTTTCGCCCGCCTGCGGCGGGCTCGCAATGACAAAAAGAGGAGGTTAATATGATAACGGGTCTGGTTCTGGTGCGTTTGCAAGCGGGCAAGGAAAAGCAAGCCCTGACCAAAATTAAAGAGGTGAAAGGGGTGTCGCATGTCTCGGCGGTCTATGGCCGGTGGGACCTCGTCGTCGACATTGAGGCGGACGACCTGCAAAACATGAGCCGCATGGTCGTTGAGAAACTTCGCATTATCCCGGGCATCTTCGCCACGGAAACACTCGTCACAACAGCCATATAGATTGAATCCACCTTATCTTAAGATCGTCATTCCCGCGAAAGCCGGAATCCAGTTCTCAACGATGACCTTGAATATATGTTTTCAGCCTGGATCCCGACTTTCGTCGGGATGACGTACAGTGACGACAAGTTAAATGCTCTACATCTTAAAAGACGCGCCGCCGCCTTTCACGGGGGCCGAAGTCCACACGCTGCCGAACGGGCTCAAGCTCGTCCTCAAAGAAGACCACACCAGCCCCGTGGTGTCCCTGCAGACCTGGGTGCGCTGCGGGGCGATCGATGAGGTCCCTCGCTTGAACGGCATCTCCCACGGACTGGAGCACATGGTCTTTAAAGGGACGCCCACCCGTTCTCCCGGCGACATCACCCGCGCCATCGAATCCAACGGCGGCTTCATGAACGCCGCCACCCAACTGGAGACGACCCACTATTTTATCGACATCCCCTCGTACGGCGCCGGCACGGCGCTCGAGGTTCTGGCCGACACGGTTCTGCGCCCCACCTTCCCCCAAGAGGAGCTGGAACGGGAACGGCAGGTGATCCTGGAGGAAATCCGTCGGCGGGACGATAATCCCGAATCAACCCTCTGGGATGAGCACTCCGCCCGCCTCTTTAAAGACACCCCCTACGGCATCAAGGTGATCGGGAGCCCCAAATCCGTTTCATCCCTCACTCGAAATGATCTTCTTCAATACCACCGCGCTCATTACGTGCCTGCCAAAATGAACGTCGTCGTCACAGGAGATTTCAAAAAGGGCCCTTTGCTGAAAAAACTGGAAAAACTTTTCGGACCGGAAAAGCCGAAGGATCCGCCGCCCACTCCCGTCGTTGACCTGAGCAAAACAAAGCCGACCCAAGCCGCCATCAAGAAGCCCGTTCAGCTCACCTACGTGGCCATGGGGCTGCCGACCCCCGGCCTCAAGGATCCCAACGTCATCGCCCTGGACCTTTTGGCGGACGTTTTGGGCGGCGGCTACAGCTCCCGGCTCTATCAGATCCTGCGGGAAAAAGAGAAGGTCGTGCTGGCGATTTCCTGCGATTTCCTGAGCTTCCAGCAAAAGGGAATGTTCGGCTTCTTCATGGAAATGCTTCCCGCCCAGTATCCCGCCGCCATGAGAAGCCTGGAGATCGCCCTCCACGACCTCGCCACGAAAAACCCCATCCGGCGGGAGGAGCTCAACCGGGCCAAGGCGCGTGTCAAAAGCGACTGGCTCTACGGCGCGGAGACGCCCCACGGCCAGGCCTCCACCCTGGGGTCTCTCAGCATCCTGGGGGAAATCCAGCTCATTGAAACCTATCTAAAAACGGTGAACGCCCTCACCGCCGATGACCTGATGGATATTTTTCACCGCACCGTCAAGGGTCAGAAATTTTTCGTGACAAGGGTGGAACCCAACAAATGATGACCCGATCCAAACTTTCCAACGGGCTTCGTCTTCTTTTTTTCCACACCCCCAACGACCCGATCTCGGCCTGCCATCTGTTTCTGCCCGGCGGGGCCAGCCGCGAACCCCTCCAGCAGCGCGGAATTTCAACGCTCCTATGGTCCCTTCTCCTGAAGGGCACGAAGCAACGGTCCGCTCAACATATCATCGAGGCCATTGAATCCCTGGGGGCCCACATCGGCGCCCACGCCACGCACGACTACTCGCAGGCGTCGTGCCATTCCCTCTCGGAATATTTCACGGAAACCCTCGCCATCATGAGCGACGTGCTTTTCAAACCGGCTTTCCTGCCGGAGGAAGTGGAGAAGGAGAAAGCGGCCCTTCAAGCGGCCATCCGCGCCAAAAAAGAAAGCATTCTCACCGTCGCCAGCGAAGAGCTGAACCTTCACCTCTATGGAAAACACCCCTATGCCCATCCGACGAGCGGCACCGAGGAAACAATCGTAGCCATCACGCCGGAGGACCTCCACCGGTGGCACAAAACCACCGTGATCCCCAACGGCGGGGTGCTTTCGGTCACCTCCAACGTCTCGTTAAAGAAACTCCGTCCGGAGTTGGACCGGCTTTTTGGCAAAGACCTCTGGCCTCGGGCGTCCCAAGCGAAGCTTTTAAAAGACGCCCTCCCCCGCTATCCGAAAAAAACCATCGAAAAGAGCCGGCAGGACCCCTTTGAGCAGGCTTTTCTCATGATGGCGTTCCCAGCGCCTCGCATCTTCGCCAAGGACTATATTGCCCTCAAAGTGTTAACGGCCCTTTTGGGGGGGGGCATGAGCTCCCGCCTATTCCAAAACTTAAGGGAAAAAGAAGGGCTGGCCTATGAAGTCGGGGCCTTTTACCCGTCCCGAAAAAACGGGAGTGCCTTCATCGTTTATTTGGGCCTTCAAGCCAGCCGCCTCCCGGAGGCGAAAAAGCGAATTATCGAACTCTTGAAGGACACCCAGCGGCAAAAGGTCAGCTCGGAGGAACTCGATCGGATCAAAAGCTTCCTGAAAGGATCCTTTATCCTGGAACAGCAAACCAACAGTCAGCGGTCCTATTATTTGGGCTGGTGGGAAGTCCTTGGACTCGATGCTTCCTATAACAAGAAATACATTAAAGCATTGGAGAAAGTCACCCCCCGAGATCTGCAGCAGGTGGCCAAAAAGGTGTTTGATTTGCCGTCGGTCACGGTCGAAATTCTCCCAAAACAAGGGGGCCAAAATAATTAAAAGAGACACAAACCGTCATACCGGCGAAAGCCGGTATCCAGGTGACGCCAAAGGCGTCATCCCCGAATGTCTTAATCGGGGATCCATTAAATCTTGGATTCCCGCCTGCCTGTCCGGCAGGCAGGCTTTCGCGGGAATGACGAATGGATGGATACCGGCTTTCGCCGGTATGACGCTAATGCTTGGTTGTCAGTTGAGCCCTCGAAGAAACCACTACGATCCAAGGACGGTGGACCCAACGCCGGTGGATGGGGACACCTTCATCGAAGCGTCGATCGGTGACGCGTCCGTCCTGAATCCTCTTCTGGCCAGCGACTCCGCTTCCGGCGATATCAACGCCCTCGTTTACAACGGCCTCCTTAAATACGACAAGAACATCAAGCTCACCGGGGATTTGGCGGAAAGCTGGACGGTCTCCCCGGACAACAAAACCATCACCTTCAAGCTCAGAAAAGGCGTCCTCTGGCACGATGGAATTCCCTTCACGGCCACGGATGCTCTTTTCACCTATCAAATGCTGGTGGCTTCGACGACCAAAACGCCCTTCGGCTCCGACTTCCTCCTCGCGAAAAAAGCGGAGGCTCCGGATCCCCAAACCTTTCGCGTGAGATACGGCGAACCGTTCGCTCCGGCTCTGGAATCCTGGACAATGGGGATCATCCCCAAACACATCTTTGAAAGGGGGGACTTGAACACCCATCCGGCCAACCGACAGCCCATCGGAACGGGTCCCTATATGTTTAAAGAATGGCAAACGGATGAGAAGATTGTTCTGGTGGCCAATCCGAAATACTTCGAAGGGCGCCCCCACTTCGACCGGTTCGTCTACCGCATCATTCCCGATATGTCGGTTCAATTTCTGGAACTGCGCCAGGGAGCCTTGAGCATGATGTCTCCCACCCCCGATCAATTCAACGGTTACGAGGCGTTTTTTACTACCTACAACAAATTTCACTATCCGGCTTTCCAGTTCAATTATGTGGGATTCAATCTGAAAAACGAGTTGTTTAAAGACCGGCGGGTCCGCCAGGCGCTGGCGTGTGCCGTCAACAAAAAAGACATCATTGAGGGCATTTATCTTGGGTGGGCTGTTCCGGCCACCGGCCCCTATCCGCCCGCCAGTTGGGCCTACAACCCTGATGTGAAGGACAGTTCGTACGATCTCAATCGGGCGCGCACCCTGTTAAAAGAAGCGGGCTGGCTAGATCGCGACGGTGACGGCCTCATCGACAAAGAAGGGAAGCCCTTTCAGTTCACGTTGATCACCAACCAGGGCAACAAAGTCCGGGAGTCCATGGCGCAGATCCTTCAAAACAATTTCGGCCGTATCGGGATCAAAATGGACATCCGCGTCATCGAGTGGTCTGTTTTCATCCATAAGTTTATCGACGAACGCGCTTTCGACGCGTGCCTCCTGGGATGGAACCTGGGGCGGGACCCTGACCAATATAGCCTCTGGCATTCGGGACAAACGGGGAAAAACCAGTATAATTTCGTCTCGTACAAAAATCCGGAGGTGGACCGGCTCCTGGAAGCGGGACGGCGGACCTTCGACGTCGAAAAAAGGAAGGCCATTTACCACAAGATGCATGCGCTCATCGCCCAGGATGTCCCGTATATATTTCTCGTGAACCCGGAAAGTTTGGTGGTCGTCCATAAAAAGATTCTGGGTGTGGAACCCGCCCCAGCGGGCCTGGGGTGGAATTTCATCCACTGGTTCGTGCCCAAAGCCTGGCAGACAAAGGCGGACTATGCGGAGTAATAGGAATTTACCATGCTGAACTATCTTCTGAAACGTCTGTTGATCATCGTCCCCATGCTTCTGGGGATCACCTTGCTGACGTATCTCGTCATGGCCTCCGCTCCGGGGGGCCCCATCACCCTCATGACCGACCTGAATCCCAAGATCTCACCGGAAACCAAAGAACGGTTGATCAAACTTTACGACCTGGACAAGCCGATCCACGTCCAGTATCTCAAATGGGTCGGACGGATCGCCCGTTTTGATTTTGGGACCTCTTTCAAGGACAGCCAACCGGTCATGAAAAAAATCGGCCAACGGCTGCCCAAAACCGTCTTGTTGAGCGGGCTGGCATTACTCATCTCCTTTTTCTTCGCCATCCCCATCGGCATCATCTCCGCCCTCAAGCACAACACCTGGCTCGACCGGGCGCTGACGGTCTTTGTTTTCCTCGGTTTTTCCATTCCGACCTACTGGCTGGCGCTTCTCCTTATGATTTTCTTCGGCATCACCCTGGGTTGGCTCCCCTTAACCGGGTTTCGCTCCATCAATGCCGATGACATGACAGCTTTTGGGCAGATCATCGACATCGCCAAGCACCTCGTTCTTCCACTCCTCATCAGCGGCTTTATCAGCCTCGCCGGTTTATCACGATACATGAGAAACGGCATGCTGGAGGTCATCCGCCAGGATTACATCCGCACCGCCCGCGCGAAAGGTCTCTCTGAGAACCGCGTCGTCTTTGTCCATGCGTTGCGAAACACCTTGATTCCCGTCATCACCATCCTGGGGTTGTCCCTGCCGGATTTGATCAGCGGGGCGGTGATATTTGAAACCATTTTTTCTTACCCCGGCCTCGGGCGATTGGCCTATGAAGCGGTGATGGCCCGGGATTTTCCGGTCATCATGGCGACGGTCATCTTCGGTACGTTCCTGACCCTCGTGGGGAACCTCATCGCCGATATCTCCTACGCCTATGCGGACCCAAGGATACGCTACCGATGAAAACGATCCGTCATTCCGGCGAAAGCCCGCCACGGCGGGTCCGTCCTTTGGCGGACCGGAATCCAGCGCATTTCGTCACCCCGGCGAAAGCCGGGGGCCAGGACGTGAACACCGGACTGGACCCCGGCTTTCGCCGGGGTGACGAGAAGGCCTGGTTCCCGGCTTTCACGGGAATGACGACCTTGGCCGTTCTTTTCACTCTCCTGACGCCTTCGTTTTCCCAAGAGAGCTCCCCCCTCATTCTCAGCGACACCTGGGCGAACTGGGAAAAACGCTTCGCCCGCGCCTTTGAAGACATGGTTCCGCGGAAGATCCCCGGGCGCGCCATGGGAATCATTGTTCCGGGCGACACCCGCTACGATCTATTGCCTTTGTCGGCCTTCGGTTACGAGTTGATCGCGCGCGACAGGTTTGAGACGGCCCTCATCATTTTGCCGGCGCCGGCCGGGGCTTCCTTTAATGGTCTGTGCACCACGGCCCTCCCTCAACTGGAAGCCGCCGTCGGCAGTTTCGCCGTCGATCTGGCCCTCTCCCAACAGCTCCAGGCGATGGACTTTCCCGTGACGGTGGATGACAGTCTTTTTCAACCCAAGGTGCCGGATCTCCTGGAAACACAGTTGGCCGCCCTCAAGTTCGTCCTTAAATTCAAAACGAGAGAGCTGCGTGTATTGCCGCTTCTGGTCAAATTTAGCGACGTCAATTCACAGGTCAAAGACTACGCACCGGCTTTAGCGGAAAAGATAAAAGATCTGGGGATTGAGGGCGACGTCATTGTCATTGTCGCCGGAAACCTCACCCGGGCGAGCTCGGAACCCGCCCTGGTCCAGGCGGACAAGGTCCTGCTTTCTTCCATCCGCAACCTCGACGTCGACAGCCTCATCGACCTCCAAAAAAATCCGCCCGTCAAAGACGCCACCATTGAGACGCCCGATGTGGGATCCCTCTCCATGGGTCTTTTGGCCCTCAAATGGCTGGGGGCGGATCACGCCGAGATCCTCGGTTACGCCCACTCCGGACAAATGGTTCTGACGAAAAATAAAAGCGCCCCTTTAAGTTATGTGGCGGCCGGTTTCTCTTCCGATCCGCCGTATCCCCCGAAGCTGCCTCATGTCGAGCGGGAGAAGATGGTCTCCATCTTCGGGGAACTTTTCCGCACCGACATCCTCACGGTGACGCGCCAAACCTGTGCCTCCATTCTCGATCCCACGGCGGCCAAGCCTCCGGCCTTGATGAACCGGGAAGCGGCCAAAAAATGGCCGCTTTATGTCAGTCTCTACGACCCCAAGGGAGCTTTGGCCGGTCAAATCGGCACTCATGTGGCCGTCGGCCCCCTGGAGGAAAGCCTCCGCCGGTTTTCCGTCGACGCCGTTAAACAGGCGCAGCCGAACCTCACCAAAGACAATTTCTCCACTTATGTTGTCGATGTCAGCATTCCTTACGGGTTCAACAAAATAGAACAACCGGACGAATTGGTGCCCTTTCTTAACGGCGTCATTGTTTACGGCGAACGGAAATCCTCCGCCGTCCACCCCGACGCCTGGCGTCTCTACGCGGACCCCCACCAGTTATTGGGACACATCTGTTTTAAACTTGGAATGGTGCCCTGGTCCTACGCGACACGGGCTGCCAAAATGGAATCGTTCCGTGTGCTCGCCTTCAACGAAAAGGAACCCTTCCAGGATTTGAGCGGCGTCGGCAAAAAGAAAAAGAAAGGGAGAGGCGGCGAGGAGGAGGAAGCCCCCACCGACACCGGCGGAGGCGGCGGCCTCTTTCCTTTCTAATCGCCCGAAAAACGGAATGCTGGCCCTTTACTGGAAACGGTTTCGATCCAATCCCCTTACTCTCACTGGCCTCTCGATCATTTTCGTCCTTCTCCTTTTGGCCGTTCTGGCGCCGTCCCTCATTCCCCATGACCCCTTCCAACAAAATCTTCTAAACCGGCTCAAACCGCCCTCTCTTCTCCACTGGTGCGGGACGGACGAACTGGGCCGGGATGTTTACAGCCGCTTATTTCTTGGCCTGCGCGTTTCCCTGCTGATTGGATTTGTGGCCTCCTTTATTTCCATCTTTATCGGTTCCCTCATCGGCCTTGTGGCCGGTTACTGGCGGGGTTGGATGGATCACATCCTCATGAGATTCGTCGACCTGATGCTTTGCTTCCCGACTCTGTTTTTGATTCTTACAATCCTCGCGGTCATCGATAAGCCCAGCATTTACATCGTGATGGCGGTGATCGGCCTGACCGCCTGGCCGGGATTGGCACGTCTGGTGCGGGGGGAAGTCCTCAGCATGCGGGAAAGGGATTTTATGCTCGTGGCAAAAGGGTTGGGGCTGTCGATGCCCCGAATTCTCATCGTCCATCTTCTTCCCAATGTCGTTTCTCCTATTATCGTGGCTGCCACCCTGGCGGTTGGAAGCGCCATACTCACCGAGTCGGGCCTTTCATTTCTGGGGCTTGGCGTCCAGCCGCCCGACCCCTCCTGGGGGAACATTTTGACCTCCGGCAAAGACTTCATCCACGTGGCCTGGTGGCTCTCCCTATTTCCCGGTTTGGCCATCCTCATCACGGTGTTGGCCTTCAACCTTTTGGGGGAAGGATTGCGTGATGTCCTCGATCCAAGAATAAAATGACACATCCAGATATCGTCGACATCCACAACCTCACCGTTGAATACATCCACGGTCGAGAGGCGGTTCCGGCTGTCCGGGATGTCAGTTTGGAGCTCGCGGCCGGGGAAACACTGGCTCTGGTGGGGGAATCCGGTTGCGGAAAATCGACGCTGGCTTTGGCCCTCATGGGGCTTCTTCCCCGCGATGAGAGCCGCGTGACCGCGGGAGAAATCCATTTACAGGGGGAAAACCTCCTCCAAAAACCGGAAGAGGAACGCCGGCACATCCGGGGCCGTAAAATGGCGATGATCTTTCAGGATCCTTTTAGCGCCCTTAACCCTGTTCTTACGGTCGGGTATCAACTTCAGGAATGCATCATCCTGAATGAAGGAAAACCCAATTCTGAAAGAAGCGCTCAACTTCTTCGACAGGTTCAAATAAAAGATCCCGAACGCATCTTGACCTCATATCCCCACCAGGTCTCGGGTGGCCAGCGCCAACGGGTGCTGATCGCCATGGCTCTGGCGGGGCATCCGGAACTTCTCATCGCCGACGAGCCGACAACGGCTCTCGATGTGACCGTCCAGGATGAAATCATGAAACTGCTCAAGGGGCTCCGTGATAATATAGGAATGTCAATGCTTTTCATCACACATAACATGGCGCTTGTCAAGGGGATGGCCCATCGCTTGGCGGTCATGTATGCGGGGCAGATTGTCGAATACGGCGCGACCACGGACATCCTCACGAATCCAAAACATCCGTACACCCAAGGCCTTCTGCGAAGCCTGCCGAAAATAAAACCGTCCACAGGTCCCATCCCGGCTTTGTCCGGCCAGCCGCCGGACCCGATGGCGATTCCCTCCGGCTGCCCTTTTCACCCCCGATGCGAAAAGATTTTGCCCCAATGTCCGCGAGACGATCCGGCCGACCGAATGACAGAAGGACAGCGAGTGCGATGCCATCTGTATTAATGATTCGTCATGGCGAGCAAAGGCAATCGTCATTCCCGCGAAAGCGGGAATCCATTCCGGTGTTCACGTTCTGGATTCCCGCTTTCGCGGGAATGACACAAAGTGCCCGCAATGACAGAGGAAACCAATGATCCTCCAGATCAACAACCTCTCTAAATCATTCGAAATTCAGTCAGGCCCCTTTTTCCGGACGACGGGGAAAATCCACGCCGTTAAAAAGATGTCGGTGACCGTCAACGAAGGGGAGAGCCTCGGCGTCGTGGGAGAATCCGGCAGCGGGAAAACGACCTTCGCCAAAATCCTAGCGGGATTTTTAACGCCGGAAACGGGATCGGCCACGCTCGGGTCCTATGATTTGCTGCAATTAAAAAGAAAGGAGAGGGCCCACATGGTTCAAATGGTTTTTCAAGATCCTTTCGCGTCTTTAAACCCGAAGCTTCTACTGGGCACGCAGCTTTACGAAGCCATGAAGGAAAAGAAAGAACGAGAAGAAGCCGCGCTTCCCCTCATAAAAGACGTGGGCCTTTCCCCCGATACCCTCAAGCGCTATCCCCACCAGCTCTCCGGGGGCCAACGGCAGCGCTTCGCCATTGCCCGCGCCTTGGCGGCCGAACCCAAACTCCTTTTGGCGGACGAGCCGGTCTCAAGCCTCGACCTGTCCGTGCAGGCCCAAATCATCAACCTTTTAAACAGCCTTCGCCAAAAACGGCGCTTCACTCAAATTGTTATCTCCCACGACCTGGCGGTCATCGCCAACCTCTCTGATCACGTCATTGTGATGAAGGAAGGGGAGGTGGTCGAAGAGGGCCCTGTGGGAAAGATTCTCTCCTCCCCCGAGCACGCCACCACCCAGCGCCTCTTGGAAGCCCTTCCCACACTGTAAGCGGCTATTTTCTATAATCCCCGACACGAGACGACTCCCATGATTCTACCGGACATCATCACCCAACGGGCAAAAGCGAAAAAAGACGCAGTGGCCTTCCTCTACCGCGACGAGCAAATCACCTACGCCGAGCTGGAAACCCGCATTTTACGATGCGCCCAAAGCCTGGCCAGCTTAGGAGTAAAAAAAGGGACGACCTTCGGCCTCCTCCTTCGGAACTGCCCCGAGTTCGTCATCCTGTCGATGGCCTTAGGAAAGCTGGGAGGGATTGCCGTGCCCATCAATTTCCTCGAAAAGCCCGACCGGGTCTCCCTTATTCTCAATGACGCGGGCGCCTTCGGCATTTTGACATCGAGGGAATTCTTGGCGACGGTCCTTCATGCCGCTGGAAGCGTCAAGTCTCTCAAACATATCTTTCAAAAAGACGGGGACAGTCGCGAGGCGCCCTCCTTTCAAAACCTCCTTAAAAGCACGCCCTACCGGGGCCCCGTCCTCACCCAGGAAAACGACCTCGCGATGCTTCTCTATACCTCCGGCACCACGGGTTTGCCCAAAGGCGTCATGCTCACGCACGGCAACTTTCTCGCCAACATCGAACAAGGCCTGGCCGCGATCGAACTCTCCCCGAAAGACAAGTTCCTCTGCCTTTTGCCCATGTTTCATTCCTTCTCCTGGACGACGTGCGTGTTGACACCCTTGCGCCTCGGGGTCCCCACGGTGATCATTGAATCCATTTTGCCCTTCAACCCCGTCATCAAATACATCTGGAAACACCACGTCACCATCTTCGTCGGCGTGCCCCAAATCTTTGCGGCCCTCGTCCAAAAAATCACCCAGGCGAAAGCGTTCGTCCTTCGTTTTTTAAATCCCATTCGCCTCTGCGTGTCGGGGGCGGCCCCTTTAAGCCCCGCGATCCATAAAAACTTCGAGAAGCTCTTCGGCGTGCCTCTTCTGGAAGGATACGGGTTGACAGAAGCGGCTCCCGTGGCCACGCTGAATCCCTTGCGGGGAAGAAAAATCGGAACGGTGGGACGTCCCCTGCCCGGCGTCGACATCAACATCGTGGATGACGACGGCCATCCCGTGCCTCCCGGGGAGGTGGGGGAAATCTGGATTCGCGGCAAAAACGTCATGAAAGGCTACTACCGCAAGCCCCGGGAAACGAAAGAGGTCCTGACGCGCGAGGGATGGCTCAAGACAGGCGACCTCGGGTCCTTTGATGCCGACGGTTATTTGACGATCGTCGACCGGAAAAAGGATTTGATCATTGTCAGGGGCTTGAACGTCTATCCGCAGGAAGTGGAAGTTGTGATCGCCCAGGATGAAGACGTCCGGGACGTGGCGGTCGTGGGGAAAAAAGACCGGGTCACCGGCGACGAGACGATCCGTGCCTTCGTCACGTTGAAGGAGGGAAAAACCCTCGACAAAAAAAGGATATTGAGCCTCTGCCGGCAACGGCTGGCCTCCTTTAAAATCCCGAAGGAAATTATCGTCATTGATGAAATGCCAAAAAACGCCATACAAAAAATCCTTAAAAAAGAGCTCCGTGAGCGTGAGGAGCCCCGATGACCACCCTCCACACGCTTCTTTCCCAGGTGGCGGATTTGCTCTCCACCACCGAGACCTATGTCGTCGGGGGCGCCGTTCGCGACCGGCTCCTCAAGCGTCCCCTCACGGATCTGGACGTGGTGCTTCCCACCGACCCCACGACCTTCTCCAAGGTGGTCGCGGAAAGACTGGGGGGGAGCCAGTTTCCATTGGACACGGAGCGCGGCGTTGTGCGGGTGGCCTTCCCCAAAAGCCTCCATATCGACTTTGCGAAGCGTCAAGGGAACAGCTGGACGGAGGATCTCAACCGGCGGGACTTTACCATCAACGCCCTCGCGGTTCCTTTGTCCAAGTGGCTCACTCCCACCTGGAAGAAGCATCTCCTCGATCTCTTCCAGGGGCTCTCTGACCTGAAGAGAAAACAGATCGCCGCCGTGTCCCCGACTGTTTTTAAGGAAGACCCTTTAAGGCTTCTTCGGGCTTTCCGGATTGCGGGAGACCTGGGATTTACCATCTCACCCCGAACGCTCCGGCTCATCAATAAAGAGAAGAAGCTCATAAAAAATGCGGCCCCCGAACGGATCCGCGAAGAGATGCTCCAGATTTTCACCTCAAACCATTGCACGCCCACCTTCAAGGCCATGGAAAAAATAGGTCTTTTGGAAACTCTATTACCGGAGATTAAAATCATGCGCCGGACGGCCCATGTCTACTACGGTCCTGGCGGCGTTCTCAGGCACACCCTGGAAGCCTTGTCCTATTTCGAAGAAATTCTCAACACATTAGATACGAAATTCCCCGAGACCCATTCGAAAATCGAGGCCTATCTTAAGGAGCCGATCGGGGGGCATCCCCGCTATACCCACCTGAAATGGGCGGTTCTTCTCCATGACATCGGCAAGCCCGCCACGGCGAAACGCCTTGAGGGGCGCCTGCGCTTTTTCGAACACGAGCACACGGGGGCGCAGGCCGTGGCGGCCATGGCCCTCCGGTTTCGTTGGTCCGGCCAGGAAACGGACAGCTACGTGCGCCTGGTCCGAAATCACATGCGTCCGGGAAACCTCGCCGCTCAATCCTTGATCACCGACAAAGCCCTCCACCGCTTTTTCCATGATCTCGGCGAGGATGCGGTGGGGCTTCTGTTGGTGTCCTTGGGTGACCACCTGGCGAACCTCCTCTCCCAGAAAAAAAGAGGGGGGAACACGTCCCATGAAAAACTCACGCGGCGGATGATCAACGCCTACTATTTGAAGCGGGAAAAGGTTCTGCCCCCAAAAATTCTCACCGGGTTTGACGTGATGAAGGCCTTTCATCTGGAGCCGTCGCCCCTGGTGGGCCAACTCTTGGAGGAAGTGAAAGACGCCCAGGCGGAAGGGACGGTCAAAACCAAGGACGATGCCCTTCATTATCTCCGCGCGAAGGTGAAGGAGCCGCCGCCGGAAAATCCCGCCTCTTCCCAACACGCATGAAAGACAACAAATCTGATATATTTGACGCTTTAAGACTCGTACGTAGACAGGGAAGCCGAGACTTAATAAATTGCGGGTGTAGTTCAGTGGCAGAATGGAAGCTTCCCAAGCTTCAGATGTGGGTTCGATTCCCATCACCCGCTGATGATTCGAGGAGAAAGCGTGGATTCTTTTTTTCAGCTCATCGATAAAATAAACGTCGACAGCATTCTGTCGGACCCCCTTCTTTTAATCGGGGTGACCCTTTTCTTCTTAAGCTTTTTCATTTTTATAATGTCGTTCATCAAATGGATAACGACGCCGACTGAGAAGACGTTCGACTTTGTCATTCCTCACGACAATCCCCTGGAGCCGCCGCAGCCGGTTTCCAGCACCCCCGAACCGCCCTTTCCCACCCCTTCCCCTCCGCCGTCGCCGGAACCGGCCCTGCCGACGGCGCCGGTGGAACCACCGCGGCCGGTTGAAGATGAAATTGCCAAGGTCATTGCGGAGGCGCCGACGGGCTTCACGACGGAGAAGCCGCGGTCCTTTCGCGAACGGCGCGGGGCCAAATCCGCCGAAGACGGGCGCGGGGACAAAACGGTGGTGATCTCCCCCGGCGAAGCGGAAATTCAAGCTCAGCTGGACATCATTGTCACCCAAATCAAAAGCCTCAACAAAAAGGTGAGCGACCTCGAAGACAAAATCGACGGCGTCGAGCAAAAATCCCCCGCCAAAGCGGAAGCCCACGAATTAAAAGACGCCCCGAAAGACGCCAGTGATTTGGCCAAGAAGCTGCTCAAACTGGCCGAGCACGTCATTGTGCTGGAAAAAGAGATGGCCCGCCTCCAGGGACGGGGGGGAAGCGCCCCGGCCAAAGAAACGTCGGCCGATTCGTCGCCTGCCTCCTCCCCATCGGGGAAACCACCGGTGATGCCGTTATGACGAAGAAATTCTGGGGCGGACTCTCTCTCATGGCGCTCCTCGTCCTCCTCGGGTCGGGGAGCTTTCTCACCCTGACCTTAAAAGAGAAGCAAACGACACGCGTTCCTCTTCAAGAGATCAAGCCATCGATGTCCACGCCATCCGTCTCCACCGCGACCTTGAAAGGCGCCTTGGAAAAACCGCCGACCAAAAAAGAAGCCGTTGGCGAAAAAGGAGCGGCCCCCGAGCCGGCCGCGCGCAATGTAAAGTTCAATCTTCCCAGCCGCTCCGCAAAAAAGGTTTATATCGTCGGTGACTTCACCGATTGGATGCGAAAACCTCTCGCCAAGGGGAAAAACAACCTGTGGTCGGTAACAATGAAACTTAAGCCCGGCTCCTATAAATACCAGTTTATCGTTGACGACAAAAAAATGGCTGACCCCAACAACAAGAATTCAAAAGACGGGAAGTCCGTTCTCAACGTAAAACCGATCAATCCTTAAACGATCGCTGGAGCTCCTGAAAAACCCGTGTTCCGACCAAAACGCTTCATCGGCATCGTCCTCATTTCCGCCGCCTTTCTAAGGCCCACCTTTCTTCAAGGGGCCGATTCACACCACCCCACCGATGTGACGATTCTCACTGCAGAGGACATTACCCAGCGGGCTTTCAATTCGGTGGCCGATGCCCTGGAAGGCGTGCCGGGCATCAACCTGACCCAAGACGGCACCGTCGGATCCAAGACAACGGTGAAGATGAGAGGCACCTCCAGCTCACGCCATGTTTTGGTCCTTTTGAACGGTGTGCCCCTGAACGAGGGATATAACGGCACTGTCGACCTCGCTCAAATTCCCATCAATATTGTTGAACGAATTGAAATCACGCGCGGGGGGTCCTCTTTGGCCTACAGCGGCGAAGCCGTGGGAGGCCTCATTCACATCATCACCCGACGGCCTTTTCAAAAAGGGCTTGTCACGGAGTTGGGATCCGCCAACGGCCGTTACGGCGTCCGCCTCTACAACGGCCGCCTTCGCGGCCGCAATGTCCTGGGTGACCTCACCTACCTGCCCAGCCGGGCCTACTCCGGCGGATTCGCCTCCAACGAAGACGTCAAGGCCACCGATCACTTCGGCTCTGTCATGCGCTCCTTTAAAGACACCGGCACTTGGGGCGTTGAATATTATTTCCACGAGTCCCGCGTCGGCGTGCCCAACGGCACGACCTACCCCTTCGAGGTCTGGAACGGCCACCTGGAACAAGCCTCCAACACCGAACGGCGGGTTCGAACGCAAGAATATCAGCACACCAAATTTCTCTTCAAAACACCGGACTCAGGCCTTGGTGCCCTTTTTGCCAGCTTGACGACGGGCTTTCGCTTGGAGGACGATCTTTTTGCGCTCGACGACGTGGCCTTTTCAGAACACGACACGGATTTCGACCATACGGACGTCAAATGGCAGGCCAAAACGTGGGAGGTGGGCTTCCAAAACCGCAAGGTCGAACAAGAGGTTTATCCTTTCAATCGCACGCCCCTCCGGCAGCGGGGCGCCTATTATGTGAGCCGCTGGACCCATGACAAATGGACGCTCTCTCCCCAGGTTCGCCTCGATCGGCATTCCCATGTGGGGAACCTGCCGTCCGCGCGCCTGGTCGCCCTTTTCAGCGCCAACGACGACCTCCTTTTCTCCTCGACCCTGCAGCGGGCTTTCCGCGCTCCGACCTTCGACGAGCTTTTCATCTCGACCCCGTCCTCGCTCCAACCCACGGCGAACGACCGCATCGAAGCCGAAAAGGCCTGGCTTTACGATTTGGGACTCGCTTGGAAGCCAAGCTCCCTTTTCCAAACCCAATGGACGGGCTTTTACAGCCGCATCGACGACCTCCTCCTGCTGCAAGAGACGGGTCTTTATGACAACACGGGTTTTGAAGAAAACATGGGAATGGAGACAACACTCCGCCACCGATCGGGGGAGAAAACAAAATTTCGAAACATTCAACTCCAGGGGTCGTGGACGGTTCAACGGGGCCGGCGAACATCGCCGTCCGGTTCCCGTCTCCGCGAAACGGCCATGACACCCCGACACCAATTTCTTATTAACCTGGATCAGTTCCTCCGCCACAACATGACCCTGACCAACGAATGGCGGTATCAATCGGCGCAATATCAATACGATGACCGGTCCGGAATAAAACTCCCTTCCTATGTCGTTTGGAACATCCGCTTAAAGGTCCGAATATTGAAAGGTGATTTTTTTGCCGAGGCGGGAAACGTCTTGAACCGACATTACGCCGACAACATGGTCACCACCACGCCGGATGGAACCGCAACGCCGGTGTCGGCTCTGGCACCGCAACCCAACCGGACGTTTTCGGCGGGCTTCATGATCCGGTTCGACAACTAAGGCGGGATTTACAGCTTACCTGAATCCTTCAGCTGCTTTTGGCGAACCCGTTCCAACACGGCTTCTTCCATCTTTTTCTCTTCGTCTTTCATCGTCATCACGGAGGCGCTCGCCTTTTCATCCAACAGATAGACCATCCGCCCATCCTTTTTGGCGACCTCGCTGACGCCGCATACGATGACTCCTTTCTCAACAGAAGCCAGCTTTACATTCAGATAAATCTTCTTTCCCATAGCCCAAACGGTCCCAAAAGCCACCCAGCGAGCGTTCATTTGCCGGGCCATCTCCACCGCGTTTTTGTCATCCATGACCGTTAATCCGACGGTCTTTTTTTCAGCCAAAAAGGTCGTAAAGGCTTCCCGGTCGAAGGCCGCCACTTGCCGGAAATCCGAAAGTTTCGTGCGCAGTTCATCCGCTGCGTATCTTCCCAAAAACGTCACATCACCCCTTAAATCCTGCAAGTCCAACACCAACACCTTTTCCAACGACGGAATTTTAGGCGCCAATTTTCTGGTGACAATATCGAGTGAGGATTCCAAATTAGATGAGGAGCCGGCCAACGCCCACGCACAAAAAAGAATAACGAAACCCGACGTCAAACGAATTACTTTTGAATTCATATATAACACCTCAATTTGCCTAAGTTGCATCAACCCTGCCACCCGACGGAATTAATGAATAAAAAGGCTCGCCAATGGCTATTAATTGATAATGAGTGATATTCAAGAGCCCTTCATTCCATAAAATTTAACGCCGAAATTACCGACGGCAATAAAATTCCTGGGGCCAGTAAAACTTGACACATATCCATAAAAGTCATACTTTTTCTTAACAAAAATTTTCTTTCAGAAAAAGGGACGGAAAAATTGAAATCGCTGGGGCGGCATCTGCTCATCGAAATGTACCAATGCGACAGCCGCGTGATTTCCGACGTGCGGAAAATCGAAGAGATCATGGTGGGCGCCGCCAAATTCGCCAAAGCCAACATTGTGGATGTCGTCTTCCACAATTTCAGCCCCAACGGCATCTCCGGCATGATCGTGATTTCGGAATCGCATTTATCCATTCACACCTGGCCAGAATACAATTTCGCCTCGGTGGACATTTTCACCTGCGGCTCCTCCGTCAACCCCTGGAAAGCGTACAGCTATCTCCACAAACACTTTAAAGCAAAAAATGTCACGGCATTGGAATTGAAGCGGGGCCTCTTGCCCTCCGCCAAAAAGAACGCCTAACGGCTTTCCAACCGGCCCCATGCCAACACCAAAAATCTTTCAATAAAGAGGACCTCATGACATCAAAAAGAAGCCACCCCCAATCGAGCTGGTTGAAAGAATGGTTCACCCCGCACGAATCCCACTCCCATCACATCAGACGATATTTGGTGAAAAAGCAGACCGCCTTTCAGGATGCCATCGTGGCCGATTCCTATTCGTTCCAGCGCTGCCTCATTTTGGACGGCGAGATGCAATCGAGCGAATACGATGAGTACATCTACCACGAGGCGCTCGTGCATCCGGCGGTACTCAGCCACACAAATCCCCAATCGGTTCTCATCATGGGGGGCGGCGAGGGGGCCACGGTGCGGGAGCTTTTGAAACACAAAACAATCCAAAAAATTGTCATGGTTGATATCGACGGCGAGGTTGTCGACTTTTGCAAGAAGCATCTTCAACCGTGGCACCAAGGCGCTTTCAACCATCCGAAAACAGAACTGATCATCGGAGATGCCAAAAAATTCATTGAAACCACCGACCGCCGGTTCGACATCATCATCTCCGATCTGCCGTCCCCCATCGAAGGCGGGCCGGCGTATATGCTTTACACGACGGAGTTCTATCACGACCTCACCCGTCGCCTCACTCCCGGCGGGCTTTTTGTCATGCAGGCGGGGTCGGGCAATCTCCTTCAATTTGAATTGCACCAGGTTCTTCATTCGACCCTGCGGCAGATTTTCAAGATCGTCCGGCCGTTCTACGCGCATGTGCCCTCGTTCGACGTGCCCTGGGCTTTCATGATCGCCTCGAACACGACCGACCCCTTGAGCCTGGACGCGAAAAAAGTGGAAGCGCTGCTTAAGAAACGCGTGAAAGGAAACCTGAAGTTCTACGACGGCATGACGCACGTCGGTCTCTTTCACATCCATAAACATTTGCGGGCCCTCCTCGACAAGGAGCAGCGCGTGATCACCAAAGACCGATTGATTTACTTCTATAAATAATGGCCCCGACAAAAACATCTCATCCCGGAAAAACGAAAGGGAGGAAACACCGGAAATCCCTCCCGCCCCAAATGAACCAGGATAAAACGCCTCTTTTGGACACGCTCCTGGCGCATGCGCGGCGAAAAGTCGTCTCCTTCCACACCCCCGGCCACAAAAACGGGCGGGGGATCGACAAAAAACTGGCGAGTTTCACCGGCCGGAACGTCTTCTCCCTGGATGTGACCGTTTTCCCTGAGGTGGATTCCCTGCACGATCCGACGGGCCCCATCCGACGGGCCCAGCAGCTCATGGCCCGGGCCTACGGCGTCGAACAATCCTTCTTTCTGGTGAACGGCTCCTCCGTCGGCAACATGGCCATGATCATCGCCGCCTGCCGGCCCGGGGATTCCCTCATCCTTTCCCGGAACGCCCACAAATCGATCCTGGCCGGCGTCATTTTGTCGGGCGTCTGGCCGATCTGGATCCAGCCCAAGATCGATCAAAACTTGGACATTATTTTCGATTCCGCCCCGGAGCAGGTTGAAGCGACGCTCAGGCAATACCCTGAAGCCAAGGCCGTTTTCATCACCTGCCCCACCTACAACGGCGTTGCCACCAATCTGAAAAAAATCGCCGAGATCTGCCGCAGCCGGGGAAAAATTCTTCTGGTGGACGAAGCCCACGGCGCCCACCTTCACTTTCATCCGGACCTGCCCCTCTCGGCGGTGGACGCGGGGGCGGATCTGGTCGTCCAGTCCACGCATAAAACCCTCTCGGCCATCTCTCAAGGATCGGTTCTCCACTTCAAATCGAAACTGGTGGATTTCAGCAAACTCCGGCGCATCGTCTCGATGCTTCAAACCACAAGCCCGAATTACCTGACGTTGGCCAGCCTCGACCTGGCCCGCCGGCAAATGGTGACGGAGGGGGAGAACATCCTCTCCCGCCTCATCCAACACACGGAAAGGACCCGGGCCGCCATCAATCATCTTAAAAACTTCAGCTGTTTCACCCGCGCCGAAATCCAAGGGCGCGGCTTCGATTTGGATGTGACGAAACTCACCATCAACGTCACCCGCACCGGCTACGCCGGGCAACAGATCAGCGAAATCCTTGCCAAGGACTTCCACATTCAGGTGGACGCGGCGGACCTTTTCAACCTTATTGCGATTTGCGGCACCGGCACATCCAAAAAGGACCTGGATGCTTTGGTCAGCGCCCTCAAGGAAATCGATGAGCAAAAGAAAGGGGAAGCCCAAAACTGGGTCCTGCGCATCCCGTCCCTTTCGACGGAACTCGTCATGAATCCGCGGGACGTTTTTCTTCTCTACCGCTCGAAGCGGGTGCCGTTGCGCAAGGCCATCGGCCATATCTCCGCCCAACCTCTGACACCCTACCCGCCCGGGATTCCCGTTCTCATCCCCGGCGAGCGCATCACCGCCGAAATTGTGGAATACCTCGAGGAACTGGTGGAACGCGCCATCCGCGTCTCGGGGCAGGAAGCCGAATACCTAAAGACCGTCCGCGTCGTCGCCCTCCATTAAAAATCCCCCTCGAAAAAAAACTTTTCAATGGGGCTGAAATAAGCTAGAAGTTGTGCCCATGAAAAAACAGAAGGTCAAAAGACCGAAGAAAAAACCCGCCAAAATTAAGCCCATCGGGCACCTGGACTTCTATCGGAAGAAGCTCGAAGCGATGCGGGACGACCTTCTTAAAACCGTCCAAAAGAAGAGGGAGGAAGCCCTCCCCGAATCCGAAGTGGGAGATGAGGCGGACTTGGCTGTCCGCTCCATCAACCGGGATCTGACCTTTGGCTTGACCGACAACGAACAGCATCTCCTGGCCGAGGTTGAGGCGGCCCTGCGCCGCATTGAAAAAGGGACCTTCGGCTACTGCGAAAATTGCTTCGATCGCATCAAAGCCATGCGCCTCAAATATATGTTTTACGCCCGCTACTGCATCAAATGCCAGTCCCAATCGGAAGGCAAATAATTGATGCCCTCCCTTAATTGATGCTTTCTGTCCGCTTAACCCGTTTCCTCCCCTTTCCTTCTGACACGTGCCTCGCCGCTCTCGTTTACGAAAAAGAGAAAAATCCGATGGGTGTCTCTCTTGCGGGGTCCCCGATAGAGAAGGCTCTCGAGATTGCCAAAAAAGACGGTTTTGAAGGGAAAATCGGCCAGGTCGCCATCGTTCATGGGACGGGCCGGGATCCATCCCGTTATCTCTTCGCCGGCCTGGGGCCCGAAAAAGAGGCCACTCTCGAATCGATGCGGCGGGCCCTGAGCGCCCTGGTGCGGCAGGCGGACACCTATCGAATCAAAAATCTCGCCCTCCGGCCGGCCCTCTTGGGGGGCTTAACCCCCAGTTTTCAAGCGGCGACGGAAGGAGCGCTTCTCGGACTCTACCGTTACACCACCTATAAATCGAAGGAGGAGCCCGCGTCGCATCTGCAAACGGTCCACCTTCTTATAAAAGACGCCAGCGAACAGCGCGAGGCCCAAAAAGGGATTGACCGCGGCCTCGTCTTCGCCGACGCCACCAATTTTGCTCGGGACCTGATCAATCGACCCCCGAGCGACACGACGCCGGAGATGATGTGTAAAGCGGCAAAATCCGTCGCCCGGCCGCCGATTAAAATCAAGGTTCTAAACAAGGCCCAAATCGGAAGATTGGGCATGGGGGGAATCCTCGGCGTCAATCGCGGGAGCGGGAAGCCGCCGTACTTTATTCATTTGACCTACCGGCCCAAAAGCCCCGTCCGCCGCAACATTGCCCTGTGCGGCAAAGGCATCACCTTTGATTCCGGCGGTCTCTCTCTTAAACCCGCCAGAGCGATGGAAACGATGAAAAGCGACATGTCGGGCGCCGCCCTTGTCATTGCCATCTTTAAAGCGCTCGCCAAACTGAAGCCGCCGGTCGAAGTTCAGGGCTTTGCCGCCTTGACGGAGAACATGCCGGGGGAAAACGCGATGAAGCCCGGCGACATTTTAAAGGCCTTGAATGGAAAAACAATTGAGGTTTTAAATACCGACGCGGAAGGACGCCTTATCCTGTCCGACACCCTCGTTTATGCCGGCCGCCAGAAACCGGATGAAATCATCGACGTCGCCACTCTCACAGGGGCCTGCGTGGTGGCTTTGGGAACCTCCATTGCCGGCCTCATGGGCACCGATGAAAAACTGATCCATCGGATCAAAGAGGCGGCAAAGCGCGCCGGCGAAAAAGTCTGGGAGATGCCCTTGGAAAAGAGCTACGCCCCGCTTTTAAAAAGCAAAATCGCCGACCTTAAAAACATGGGACCCGAACGCGAGGCGGGAACCATCCTGGGCGGCCTTTTTCTCAAAGAATTTGTCGACCCAGCCCGGCCCTGGGCCCACATCGACATCGCCAGCACGGCCTTCAGCAAGGACGACCATCCCCTGGGGCCCGCCGGCGGCACCGGCGTCATGGTGCGGACCCTCCTCCATTACATTTTGTCCTATCAATAGGCTATAATTCCGTCTGATCCCTTCCCGAACACCGTTTCATGATCATCGGTTATGAATCAAATAGAAGCGCAGGTTAAAACCAAGACCCTCCGCATCGGCCACACGCCGGACCCGGACGACGCCTTTTTATTTTACGGTTTCGCCACCGGCCAGGTGACCCTTCCCGGCGTCGAGATCATTCACATTCTGGAAGACATCCAAAGCCTCAACCAAAAGGCGCTCAAAGGAGACATCGAGGTCACCGCGGTTTCAGCCGCCCTCTATCCGGCCCTCCGAAACACTTACTGGATTCTTCCCGTCGGGGCCAGTGTGGGACGGAAATATGGACCGGTCATCGTCAAACGGGCGGGAGATACGCCCAAAGAAAAACGGATCGGCATCCCCGGCAAAAATACGACCGCTTACCTATTATTACGTCTTTACACCGAGGGCTACCTTCCCCACATCTATCGGTTCGATGAAATCCCGAAGGCCCTCCAGGCCAATGAAATTGACTACGGCCTCCTCATCCATGAAGCGCAGGTCACCTATGCCGATCTTGGGCTGGATCTCGTATTGGATCTCGGCCGCCGTTGGGTGGAAGACACGCAATTGCCGATTCCCCTGGGCCTTGATGTCGTGCGAAAGGATCTCGGCGTGGAGGCCGCCATGGATATCGCGGAAGCCCTCCGGCGAAGCCTTGAGCTCGCCTTCGAGCAGCGGGAGGAGGCCATCAACTACGCCCTCCGGTTCGCCCGGGGCCTTTCGAAGATTCGCACCGACCAATTCATCCGCATGTACGCCAACGAAGACACCCGTCATTTAAGCGAAGACAGCGAGAAGGCGTTGAACCTTCTTTTTGACAAAGCCTATCGGGCGGGGATTTACCCCACCCCGACCAAAGTCGAAATTCTGAAAGGGAGGTAACACACTCACATGACTCAGGACATTCGCGCCATCAACGACAAGGTCCGCAAAGAAAGCCTCTTTGTGGAGGAAATGTTTCACGAGATCGGCAAAGTCATCGTCGGCCAAAGGTACCTCTTGGAACGGCTCCTGGTGGGGCTTTTCGCGGACGGCCACATTCTTTTAGAAGGGGTGCCGGGACTGGCAAAGACCCTCGCCGTTCGCACCCTGGCCCACACCATTGACGCCAAATTTCAACGGATCCAATTCACGCCGGACCTTCTGCCCTCGGACTTAATCGGCACTCTCATCTACAATCCCAAAACCGGCGACTTCAGCGTGAAAAAAGGCCCCGTCTTCGCCAACATCATCCTGGCCGATGAAATCAACCGCGCCCCCGCCAAGGTGCAGTCGGCGCTTCTGGAAGCGATGCAAGAGAGGCAGGTCACCATCGGCGAAACCACGCACCCCCTCCCATCGCCCTTTCTCGTCCTGGCCACACAAAATCCGATCGAACAGGAAGGAACCTATCCTCTTCCCGAAGCGCAAATCGACCGGTTCATGTTGAAAATTTCCATCACGTACCCTAACCGCGACGAGGAAAAAGTCATCATGGAGAGAAAGTCGGCGGCGGAGGAGCCGGTGAGGTCCATCATGACCCCGCAGCGGATCGACGAGGTGCGGTCGTTGGTGAAAGAAATCTATATGGATGAGAAAATCAAAGGCTACATCCTGGACCTCGTCTTCGCGACACGGGAGCCCTCCCAATTCAACTTGAAAGACATGAAAGAACTGATCTCTTACGGGGCCTCCCCGCGGGCCTCGATCGCCTTGGCCATCTGCTCCAAAGCCTACGCCTTCATCAAAGGCCGCGGCTACGTGACGCCGGAAGACGTCAAATCCATCGGGCCGGACGTGTTGCGGCACCGCATCATCCCCAGCTTCGAAGCGGAGGCGGAGAACAAAAAGTCGGACGACCTTCTTCGCCAGATCCTGGATGCGGTGGAGGTGCCGTAAGGAATCCCTCCCACCAGACCTCAGGAGCAACAGACGATGCCGGTAGCCCTTTCCACCAAGCCCACCCTGGCCGAACTCCTTCGGAAAATTCGGCGGATCGAGATACGCACCTCGCGCCTCGTCAACGAACTTTTCGGCGGGCGCTATCTCTCCACCTTCAAAGGCCGCGGCATGGAATTTACGGATATCCGGGAATACGTTCCCGGGGATGATGTCCGCAACATCCACTGGAACGTCACGGCACGGCTGGGCCACCCTTACGTCAAGCGCTTCACCGAAGAACGGGAGCTGACCATCCTCATCGCCGTCGATGTCTCCGGGTCGACGGTCTTTGGAACCCGGACGCGCTTTAAATCGGAGCTGGCGGCGGAGCTGGTGTCCCTCCTTGCTTTCTCGGCGCTAAAAAATAACGACAAGGTCGGGCTCCTCCTTTTTTCCGACCGGATTGAAAAATACGTGCCGCCCCGAAAATCCCGCAGCCACACGCTCCGGCTCATCCGAGACGTCCTCGGCTTCGTTCCTGAACGCACAGGCACCAACATTGACGGCGCCCTCGCCTACTTGAACCGGGTCCAGAAAAAACGAGCCATTGTCTTCATTATTTCCGATTTCTTGGACGCCCAATTCGAAAAAAGCCTCTCCATCACCCGGCGCCACCACGATTCCATCGCCTTTGTCCTCGAAGATCCCTTGGAAGCCGAATGGCCAAAAATGGGGCGCGTCCTCGTGGAAGACGCCGAAACGGGGGAACGGCGCCTGGTGTCCATGCGAAACCTGGTGATCCGAGACACGTACCAAAGACAGGCCGTCGCCGAGCGGGCGCGGCGCGATCTCCTATTTTCGAAAATCAACATGGACAAGGTTGTGTTTCGAACCCATGAGGATTACGTCAAGCCGCTCATGCTCTTTTTCAAAGAACGGGCCCGGCGCTTCCGATGAAAAAAGTCGCAATGACAATGGCCCTTTTTTTCGCCGTCTCGGGAGCGCACGCCCAGCCGTCGGTGAAACTGCGCCTGGAAGTGGGGCCGCGGGAAATCACGATCGGAGATCCCATCGGCCTCCGGGCGACCGTCGTTTTCTCCACGGACGTCGCGCCGGCACCTCTGGCGGTGCCGAACCCCCTCGGCGAGTTTGAACTCCTGGATTATGCGCCCACCCGGCCGAAGCCGCTTCCGGACGGCAAATTGACCCTGACGCACCAACTCGTTTTGACCACCTTCTCCACCGGCACGCAGACGATTCCATCTTTGTCCCTCGTCTTTGTGAACCCCGAAGGAACCAAGGCTGAAGCCAAAACCGAATCCGTCGACATCAACGTGAAATCGGTTTTAGAAATGATGGGGGACCAGGGGGGGCTGCGGCCCTTAAAAGGCTTTTTCAATTTCCGGTCCTATTTTTGGGTGTGGATCACGCTTGTCATCCTTCTTCTGTCCGGCCTTGGCGCTCTTCTCTATTGGTGGTGTCGACAAAAAAAACTCCTTGAACAACTGCAAGCCGGCCCGCCCAAACCGGCCGAGGAAATCGCCTGGGAAGCCCTTCATGCCTTGGAGGATTCCTCTCTTCTTTCCGATGGAAACATCAAGGAATATTATTTCCAGCTATCTTTAATTCTTCGCCAATACCTGGAAAACCGGTATCTTTTCTCGGCCTTGGAGCGGACGACCTCGGAGCTTTTGGCGGAATTCCGCCGGCTTAAACTCACGATGGATTTGACGAACGAACTCAGGGACTCCCTGGACAATGCGGATCTGGTCAAATTTGCCAAATACACCCCCGTTGAAGATGACATTGAAGAGGATCTCAACCGCGTTAAACGCATCATCACCATCACCACGCCCCAGGCTTCTGAAAAAAAGGAGGAGATCCTTCCCGTATGAGGTTCGCCAATCCCGATACTCTCTGGTTTCTCCTTTTTGTGCCGCTCATGGCCAGCTATCTCGCTTTTTTCCGAGCCCAGGATCTACCCACCTTTCTTTTTTCCTCCCTCAAAAAAATGGGGGACCTGGCAAAAAAGCAGAGGCTTGACGTCGGGCTATGGATGATTGGGGGGCTCCGACTGGCCGCCGTCACCTTGATCATTTTCGCGTTGGCCCGGCCGCAAAAGGGCCTGCGATCGGAAGAGTTGACCGCCAAAGCCACCGACATCATGCTCGTCTTGGATGCCTCCCGCAGCATGACCTGTATCGATTTCAAACCGCAAAACCGCTTCCAGATGGCCAAACAGGTGATCTCGGAGTTCACGAAAGGCCGCGAACACGACCGGCTGGGCCTTGTTGTCTTTGCCGAACACGCCATCACCCAGTGCCCGCTCACCTTAGACATTAACGCCCTCCTTTCCATTGTCGACCAACTGGAGATCGGCGTCATCCCTCAGGACCAAACCGCCATCGGGGATGGGATTGCTACGGCCGTCAACCGCCTCAAAAACTCCATCGCAAAATCGAAGGTCATGATCCTGGTGACAGACGGATCCAACAACGCCGGCACCATCGACCCCCTGACGGCCGCCAAAACGGCCACCGCCTTCAACATCAAGATTTACACCATTGGCGCCGGCTCGCCGGAGGGGGGCCTGATGCCCATTGATGATCCCGTCTTCGGCCAGCGCCTCGTTCAAAGCGGCAATGATCTCGATGAGGACACGCTCCTCAAAATCGCCGGCGAAACCAACGCAAAATATTTCCGAGCCAAGACCTCGGGGGCCCTGAAAGAGATTTTCAAGGAGATCGACTCCCTGGAGAAAACCGACATCAAAACCAAATCCTACGTCGATTACGAAGACCTTTTCATCTGGTTTCTCCTGCCCGCCGTATTTCTATTGCTGGCGGAGCTGACCCTGGCAAAAACCATCTTCCGGACGGTGCCTTAAAATGAGATTCCACTACCCTCAAAACTTCTGGCTTCTCATCGGCCTGGCCTTTGTGATCTTTCTCTTCCTCTGGTCCAAATGGCAGAGGCGAAAAGACCTGGTGCGCCTGGGGGACTGGCGGCTTATCCGGGAACTGGTGCCCGTTCCGGCCCTTTTGCGCCGGCAGAAAAAAGACATCCTCGCTTTGGTCGGCCTTTTCTTCCTCATATTGGCCGCCACCGGTTTTCAATTCGGCTCGAAACTAATGGAGGTGAAACACCGGGGGGTCGATGTCTTCATCGCCGTTGACACCTCGCGAAGCATGCTGGCCGAGGACGTGCCGCCCTCCCGATTGGAACGCGCCAAGGTGTCGTTGGGACTCCTCATCAATAAACTGGAAGGCCATCGCGTCGGCATTATCGCCTTCGCCAACGACGCCCTCCTCCAGTGTCCCTTGACCACCGACCTCGAAGCCGCCCGGATGTTTCTGGACATCATCGATGAGAACACGGTGCCCGTTCAGGGAACAGCCATCGGCGAGGCGGTCCGCCTCGCCGTCAAGAGCTTTGTTAAAGACGACAAGAGCGGAAAGGCGGTCGTCCTCTTGACCGACGGCGAAGATCACCGGTCGGATCCCATGGGGGCCGCGGAGGAGGCCAAGGAAAAAGGAGCCGTGATTTTCACCATCGGCATTGGGACCACCAAAGGAGAAGTCATCAAGGACAAAGACATGCAGGGAAAAACCGTCGGCTTTCACAAATTCAACGGGGAGCTGGTGCTCAGCCGCCTGGACGACGGGCTTCTCACCAAAATGGCCACCTTGACGGGCGGCCATTACTACCGCGCCAGCTCCACCGATGCGGAGATCGATGAGATTGCCGATCTCATCAACGGATTTGAAAAGAAGGAATTCGCCTCCAAAACCCACGAGCGCTTCAAGGAACGCTACCCTCTCTTTGCCTTCGTGGCCCTGCTCCTGCTTCTCCTCGAATTTTTCATCGCGGAGACGCCGGGTCAATGGCAACGAATCAAAAAAACCTTAAAAGCCCCGGCGTGGTGGATCAAACTCTTAAGCCGCTTCGCCACCGTATTTATCCTGACTCTGGCCGCCGGCGGGGGGATCAGCCGGGCGGATTGGAAAGATCAGGTGCGTATGGGAAACCAGCTTCTTCGCAAAGGGGACACCGAAGGCGCCCGAAAAGAATTTGAATCTTCCCGCATCGACGCCCCGGAGGCGGCCTTTTTGCCGTACAACATTGCGGGAACGTATTATCTTGAGGGAAGCATGGAGGAGGCCCAAAAACAATATGAACAGGCCAAAGCGATGGCCGCCTCTGCCGATCTTAAATCAAAAATCGCCTACAACCTGGGGCATCTTTATTTCAGCATGGGAAAACGCGAGGAGGCGACGAAAGAATTCAAAGAGTGCCTCAAACTCAATCCCAAAGATATGGACGCCAAGTATAATATCGAGTATATCAAGTCCGGCAAACAGCCCCCGCCGCCGCCCCCCCAGAAGCAAAAAGGAGGGGGAGGATCCGACAAAGACAAAAAGGACCAAGGCCGGGAGAGCGCCGCCCAAGCCCAACGGGAAGAAGGCAAAGAAGACAAGGGAAAGAAAGAAGACGCCGAGCGGGTTTTGCAAATGCTTCAGGACAAAGAATCCGATAAAATGAAACGGGGGAAGCCCATCGCGGCCGACGTTCAGAAACCCAAGAAAAAAGAAGAAGAACGGGGAGAAGACTGGTGAGAAAAGGAAATCACATTGGATGCTTTACCTTGGGCCAAAGGGTGCATCGTCATTCCGGCGAAAGCCGGAATCCAGTTTTTAAACCTTTCTTCAAAGAAAGGCTTAAAGCCTGGATCCCCGCTTTCGCGGGGATGACGACCTCGTTCTTTACTTGCTTCGTACTTATCTTCTTCAACTCGCCCCTCCGCGCCGAGCCGCAGATCACGGCCCGGGTCAGCTCCAACGATATCACGATCAACGATTCCATCACGCTCACCATTGAAATCTCCGGCGTCTCCAACATCAACACCGCCCCCAATCCCACCATTCCCAATTTCAGCGTTCAGGACGCGGGACAACGGCAATCCTACCAGTGGATCAACGGCCAGGCCTCCGCCCAAATCGCCTACGACTATGTTTTGACGCCCCTTAACACCGGCTCCTTTGAAATCCCTTCGATCACTCTCACCTACGAAGGAAAGTCCTTCACCACCCAGCCGATCTCAATCACCGTGCGGCCCGCGCCCTCCGCGCCGCCCCAAACCGGCGGGGGAACGGAAGCCCCGTCCTCGCGCCCCGTGGCCGTCCCGTCGGAAGGACTCAAGCCCCTGTTCATATCGGCCAAGGTCGATAATCACAATGCCTACGTGGGGCAACAAATTCACCTCACCATTCAGTTTTTAAGGCAGCCCAACGTGCGCATCCTCTCCCAGCCGCGCTACACGGCGCCGGAGATGACCGGTTTTATCATCGAACCCCTCCCTCAACAGCAATTCTCGACGACCATTCAGGGAATCCCGTACGACGTCATCGAGCTCCGCTATGCCCTATTCCCCACCTCGGACGGCGAATTCACCATCGGAAGCGCCACCATTGACCTGGCCGTTCAAGGTCAGGCGAGCGCCTACAACTTCGACAGCTTCTTTGAGCAATTTTTCGGGCGGAGCCAGCCGGTCAAGCTCACCACCCGCGCCATCCCCATCCAGGTTCGAGCTCTGCCGAAAGTGAAGCCCGCTCTTTTTAGCGGCGCCGTCGGACGTTACAAGATCACAGCAAAGACGGAGGAGGCGTCAAAAGAATTCGAGGTGGGCAAACCTTTCAACCTCATGGTGACCATCGAAGGCGTCGGCAATATCAAATCCGTCAAGGAACCCGCCATTCCGGAGATGACATCCTTTCGCCGCTACGAAAGCATCTCCTCCTCCAAGGTCAACAATGAAGGAAAATTCATCCATGGCGTGAAAGAATTTAAAATCCTATTGATCCCGCAGGTGTCCGGCCAACTGAGCATACCGGCGATTCCCTTCACTTTCTTCAATCCGGAAACAAACCAATACGGTACGGAAACGAGCCGGGAGATATCCTTAAACGTCAAACCGGGGACGCTCGCGCAGGGCCCCGTTGACACCCTGCCGCACCAGGTTCCGGGGCAGGTCGGCGAAGGGGTGAAAGTCGTCGAAAAAGACATCCGCTACATGAAGAGCGGAAAATTGAGCCCGGTGGAAAAACCCCTTTACGAGCGCGGAGGGTTTATTCTTTTCAATGCGCTGCCGCCCCTCTTCGCTCTTGGGGCTTTCCTCACGGTATGGCGAACCCAGAAGCGGCGGATCTACGCCCCGCACTACCGGTCGCGGGAAGCCCTTGGCAAAGCCCGGAAGACGCTGAAGAAAGCGTCGAAACTCATGAACGCCGCCGATCCCGTCCCCTTTTACGGCGCCTTGTACAGCGCCGTGGCGGATTTTATCGCCGACAAGCTGGACATCTCGTCGACCGGCATGATTTGGGAGGACGTCGACCGGCGCTTGAGTGAAAAAGCGGTGGGCGAAAACTTGAGACGAATGGCGCGCGATCTCTGGGAGGAAGCCGACCAAGTCCGCTTCGCCGCTTCCGCCTTCACTGATAAGACAAGGGAGGAAAGCCTCAAAAACGCTCAAACCCTCCTGACGCGCTTAAACGAGGTCTTATGAAAACGAAGGTTCTAGTTCGTCATACCGGCGGAAGCCGGTATCCAGGTGACGCCAAAGGCGTCATCCCCGAATGTCTTAATCGGGGATCCATTAAATTTTGGATTCCCGCTTTCGCGGGAATGACGAAGGGATGGATACCGGCTTCCGCCGGTATGACGTTGTCTTCTGTGGGAACCCGGGTAATGACAATCCTCTTGGTCGCTGTCGTCCTGATAGCCGGAAGCGGATCTCTTCTTTCGGCCAGCGTCTCCCAGGATCAATTTGAGCAGGCAAATACAGCTTTCGAGCAGGGCGATGCCGATCGAGCCCTGGACATTGACAAGACGCTCATTCAAAAGGGATTCGGCGGAACCGCCCTGTATTACAACCTCGGGAACCTGTATTACCGGCGAGGAGAGCGGGGCGCCGCCATTTTGTGGTATGAGCGGGCCCACCGTTTGTCGCCACGGGACACGGACATCACCTTCAACCTTGCCCTGGCGAGGTCCCATCTGAAAGATGAAAAGGAAAGCCTCCTTGAGAACGTGATCCTCTATCTGACGGGCCATGAGTTGTGTATCGGCCTCACCATCTTACTCTGGGTTTTCTTTATCCTGTTGGGCCTCATAAAACTGGAAAAGGTTCAAGGCGGAACCTGGCCGGAGATGACGATTTGGATTTCCGGCCTCCTCCTTTTCCTTTGCTCCACCTGGCTGGGGGCCCGCATTTATTTCGCGAATCAACCTTACGCCATCATCACCCAGGCCCCCGGGGAAGTCCGCAACGGTCCCGGCGAGGATTATGCGGTCGGATTCACGGTGCCGGAGGGAAGTAAAGTCCTCATCATGAGTCAACGGCCGGATTGGACTCAGATCGGTGTGCCGCAACAGGGATTGAAAGGTTGGATTAAATCGACGGATGTGGACGCTATTGCTGTGAAGATGGCTTCGTCAAGTTGACATCCATCACCTTGACCCAGCCAACGTTACCTTTTGGCAGCTTAATCTTATACCACTCGCTCCCGCCCCCTTCCTTCGCTTCCACCACTTCGAAAACATCCGGGGGGGAAATACTTTTAAGCATCTCGCTCGCGATGGAAGGCCGTTCATAGACGGAGACGTCTTTGACCCCGGCCACCACCCATTCCGCGGCAAAGGCGGACTTCTGCTGGCGCAAACTCAAAGGCTGGGTCGGCTTGACCATAAGGGCCGGCTGAGGCACATCCGCCAACTGAAGATAAATGCCCTCCGCCCAGCCGAAAACGCCGGGCCTCACCTCCAAAAGAAACCACCGGTCGGGCCCCACTTTTTCCGACCGTGTGGCCAGATACGCCTGGCCTTCAATCAAGGCCTCCAATTTTTTCGACTCCAGTGATGGTTTCTCATAGATGGCGACATTCGGGGTGTTGACCTCAAAATACGTGGATTCTCTCCGCTCTCCTTCCAATCCTGGGGCCGCTGGAGCCTTCGCCGGTGGTGCTCCCGTTTTTGCCGAGGCCACCTCCGGGCTCAAATCAAACAACTTAAGCGATTTCCCATTCGCCCAGCCGCCGCCTTTTTTCGAGGCCAGCTGATACCAACTGTCCTCTCCCAACTGATAGACGAGATTGGCTTTCCCTTTCGTCCCGACGGGGAGAAACACCCCCGAGGGGGCATCGGGGCCGGGATTTTGGTAGAGAGAAACCTCTTTGTTCTTCACTTCAAAAATCATGTCCACTGAGCGCATGTTGGAACTGGGTTTAGGAGCTTCTTCGATGGGAGGCGGCGGCCCCATCTCCGCGGGTTCCGGCAGCATGGCCAGAGTCTGTTCTTTGGCCGCCTCCTCCGGTTCCGGACCCGGCGGAGAAGGGGGCGGGGGAGGGGATGTTTCGGCGGGCGCGGCCGCGGGCGCTTTCTTGGACGGCGCTCGGACCACTTTCACCACGGGTTCCTGAACAGCTTTCACGGCAGGGGCGGGTGTTATCTCTTTGACAAAGGGAACCGTTTTGGCGGCGGAAGCGGCGGCTCCTTTCGGAGGAAATCTCTCAACAACCACAGGTCCTTTGGCCGCCGCGGCTGTCGCCCGGGCGAGAATCACCTGCTCCATCCGCTCTTCCTTTTTAATTTTAATCTGCTTCTGCCAGGCTGCTTGGTACTGCTGTTCGCGGGATCGTTTGCGACGCAAGGCCAGCTCTTCCGCCTCGGGGGATTTTTTCAGCCAACGGGGATAGGGAACGGCATCCAACGCGACCCGCACACGGACTCGCTGCTCCTCCGATAAATCGGGGCTTTCAGAGAGCTTCTCCAGATAGGGCCGCGGCCGCGGGAATCCCAACCGGCTTAAAATGGCGGCCAAGGGCGGCGTCAACTCCGGCCAGGGCGGATTCTGATAAAGGGGCATGACGAGGCGCCCTGCCGCTTCGGGATCCGAGACGGCCCGAATATCCCAGAGGGCCTCGACCAAAGCGGCCTGAATGACGGGATCGGATTCCCAGGGAATCCGCGGCAGAATCAGAAAGAGGGCCTCCTCCGGAAGGACATCCGAAATCCACCGCAAGGCGTGGCGCTTCACAATCGCATCCGGAACCTGGAGCATAAACTCAAAAACGAGTTCGGCATACGCCTTGACGAGACTCTTTTGAATGCCGCCTTCGGAACGCACCATTTTCATCAAACTGTCCAGAAGGGGGGTCTCCTCCTCATGAAGTTCGAGGAGTCCGCCTTTGGGAAGCTCGTTCAAGAAAGGTTCAATCCATTCGATTGATGAGTCAAACTTGTGGAGGGCCAACAAGGCCGCCTCACGCCGCTGTAGGGAAGCCTGCTTGTTGGCGGCGATATCCAAGAGGGGCGCGGCACGGCGCTCATTAATGTAGGTGGCCAATTGGACCCGGAAGAGGAAATCAGGGTCCGAGGATGCGCCGACAAATCCGAGGTCAATGAGCGTCCATCGATGGAGGAGCGTGGAGGCCTTCCCATAAGCCAGACTTAGCCCCTGGACGGTGGGCGAGGCCACGAAGTCAATGGCTTTTCGAACCGGCGAGGCGAATTGGTAGATCAAGAACAGGACGAGAATAAAAAAAAGGATGCAGCCTTGATGAATCTCCCGCCGGTAAAAGTAATATAAGGACGGTTTGCGCCCGTCTCCGTTTTCCACGCCTTTATTGTAACCAGAAATCAGCCCCTTGTGTAGACGTTTTAATACTGTTTCTTCGCGTCCAAAACCGCCGTCTTTTCATACAACCCCAGGCAGAGCACCGATGAGAGCGTC
>JAJAPZ010000040.1 GCA_020523905.1 Candidatus Obscuribacterium magneticum
AGCCAGAGAAGGTTCCTTGAGTGAATATGAAGTTCAGAGCGTGCATATTCAATTGGGATTCTTAGGAATACCTTCGCAAATGCTGACTCAACTCATCGGCAACAAGGAATTTGCCGTCGCGGTCAGCGCTGAAGATATTCCCTGGATAAAAGAATTTAGAAAAGCGTTGCCGTCGGTCAAACTTGTCCTTGTTATCAATGAAAATGAACAAGCCCGTTTCGAACAGGACTTGAAGAAGGACGACCCTGACGTAAAACTCTGGGCACAGAGCAAAGGGAACCTCTTTGAAACAAAAACCGATCAAAATGGGCATACGGCGAGAGTCATCAATCTGGCCTTTTTCGAAGCCGGCATAGCTTCGGGATTGAACATCTCGCAAGCTTCCCCTCATCAAGTGAAAGCTCTGCTCGACAATATCGCAGTCGGATTCCGGGGTGGAGTGACATTTAATGCCGACGGAATCGGTCCCAACAGCCTTTTGAGTCAAGTTGAGAAAGTAATTCTTGATTCCCTATTCCAAGGAATGAGAGTACAGGTGAGCCTCAACGACTTCGTGGAACTGGCCAAGAAATTAGCCATTCAGGCTTAAGACATACATATTTTTTGTTTGGATATTGTGTACTTGTAGGATGGTCAACTTCTTGTTTTCTTAAATGAGGCAATGTTTTTCCTTCGCTGGAGAAAATTGCGGGAACGGCTTTGTTAATCAGTCGAATTTAAGGTCCCTCCGTGCAAGCGCCGGGGGGATTATTTTCAGGGGGTTATTGAAAAAGGGAGTTCCATCGGGTTAACTTGACTTGATGGATGAAAAACAGGCTGCAAAAGAAGGTCGTTTTGTAACCGGAGAGAGGGCGGATTTTATCGCGGTCAGCCGCTTTGTCTCCAGCCTGGCTGGGGCCTTTCGATCCTTTTTTATCTACCGCTTGGACAACGAAGCGCTTGATGAAATTGTCCAGAACGTGGTGAAGCGGTTTCAGGACGCCGTGCCGGCCGGCCAGCAAATACGGCTCGGGCTTTCCAGCCGCTCCATCTCCTACGAAGAGCAGCCCGTTGGTTTTACGGAGGTGACCTTCCACCTCGCCGGCCAGCTTTTCAACCTCGGCTTCAAAGAAATTGTCTTCACGCCGCCCCTCCAAAACCGCCATTTCTTCCAGTTCTTCAATATCCTGGCCAGCAAAGATCCCAACGAAAACAAGATGGAAAAGCTGATTCCCTTCATTGGCGTGGAAGAGAAAAAGCCGATCACGCTCATTCCGATCACGGCGAATCTCCTCGTGGTCCGCCTTTCAGACGAGATCATCCAGAAACATTTGGAGCCCCTGGCGGAGAGTGGGATACTGGAGGAGATGGCTCACTGCCGGTTTCGCTGCCTCCCCGATGTGTACACATGGCTTTGCGTCAAGGTGGAGATGTTGCCGCTGGAAGATCGGACCTTTATCCGCGATTTTATCGATGCCGCCCGCGAGGGGTATTTCCCGGCCCCTCGGTTCGTCCATTTGTTTCCTTTTCCATCACCGTTGAAGGAAGACTGTCTTCGCTGGATCGCGTCGCCGGCTGTCATGGCTCAGAGGCGGCCCTCCTTGCTCGGGCAAGGTTTTCGGAAGGCGCCATCGAAACCGTCGGTCTTGAAGGTGGATTGGATTTCGCAAATCGTCACCTTTAGCGAGGAGGACATCCGCCACCGCCAGGACGCCCGGTTCGTGAGCGGGCAGACCCTCTCCACCGAAGACATGGATAACATCCAGGTTTTGGTGGGATCCGGGGGGCCGAACATGATTTTGGCGCTGCGACTATTGCTCCGCTATTTGGCGGACAACAGCACCGTGGCCGTCCAGGAACGGGCGCTTAAGATGGGAATCCGGCTGTGGCTTTTATCCCAGGGAAAAGAACAGGATGCGGTGATCTCGTCTTTATTGTCGGCCCTAAGGCAGCACTTGTGTTCTTTCACCCATATCAACTTGACCCTTTTCCCGTTGCGGTCCCTCACCATCGAGTCCGAGGCGTTTACGCGGATCAGCCAATATATCCTGACCTTGGGGGAGGCGGCCCTCCCCTCTTTGGTCAACACGTTGGACAACGAGCAGGACCGCGGCATGCGCCGAAAGCTCTGTCATTTAATCACTCTCGTGGCTCGGGAAGGGGGGATCGATCCCCTTATTGAAGCGATTCCCAAGGCGTCTCATTTTCTTGTGAGGAACATCATTATGATTCTGGGGGATGTAAAAAATCCGAAGGCGGTCAAGGCCATCGGCCATTTGATTACGCACCAGCAGAAGATCGTGCGCATAGAAGCGATCCGGTCTCTGTGCAAGATGGGAACGGAGGAAGTGAGTGCCGAACTTGCCGCCGCGCTCCAGAAGCCCAATGATGAAGACATCTTGGGGATGGCACTGGATTATCTGGTGCAAAAAAAGGACCGGCGGATTGTGGACCGGCTGATCACCATGGCCAAACAGGAGAATATCTCCGATGCCTGGAAGCATAAGCTCTACACGTCCCTGGGAGTGCTGGGGGGCATGCGCGTGCGGGAGTTTTTTGAGTCGCTCCAAAAAGGGGCAGGCCTCTTCGGCCGCTTCAACACCAGCCAGCGGGAGGAGCAGGAATTGATAAAAAGCATTTTGTCGGGGTTGAATCCATGAGCATGAGTGCCGAAGAGCAAGAGAGAAAGAAAAAGCTGCATGAGGCTCTCCGGCAGATGTTTTTTGCCTGGAACGCCACCTACAAGTTCTACCTTCTGTATGCGCCGGACCATCCGACGGTTCAGCAGTCGCTTCAGAATTTGGTGAACCTGTTGCAAGGCGTTTTTCGTTCCCAGATCGAGGTCAATGTCCAGCACATGAGCGGCATCTTTCTTGTCGAGGAAATGCTTTTTATCGAAGAGAGCCTTGTGATGTACGACTTGCTCCGCACCCTGGAGGAACTGAAAATTTCGAATGTGGTGTTTCTACCGGGCCTTGAGGCCCGTGAGTTGGCGCCCTTCTTTTTGCATCTTTTGCAGAAACCCGAACTGGCGGGAAAAACCATCCACCTCTCCACCGAGGGTTACACGTCGGATCATCTGCGTGTCATGGTCGAGAGCGGTTCCAAACTGGACCGCCTCAAATGGCCGAGCTACAAAGAGCGTTTCAAGCAGCTCGCCGGCGATTATACCGGTTGGGTGGAGAGGACACAGAAGATATTCACAAAGCTCCTGGATGAACAGAGCTTTTTGATGTCGGATTTGTCGGGACCCTTGGAAGAGCTCTACGACAACATGGTTCAGGATCCGGAGGGTTACGGCATGAACATCCTATGGCAACCTGTTAAGAACCTGCCCATCCAGCATTCTTTGAACACGATGATCCTCTCCCTGTATCTCGGACACCAGTTGGGATTTTCGACGGGTCTTCTCAAGCAGTTGGCCATCGCGGCCCTTTTGCACGATGTCGGCCGGTTTTTTCTATCGCCCGATTTGACGACAGGGACCCCGATCACGAATCACGATGCGGAGATCATCCGCCTTCACAGTCAGGATGGGGCGGCGTTTCTCATGGATGTGCCGGGACTTCCCATGAGCACGGTGCGGGTGGCGTTGGAACACCACATGGGCTTTGACCGTCAGGGGTATCCCGCCCTTCCCCCGGACTACAAGACCCATTTCTTTTCCCAGATTGTCGGGTTGGCGGATTTTATGAGCTGGCGCACGGTGTCGGAAAATTTCTATCACCGGCCGGTTCCCATTTATCGGTTGCTGCGCGCCGTTCTTCGCCGGGCCGGGTCGCAATTCGATCCGTTTCTGGTCAAGCTGTTGGTGCCGCTCTTTGGTTTTTATCCCCCGGGGACGTACGTCAAGCTGGAGAACCGGATGACGGCCTTGTCGGTGCGGCCGAATATCCGCAATATCAGTCGGCCCACCATCGCTTACCAGTCCGCGGCCGGCTGGGAGTCGCCCTCTTTGACCCGCTTATCCGCCAAGCCGCCCGCCAACTACGGTTTGTCCATCGAGAGAGTGGCCGGGGAGGAATCAGATGGCAAAAAGGTCATCGATCTGGTCAGTTCCGCCCTGGACATCACAACCATTAAAAAACCTGAAATCGGCCAGTAAAAACAACCCGTTTTTAAATTCCGTCCTTAACCCAAATTTAACTTTTCCTTAAGGCGATCTTCAGGCCGGTCGTGGTATTGTTGATTGAGATGGTTAAAAAGACCCTGACTGGCTTGTTAACCGCCCTCTTCTTCTTTTCCAATGTGGTTTTTCTCTATGCCACGGAGACCTCTGTTTGGAAAGAGAGGCGGCGGAATTTGGACGCGGGGCTGGAAGGACAGCCGCCCACGCAGCTTGCGTCTTTGGGGGGGGCTTCTCAGCCCACCGTTTCATCCCCCAAGGTGGATTTCTGGCATCAGGTCCCCGAGTTAGGTAAGGCGCTGGAGGATTTCGCTTCCCGCCGGCCCATCAAAAGTCAGGTCCCCGTCCCTCCTTTGCTTCTCCCTTATTTCGAATCCATCTCTTTAAACGCGGGGTCGGTTCGGGAGGTTTATATCCCGCCGACCTTCGTTCCGGGAGAGAGCGGTCCCCCATTTGTCTTTTTGATTCAGGATGTCCATCAGAATTACGAAGCCCAGAAGAACATCGCCCGGATTTTTGAGTCTCTTAATTCAGTTCAGTCAGGGTTGGGTGTCGGCGTGGAAGGGGCCTTCGGCCCCTTTGACTTCGGGAAGTTTCGGGTTTTTCCCGACAAAAAGCTGACGGCCGATGTGGCGGATTTCTTTTTAAAGGAGGGGAGGATCGCCGCTCCCAGTTTCGTCGGTATCACGACCCCGAAGACGCCGCCGGAAATCTTTGGCATCGACAATCTTGAGCATTATCGAGCGAATGTCGAAGCGTATCTCGATTCACAAAAACAGAAGGGCCGAATCCAAAAGCGGCTCTCAAGTTGGAAGACGGATCTGTCCTTGAAGATGAGTCAGGATCTGAATCCCCGTTTGAGGCGGTTCGTAGAAGTCCGCGAATCCTATCAGCGCGGGGATATCCACTTCGGGGCCTATGTAGAGAAATTGGCCCGGGCCCAGGAGATGTTGGTGAAGCCCACGGCGGAGGTCGACCTCTATCCGCATGAGTTTGTGCTTGAGCGGTTTTTGAGTGCGTATGAGCTGGAGCATTCTCTCGACTTCTCCCGTGTCGAGCGCGAGCGGGCTCGGGTCATTGAAAAACTTGCCCTGCGTCTGACGCCAAAGGATCTAAAGACACTCGCCGCCACCGGCCTGGCCTTCCAGATGGGAAAAATCAGCTACGCCGATTATTACCGGGACATCCAGGAATTCCTTCAGCGTTACGGGGTCTCTTTATCGGACGCTCCGGCTTTCCGCCGGTATCTGCAATACATCATGTTGACGGACAGCCTTCAAGCCGAACCGCTATTGAAAGCCGTCAGACAGTTGGAGGAGGGGATTTCAAATTCGCTGGTAAAGAATGAAAAGGAGCGGGAGTTCATCCAGATGTCGCGGTCCCTTTATCTGGTTGAAAAACTTTTGGATTTCGCCTTGGTTCCGGAGGAGTGGGAGGAATACAAGAAGGTCCGTCATTCCGGCGAAAGCCGGAATCCAGATGTGGTTGAGGGCCTGGATCCCCGCTTACGCGGGGATGACGATACCCTTTCCTCTTTCGAGGCTTTCTACCGTGAAGCCGACCTCCGCAGCGAAAAACTGACCGACAATTTCATCGGCGCGTTTACGGCGGACGCCCCGCCGCAGCCAAAGGGTTGTCCCATCACCGCTCTTTTGGTCGGCGGCTTCCACACGCCGAAATTGACGCGCCTCTTAAAGGAACGCGGCTGGCCCTACGCCGTCATCCAACCCAAAGTGACCAAGCTCGATGGGAAGTCTGGCTCCGAATACCTGTCCATCTTCACCCGCGAAAAGGCGTCCTTGGACCATCTTTTCTCAGGGAATAAGCTCTTTCTGGCCCCTGCGATGGTTCACACCGGGACCGGTTTGATGGTGGACGATGAGTTCCTCGCTGTAAACGGATTGATCGCCGCGATTGAATCATCGACGGAGAAGGGAAGGCGTGTCTATAGATTTTCGTCTCCCAAGGGTGAATTTTTCGGAACCTCCGATTTATCTTCGAAGCCCCCTCTTGGTTACGAGAGAACGGGGAAAGTTTTTCGCCTTCCGAACCATCCGGCAATAGAACTCCTGTCCCGCCGGGATTGGATCGAAACCGGTTTTACTGGAGGGGCTGTGTTTTTGATGGGGAATTCGGCACCCGTTCCGCTTTCCTTCGACCCATTTCCGATAATAGCCAGCTTGGTTGTGGTGGCCGTGGCCTGGGGTATCCTTTCGATTATTGGAGATATAGGGAAAGTTTTCCGGTGGTTCATTCGGACCCTCTTCCCCATCCCTTTTGAAGAAGCGCTTCAGCGTCGGTTGAATGGGCAGAAAGGCTTGGCCCGTCAATATAGTCAAATTATCCATGGGAACCTGGATCAACTCGATGGTTCCGATCTGGCGGGACTCGCTCTGACGCTGTATAAAAGTTGGTGGCCTGATAGAGATTTGGTTGAAATTGTGGCCTCCCCAACGCTTTACCGTTTGTGGGGTGCGGCCTTTCGAAAGGCCCCCAATAATCAGAGAGAGCTCATTTACGTTCTAAGAAAGTACGTTCTACCGCGCGTCGATGAACCCACGGAACTCCTGGCCCAGTTGAATGCTCTTTCGAGGCGCGATTCTCAAGGATTTTGGCGCGTGGAAGGTTTCTGGCACCGCTGGTCTCTGAAAAGGATGCGGGATACCCTGCATCGATTTCAAGGCCCCCCTCTCACCCTGCCCCTCACCGAAAGAGTTGGAAGCTTCTTCGTTCGCTACGTCCTTCCTCTTTACGGGGTCTTTTTTGGATTTTTCTCCTTCCTCCGGTGGGTTCTCTCTCAAAAATGGGTTCAGAAGATCGTTCCAGAAAGCTGGCCGCAGAAAATTAATCCGCAAGCATTGGCGCAGTTTTTATCGGTCAATGTTATTTTTGCTTCTGTCTTTGAGTTCCCGCTCTTCCTCCTTCCCTTCTTTGCTTCTTGGCATACGAATAGGACCCCCTTGGACCGGGCGCAGCGCTTGAAAGGACATCTTTTTGTGTTGGCCATGACCAACCTCACCGCCTGGACGACCTATTACTGCCAGGGGCCGGCTTGGCTGGCGGTGGTGATCGGCCTCATTGTCTTTCACGGCTTATGGAACGTCATCGCACGCGCCATCGGCTGGGCGGTGCTGACGATGGGGAAGGAACCGCAAAGCGTCGAAGCCTTGTCGGACAATGAGAAAAAGTTCATCGTCTGCATGGTGCGTCTGATGGAAGGGAAAGAAATGGCCAAAGTGGCGGAGGTGATGAAGGAATATCCCCGGACACCGCCGAGTCTTTTGCGGAGATACTTGTATTTTGAAAGGGCGAAAATGGAGGTGTTTCGGCAGAAAAAGAAGGAATTTTTAACTTTCCTTATTGGAAGAGATGCGTTGAGGAAATGGATGGAGCCCATGACCCTCGCGGCGATTTCATTGAACAAAGGGGTGCGGCGGGAAGAGGTGCGGCAGATGAGCTATTGGGCGGACAATCCGGCCAGCTACGAAGAAGATCGGTCCGCCTTCGATTTCAGGCAATGGTTTATGGAGCATGAATACGGCAACGAGATTGAGCGATTGGTGAAAGCCATCGTTGCCGGTAAGAGTGGCGATCAGTGGGTCAAAAAAAAGGAGGACCTGGAGGAATTGGGGGCGTCCCTGACGGATGACGATATGCGTCGGTATCTCCGATTCATTCAGGATGAGGGCGCCGCGCAAGTCAAAGTGAGACGATTTTTGCGCGATTATGAACCTTATACGGCGTTACTTAAAAGGGAATTTCGAACCAAATTGGAAGTGCTGAAGAACGATCCGTATACTCCCAGGGTCGTTTTTCTCAACCATCACATGGGCGGCCTCATCCTTTCCAATCCGTATCATTTTTATTGGAAGGCCGATCCAGAAGGGGAGAATGCCCGGTCCCGTTACAAGAAAGCGTTGGAAGCCTTGGATGATTATGCCCGGGCTCTTTCGCCGGGCAAGGCCATCGAACGGCACACCACTCGGCGGGAGGCGGAAAAGAGCGCCCTGGCGGAGATCCAGCAGGCCAAAAAGACAACATCGCTTGACAGTTCGGGAACGGTGATGACGTTTGACATTCAGCCGGAAACCGATTTGGATGACGCCCGGCGAATCGTGAAAGAGAAGTTAGAAGCCCGTAACGGCCGGTCGGCCCTTCAAGTGAGTTGGAAATTAGATATGAAAAACGCGCGGCTCCGGGTGAAGTTTCAGATCACCTCCAGCGTTCCTGTCATCCCGTTGGAAGGGAGCCCTCCGCGTCAATATGAGAATATGTTGAAAGCTGTGGCGATGGCGTTGGATCTTTTATTTAGCGACATGGACAGGCATCCGGAGATTCTTGAAGAGGCAAACCAATTGGAACCTGTGATGGTCACCTATTATTACGAGCGACCGGTCGCAGCCTCTGTGCGGAAGATTCTCGGCGGAATATGGGGAGAGAAAAGAACGACGTTCCTAAACCTGGAGAGCCGGGTGAGAAGTTATTTCATTATCGGGGCGGGGGAAAATTTAAGAAGGTATGTCGACAGCGACCTCGTTCGCGACGTCATCAATACCCTGGGGCAGAAGAGCGGGGATTGGATCGACCTCGTATCGACCCTCGAGACGTTTCTGAAAAATGTGTATCGGTTCGAGACGGCGACAGATATCAGCGAATTTAAAAATGCGCTCATCGATCTCAAGCAGATCAGTTACAAATTTGCCAAGGCCGTCGATGTGGGGCGGGTGGAGTTTTTCTGCAAGGAGGGGTGGTTTCTTGACGAAGAGGAGCCGATCGGAAAATTGGATCCGAGCGACGGGTTCCGCGTGGAAGAGAAAGCGGAAACGCCGGAGGCCTTCATGAATTTGATGCGCGCCCGCAAGGAGGCCCTTCCTCCCCGCCCCCTCTATATTTTTAAGAAGGTCTTCACGTTTCACGACCGGCTGTGGCTTCTGGTCTATCGTCAGAAAAGGTTTGAGCTCTATTACACGAGTAAAACCTACAGCCTGGTGGCCGGCCAGCATCAATGGGAAAAGAACGAGGCGGGGATGGTTGTTCAGAAACATGGCGAATACGATCTTGTTTGGTATGCCAAACCGCAGCCCAACCGCGCTCACGATCTCACCGATGCCGCCTCGGCCGAGATCAACCGCCTTATAAGTGAGGGGGCCCTCCGGATCCTCCCTGAGACCGTTCTCATGAGTTCCGAGGTATTCGAGCTCCATGTGGATTTGGGGCTGGCCTTCATGGTGGACGGCGTGGCGATGTCCCGTAATGAATTGGGTCAAGTGGCCGAGGGCAATCCCTATGGTGTGGCTGTAAATTTTTCCCGTTATAACTGGGAAGGAAAGGCAGCCGAAATTAACGATGAGTATCTCCAGCACCGTTCCCAGGCAATCGAGACTCAAGCGGCGGAGCAAAAAGCGGCCACGCTGAGAGGGCGACCGCTTGTCATGGATCAGGATGTGAAACTCAAGATGATGGGGCTTCTGCCGCTCAAGCGGCCGCGGGCGCCCGGCTTGACTCTCCCGGAAACGGTGGAGAAGGCCATCCGCTTTTTCTTTCAGTGGGGGATTCCGCTCACCGAGCTGGGTGTCCGGTTTTATGCTTCTGTTGCGGAGGTTTTTGCGGTGTGGAAAAAGGATTTTGAGGAGGGGCATTTTGCGGACGGCCTTCTTCCCCGGACGAAGGCCAACCGACGGTTTGTCGCCATGGGAACCTGGGCCATCCGCGCGGCCACGGTGGCGGCCCCTCTTCTCTCGACGGCCTTGGCGGTGCGCGGCGGTTTGGCCGTCTGGGCTGCCTTATCTCTGGCCGCCGCGTCGGCGTTTTTCGCCAACGTTTTCGTTCATGCCGGCTTAAATGTGTGGGCTTACAGTTTCATGGATCAGAGAATCATCCCGGAATCGGACCTTGAAATTCTTCGCGCGGTTCAGAGATCTATCGTGAAAAGAAAAATCGATCGGGGGCGCTTGGGAACTCAGTTGGAAAAGCTCCTCGCTGTACCCCCCGTGGTGAAGATGGGGGTGGGCCGGAAGACGGTGGGTATGGATCGCTTCACTCTTGATGCGCGGGATCAGCTCTTGAGTCAAATCACAGAAAACGGCGCGAAATTGGAAGATATTTTGCCGGCCATTAGCTTGCTTCGGACGCGTGGCGGCCAAATCAAGTCGATGGTTGAGGCCGTCGAAGAGTCTGTTTCAGCCGAGGGCGGAGCTGTCGTGGCGGAGGAAACCCCGCCCCTTCAGACACCTCTCATGATGGTTCGAGTCATGGACCCCAGGGGCGATGTGGCGCAGGAGGTTGGGTTGCTCACGCGCTTACTGGGAGACAAGCATCTGGGGGTCCTCGTCGTCGGGGACAATCAGGAGACAGCCCTTCTTCAGAAGCGTTTCGGCGGGAATCGCCTCCGATTCCTACGGGCAAGGGACTATCCAAGGTTGTCGAATCAAGGCCTCACCGACATGTTCGGGCCTCACCTGCCCAAGATCGTGAAGGTGTTTGTCGATCAAAAGGCGCAATTCAGAATTCCGCAGGGGTTGATCGAGGCTCTCATCCAACTTTCGAGGGAGGGATTATCGCTCGATCTTTATCTCACCGTGGGGACCGTTAAAAACTTGATCGCAATTCCCATGACTCTCAGCCAATGGACCCAGATGAACCTGATGCGGGAGCGCCTCCTCCAGATCCAGGCGTAAGAAGAGGTAAAGCCCCCTTTTCCAAAGTCGAAAAATCGAAAATAAACGTAAAAATCAGCTCAAAAAACACCTAAATTAAGCCTAATTTAACCAAGTCTTAAGGAATCCTTAATCCCGTATTGTTACAGTATTGTTACAAGACGATTTACCAATGGGGGAGCTGCCCCTGTACGACGCGGAGGTATCCATCGTTGTGGGACAGCCCCCCTTGAGCGGTTTAAAAGGCGAGGATTATGAGAATGAGCAACTCCTCATCCATGAGAAACGAATCTCGTCATACCGGCGAAAGCCGGTCATACCGGCGTAAGCCGGTATCCAGAACGTCATCCCGACGCAAGTCGGGATCCAGGCCTTTAACATTATCCTGGATACCGGCTTACGCCGGTATGACGAAGACTTGGGCGTTTCTTTTTTGCATAGCCGTCATGATCCCAGCCGCTCTTTCCGCGGCCGCGCCGGGGACGTCCGCCGGCAACTTTTTAAAGATCGGCGTCGGCGCCCGCGGCTCGGCCATGGGCGGCGCCCAGACCGCCGTCGTTGAGGATGTCACCGCCCTCTACTGGAACCCCGCCGCCTTGACCCACCTGCGCTTTCAAGAAGTGTCCCTCATGCATTACTCGCTCGTGGAAGGCATCCGCTACAACCAGGCGAGCTTGGGCCTTCCGACGATGAATCACGGCCATTTTGCCGTCGGCATAAATCTTCTCGATTACGGCGACATCCAGGGCTACGACACCGGCGCGCTTCCCTCGGGGAAAGTCGAAGCGTCGAACTTGCTTCTGACCGGCTCTTGGGCCCGATATCTTCTACGGCAAACCCCGCTTTCGGGCGGCTTCAGCGTGAAATACCTGCACTCCAAGCTCGCCGGCTACAGCGCCTCTGCCCCGATGGTGGATGGCGGCCTTCTTTATCCCATCAAGTCCGGACGGCTTCAAGGGTTGACCCTGGCGGCGACCTTGCGAAACCTGGGCCCCAGCATCAAATACGATGCCGACGGTTCGCCCCTCCCGCAGGAGTTTGTCCTGGGCGCCGGCGTGAAGGCCTTGGGAGGCAACCTCAATCTGGCGCTGGATACCATTGTCCCCAAGGACAACGATCTATATTTCGCCACCGGTCTTGAATACCGCCTTTTTGAGATGCTCAATCTGCGCGTCGGATTCAACAGCAATTCCGAGTTTATCGGCAACGGCCTGACGTACGGGATCGGCCTTAAATTTACCCAATGGAATCTGGATTACGCTTTTGTGCCCTTTGGTGATTTGGGCGACACCAACCGCATCAGCGTCGGCATCCGCTTCGGCCGCGCCCTCCAGATGCAGAAGGCGGAGGATCAGGTTGAATTCGGCTACCGCCGGGCGCAGCAGGCGTTGGCGTTGGGCCACGGCGTGGAGGCTTACAGCATGTTGAATGACCTCTTGCTGGTGGCGCCGTGGCATAAGCCCTCGGTGGAGCTCAAAGCCCGGATCGAGAAACAATTTGTGGAGATGGCGGCCTCGAAAGACAAGGCCCGCATGGAGGCGGAGATTGCGGAGAAATTCACCGCGGCCCAGGTGGCCTTTGACCGGGATGAATTGGTCGAGGCGAAGAAGGGATTTGAAACGATTCTTCTCCTCCAGCCGGAGCATGTGGGGGCCCGCGTGTATCTGGAGAAGCTTCAAAACCGCTACACCGCCCTCGCCCACGAGTCCTTCAAAGAAGGGATGGCTTATTTTGCCGCCGGCGACTACGAGAAGGCGAAGCTTCTCTTCGAGAAGACCCTCACCATTGACGACAAGCACGCCGACGCCCGGGCGCAGCTGGAGAAGACGAAAGAGATCATCGCCGATGCGACCAAGCGTGAGGAGGAAATGAAGCGCCTCGCCAATGCGGGCGATGCCTATAAAATGGGCCTGGCCGCTTTCCAGAAAAACGATTTCGAGACGGCCCTTCTCAAGTTCACCGAGGTGAAAATCCTTGTGCCCGACTTTGAGGAGGTTGTCCGTTACGAGACCCTGACCAAGACGACCCTCGCCAACATTCTCTTTGAACAGTCCCAGGTCCACGCCGTCAACGGCCAGCTGGAGGAGGCGGTGCAAAAGATCACCCGCGCCGCCCTTCTCAACCCGAACGATTCCCGCTTCAGGCCCGCCCTGGAGGTCGCAGGGAAAGACTTGGCCGTCAAAAACGCTCAGGAATCCCAGAAAGCCTATAAAGAAGGGCTGGAATCGTACCTGTCGGGAGAGACGGACAAGGCCGAGAAAAAGTGGAAGAAAGCCCTCGAGCTCGATTCCACCAACGAGGACGCTCAGAAAGCCCTCCAAAAGCTGGACGAGCGGAAAACGTATGAGAAGCCCTAAATCGTCGACGATCCTTTTTTGGGTTTTCTGGATCCCGACTTTCGTCGGGATGACGGCGGGACTCGCTTTCGCTCAGATTCAGCAGAACCCGGAGGAGAAGGCGCTCGCCTCCGGTTTCGCCGCCTACATGGACGGGCTGGACAAACAGGCCCTGTCCTATTTTGAGGAAGTGATCCGGATCAATCCCAAGAGCAAAGCCGCCCAGCGGGGGCTCGAGAAAGTCAAAATTCGCCTCAAGAATAAAGACGCCATCGAGAAGACCAAGGCCCACCAACTGGCCCGGGCCAAATACAAAGAGGGCGTTCAGCTGTTGAGGACAAAAGACACGGTCGCGGCCATCGACGCTTTCCACGGCGCCATCGATGCCACTCCCCATTACGCTCCCGCCGAGAGGCAGATCCGCCGAATCAAAGCCCAGATGAGCAAGGCGTTAAAGAGCAAGAAATTCAATTTGTCGGGCTGGGCCTTCGCGCGCGGCGTCCTGGCTTATTTGGAGCGGGACTGGGCCAAGGCCTACCGGATCTGGTCCGAGCGGCATGAGATTGAACCGGGCACTGTCGCCCTCGCCAACGCCACCGTCCGCGCCGAGAACAACTTCAAGACGATGATGATTTCCGAGCAGGAGGATTTCTTCCGCCGCGGGGCGAGGGCCTATTACGAGCAGGGCTATTACCTCCAGGCCAAGCATTCCTGGGACAAGGTGCTGGCCCTTCGCACCGAGGATCAGGAAGCCATGGAGGGGAAGGCCCGGGCGGAGGAAGCCTATCTGGCGGCCATCGGCAAAGGCCGGGACGCGGAAGTCCACGATTTGTTGGAGCAGGGCCTGGAGCAATACGCCAGCCAGAATTGGTCCAAGGCGCTGGAAGTTTTCCAGGTGCTGGCCCAGAAAGACCCGAATCTGACCGCGGCGCAAGAATACATCGCCAAGATCCGTCAGACGATCGCGTCCAACCAATATTCGCCGGTCGCCGCCCGATCCGACGACGGTTGGCGGCGGGAGCGGCCCTCCAATCAAGGCGGCGAGGCCGTTCGGATGCCCAGCGGAACGGAAAATTATGTGGAGAGCCTCAAGGAACTGGAGTCGCAGCTAAAGCGCGATCCGACCAACATCCGCATCCAGCAGGAACTCGACCGGATGAAGAAGGCGCAGGAGGAGGAGTGCGAGCGGATTTATAAAGACGGCCTCATCGCCTATTCGCAAGGGAACCGCGCCTTGGCCATCGACAAATGGAAGCAGGTGCTGATTTTAAAGCCGGACCACGCCAAAGCCGAGGCGGCCTTGCGAAAAGCGAAAGCGGAAGAGGAACGGTCGGTCAAGGGAGAAGAGCCCGAATGAAGCGGAGCACGGCAACGACCATTTTCGGGCTTTTATTCGTTTTTGCTCTTCCTCTCTACGCTGAGATTGAGAAAAATGTTTCCGCCAGCACCGACGCCGCGTCGTCTTCCGAGGTCGCCGTTTCGACGCCAAGCATTCGAAATCAGGTGACGCCGGCGGTTTCTCTCTCCACGGGAACGGGGGATCGGATCCTTGAAAAAGTGTCTGTCGACGATACGGGAACGCGTCTGATGATTCTGATGCACTTTTCAAAGCAGGTGGATTGCTTCCTCTTTGAGCGCCACGATCCGCCCTCCATCTTTGTGCAGTTCTTAAGCACTCCTGTCTTTACCGCCGGCCCGCCGATCCAGGTGGTGGGCATCGATCCCTTGTCCGAAGTGCGCTACGGTTATGCGAGTTTTCAGGATGCCGCGGTCGCCGATAAAAGCAAGCAGGAGCGCTTTCCCGTTGATTATCTGGAGCTGCGGCTCACACGCCCCGTTTTTTATTCCATCCAGCAGGAAGGATGGGTGGTGGTGATCGGGTTGGACCGGACGGCGGCCAAGGTGGAAGTGCCGGAGCTCGATTTCCGTTTTAACGCCGCCAAGTACGAAGGGGCGGCCCATTTGCCGCCCAATCCCCGTGCGAACGACTTCGTCGCCATTGCCCAGGCCAACAGCCGGCTTCTCTCCATCGCCCGCTATGAGGCGGAGCTCGCCAAAAAGCGCGTCTTTGAAGCCAGGCGCGCCTTGCTGCCCTCGGTCACGGGCCGCATGGCCGCGACCCGGGGGAAGGAATTGAACCCCTTTCCCGATGAAGACATCGAAGGTTTCGAGACCACCACGTTCAAGAGAGACGAGTACGGCGTCCAGGTGGCGCATCCTCTCTTTCAATCGGGGAAGCTCTCCAATGCGTATCGGCAGGCCAAGCTCAACCGGCAGATGGCGTTGGAGAACGTCCGAAAGCAGGCGCAGGACCTCACCTATGAAGTGAAAAAGGCCCACATCACGATTCTTAAAAACCAGACCACCTTAAGGATCCGGCGGGAGCTGGTGGCTCAGGGGGAAATCATCAAGGACATGGCGAAGAAAAAATTCGATTTGAAGTTGGCGGCCCGCTCGGAAGTGCTCAATGTCGTGGCCCAGGCGGACCAGGCGACCTACCAGATGGCGAGCGACGAACAGGACGTTTCGCTGTCTCGCCTGGTGTTGATATCTCTTCTCAATCAATCCGATCCTATTTCGGATCCCGTCGCCGGGGCCCTTTCTTTCTCCAAGTTGAGTTTCAACGTCGAGTCCATCATTGCCTGGGCCCAGGAGCACCGGCCCGATGTGAGGATCGCCCGGATCAACTCCGAATTGGCCCGTTATAACTGGAAATCCGCGCGGGGAGAAAATAATATTAAGATCGATGCCACCGGTTTTTACGGCCGGGCGGGCGCTTCGTTTGCAGAGGAGAACCGGGATTTCGAGATGCGGGAAACGTGGAATGCGGGCTTGAAAGTGTCCTATCCCTTTTGGGGCAACACCCTCCGGGGGAATGTGAGCAAGGAAAAGGCCCCGCCGGATTTGGGACAATGGTTTGTGGTGGAGTCCGAGCAGAAGTCGCTGGAGTTGGGCCTCCTGGACGCCATGCCGACGGTCTCAAACGCGAGGCAGGCGCAGCTGCAGTATGAAAAGGCGCAGGCGGAACTCGTCGAGGCGGCCCGGAAGGCGGAGTATGAGGTGAGAGAGGCGTACTATAATTTGGAGAAGGCCGCCCGTCAGATCAAGGCCGTGCGGGAGGACATCACGTTTCGCCAGAAGGATCTGGAGATCACGAGGGAAAAAGTGAAGCTGGGATTGGCGGAGCTGTCGCAGCAGATGACGGCGGAAAATGCCCACGCCCAGGCGCAGGTCCAGGAACAAGACGCCCTCGGGGCGTACAACATCGCCCTGGCCAACATGGACCGCGTGGCCGGCGCCGAAGTGGTGAGAGAATGAAGGAATCACAGGTTTTGAATTCGTGTCATCCCCTCGAAAGCGGGGATCCAGGTCGTGAACACCGAACTGGATCCCCGCTTTCGAGGGGATGACGAACGGTTTTTACCCATGCAGCTGAGCACCCTCTTCGTCAAACGCCCGGTCATGACCTCCATGCTTTTCATGGGGCTGGCCCTGTTTGGCGTCATCGCCTGGATCCGCCTGCCGCAGGAACTTTTTCCCAACGTCTCCGTCCCGCAGCTCATCATCATTACCAAGTACGCCACCGCCGCTCCCGAGGAAATTGAAAACCTCATCACCAAGCCGATCGAAGAAGCCGTCGGCACGGTCCCCAATATAAAGCGCATCCGCTCCGTATCGCGGGAAGGCCTTTCCGCCGTGATTCTTGAGTTCGCCTGGGGCACGGACATGGGCTTTGCGCATTTGACGACCCGCGAAAAACTGGACCGCATCAAAGACCGCCTTCCCCTGGAGGCCGAGGAAGCCATCATCAAGCGGGTCAATCCCTTTTCCCATCCCATCATGGTCCTGAGCATCACGGGAGAGATCCCTCTGGCGGATATGACCGACCTTTGCGAGGAGACCATCAAAAAGAAATTGGAAAAAGCCGACGGGGTGGCGTCCGTCTCCATATCCGGCGGGCAAAAACGGGAGATTCTTGTCGAGGTGGACCGGGGGCGCCTGGAAGCCAGCCGTATTTCTCTCACCGCCGTGGTCGATTCGATCAAAAACGCCAATTACGACTATCCGGCCGGCACCACCCAGGGAAAAGTGGTTGAGTATCTGGTCCGGACTCACGGCCGCTACACAAAAATTAACGACATCGGCAAAACGATCGTTCAGGTGGAAAACCCATCCTTCGATCCCGTCTATAAATGGAAGAAAGGCGAAGCGAAGGACCGTTCCGGCGGCCCCATGGAACAGCGGCTCATTCCGCTAATCCACCTGGCGGAGATCAAGATGTCCTTGAAAGACAGGGTTAGCTTCTCCCGCTACAATGGGCGCGAGAATGTTTCCATCTCCATTCAAAAACAGGCGGATGCCAATACGGTCAAGGTGTCGGAGTCGGTGCGAGAGGCCATGAAGGAGTTGAAGGGCTCCCTTCCCCGCGGGGTGGAAATGAACGTGGTCTACGACGAGGCGAATTTTATTGTCGAGGCCCTGGGCAACATGCGGAACAACGTGATCGTGGGCGCCCTCCTGGCCTTTTTCGTCCTCCTTTTCTTTCTCGGGAATTTCAGGGACGCCGTCAACATGGGGCTGGCGATCCCCTTGTCCTTGTGCGCGACGCTCCTCATGATGGTCACGGCGGGCATTTCCATCAACCTCCTGGCGTTGGCCGGCATCGCCCTCTCCGTCGGAATGATGTCCGACTGCGCCACCTGTGTCGCGGAAAACGTCACCCGTCATTATGTGCAGCTTAAGAAACCGCTCCTTCAAGCGGCCATTGACGGAGGCAACGAAATGGTCGCCTCCATGTTGTCGTCGACCCTGACCAATATCGCCGTTTTTCTTCCGCTTCTTTTCATTACGGGCATTGCCCAGCAGTTGTTTCAGGACCTGTTCGTCGTCACCGTCTTCACGAACCTGGCGTCCTTGGCGATTTCCCTCACCTTTATCCCGCGCATGTCTGCCTACGATTGGGCCCGGCACGTCAGACTGCCGGATGTGTCCAAATACGTGTTGGATGATAAAAGGCAGGAGCGCATGAATGGCTTTTACCAGCGAGCGCTTGGGAAAGTGCTGGACTCTCCGGGGGTGTTTGTCCAGGTGGTGATCCTCTTGTTTGCTCTGTCGGTGGCCCTGATGGTGTTTTTGCCGAAGGTATTTATGCCGAAGATGGACCAGGGCCAGTTCATCGTTGAATTGGCCATGCCTGTCGGCACAAAGCTGGAGGCGACCGACCATATGGCCGGCAAGTTGGAGGGACTTCTATCCGGCATCGAGGGCGTCAATGTCATGGTCAATGTCGGATCGGCCCAGGAAGAGGAGGATATCGATGCCCTGACCTCTTATCAGGCGCAGGTGGTGGTCACCTTGGATAAAAAAGCGAAGCTTTCCACCGGCGAGGTGATCGATAAATTCAAGGATCTCGTTCGAAACGAAAACCTGGAGGGCGGCCATTTGACGTATGAACTCATGGACAGCCCCTTGCGCTCCGCCTTGGCCGGGGGGGCCCCCATCGAAGTCGAGGTCAAGGGGCCGGATCTGAACCGGTTGAAATATTTTTCAGCCGAGCTCATGAAAAAGTTTGAAGCGGACCCTGCTCTCTACGGCGTCAAAACCTCCTTCTCCCTGGCATCCAAGGAAACCCAGGTCGTCGTAGACAAAGACCGGGCCGCCGCCATGCAGTTGTCGGTGGCGGACATCGCCAAAACCGCCTTGATTGCCATCCGCGGCATGGTCGCCACCACCTTTAAAGAAGGCGGCAAAGAGACCGATATCCGCGTGCGTCTTCGGGAAGCCGACCGTTTAAATGCCGACAGCATCCGCAGCCTCTCCCTGCGCTCGCCGCAGGGGTCGGTGGCGTCCCTCGATTCGGTGGCGCGGGTCCTCCCCGGCACGGGGGCCAGCGAGATCCGCCATTTGGACCAGCAGCGCTCGGTCGTCATCACCGCCGAAGTCTCCGGCGTCAGCGCCGGGCAGGCGTTTGAGCGTGTCAAAAAAATCGTCGCCCCCTACCGCAGTTTCAAGGATTACACCATGGAGCTGGGGGGCGAGAGCCGCCGCGTGGCCGAGTCCTTTTCGTCCTTGCGATACACTTTTCTTCTCGCCATTCTCCTCATCTACATGATCATGGCCAGCCAGTTCGAGTCTTTGATGCAGCCCTTGATCATCATGACGACGGTGCCTTTTTCCGTGATCGGCGTGGCCTTCACGCTTTTCGCGACGAACACCGCGGTGTCGTCGGTGGTGATCTTGGGCGTCGTGATTCTCTCCGGCATCGTGGTGAATAACGGCATTGTGCTCATCGATCACATTAACGGCTTGAGGGCCGATGGAATGGCCTTGAAAGAGGCCGTGATGAAAGGGAGCATCGACCGGCTCCGGCCGATTTTGATTACGAGCGCCATGACGATTTTGGGCGTCTTCCCGATGGTGGTGGGATTTGGAAAGGGGGATGAGCTGGCCCAGCCCCTGGCCCTCATCACCTTCGGCGGCATCTTTATCTCCACCCTATTGACCCTTTTGGCGATCCCTCTGCTCTACTACGAAGTGTCGAAGTGGCAGAACCGGAGAAAGAACATATGAAAATGCGAAATGCGAAATGCACAGTGCGAGCCGTCATTCCCGCGAAAGCGGGAATCCAGGACCGTGTGACGGAACGGTCCCGTCGATCATTTCAATTATCGAAACGGGACGTGAACACCGGAATGGATTCCCGCTTTCGCGGG
>JAJAPZ010000041.1 GCA_020523905.1 Candidatus Obscuribacterium magneticum
AATATCTGGGATTCGGGGGCTACATATAAAGGATGGCGTAGTTTTGAAGCATTAGCTGTAGCAAAGCAGGAGGAATTCAGAGCAAGAAAACAACAGATTCTTCTTGCCACGCGATTGTCATATTTCAATGTCCAATTAGCGTTGGAAAAAGTGCGGTTACTTGCTGATTCTTTGCAACTTTCGCAGGCGCAATACAGGGACATTGAAACCAGGCTGCGAGCCGGAGCTTCGAGTCGCTTGGATGCATATTCCGCGCATCAACAGGTCTTGGTTTATTTGCTTCAGTTCAGACAAGCCAGGTCTGATCTTGCTTCGTCACTCCGAGATCTTTTTGCTTTAACCGGCCAGAATAAGGATGTGGACGTCAGTCTGCCGTTATATGCCGAAGACAAGGAAATTTATCAGGATTACGAACCTGCAACAGTGTTTTTAAGCATGGATCCGCTTGAAAATTCCTTCGGTGCAATAAAACCGGTTGATTTTAACAAGGATAATTCTGCGGCGAAAAACCCGCAGACACTAGCAATGAACCAGATGGCCCAAGCGTCGAGATTGGCGGCGGAAAGTGCCAGTTCCGCACATTGGCCCAAAATTCAGCTTATGGCCAAGACCTCATGGGACTATCCGAATGGTCCGGTGTTGGAACGATTTCATCAAAATACAGTGGGAGTTGCGGCCACGCTCCCTCTTTTTGAAGCAGGAAAAATCACACATGATGTGGCCGAAAAAAATGCTCAAGCCGATGCAAATGAGAGACGACGTGATCAGATCCAGTCGGACATTATGCGTGATTGGCAGAAAAGTTCCGATCAGCTTAAGGGATTTATTGCACAACGGGAGATCAACAAAAAATCAGTCTTTGAGACCGAGGAACTGGCTAAACTTACGTATACTTCCTATAAGAACGGCCGCTCAAGTCTTCTGGAAGTCCAATCCACAAATCTGCGGGCTCTTGAGGCCAAAGTTCAGACAGTGCGGACTGAGGTTCAGATACTAATGCAGTTTGCCATCATGGCAAGCCTTTCCGGGGAAGAGGTAGCGAAATGAAGAAAAAAATTATTATCATTATTCCTGTCCTTGTTTTGGTGGTGATATCCATCGCTTATATATTGAACAAAAATGATTTCATGTACGCAGGAACCATTGAGGCAACTGAAATAGACATCTCATCCAGAGTGACTTCAGTGATTTTAACACTGGAAGTAAAAGAAGGACAGGTTGTGAAAAACGGCCAGACGCTTGTCAAATTGGCTTGCGAGGATATTACGCTGGCTGCTGATATTGCCCGCAAGGATTATGACAGGGCTTTGCGGTTGTTCAGAAGTGATACTATGGCTCTTGAAAATTATGATCGCATCCGCAACAAGCATGAGGATGCCCAGCTCAAATTGCAGTGGTGCAATGTCAGATCGCCGATCGATGGAACTGTTTTAAAAAACTACCATGAACAGGGAGAGCTTGTTTCCCCAGGGGCAAAATTGATGACAGTTGCAAATTTATCGGAGATATACGCTATTTTCTATGTACCTCAGACAATGCTCGCAAAAATATCGTTGGACATGAACATCAAGGGGTTTTTACCCGAGCTAGGGATGCGTGCGTTTGATGGTCGTGTGTCATTTATCAGGGAAAGTGCAGAATTTACACCTAAGAGCGTCCAGACACGAGATGAACGTGCACGACTTGTTCATGGTGTGAAAGTGATTTTCCCCAATCCCGATGGTGTGCTGAAGCCTGGAATGAGTATTGAAGCAAAACTTCCAGAGTGATGAGTGAATCTTTAGATCGGAATAATAATGCGAAATGGAAATATCAGCATACTGATCCATAATCTCCAAAAAAAGATGGGTCATATTCCAGCGATTAAAGGCATGGAACTGGAATTCGGTAAGGGGCAACTGCACGGATTGATTGGGCCTGAAGGCGCAGGAAAAACCACTTTACTTCGCATACTGATGGGATTGCTTAGGCCGGATGCTGGTGAGATTATCTTTCTTGAAAACAACAAAAAAATCGAATTCTCAGAAATTCGCCCAGATATGGCATATATGCCTCAACAGCAAAGTCTTTATCCAGACCTGTCATGTGCTGAACATCTTGATTTTTTCAGGGACCTCTATCAAATTCCGAATGAGACTTATCGTGAACGACGGAAAACGCTGCTGCATATCACTCGTCTTGATAAATTCGTTGACAGGAAAGCCGGTCAACTGTCAGGTGGTATGTACAAGAAACTTGGACTCATGTGTGCGCTTCTGCAGTCACCAAGGATTCTTTTGTTGGATGAACCCACTAATGGTGTAGATCCTATCAGTAGACGTGAATTCTGGGATCTGCTCTATCAGTTTTGGAAACAAGGCGTGCTTATTATAATGACAACAGCTTATATGGATGAAGCTGAACGATGCAGCTCAATCCATCTTTTTGATAGCGGCCGGTTACTTGTTTCCGGCGAACCCAGAAAGATATTGGAACAGGAAAAAGCCTCCAGTTTTGATGAAATATTCATTAAGCGCTCGGAGGTTTTATGAAATATGCGGTGGATGTCCAGGGGTTATCAATTAAGTTCGGTGATTTCATTGCGGTAGATGATATTTCGTTTTCAGTGAAAACCGGTGAGATTTTTGGTTTTCTCGGAGCCAATGGTGCAGGGAAGACAACCACTATCAGAATGCTCTGTGGTTTGCTTTCTCCGGCTTCAGGAACAGCTTTTGTATCCGGCCTTAGACTTGGTGAGGACAATATTCATCTGATCAAGTCAAAAGTAGGATATATGTCCCAGCGCTTCACACTTTATGAGGATTTGACGGTTGATGAGAATCTTTCATTTGCTGCAAGTCTCAGAAAACTTGATATTTCACGTTTCGAGTGCAGAAAAAAGGAATTATTTTCCTTTATCGGCTTCAAACAGCAGGGGAAGGTGATGGTCCGGGACCTTCCTGGGGGGATAAAACAGCAACTTGCACTGGTAACCGCGATTCTTCATGATCCTGATATAATATTTCTTGATGAACCCACATCTGGTGTAACTCCAGCTGCAAGAGCAAAATTCTGGAACTTAATCCGTGATTTGGCAGCTTCGGGCAAGACGGTTTTTGTGACCACACATTATATGGATGAAGCTGAACAGTGTGGTCGCATTGCCTTGATGCGCGCTGGTAAAATTATTGCACTTGATACCCCGTATGATCTCAAAGAAAAGACTTTCCCCGGGAATTTATATGAAATTGAATTTCTACTGGATGTGCATGCCGAATACCTTGATGATATCCGTTCTAAGGATATGGTGGATTCCTTGTATGCATATGGAATGCGTTATCATGCAGTAATTGAAAATGATTCAGCATGGATGAAATACGCTGACAAAATGAAAAATGTTTTTCATACAAGACCCATCAAACCTTCTCTTGAAGATGTGTTTGTGGAGTTGGTTGAGGGCAGGGAACGATGAAGATGAATTTCCAGCCAAGCCGAGTGCTGTCAATTGCTTTGAAAGAGGTCCGTCATATTGTCCGTGATCCGTTTACTCTGGCTTTTGCGTTGGGACTCCCGATAATACTTGTGACTTTTTTCGGTTTTGCCATTGATTTCAATGTGCGTGACATCAAAATGGCAGTTTACGACGGCGATAATACAATGGAATCCAGAACCCTGCTTGATGTGTTTTCATCCTCGGAATATTTCAGAATAGAGAATGTTCCTGATCCTGATCTTCTGATCGGGAAACTTGATGCAGGAGCCATTCGCAGTGCCTTGGTGATCAATCCTGGATTTGCAAAGAGCATCGGAACCGATCAACAGGGCAAGGCTCAAGTAATTATGGACGGTTCGGATAACTCCACTGCTGGTGTGATTGTGGGGTATGTGGGGGCCATACAACAGGTTGCATCCGAAAGACTTGTGGGATTAGCACAAACTCCTGTTGTTAATATAAATACTAGATTCCTTTTTAATCCTGAGTTGAACAGCAAATGGTTTGTTGTCCCAGGTCTTGCGGTAGTTGTTCTTGCTATTCTGTCGATTCTTTTGACTGCGCTAACAATTGCACGTGAATGGGAGTTCGGGTCAATGGAATTATTGCTATCCACTCCTGTAAAACCGATTGAGATTATTCTAGGCAAACTTGCCCCTTATACTGTATTGGGCCTGGCAGCTGTTATTCTCGTATATCTTGTTGCTCGATTGAGTTTCGGAATCCCTTTTACTGGCAGTCATCTGTTGTTTTCTATCGGGTGTCTGATGTTTATTACTACTTATCTAGCACAAGGTCTCTTGATTTCGGTTCTTACAAGAAAACAACAGATTTCCATGCAGTTTGCGATTGTGTCCGGATTGCTTCCATCTATTCTGCTTTCGGGTTTTATTTTTCCCATTGAAAGCATGCCGGGTTTCTTTCAGTATTTTACAGCAATATTGCCTGCGAGATGGTTCATGGTCATCAGCAGGGGGTTGTTTCTTAAGAGCATCAGTTTCAATGAGCTAATGGAACCGTTTGCGGCTTTACTTCTTCTGGATATCGTGTTCATCGGTCTTGCTGCAAAAAAATTCAAGAAGGATGTCGAACCATGAGCGGGACATTAATTGGATTTCTAAAAAAAGAATTAGCACAAGTGCTTCGTGATCCGAAGATGAGATTCGTTCTCTTTGGCGTTCCCATTCTTCAAATGATTTTGTTCGGATATGCAATATCTACTGAAGTAAAAAATGTCAAGATTGCGGGTTATTTTCCACCTGAAGACAGACTTTCAAGGGAATTTCTTGAACGCAGTCTTGCATCGGGCTGGTTTTTATCTGCCGATGGTTATGAAACTGATCCTTATGTTATGGTTCAAGCTGGCAAAGCTGGTGTTGTTATTGTTGCTCCCCCCGGTGGACTTACCAAGGCTGTTCAGCGTGGAGAAGGAAAAGTCCAGTTATTGGTTGATGCAACAAATACTTTGCGTGCACGAAGTGTTGAGGTCTATCTCAAGAATATTCTTGCCTCAGTTGTGCGCGATTACCTTCACGGTGATGAGGCGTCCACCGGAATTAAGCTTGAAATGAGAGTGCTTTACAATCCAGCGATGAAAAGCGCTGTTTTTATGGTTCCCGGAGTGATGTGCATGATTTTGTGTGTGGTGACTATCCTTCTTACGAGTATGTCTCTTGCCAGGGAAAAGGAGCTCGGGACCTTTGAAACTTTGATTTCCTCTCCCGTTGGAGCGATTGAAATTCTATTGGGAAAAACACTTCCATTTGTCCTGCTCGCTTTGATTGATCTTCCTTTGGTTTTATCGGTGGCTGTCTTTCTTTTCGGTGTTCCGATGAAAGGTCCTTTGTTTATATTGTTTTTAGCGGGTTTTATCTTTATATGTACTACGGTTAGTATTGGTACACTGATATCCACATTTTCCAGGACTCAGCAGCAGGCTATGATGGGTGGTTTTCTTTTTTTGTTTCCAGCCATACTCCTTTCCGGAATCATGTATCCACTGGAGAATATGCCTAAAGCATTGTTTTTTGTAACCTACTTGAATCCACTTAAGTATTTTGTGGTTCTGCTCAGAAATCTGATGTTAAAGGGTGGGGACGTGGGTGTTATTTGGTCTAATATGACTGTTCTTGTGCTGATAGCATGTTCTGTGTTTTGGGTAGCATTCAAACGTTTCAGAATGACACTTCAGTGAATATTTAATATGCTGGGTTAAATGAATGTCAATAATAACAGGATTGCTGTCGCATTGTTATCTGTTTTGTCCAATACAACCCTGGTTGTTTTCAAGATAATAGTCGGTCTTGCTATAGGATCGGTTTCCGTTATATCTGAGGCCATTCATTCAGGTGTTGATCTTCTTGCAGCCTTTATTGCGTTGTTTGCTGTGACAAAATCAAATATGCCTGCTGATGACGATCATCCCTTCGGCCACGGCAAATTTGAAAATATGTCAGGCACCATTGAGGCAGCTCTTATTTTTATTGCAGCCGGTTGGATCATTTATGAAGCGATCCAGAAATTATTGCACCCATTGCCGATTGAAAAGGCAAATTGGGGTGTTCTTGTGATGCTGATCTCTTCGATAGTTAATTTTATTGTTTCAAAGATGCTTTTTAAGGTCGGAAAGGAAACCGATTCAGTTGCACTTGAAGCTGATGCGTGGCATCTGCGGACGGATGTTTATACTTCAGCGGGGGTGATGTTGGCTTTGGCTATTTTGTGGTTTGGTGAAGTATTTATACCCGAATATGATTTGCAGTGGATAGATCCAGTTGCTGCAATTTCTGTGGCATTGTTAATCGTAAAAGCGGCTTATGAACTTACTGTGAAAGCCACTCGGGATCTTTTGGATGCCAGCCTACCCAAGAAAGAGATCGCATGGCTTACTGAATATTTGGTCAGTTTGGTTCCCAGTGTTCATGGGTTTCATCACCTTCGGACCAGAAAATCCGGTGCCCAACGTTTTGTGGATTTTCATATATTGGTTGATGAACAAATGTCCGTAAAAAATTCACATCAAATAGCGGATGATATCACAGATCATATAAAAAGCAGATTCCCCACGGCCAGTGTCACTGTACATATTGAACCCTGTGACGGGCATTGCAGTGATTTCTGTTTGAAGGGTTGTCTGTTAGATGAACAAGAACGTAAAAAGATCAAAACCTAAAACGGGCATTCATTAAGATTGAAATCCTTGCGGCAATTCAGTGCTTTTCTGATGGAAAGCGGCAGAAGCTCTTTTCTTCTGTTCATTTCGATTGAATGAGGATTAACAAGATAGTTGCGTTGAATTTGTGCTTCTTCGGGGAAGTGCCTTTCAAGTGACGGACGTGAACACTGCCAGGCATTGCTGGCAAGATACAATGCTCGTCGGGTCTGAATGTCGGGATTTTTGATCAATATTCTTGAAAATATCTCGGCACCCAGTCGGTCTGCGAAGCGCTCTGCTGGTGAGGCCGCATATTGATCAGCTTGAAGCTGTTGTCTTTGAGAAAATTCACCTTCCATTTGAATCTGTGCTTTGATGATTTCCTGATGAAGTTTTCTTGCGGTTTCTATTGCGTTCTCCATCCTCTGTGTAGATGTTCCAGATGGATTGCATTTGTATTCCATTGTGAACAGGACAAGCAAGTTGATTTCATCGTCTAATGAAGGTGATTCGGGCGGCCAATCGTAGTAATTGCATGGGTTGAGATAGCCGGGGTTTTTTCTCATTGATCCATCTGGCATGGGTAGATCAGGTTTGGTCAATCTTAAAAAAATATTCCGTTCAGCCGATGAAGCCAACATTTCCTGCACTTCCTGTTTAGCTGTTGTCATGATGTATTCATCATCATCGTCAAGCTGTCGTGTTTCCTTTCCTTTTAGACACCGTTGCAGAGCTGGTTGTTGGACACGAAAATCCTTCATTTGTTCCAGATGTTCTGGGATTATGTCGCGGAAATCAACCCAAGCTTTGCAATCGGAAATCTTATTTTCACAGAGATTGTTTCGGAAGCTGTTCAGTTGAATTCCAGCACGTGAGTTGTCTTCAAAAATTTTGAAAGATCGGTCGATGTCTAGTGCGTGAGATAATTCGTGAGCAAGGGTCTGTGTAATTTCCTCGGTATTGAAGTCGCCGGCACAAATGGTCAAATAGTTCAAATTAGTAAAGAAGTATGCATTTTGTTCAGTCTGCGAGCAAATTTCCATGTCATTGGCGGGATCTGTTCCTGGCAAAACCAAACGCACATCTTTGATCCGTTGGTTCCAGTCCTTTTTAATGTCATCAGGGAGGGAATCATTTTCCTGTATGTAGTTGAGATATTCAGTGCGTATTTTCTCAAATTGAGCTTCAACATCCCTCCATTTGGGATGTTTTGACCAGATTGCATAATATATTTCGGCAAGGAGTTTTGTTCTTTGTCTTCGTTTTTCAATCCACAGTTCGATTGAAATCATATGGTCTCTTGTTTTAGAAAAACCGGGATAAAGCCGTTCCATTCTGAGGAGAATGACTTCACTGATGGCGCTATTCCATATTGCTCCGAGCTCCATTTGCGCTCGGATGGATTTTACGCGGTCAAAAAGAGACATCTGGTTGATGGGCTTTTGTTTTAAATGAGTGAAAAGACGTTCAAAAAAACGCTGTTGTTTTAGCGCACTGAGAAAATCCCTTGGTAATCTGTTCTTGAAGTGGATCTGGGCGTGGGCAAATTCATAATATGCCTGCGAAAAGCCGTTTTCGGTCATCCCTTTACGTATCAAAACATGAGTGTTTCCTTCTTCAATCAGCAGGTTTCCTAGAGCATCGGGTGAATAAAGACGGTCGCAGTATGTATTCACCATCTGCAAGCAGCCATCAGGAAAGAACGCTGAGGATGCCCATTTTTTCATGCCGGTTTGTTCATCTGATTGAGCGGTATTTTTTGTAGAGTCCTTGGTGCAAGCAAGGGGTGCGATGGCCATAAACAGAAAAACAGCTAGTGAGGGTGGGCGAAACATAACATCTCTATTTTACATGGAAATTCCGGATTATTCAAAAGACTTGATGATTTATTCAAACTGCTTTGATTTTCTGTACAAGTTCTGATTCAGATTATATTCAATTAACTATGAATGGCATCAAAACTCTGAAGCAGGTATGGAATATTTTGGTACATGTACCCGGTGGAAAATGGGTGTTTAGCAGGATCATAGGTTGGTTTGTACCGTATTCCGGTACGATAAAAGCCAATGTAGTTGAACTGAGACCAGGAGCAGCTAAACTAATTTTGAGAGACAGAAGACGCGTTAGAAATCACCTTGATTCCATTCATGCCATTGCATTGATGAATCTCGGAGAATTGGCCTCAGGTCTTGCGTTCAATATGGGTTTACCCGAGAATTCAAAGGCGATTGTAACAGGTCTTTCCATCGAATTTCTCAAGAAAGCCAGAGGTACACTTACTGCTTCCAGTCTGTGTCCTGTTCTTAGTCCGGGGCAAAAAGGTCTATTTGATATAGAATCTGAGATTCGCAACAGCTCTAATGCAGTGGTTGCCAAGGTTCAGGCGAAGTGGAGAGTGTCATCAACGTTTAAGTGTCATTGATTGAATTAAATTATTGAGCTCTTTGAAATTGATTCTTTCGGAATATAACGGTTTTGAGCTGTTTCTTTTTGTTGAAATAACTTCTTCAAAAGTGGGCTTTGTCGGATTTATGTAAATTATCCCAAGAGGGTATTTGTCTGTTTCAAGGGCTTTTATGAATGCGGCCTCTCTGTTCAATGGATTGTATGAGGTATCAAGTGAGTATGTGTGTTCTTTGAACCATTTGAAGGTGTTTGTTTTATTAAAAGTCACGCAGGGTTGAAAAATATCAACTAAAGCGTAACCATTGTGTTTGATGGCTTTTTTAAGAATATCTGTTGTCATCTGCACATCCCCAGAAAAGGCTCTGGCGACAAACGATGCATTCAGTGCAACTGCAAGTGCAATCGGATTTAGTGGCTCGGTGGTGACTCCGGCGGATTGCAAGGCGGTTTTTAAACCGAGTTGGCTCGTCGGGGAAGCCTGTCCCTTGGTAAGTCCATATACCATGTTGTTGTGGACTATCTGAACAATCGAAGGATTTCTGCGGATTGCATGAATAAAATGATTTCCACCTTCACCATACATGTCGCCATCACCGCTTTCGGCTATCACGGTAAGTTCGGTGTTTGAAAGTTTGATTGCTGCCGCAGGTGGCAGTGCGCGGCCATGAAGTCCGTTGAAGAAATTAACTTTTAAATAATGGGGAAGTTTGGCGGCTTGCCCTATTCCAGAGACTAATACTGTTTTTGTGGGGGGGATGTCTAGTTCAGCTAAGGCTTGCTTGAGTGATTTCAGTATGGAAAAATTTCCACATCCTGGACACCAAGCGATATCAACCTTATCTGGGGTGTAGTCATTTTTTTGCATTACCCCCCCTTTTGATCGTCATTTTTATCGAGGCTTCCAGTTCATCAATCATGAAGGGAAGGCCATTATATTTTAATATTTTATGTTTGAAAGAAAGGCCGGTTTCTTTTTTTATTAATCCCCCGAATTGGGAAGTGGCATTGTTTTCTACGATGATCGTGTGCTTTGCTTTGTTAATATATGAGTGAGTTGCTGAATGAAGCGGATAAACCTGACTGTAATGAAGCAGTGCAATTTTTAAATCTCCATTTTCATTTCGTATTCTATCGATTGCTTCGGCAATGTTACCCAAGTTCGACCCCCATGATACGATAAGAATTTCATATTCGGGATCACCATATAAACTGGGCTTGATCGTGTCTTTTGCAATTGATTGCATTTTACGTAGTCTTTTATCAACCATCTTGACTCTCAGAGCTAGATCTTCAGTTATGTGGGCGTCTTCATCGTGTTCATCACTGTCAACGCAAACCATGCCACCACCATAACCCGGGACACCCCTGGGAGAAATCCCAGTGTCTGTCAGCAAAAAGCGTTTATAATCAGCTTCGGTTCTGATGATGTTACTTTCCTTTGATGTTTCCGGAAGTTCAAAAAGTTCCGTGTTATATCCGGAATCCAGAAAATACTGATCGGTTAAGACAAAGACAGGTATTTGATAACGATCGGCCATTTCAAAAGCTTTGGACATCATAAAAAATCCTTCGTTCAAAGACCCCGGTGCGAAAATGATCCTTGGAAATTCGCCATGCCCTGAATATAACGCCAGTTCAAGATCGCCTTGCTCAGTCCTTGTCGGAAGCCCGGTTGCTGGTCCCGGCCTTTGTCCTATGTGTATTACGATTGGAGTTTCTATCATCCCTGCAAGACTAACGCCTTCACACATGAGTGCAAACCCGCCGCCCGATGTAGCAACCATTGCTCGTGCACCTGCGTATGATGCCCCAAGTGCCATGTTGATCGCGCTTATTTCATCTTCAGCTTGCTCGACTGCGGTTGAAAATTTGTCAGCATGTTTTGAAAGAAAAGTAAGAATATCAGTGGAGGGTGACATCGGATAGGAGGATATGAAATTACAACCACCGGCCAGTGCTCCCATCGCCACTGCTTCAGTACCGCTTAATAGGATTTGATTGCCGCGAGAATGATCTTTTTGAATGCTAATACTGATTCCGGAGGATTTTTTAATGTTACGGCCAAGTTCAAATCCCTTTTCCGCTGCGAGTAGATTCTTCTGTACAAATGTAGGATCGGGGTTTTTGGAATATTTATTTCTCAAATATTCATGCAGTTTATCCAAACCCTCATCAAAAAGCCCGAGTAAAAGGCCGCCAACAATGATATTCGTAAATAGTTTACCTCCTGCTTCCAATGCAAGAGAAGAAAATGGTGCATTTATCGTTGAGAATCCTTCTGGTTTGATGAGTGTTTCGTCACAAATTATACATGTGGACGGTGTGATTCTCTCTCTAACATGTAAAACTGCCTGTGTGTCGAATGGAATCAGGATATCAATTTTATGGACAGGAGCGGTTACGGATTTGGATGATATTCTGATTGACGATGAATTGCTACCCCCACGGATCCGGGACATGAATTCCATGGTTGAAAAAACATTATAACCAAGATTAGCAAAAACATGGGACAACGCTCCGTCGATTGTTTGAATACCCGACCCGGCTTCTCCGCATAAGACCAAGGAAACGGTGTCATTGAATTTAAAACCAGAATTCATAAAAAAGCTTTCTATGCATCGCGAACGGATTCAGATAATATCCGAATGTATATTGGTATTGCAATTGCAATACCAATCACAACTAAGATCACTTGATCAGAATGTCTGATTAACAAAAATTAATCTCTTCAGAATTCAAGGGGGTGTGTCATGGAATTTAAAGGAAGTAGAACTGAGAAAAATCTGATGACGGCTTTTGCTGGCGAATCACAAGCCAGGAACCGTTATACTTATTTTGCGTCTAAGGCAAAGAAGGAAGGCTTGATTCAGATCTCGAATGTTTTTGAAGAAACGGCTCAACAGGAAAAAGAGCATGCCAAGCGGTTTTTTAAATTTTTACAAGGTGGAGATGTAGAGATTACCGCTGCATTTCCGGCAGGAACTATAGATAGCACTGCTGAAAATTTAAAAGCTGCAGCTCACGGGGAGCATCACGAATGGAGTGAAATGTACCCTTCTTTTGCAAAAATCGCTAAAGAAGAGGGATTTGATGCAATTGCAAAGGTTTTTGAGGCAGTGAGTGTTGCTGAGAAGCTGCACGAAGAACGTTATCTCGGTTTTCTTAAGCACGTTAATACTGGTACGGTTTTTAAGCGTGGTGAAAAGGTTGTATGGCGTTGTTTAAATTGCGGATACATACACGAAGGAGATAAAGCACCGGAAGTATGTACGGCTTGCGCACATCCTCAGGCTCATTTTGAAGTATATGAAAAGAACTGGTTATGAGTATATCCTTTAGGGCAATAAAAGTAAGTGACAAGGTTTATTGGGTCGGTGCGATAGACTGGTCCGTAAGGAACTTTCACGGTTATCGCACTTCATCCGGTACAACATATAATGCCTTTCTCGTAATGGGTGAAAAGATAGCGCTGATCGACACCGTAAAAAAGCCTTTTTATGATGAGATGCTTGCACGCATTTCTTCAATAATCGACCCGGCAAAAATTGATTATATTATTTCCAATCATGCCGAAATGGATCATACGGGCGCACTTCTACAAACGATTCGATCAGTAAAACCGGAGAAAGTTATTGCTTCCATAAAGGGTGCAGAAGCTCTACTGAAACATTATGGACCTGAGTTGAAAATACAACCGGTAAAAAGTGGTGACAGTCTTGACCTTGGGACTGTTCATCTTATGTTTGAGGAGACAAGGATGGTCCATTGGCCTGACAGTATGGTTACATACATGCCCGAAGATAAAATTCTATTTTCGCAGGATGCTTTCGGCATGCACTTGGCTTCAAGTGAACGCTTTGCTGACCAAATCGACAGTTCTGTACTTTACAGAGAAGCAGCGACATATTTCGCGAATATTTTAATGCCGCTTGTTGTACCGATTTCATCCAGACTTGATGCCTTGACCAAGACCGGGTGGAAATTTGATATTATTGCCCCTGATCATGGTCCGATCTGGCGGCAGAATGTCAGTTGGATCGTCAATAATTACACGCAATGGCTGCAGCGTAAACCCACCAATAAGGCAGTGATTGTTTTCGGGACAATGTGGGAGAGCACAGAGCTTATGGCGAGAGCCATTTCCGATGGACTTATTGAGGGCGGTGTGAGAGTGAGCCTGATGTCCGTCGATAAATGTTTTAGAAGCGATGTTGCCGCGGAGGTTCTGGATGCCGGAGCATTATTCGTCGGTTCACCAACGTTGAATAACAATATTTTCCCTTCAGTGATGGATGTTCTCACGTATTTGAAGGGTCTTCGTCCTAAAAATCTTATCGGGGCTGCATTCGGATCGCATGGTTGGAGTGGTGAGGCTCCGGAACAGATTGCTGAGGTTCTGCGCAGCATGAAGGTGGAGATGCCCGAACCCCCATTGAAGATAACCTATGTCCCGCAGGAAAATGAACTCATCCAGTGCAGAGAGTTTGGCATTCGGATGGCAAAAAAACTAAATAACTATATTGAGTCTTACAAAAACAACCGAGGTTAAGATGAAAAAATATGTTTGTGATGCTTGCGGTTATATATACGATCCTGCAAAAGGTGATCCGACTGCGGGTATCAAACCAGGCACTTCATTTGAGTCCCTTCCGGAAGATTGGGTTTGTCCCGAGTGCGGTGTAGGTAAAGATCAATTTTCGCCAGTTGATTAATATGCCGCGCCATTAAAGGGTTCGTGTTTCCATAACATATTTATTATGGAAAAAAGACAATTTTACGCTAAAGCTTCATGCACTCTTCCAACCTCTGTTTTGGCTGGTCTTATGGTTTTTCGCCCAACGTCCCAATTTGCCGGACAGACCTCATCGGGATTGTGATGCACATATACATAAGCCTCTAGTTTTCTGGTCAGTTCAGCTGCACTTCTTCCAACGCTATAGGAATTTATTTCAGATCCAACAAGTTTACCTTCTGGATTGAGCAGAAAGGTTCCACGAAGTGCAAGACCTGTGTTTTCGTCATAAATACCGAATAAACGGGATACTTTCCCTGTCGGGTCGGCAGCCATTGGGAATTTGATATTTTGTAATAGTTTTTCCTCGCGTTGCCAGGCCATGTGGACAAACTGTGTGTCGGTGCTGACTGAAATGACCTCAACTCCAAGTTCTTTGATTTCCATGTAGTAGTCTCCAAGATCAGAAAGTTCTGTCGGGCAGACAAATGTATAATCGGCAGGATAGAAGAATAAAACAGTCCATTTCTTTTTGGAGATACTATGTGACAATTTGAAAACACCAAAACGGTTTTCAGAGGGTTCAAAGGTGGTCAATTCGAAATCTGGTGATACATCACCGACCCTTATATTTCCTGGGATTGAATTTTGCATATTAAACCTTTCTTCCAAGCTGGTTGTTATCTTTTGTGTTGCATCTGTTGTGCCAGGGATGGAAATCTGGTCTGAAGCATTATGGATAGACGATCTCTTTATGAATTTCTGGAACGGCTCTATTTTCAATATAACAAGAGGGAATTGATTCATCCTGATCCACTTGAGTTCATTTATCGATATAAAAGCAATCGTGACAGGGAATTGGTGGGGCTTATTGCCTCATCTCTTGCATATGGAAGGGTTAAGCAGATTCTGAAAAGTGTGGAAATTGTCCTCAATGTCATGGGGAGTCCACATAAATATCTTGTGAATTCAGATCCAAGGATAATTAAACGGGATCTCAAGGGCTTCAAGCACCGGTTTACATCGGGAGATGAATTATCCACCTTGCTGATAGGAGTCCGGTCAGTTTTAAAGAAATACGGTTCACTTGAGCATTGTTTTATGGATGCTTTTGATGAAACCAATGAAACGGTTCTTCCGGCTTTAACGGAGTTTGTACAGAAACTCGGCGGTCCAATTGAGGGCTTGTTGCCATCTCCGTCTGGAAAAAGCGCCTGTAAACGGCTGAATCTGTATATGCGATGGATGATAAGGAAAGACCAAGTAGATCCTGGTTGCTGGAGCAAGGTTTCTCCTAGCAAGCTTGTAATTCCACTGGATACACATATGCATAAGATGGGCTTGGAGTTCGGTTTTACCAGGCGCAAGCAAGCTGATATTCGAACTGTTCTGGAAATAACAAGTATGTTTCGGTCAATTATGCCACGTGATCCGGTTCGATATGATTTTGTCCTGACTCGTCTCGGCATTAGAAACGATATGTCTCATGAGACATTCAAATGGTGAGTATTTTGGATAGAAACACGGATTATTGATTGTCAGCAGCCGTTTTAACATATTTAATTCAAACAAACTGCATCTCGGATTTTGGTATGTGTGTTGCTATACATTATTTAATTCATTGGAGGGTTGAAAAATGACGAATTTGAATCAGATTTATAAATGCAATGTTTGCGGGAATATCGTGGAAATGGTCCATCCGGGGGCTGGAGCATTGGTGTGTTGTGATGAGGACATGAAATTGTTTTCCGAAAACACAGTTGAAGCTTCAAAAGAAAAACATATTCCTGTTGTTGAAAAAACAGGTTCGGGTTTGCTGGTCAAGGTGGGTTCAATAGCGCATCCCATGGAAGACAAGCATTATATCGAGTGGATAGAAGTGCTTGCGGATAATCTCGTTTACCGCAAGAACCTCGGGCCCGGTGAAGAACCAAAAGCTGAATTCCCTGTAAAATCTGCTAAGATCACTGTACGGGCATACTGCAATCTGCATGGCCTGTGGAAGGCTTAAGATAAACAAAACAAAAGGGTGAGCTTTGGATCCAGTAACGCTTGCACGAGTCCAGTTTGCCGGGACGATAGGATTTCACTATATTTTTCCGCCGCTTTCGATCGGGTTGGCGTGCCTTATTTTTATTATCCTCAGCCTCCAATTGATAACTGGTAATGAATTTTATCGTGTAATGGCGCGGTTTTGGATCAAACTTTTGGCTCTTGTTTTTGTGACAGGGGTTGCAACAGGAATTACGATGGAATTCCAGTTCGGTACAAACTGGGCTTCTTATTCCAGGTTTGTCGGAGATATTTTCGGGGCACCATTGGCTGCCGAAGGGATTCTCGCTTTTTCTATGGAATCGACATTTCTCGGTCTTCTGTTGTTCGGTGAAAACAAGATTTCCAGAAGGATGTACTGGTTTTCGGCGCTCATGGTCGCGACGGGCACGGTTCTTTCAGCTTTCTGGATAATTGTCGCAAACTCCTGGCAGCAGACACCGGCTGGATTTCACATAGTTAACGGTAGAGCGGAACTTACAGATTTTTGGTCAGCGGTGTTCAATCCCTCCACTTTGCCGAGATTTTTCCACACAATTGATGCTGCTGTGATGACTGGGGCTTTTTTCATGCTTGGGGTCGCGGCTTTGTATCTGTTGAAAAAAAGGCATATGGAATTTGCAAAATGTTCGATGAAAATCGCCCTTTGGATTGCTTTTGTCTCGGCAGTGCTGCAACTCCCCTTGGGGCATCTTCATGCTATCCAGGTGGCAGACACCCAGCCCGTGAAATTGGCCACTTTCGAGGGGCTTTTTGAAACTCAAAAAAACGCACCTTTGCTGCTTTTTGGCGTTCCTGATGCTGAGGCCAAGGAAACAAGGATGGGAATACGCGTTCCTGGTCTTCTGAGTTTTCTGATCAGTGGCTCACGGGATACTGTTGTCAAAGGCTTGAATGATTTCCCTCGTGACGAATGGCCTCCTCTTAAATTGCCGTTTTTTTCGTTTCATCTGATGTTCATACTGGGGGTTTATCTGATCGGATTAAGTGCATGGGGCATGTTCCTTCTCAAAAATAAAAAACTAAATGGCAACATACTTTTTTTGAAACTGGCGCTGTTTTCGGTTCCTGTACCGTTTGTTACTAACCAATTGGGTTGGATTGCAGCAGAAGTGGGACGGCAGCCATGGGTTGTGATGAATATTCTTAAGACTAAAGATGCGATTTCGACCACTGTGCCAGCCGGACAGATAGTTTTTTCCATTCTTATGTTCTCGGTTGTTTATCTTCTTGTTTTTTGTGCGTGGATTTATCTGATGAAACTAAAAATTAAACATGGTCCCGAGGGGGCGTGATGTTTCTGCAAGTCATCTGGTATTGGCTGATTGTTTTTCTTTTTGCAGCATATGCAGTTCTTGATGGATTTGATTTTGGTGTTGGCTTCCTGCAACTTTTTAGCAAGTCAGTCAGGGAGAGGGATATTCATGCTGCTTCGATTGCACCGGTTTGGGATGGGAATGAGGTGTGGCTGCTGACAGCTGGCGGAGCTCTTTTTGCAGCTTTTCCAGCTGTTTATGCGGCTATTTTAAGCGGATTTTACCCGGCGATAATGATTTTCCTGGCTGCGTTGGTCTTTCGTGCAAGCGCAATTGAGTTCAGAGGACAGGTACGAAAGGCTGTGTGGAAAAGATCGTGGGATTTTGCTTTTGGTCTGGGAAGTGCGATCGCACCATTTCTTTTGGGCGTAATAGCTGGGAACCTTCTTCGTGGAATGTTGCTGGATCAGGCTGGGAATTACTCCGGAACTTTTATCGAACTTCTGAATCCATTCTCGCTCATGATGGGACTTCTGAATCTTGTGGTATTTTCAATGCATGGGGCTTTATATCTTTCAGTCAAAACGGTGGGTGAGACGCTTGAGAAAGCGATAAGGAATTCAAACAGATTATCTACAGTTGTGATCGTATTTTGGTTTTTGATGGTTTTTATAGCGACTAATATTTATCCGCACTTGATGGAGAATTTCAGAATATATCCGATCGCATTCCTTTTTCCAGTTTTGGTTTCAGCGGCGTTTTTGAATGTTGTATTGATGCTAAGACGTGAAGCTTTTCAGGCAGCATTCATTTCCTCTTCGATTGCAATTATCTTGACTGCATTTATGATTGGTTTTGCACTATTTCCACATTTAGTGGGGTATTTGGATATTTATAATTCATCTTCATCAGAAAAGGCACTTCAGACGATGCTTGTTGTCGCTGTTTTGGGAATGCCGCTGGTTCTGTTCTATACTGCTTATGTTTTTAGGGTTTTCAGGGGGAAGGTTAAAGCCGGGGATTACAGTCACTATTGATGGAATGGTCGCGATTACAGAGGATTTTTATCCAAAAACCTGTACAAAGTCGCTCTCCCCACTCCCAGTAGTTTAGCCGCATTCACTTTGTTTCCTGATGTTTCAAACAATGCTTTTTTTACGCTTTTTCTGGTTAGTTTGATCCTTGAGCCACCATCATTAATAAAATGATTTTGATATAAATCTGCAACAGATCCTCTGATTTCGGGTGGGAGGTGTTCTGGCAGAAGGTAGTTTTCGCCAGTTCGAATCGAGGCAAATTGCAGAGCATTGATGAGTTGGCGGATGTTGCCAGGCCACGAATAAGAAAGAAGCACGTCCATAGCTTCGTTTGAGATTTTCATGGATTGTCTCCCTGTCTCACTACCGATTTCCTTGAGAATCTGATCTACAATGCCAGGCAGGTCTTCGTGTCTGTTGCGCAAAGGAGGGAGATTTATCGGTATCACCGAAAGGCGATAAAACAAATCCTCTCGAAAAGTATTATCGTTTATCATTTTTTGAAGATCACGGTTGGTCGCTGCTATTATTCTCACATCCACAGAAATAGTTTTTTCTCCGCCGACGCGTTCGAAACGTTTTTCCTGGAGAACACGGAGGAGTTTGACCTGGAATGCTGGTGATAATTCACCTATTTCATCAAGAAAAAGCGTGCCTTTGTCGGCAAGCTCAAAACGTCCCTTTTTGTCACGAATGGCTCCTGTGAAAGCACCGCGAACGTGGCCGAATAATTCACTTTCAAGAATGTTCTCCGGGAGTGCGCCACAATTGATCGGCATGAAAGGAGCACCCTTTCTCGAACTTTCATGGTGAATAGCCATGGCGGTTAGTTCCTTGCCAGTACCGCTTTCACCACTGATGAGAACCGGGTAATTGGTAGAACTTGTCTGTCTGATTATCTCGAAAATGTCCTGCATCCTTGTGGATCGTCCAACCATTCCATGGAAACTGTGTTTTTCTTCGAGTTTCCAACGCATTGCGGATATTTCGGTTATATTTCTGATCGTGGCGATTACACCGGTTGCTTTCCCAGGCCCCAGATAGACCGGGGAAAGTGATATCTTGAATTTTCTGTCCTCACCGTCTTTTGTTGTAAAGTCGGTTTCGTATGATTTCAGATTGGTGTCAGAAATTTCTGATGGTGAACTGATCATGTCAGTGTTGGCATGGCAGAATGTACAAAGAGAGGAACAGATACCGTTTGG